>MKUH01000027.1 GCA_001897745.1 Candidatus Accumulibacter sp. 66-26
CTTCGTGGCAGATCAGCCGAATCGCTTCCGGCAGTTTCAGAACCGGCGCCAGTAAACGGTGAACGATGAATTTCGGTAACACATCGGCAACCCCGACACGAAAAGTGAAAAAGCGATCAATCGCTCCACTGCTGAGCAATTCTTCCAGTTCAGAGCCCGTCTGGAAAATCTCCTCGGCATAAGACAAAGCCAGCTTGCCTGTTTCGCTCAGTTCCAGTCGCCGCCCGACACGATGAAATAATTGGGCACCAATCCGCTCCTCAAACTGCGAGATCTGTCCGGACAGTGTTTGCGGGGCCAGATGCAAACGCTCTGCAGCGCGAATGATGCCCCCACTTCTGGCGACCACCATGAAGTAATGCAGGTGTTTGAAATTGAGCATTTGATTATTCGATATTTTCGACTAATTGGATGCATTATATCTGATGGAATCGAATGGTTATCTCGGGGACAATTCGCTAGCTCTTTTACGCTACTCGATCCAATGAACGTCCATTTCCATACCAGTCATCTGTGCCTGAGCGAGCCGGTCAAGCAGTACGCCCTGTGGCGTCTGGCTTGTTCGCTTGGGAGAAGCCGGGACAAGGTGGTTCGCGTTGATTTCCATTTCAGTGGCGACGAGGCGAGCAAGGACACAGGATGCCGGGTACGCCTTCAATTGCAGCATGGACAGGCGGAAATCTCCGCTCACGAGACGCTGGCCGACATTTACTGGGCGACCGACAGGGCTATCACCCGTGCCACCCGGTCGCTGGAAAGACAGACCCTGGTTCAAAGTCAGCTGTTGCGCCGCCATGCTGATTGAACGAGGCGGGTGTAGCCATGCAGAAACGAAGCAACTGATGAACGATGCCAAGACTGCTTCCGAGATCCAACTGAATCCCTATGCAGGTCAGGAAATCGCCTTTCTTACCCAACACGGCAAGGAGCAAGTGGTTGCCCCCGTGCTCGACAAGGCATTGGGCTGCAGGGTCAAGCGGGTTGCTGGCTTTGATACCGATGAACTGGGCACTTTCACCCGGGATATTCCGCGCTACGGCAGCCAACTGGATGCCGCCCGCCGCAAGGCTCGTATCGGCATGCAATTGAGTGGTGCCAGCCTGGGGCTTGCCAGCGAGGGGAGTTTTGGACCCGATCCGCACACCGGCCTATTTCCGTGGAACGTCGAGGTACTGCTCCTGATCGACGATATCCGGAAAATCGAGGTGGTCGGCGTCCATCAAGGGCCTGCGAGCCACGATCATGCCTGGATCACGGATTGGCCGGAACTGGAGGCCTTCGCGCATCGGGTCGGCTTTCCAAAACAGCATTTGGTTCTGCGGCCTTGCAGCGAAAACGATCCCCGCGTGCGCAAGGGCCTGGCCGACAAATCCTCTCTGAGAGCCGCCTTCGCATGGGTAAAGAGGCTAGCCTCGGATCAGGCGGCAATTCTTGTCGAACGCGACCTCCGGGCTCACGCGCATCCGGAACGCATGGTAAATATTGGCAAGGCGGCACACAGTCTGGCGGAGAAACTACGTTCGTTTTGCCCTCAATGCGGATCGCCGGGTTATTCCGCCATTGAACGGGTGGCTGGACTGCCTTGTGCAGAATGCGGCCTGCCTACCCGCGAGCAGCGGGGACAGGTCTGGGGCTGTCCCGCTTGCAACTTTCGGGAAGAACATCTCCGGAAGGACGGGGTCGCCTTCGCTGATCCGGCCCATTGCGATTACTGTAATCCCTGAAGATCGTCACCATGAACAGCATTGATCCGGTCATCCTGTTTTTCCTGTTCGGGCTGGTTGCCGGACTCCTGCGCTCGGAGTTGAAACTGCCGAGCGCTCTGTACGACTCGCTATCCATTTTCCTGCTGCTGGCAATTGGCCTGAAAGGCGGCCAAGGCCTGGCAACCCAGCCCCTGGGGCCATTGCTGCCCCAACTGCTGGCGGTGGTCGTGCTGGGCGTCGTTCAGACGTTGATCGCCTTTGGCGCCTTGCGTGCGATTTTTCGTTTTGACCGTCCAAATGCCGCAGCAACGGCCGCCCACTACGGGTCGGTCAGCGTCGCCACTTTTGCCGTTGCTGCAGCGTGGCTGTCGTCACGCAGTATCGATGTCGAACCGCAAATGGCGATCTTGCTGGCTGTCATGGAAATTCCCGCCATTCTCGTCGGCATCGTTCTGGCTCGCGGGGTCAGCAAGGACACCGACTGGAGGTCATTGGGTCATGAGGCCTTCCTGGGCAAGGGCGTAACCCTGCTTCTGGGGGGGATGGCGATTGGTTGGGCGGCAGGGCCGGAGGGCTTGCAACCCATCAAGATCATGTACTTCGATCTGTTCAAGGCAGTGCTGGCTCTGTTCCTGCTGGAAATGGGACTGATTGTCAGCCGTCAGGTAGACGAGCTCAAGCGACGCGGCTTGTCCCTGATCGCTTTTGGCTTGGCCATGCCGCTGCTGTCGGCTTGTCTTGGCCTCGGCACCGGCATGATGCTCGGGTTCTCGGTCGGCGGGATGACGATGCTGGCCACCCTGGCGGCTTCGGCGTCCTACATCGCCGTCCCGGCCGCCATGCGGATCGCCGTGCCTGAGGCGAATCCCGCCGTGTCTCTGGCCGGTTCACTGGGCGTGACTTTCCCCTTCAATATTCTGGCCGGAATCCCGCTTTATCACTGGATGGCCACCCAACTGACAGGAGCGACGCCGTGATCCCCATACAGACCGAAAAACGCACGCTGCTCACCGTGTTTACAGAAGCGACCCTCGAGCACGTCCTGATCAAGGATATTGATCGACTGGGGATTCGCGGCTACACCATCTGCGACGCGCGCGGCAAAGGAAGCCGCGGGGTGCGGGACGCCACCTGGGATGAATCAAAGAACATTCGAATCGAGATCATCTGTGCCCGCCCCCAGGCGGAAACGCTGCTGGCGCACTTGCAGGAACGGTACTACTCGAATTACGCCATGGTGGCGTGCCTTTCCGAGGTCGAAGTGCTGCGGCCCGGCAAATTCTGAAGGCAACAATCAGGTCGCCCCATCGGTGCGGCCGAGGTGCAAAGAGACATCAATGCGCGGCATTTTCATCACCGGAACGGACACCGGAGTTGGCAAGACCACCATCGGCATCCAGGTTGCAAAAGCGCTTCGGGAGAACGGGCAACGTGTGCGCGTGCGCAAACCCGTCGAAACCGGATGCGAGAAGCTGGCTGGAAGCGACATTCTCCAACCTTCGGATGCGGTTCGGCTAAACGCGGCAGCTGGCGCCATGGATGCGCTGGAGGCTGTCTGTCCATATCGCTATGAGCCGCCGGTTTCTCCGGAGTGGGCGGCCAGGCTGGCCAATCGGCCGCTTGAGATTGGGGATCTGCATGCTGCCTGTCTGAATGGGGTCGGCGACGATGACTTTCTGCTGGTTGAAGGTGCCGGCGGCTTCTATTCACCGATCGCCCACGGCGCACTGAATGCCGATCTGGCTGCCGGCATGGGCATGCCCGTTCTGCTGGTAGTAGCCGATCGTCTGGGTGCGGTCAATCAGAGCTTGCTGGCCATCGAGGCCATCCAGATGCGCGGACTGCCCCTGATGGGCGTAGTGCTGAATCAGGTTGCCCAACCAGACAACCCCTTCCTCGATAACCATACCGATCTGCAACGCTGGCTGTCGGCCCCAGTGATTCATCAGACCTATAACAACCCACCCAATCCGCAACTTGCATTGTGGGTTCAGAAATGGGTTAGCTGAACATTCGTTTTGCGAAAGCCAAGCGCTGTCATCTTGGCCAAGGCGTAATTCCGGTTACGACCTTAATCCGCGTCATCAATAGTCAAGTGGCGCGGAACGAGCAGTATCGGACAGCGTGCCGAGAGCAACAGTGATTGCGACACGCTGCCAAGGGCTGCCTGCTCCAGCGCGTTGACGCCTTGCGGTGCGACAACGATGACATCGGCTCCGCTCTCTTCAGCCTGCGCCAGGATCATGGAAACCGCGTCTCCGGTTGCCACGGCGCCAGTCGCCTGATGGCCGACATCCCCCATGGCATGCCGAGCGGCGGCGATGGCGGCTTCGCCAACGCCCAGGCCCCAGTGACGAAAATCACCTGCTGCGGCATCGAGCATGCCCTCGAAAGGAGAGAAGGCAGGCTGCACGCTGAACAGTTCGAGCGATGCTTCGCCCAGACGCGCCGCCATGCGCCCCGCCCAGGCTGCCGCATGGGCAGCATGTGCCGACCCATCAACGGCGATCAGTAGCCGGAGACGCCGGCCGAGTGTGGCCGGTATCGCCGCATGCGGCCCCATCAGCCAGATGGGGATCGGACTGCCTCTGGCAACTTCGGCCGCAATGGACCCGAGCAGCAATCCGCGCAGCGGTGACAGGCCGCGAGTTCCCATCGCGATCAGGTCGGCCTGACGATGTTGGGCTTCGTTGATGATCCTCGTCGCCGGGGTTCCGCCATCCACGACAACGTATTCCATTTTCACCCCGCTGCGCGCAAACCATTCCTGAGCGGTACTCACCGCGTCAGCCAGCGGGTGACAGACAGGAGCAATTCCCTCTTTCTCCATGGCCCCGTCAGTAACCGTGAGCAAGGTTGCTGTGAGCGCAATCTGGGCGGAACTCCATGTCGACCAGCTGCGAGCCGCAGCCATTGAGGAAGGCGAACCATCGAAGGCAATCAATACGTGCAAGGATTCAGGATTCATGGTGAATCTCCGATGGTGTGATGAACATCTCGTAAAACCCCTGTGCCTAACGCGCAGGCCAATCCTGGCTGGCATCGCCGAGGCGGAGTTTTCCGGCCAAGGCACTGCCATGATCAGCCCGCATGTTTTCGATCATGAGACAGCACAAGGTGCGCCGCGCATGCTGGCTGTGGATTTCATCCATCAGGGCATCAAGTGTTTCGGGAAATATTCTGCCATTCCTCCCCTCCGATGTCCGAAGGAGATCGCAGCACAGGTCAAACAGGGCGCGCAAGAAATCTTCGCGCTCGAGGTCGAGCGTGCGGAATTCACCGTGTTGCTCCAGGGCGTCGAACGTACGGATGTCGGTGTTGCCGCCGGCGATGATGGCCAACACGGCAAGGCGCGCCCTGGCGCGGGTACTGTCGGCCGGATAGTGACGCAACCGATGGGCGCCTTTCGTCCATTCACGGGCTTGCAGGGTCATCATGATCATTCCTCTCTCGATTCATTGACATTCGAGACAAGGATAAGTCCGATAGCATCCTGAATAAACGCGAAGTGTACTTACCGATAGCTCGTCAAATAGCGAACAATGCGGGGCGCCATGAGGGGGGTCCTAATCGTCCGGTGTATTTCAACGCCACAGACTGAGGGGCGGATCGGTCATGACCGCGCGCAAGACATCGGTACGGGAAACGATGCCGACAATGATTTCGCTTTCATTGACGATGGGAACGGCACTCAAGCCACCTTCGAGCATCGCCGCAGCGATGCGTCGAATGTCGGTCACGGGTACGGAAGCCACGACCGGCGAGGTCATGACATCACTCACCCGCCGTTGCAGATTTTCGAGAACATGTTCACCGTCGATATCGATGACGGTCAGCAAGTCCCGCTCATTGACCATCCCGATCAGCCGGTGCGCGTCGTCCAGAACCGGTGCCTGGTGGATTCCACAACGCTGGAAGACGCGCCAAGCGTCGGCAACCGCGTTTTTTTGGTTGAGCACCGTGACCGGATGGCTCATGATCTGGGCCGCATGAATCAGCGGACCACGCTCCAGGTCGTCGGGCAGCATTCTCCGATAGGCACGGACGGCCTCCCGTTGCAATGGCGTCGCCATGTTCTCGACACCTATTTCATCGCCCTCCTGGGCTACGCCTCGGGTATTGCGGGCTCGCGCCAGCGGATAGACACGGTTCATCGCCTCCAGCGTGCCGCTGAATACCTGGCCTGTCATGCCGTAGATGGAAAACATTCCGCTCTCCCGAATATCAAGGAACCAGCAGCACGTCGCACGGCGCGTGGTGCAGGAGATTCAGGGTGATGCTGCCGAGCAGTTGCTCATCGAGCACCGATTGACCGTGCCGGCCGAGCACCAGCAGATCGCAGGGGGCTCGGCGCAATTCGTCGAGCAGCACAGCCGCCGGGTAGCCGTGACCAATGACGCGGGATATTCCACCGGCAGCTTCATAGTCCGCATCCGCCAGATAGGCGTCCATGTCCTGTCCGGCTGCGGCCAGTTCATCGCTGCGGTAACGCTCGACATCCTCGGGCGAGGCACCGGCCAGACGCATCCGCCCCTCGTACGGCGCACGACTGGCATGAATCGCGATGTGTTGTGCTTCCGGAAATATCGCCAGGGCGGCACGCAGCGCCCGCGTCGCCGTTGCCGAAAAATCCGTCGCGATGGCGATCCGCCGGTACGGCGGAACGGGTTTCTGGCGAACCACCAGCACCGGGCACGGGCTGCGGCGCAACACCTTGACGGCGGTGCCGCCCAGGGCCAGTTCGTGAACGATGCCCTCGCCACGAATGCCAATGACGATCAGACTGGCGCCACTAACGACGGCGTGATCGGCGATGACGGCAGAGGCACGCCCGACCACCAGCTGGCGGCCGACTCGTGACAATGCGTTGCGGACGGCCATGTCGTCGGCAAGTCGGTTCAGCATCGTCTCGCTGCGCACCTTCGGGTTGTGTCGAATGAGCAGGTCCGGCAGCAGATGTCCTGCATGTTCCCAGGCGAATGGGTTGAAGACATGCAGGAGATTGAGCGGGCACTGCCATTCCCTCGCCAGCCGGGCAGCACGTTCGACAGCGAGAGTGGCTGGCGCCGAGAAATCGGTGGCCACGAGAATCGATTGGCTGGCTTTCATCTTCAATCTCCCTTGAACGATCGTCTGGATAATCCTTGTCGGCGTCTCAGTGGCTCAGACACGAAAACGGGCGACGGAACCCTTCAAATCGCTGGCCAGCGATTTGAGTCGCTCGGCAGCGACTGAGGTTTGCCGGGCACGAACGCTGTTCTCCTCGGCCATGTGGGCGATCCGTTCAACGCCCTGGGCAATTTCCTGGGCGGCCACCGACTGTTCGTCGAGGGCACTGCCAATATCGTCGACGGTCGTTGCCACCCGGTTTGCACCGTCCTGAATGCCGATGATCGAATCTCCTGCCTGTTGCGCGAGATCCACCCCGGTGCCGACGCGATTGACGCCACTTTCCATTTCCTGTGCCGCGTGGCGGGCACCGGACTGCACCTTTTCGATGACGCTGGCGATCGACTGGGTCGATTTCGAGGTGCGTTCGGCGAGTTTTCTCACCTCGTCGGCAACGACGGCAAAACCACGTCCCTGCTCACCAGCCCGAGCCGCCTCGATGGCGGCATTCAGCGCCAACAGATTGGTCTGATCGGCAACATCACGGATCACATCAACGATGGCCGAAATTTCCCGGGAGTAATTTTCCAGTTCGCGAATCGAATGCGCCGCGTCGTTGACCGCCGTTGCCACCTGTCGCATTTCGTTGCTGGTCGAATGCACCACCGCGCCACCGGTGCGTGAGGCCTCGCCGGCACTGGCTGCCACATGACGGGCCTCGCGGGCATGATCGCGCACCTGATCGATGGAAACCGACATTTCCTCGACGGCGGCAGCCATCCCCGAGGCGGCTTCGCTTTGTGCGGTGGTGGCCGCGGCCGAAGCCTGGGCGGCAGTAGACATTTCAATGGCCGCGCAGGCCAGATCGTCGGCGCTGCGCTGCGAGGCACTGACCATGGTGCGCAGACTGTCCTGCATCAGCGCGAATGCAGCCAGCAAGCGCCCGGCTTCATCACGTCCACCGGTGGGAACCGGACGGTTGAGCTCACCGTTGGCGATCGCCTCAGCCACGCTCACCGCTTGGTTGATGGGATGGGTGATCGTGCGCGCCAGCCACCAGGCGTAGACCCCGAGGCCGAGAAGGCCGCCCAGACCCACCAAAGCCAAAACGATCAGATCGGTGCGGAAATCGCGTTGCTCTTCCTCGAAAAGGGCTTTCGCGGTCTTTGCCTGATAGATCGCCAGGGCATCAAGCGCCTCTCTGACCGCCTTGCCTTCATCCAGTGTGGCGGCGAGCAAGGCCCGGGATACTTCCGGAGCGTAATCTTCCGCCTTGATGCGCTCGAACAGGGGGCGCACCCGCTCAATCCACGCCGAGCGCTTGCTGGCGAAATCGGTTGCAAGGCGCTTTTCCTCCTCGCTCAGGTTGGTTGCCATATATTTGTTCCAGAGCGCGTTGATCTCGGCGCTACGGCGTTCGAAATTGGCGAAATCCTCACTCAATGGCTGGCCGTGCGCGCCGGACAAGGGGGAACGGGGGTCGCGCTGCAGGATCAGCAGGATTTCCTTCTCGTTGGCGGCGCGCAGTTCGGCCAGGCGAAAGAGATCAACCAGCGGTACAGTTCGATCCTCATAAACTGAATTAAGCGCATCGACAGCCTTTTTTCCGCCCAGCAGACCAACGGCTGCAATGGTGACGAGCAACAACCCGGCAAAGACAGTAAAAGCAGCCAGACGGGCACTGATGGAGTGAAATGACATGGTGACTAACCTATAGGGAAGTTAAAAAGTTGCGGTGGAACAGTGCCGGGATTTCTACCGCCGGCAGGGCCCGGGCGAACAGCCAGCCTTGGGCCAGATGGCAGCCTTGCGCCCGAAGCCAGTCGAATTGTTCCCGGGTCTCGACGCCTTCAGCCAGGGTACGTGCTCCCAGGGCGTCGGCCATGCGGATGATGGCCGCGGCAATGGCGGCATTCTCGGCATCTTCCGGCAAGCCGCTGACAAAAGATGCATCAAGCTTCAGTAGCCCGACACGAATGTTTTTCAGGCTGGCGAGCGATGAATAGCCCGTGCCGAAATCATCGATTGCCAGATGAATGCCAGCATCGGTGAAATCATGCAGATGAGTTAGGGCGTCGATAACATCACGCATGGCCGTGCTTTCGGTTACCTCAATCTCCAATGCCGAGGCCGCCAATCCGTGTCTGTCGAGGCAACGCCGGATCCGGACGAGCAGATGGGGGTCGCGCAACTGGATGGCCGACAGGTTGACTGCCACCCGCAAATCCACACCCTGGTCACGCCATAGGGAAGCGTCACCCAGCGCAGTTTCCAGCGCCCAGTTCCCCAGTGAGTCGATCAGTCCGCAATCCTCGGCAACCGGAATGAATTCAGCCGGCGACACCCAACCCCAGACAGGGTGTTGCCAGCGCATCAACGCTTCGACAGAAA
>MKUH01000028.1 GCA_001897745.1 Candidatus Accumulibacter sp. 66-26
CGCCTTGCCGCGGCGGCCGTTGTCGAGCAGCGAGTCGACGGCTTCCTGCAGCATGCGCTTTTCGTTGCGCACGATGATGTCCGGTGCCTTCAGTTCGAGCAGACGCTTCAGACGGTTGTTACGGTTGATGACGCGGCGGTAGAGATCGTTCAGATCGGAGGTCGCGAAGCGGCCGCCGTCCAGCGGCACCAGCGGACGCAGGTCGGGCGGCAGCACCGGCAACACTTCGAGCACCATCCAGTCGGGCTTGATGCCGGACTTCTGGAAGCCTTCGAGGATCTTCAGGCGCTTGGCCAGCTTCTTGTTCTTGGTCTCGGACGTCGTCGTCTCGAGTTCGCCGCGCAGGCGGTCGACTTCGTTGTCGAGGTCGAGGTTGCGCAGCAGTTCGCGGATGCCTTCGGCGCCCATCGCCGCGAAGAAGTCGTCGCCGTACTCCTCGGTCTTCGCGAGGTAATCGTCCTCGGTCAGCAGTTGACCGCGGTTGAGCGGCGTCATGCCCGGGTCGCAAACGACGAAGGCTTCGAAGTAGAGCACGCGTTCGATGTCGCGCAGGGTCATGTCGAGGACCATACCGAGACGGCTCGGCAGGCTCTTCAGGAACCAGATGTGGGCGACCGGCGAGGCCAGCTCGATGTGGCCCATGCGCTCGCGGCGCACCTTGGCCAGCGTGACTTCGACGCCGCACTTCTCGCAGATCACGCCGCGATGCTTGAGGCGCTTGTACTTGCCGCACAGGCACTCGTAGTCCTTGACCGGCCCGAAGATCTTGGCGCAGAACAGGCCGTCGCGCTCGGGCTTGAAGGTACGGTAGTTGATGGTTTCCGGCTTTTTGACTTCGCCGTAGGACCAGGAACGGATTTTGTCCGGCGACGCGAGACCGATGGTGATCGCGTCGAACTCTTCTTCCTGCGTTACCTGCTTGAACAGATCAAGTAGTGCTTTCATCTTTCACTCCGTTCGGGGTGAGAATTCAAATTCTCTGTGCCGCGGCCGTAGCCGCGGCTGCCGTCATTGCCTGGGATCCGTCTTAGAAGCGTTCGAGATCGATGTCGATCGCCAGCGAGCGGATTTCCTTGACGAGCACGTTGAAGGATTCCGGCATGCCGGCATCGATCTTGTGATCGCCCTTGACGATGTTTTCGTAGACCTTGGTCCGGCCGTTCACGTCGTCCGACTTGACCGTCAGCATTTCCTGCAGCACGTAGGCGGCGCCGTAGGCTTCGAGCGCCCACACTTCCATTTCGCCGAAACGCTGGCCGCCGAACTGCGCCTTGCCGCCCAGCGGCTGCTGGGTGACGAGCGAGTACGGACCGGTCGAACGCGCGTGCATCTTGTCGTCGACCAGGTGGTGCAGCTTCAGGAAGTGCATGTAGCCCACCGTCACCGCGCGCTCGTAGCGCTCGCCGGTGCGGCCGTCGAAGAGGACCATCTGGCCCGACTCGGGCATGCCGGCGAGGGCCAGCATGGCCTTGATTTCCTCTTCCTTGGCACCGTCGAACACCGGCGTGGCGAACGGCACGCCGTTCTCCAGGTTGCCGGCCATTTCCATGATCTCGGCGTCGTTGAGCTGGTCGAGGTCCTCGGGCTTGCCCTTGCTGTTGTAGATCTGCTCGAGGAAAGCGCGCACTTCCTTGACGTTCGCTTCGCGGCGCAGCATGTCGCCGATCTTGAAGCCCAGGCCCTTGGCGGCGAGACCGAGGTGCACCTCGAGAATCTGGCCGACGTTCATCCGCGACGGCACGCCGAGCGGGTTGAGAACGATGTCCACCGGACGGCCTTCGTTGTCGTACGGCATGTCTTCGACCGGAACGATGCGCGAGACGACACCCTTGTTACCGTGGCGGCCGGCCATCTTGTCGCCCGACTGCAGGCGGCGCTTGACGGCGACGTAGACCTTGACCATCTTCTGAACGCCCGGCGGCAATTCGTCGCCCTGCGTCAGCTTCTTGCGCTTTTCCTCGAAGGCGATGTCGAAGTCCTTGCGCGTCTGCTCGAGGCCGTCGCGCAGCGATTCGAGCTGCTGCGCCACGTCTTCGTCGGCCATGCGGATGTCGAACCAGTGGTGCGGATCGATGCCGTCGATGTACTCGCGGGTGATCGCGCTACCCTTGGCCAGCTTCTTCGGACCGCCGTTGGCGGTCTTGCCGACGATCAGGCGCTCGACACGGGCGAACGCGTCGCGTTCGACGATGCGCATCTGATCCGCGAGGTCCGTCTTGTAACCGCGCAGGTGATCGTCGATGATCGACTGAGCGCGCTTGTCGCGCTCGATGCCTTCGCGGGTGAAGACCTGGACGTCGATGACCGTGCCGGCGATGCCCGACTGCACGCGCAGCGAGGTGTCCTTCACATCGGATGCTTTCTCGCCGAAGATCGCGCGCAGCAGCTTCTCTTCCGGCGTCAGCTGGGTTTCGCCCTTCGGCGTCACCTTGCCGACCAGCACATCGCCGGCTTCTACCTCGGCGCCGATATAGACGATGCCGGACTCGTCGAGACGCGACAGCTGTGCTTCGCCGAGCGAAGCGATGTCGCGCGTGATTTCTTCCGGACCGAGCTTGGTGTCGCGGGCGACGACCGTCAGTTCCTCGATGTGGATCGAGGTGTAGCGGTCTTCGGCGACGACGCGTTCGGAGATCAGGATCGAGTCTTCGAAGTTGTAGCCGTTCCACGGCATGAAGGCGATCCGCATGTTCTGGCCGAGGGCCAGTTCGCCCTTGTCGGTCGACGCGCCGTCGGCAACGACGTCGCCCTTGGCGATGCGGTCGCCCATGCGCACCAGCGGACGCTGGTTGATGTTGGTGTTCTGGTTGGAACGGGTGTACTTGACGAGGTTGTAGATGTCGACGCCGACTTCGCCCGGCACCGTTTCTTCGTCATTCACACGGACCACGACGCGCGAGGCATCGACGTAATCGACGACGCCGCCGCGCAGCGCCTGGACGGCGGTGCCCGAGTCGACGGCGACGGTGCGCTCGATGCCGGTGCCGACGACCGGTTTTTCCGGACGCAGACACGGCACGGCCTGACGCTGCATGTTGGCGCCCATCAGCGCGCGGTTCGCGTCGTCGTGCTCGAGGAACGGGATCAGCGAAGCGGCAACCGAAACGATCTGGCCCGGCGCCACGTCCATGTACTGCACGCGCGACGGCTCGGCGAGAATGGTTTCGCCCTTCTCGCGGCAGGTCACCAGATCGTCGGACAGGCGGCCCCTTTCGTCGAGCGCCGAGTTGGCCTGGGCGACGATATAGGCGCCTTCTTCGATGGCCGACAGGTAATCGATCTGGTCGGTTACCTGGCCGTCGATCACCTTGCGGTACGGCGTTTCGAGGAAGCCATACTCATTGGTCCGGGCGTACAGGGCCAGCGAGTTGATCAGACCGATGTTCGGACCTTCCGGAGTTTCGATCGGGCAGACGCGACCGTAGTGCGTCGGATGCACGTCGCGCACTTCGAAGCCGGCGCGTTCGCGGGTCAGACCGCCCGGGCCGAGGGCCGAGACGCGACGTTTGTGCGTGATCTCGGACAGCGGGTTGGTCTGGTCCATGAACTGCGAGAGCTGGCTGGAACCGAAGAATTCCTTGATGGCGGCGCTGATCGGCTTGGCGTTGATCAGGTCGTGCGGCATCAGGTTGTCGGATTCGGCTTGCGACAGGCGCTCCTTGACGGCGCGCTCGACGCGCACGAGGCCGGCGCGGAACTGGTTCTCGGCGAGTTCGCCGACCGAACGCACGCGGCGGTTGCCGAGGTGGTCGATGTCGTCGATTTCGCCGCGGCCGTTGCGCAGTTCGACGAGGATCTTGATGACCTCGACGATGTCGCGCGGCGACAGCGTCAGCTGTTCGCGCATTTCGCTCTGCGCGCCGAGGCTCTTGAGCTGGGCGGCGAGCGCGGTGGCTTCGGCTTCGGTCAGGTTCTCGGCGACGGCGCGGGCGCCGAACGAGAGTTCAGTCAGCTGCTGCGCGACCGCCGCGGCGGAACCGCCGGCGGTTTCGATGATGGCCTTGACGATCGCCTCGTGCTTCGACGGCACGTGCTTGACCATGACCTTGAACTCGACCACGTCCTTGCGGGCGACGCGGCGGTTGAACTTCATGCGGCCGACGCCCGACAGGTCGTAGCGATCGTCGGAATAGAAGAGGCCGTTGAACAGGATCTCGACGGCTTCTTCCGTGGGCGGCTCGCCCGGACGCATCATGCGGTAGATCGCGACGCGCGCGGCCTGACGGGAAACCGTGTCGTCGGCGCGCAGCGTCTGCGAGATGAAAGCGCCGCGGTCGAGGTCGTTGATGTAGAGGGTTTGCAGCGTCTCGATGCCAGCTTCCTGCAGCTTGGCGAGCAGGGCTTCGGTGATCTCGTCGTTGGCGTTGGCCAGGACTTCGCCGGTCGCGGTATCGATGATGTTCTGCGCCACCACGCGGCCGACGATGAAGTCTTCCGGCACGGCGATCTGCTTGATGCCGGCGGCGTCGAGCTCGCGGATGTGCTTGGCGGTGATGCGCTTGTCCTTGGGGACGATGACCTTGCCGGACTTGTCCACGAAATCGAAACGGGCGACTTCGCCGCGCAGGCGCTCGGGCACCAGTTCGAACTCGACGTGCTTGCCGAGCTGGAAGGTGTCGAAATCGAAAAACTCGCGCAGGATCTGCTCGGGCGTCAGACCGATGGCCTTGAGCAGCGTCGTGACCGGCATCTTGCGGCGGCGGTCGACGCGGAAGAACAGGGTGTCCTTCGGATCGAACTCGAAGTCCAGCCAGGAGCCGCGATAGGGAATCACGCGCGCTGAGAAGAGCAGCTTGCCCGAGCTGTGGGTCTTGCCACGGTCGTGCTCGAAGAAGACACCGGGCGAGCGGTGCAGCTGCGAAACGATGACGCGCTCGGTGCCGTTGATGACGAAGGAGCCGGTCGTCGTCATGAGCGGCACTTCGCCCATGTAGACTTCCTGTTCCTTGACTTCCTTGATGGTGTCCGGCGTTTCGCGGTCGAGGATGACCAGGCGGACCTTCGCGCGCAAGGCCGAGGCGAAGGTCAGGCCACGCTGCTGGCATTCCTTGACGTCGAAGGTCGGTTCGGCGAGCTGGAAGCTGACGAACTCGAGGCGGGCGTTGCCGCTATGGCTAACGATCGGGAAGATCGAGGAAAACGCGGCTTGCAGGCCTTGGTTCCGACGCTTCGCAGGCGGAATGGCTGCCTGCAGGAAAGCGGTGTAGGACTCAAGTTGCGTCGCCAGCAGGAACGGTACGTCGAGCACGCTAGCGCGCTTGGCGAAGCTCTTGCGGATGCGTTTTTTCTCGGTATAGGAGTAGGTCATGGTCGCTCCGAGCTCAGAAAGCAAAGATCCTCAAGTACGTTCCGGCGGGCTGGGTCGTATCCCCGCCGGTCCGCAACGGACAAACGCTAACCGGCTGAACCGACCGCGACCGCTCTCTGGCGAGCGACGGGCTGACAGCCGGGCTGGCGTTTGCACGCTGCACCCTCTACATCTTGTTGCCGGGAAACCTTTCGCCGCCGCCGGGGCGCGCAGAACATTCCCGCAAAGCACAAAAGGGCTGGCAGCAAATTGCCGCCAGCCCAGCCTGCGAAGCCGAGATTACTTGACCTCGACCTTGGCGCCTGCGTCCTCGAGTTGCTTCTTGAGGGCTTCGGCATCGGCCTTGGCGATCGATTCCTTGACGGGCTTCGGAGCGCCGTCGACCAGGTCCTTGGCTTCCTTGAGGCCCAGGCCGGTGGCAGCGCGCACGACCTTGATGACTTCGACCTTCTTGTCGCCGGCAGCGACCAGCACGACCGTGAATTCGGTCTGCTCTTCAGCGGCGGCGGCAGCGCCGGCGCCCGGGGCGGCAACGGCCATGGCGGCGGCGGAAACGCCGAACTTCTCTTCGAACGCCTTGACCAGGTCGTTCAGGTCCATAACCGTCATGTTGCCAACGGCTTCGAGGATGTCGTCTTTGGTGATAGCCATAATCAATAAACTCCTAAATCTGGATACTTGTGAAAGCTGTCGGTGACCGAATCAGGCGGCAGCCTGTTCGCGCTGCGCGGCAAGCGCGCCGAGGGCGACGGCGAAACCGGAGACCGGTGCCTTCATCACGCCGAGCAGCTTGGCCAGCAGTTCTTCGCGGCTCGGGATCGAGGCGAGCGCTTGCACGCCGGCCTTGTCGAGCACGTTGCCGGCGTAAACGCCAGCCTTCAGAACCAGCTTGTCATTGGTTTTTGCAAAGTCGTTGAGCACCTTGGCGGCAGAAACCGGGTCGGCCGAAATGCTATAGATCAGCGGACCGGTCATCTGCGCGGCGAGGCCGGCGAACGCGCTGTCAGCGACGGCGCGACGCACCAGGGTGTTCTTCAGCACACGCAGATAAACGCCAGACTTGCGGGCCTGAGCGCGCAGACGGGTGAGGTCGCCGACCTCGATACCGCTGTACTCAGCCACGACGATCGTCTGGGCGTTGGCTACCTGAGCCGACACCTCAGCCACGACGGCTTTTTTGTCATCAAGATTGAGACCCACGGGTCCTTCCTCCTATCAAGTCAACACACGGCGCATCGGTTGACGCGCCGCACCTACGGCGACCTGGATCAGGAGCACTGTAGAAAGGCCGAAGCCTTCCGACGCGAAATCCTGTTCGGGGCACACCGTCTACGCAGGCCGCTTGCACACTTAAACCGCCGGACGATGCTGCCGCCCTTTGGCACCTGCGGTCTTTGACGATCTGCCGCCTCGCACGAAGCGGGGCGGCAGCCCAAAGTACGTTGCGGCACCACGGAAAACCGCGGTGCCGCGCATTCGATTACAGCGAGGACGAATCCACGCGCACGCCCGGGCCCATGGTGCTGGACAGAGCGATCTTTCGCAGGTACTGGCCCTTCGAGCTGGCCGGCTTGGCCTTGGTCAGCGCTTCGATCAGCGCCTTCAGGTTCAGTTCCAGCTTTTCGACTTCGAAGGAAGCGCGACCGATCGTGCAATGCACGATGCCGCCCTTATCCGTACGGTACTGGACCTGACCAGCCTTGGCGTTCTTGACGCCGGTGGCGACGTCCATGGTCACGGTGCCGACCTTCGGGTTCGGCATCAGGCCGCGCGGGCCGAGGATCTGGCCGAGCTGGCCGACGATGCGCATGGCGTCCGGCGTGGCGATAACGATGTCGAAGTTCAGGTTGCCTTCCTTGATCTGGGCGGCGAGATCGTCGAAACCGACGATATCGGCACCGGCAGCCTTGGCCGCCTCGGCCTTGTCGCCCTGGGCGAACACGGCGACGCGAACGGTCTTGCCCGTACCGGCGGGCAGAACGACGGAGCCGCGAACCAGCTGGTCCGACTTGCGTGCGTCGATGCCGAGATTGACGGCGACGTCGATCGACTCGTCGAACTTGGCGGTGGCGAAATCCTTGGCCAGCTTCAGCGCATCAGCGACGGCGTAGCTCTTGTTGCGGTCGATCTTGCCCTGCAGGGCCTTTTGACGTTTGGTCAGTTGTGCCATCTCAGAGACCCTCCACCGTGATGCCCATCGAACGGGCGCTGCCGGCGATCGTGCGCACCGCGGCGTCCATGTCGGCGGCGGTCAGATCGGGCATCTTGGTCGTGGCAATGGCTTCGCACTGGGCGCGCGTCAGCTTGCCGACCTTGTCGGTATGGGGCTTCGGGCTGCCCTTTTGGATACCAGCGGCCTTCTTGATCAGAATGGTCGCCGGCGGCGTCTTCATGATGAAGGTGAAGCTCTTGTCCGCGAAAGCGGTGATCACCACCGGAATCGGCAGACCGGGCTCGAGACCTTGGGTCTGGGCGTTGAACGCCTTGCAGAACTCCATGATGTTGAGGCCGCGCTGACCGAGCGCGGGACCGATCGGGGGCGAAGGATTGGCCTTGCCCGCCGGCACTTGCAGCTTGATGAAGCCGACAATTTTCTTTGCCACGGAAACTACTCCTATAAACGGGTGATAACGCGCCTTTCACGGCGCTCCCCAAACGACAAACGCGGCCCGAGAGCCGCACTGCTGGCGGCGCGCAAAACACTACGCGCCGCGACCAGGAGAAAAATCAAGCTTTTTCGACCTGGCTGAATTCCAACTCGACCGGCGTCGGCCGCCCAAAAATGGTGACCGAGACGCGCAAGCGGTTCTTTTCGTAATTGACGTCCTCGACCGAACCGTGAAAGTCGGTAAACGGACCTTCCTTGACGCGAACCACTTCGCCGGGCTCGAACAGAACCTTGGGGCGCGGCTTTTCAACGCCTTCCTGGATCTGCTGCATGATCTTCTCGACTTCCTTCTCGGAAA
Source organism: Candidatus Accumulibacter sp. 66-26 (assembly GCA_001897745.1). Lineage (GTDB taxonomy): Bacteria > Pseudomonadota > Gammaproteobacteria > Burkholderiales > Rhodocyclaceae > 66-26. The sequence goes on from MKUH01000028.1 coordinate 8,275, forward strand.
TCGGAGTCGGCTTGTTGCCGGCGCCGCCGACGAAACCGGTGACCTTGGGCGTGCTCTTCACGAGATGCCAGGAGTCGTCCCCCATCTCCATCTCGACCAGCACATAGCCCGGAAAGAACTTGCGCTCGGAAATGCTCTTCTGGCCGCCCTTGAGCTCGACGACTTCCTCGACCGGCACCAGGATGCGGCCGAACTTATCCTGCATTTCCTGACGCTGAATGCGTTCGGCCAAAGCGCGCTGAACGCTCTTCTCGAAGCCCGAATAGGCGTGAACGACGTACCAACGCATGCTCATGATTTCTTCCAACCCAGGATGATGTCGTAGAACACCCACTCCAGGCTCTTGTCGGTCAACCAGAGAAAGATCGCCATGACGACGACGAAGGCGAACACCAGGCCGGTGGTCTGCAGGGTTTCTTTGCGCGAGGGCCAGACGACCTTCTTGGCTTCGTCCCTGGCTTCCTTGGCGAAACTGAAGAAGCTGCGCCCTTGCTCGGTTTGCCAAGCGACTGCCGCTGCGGCGCCAACCCCGGCGAGAACGGCCAGGACACGCAGGATCGTTGCCTGCTCGCCGAGCAGGTAGAAGCCCGCCACGCCAGCAGCAAGCAACACCAACGCCAGCGCGAACTTGATTTTATCGGCCATTTCTTCAGCTTTAATTGTTGATGGCAGGGGCGGAGGGAATCGAACCCCCGACCTACGGTTTTGGAAACCGTTGCTCTACCAATTGAGCTACACCCCTACGACAGAAACACCAAGGCGCTTCAGTCTCCCGAAGCGCCTTTTTACTACTGCTATCGATTA
>MKUH01000029.1 GCA_001897745.1 Candidatus Accumulibacter sp. 66-26
GCGCACCGTGCCTGAATGGCTGGCCGAGCACGTACTGGCGCCGCGCCTCATCCTCTGCGCAGGCGAAACGCAGCCGGTCTGCGTCGCCGGATGGCTGGAAATCGAAGCGCTGGGCGACGCGCAGATCGTGATCGTCGCACCGCACTCGCCCCTGCGCGCCGGCCTGCGCCGGCTGCGGACGCTCGTTCGGGACGGCATCGCGGACGGTCTGCAGCGGCTTGCGCCGCGCGGTCGATGGAACTGAAGGCCTCGGGGTATAGGACCAGCCTCCCTGTTTTCCGTACCATCCCGCGCCGACGATGCGCGGCGAGGGAACCGTAGCAGGGGCGTTGGACAGCGCACGCGAGGCGCCGCCCGCACTGTCATTCCATGTACTCGGCGCTGGCGGGTGGAAGTGCCCGACGAGGAAGAAACATGCAAGCAGACGGTGCCGACCCCTCTATATCGCCCGGCTGCGCCCCCCCGTTAAGCCACAGCCGTCCGATGCCCGCGAAACTGCACGGTCCGCCTTGCCCTCGTACCGAAGCCACTGGGACAATCCCTCCATGAAAACCCTATGGCTCCTGCTGGCCACCGCACTGCTCCCGGCCTGCGCCGGCATCCCCGCCCCCGCGTCGCGTCTGCACGCCGCCAATGAGCTCGCGGACGCCAAAGGCTGGCGGATGGAACGGATCGACGCCGGGGATTTTTCCCTGACCGCCTGGCGGCCCGAGCGTTTCGTCCCGAGCGAACGGCTCACCGTCTACATCGAGGGCGACGGCTTCGCCTGGATCACCGGGTCGCAGCCCTCCCCCGACCCGACGCCGATCGACCCGCTGGCCTTGCGCCTGGCCCTGGCCCAGCCCGACGGCAACGCCGCCTACCTGGCCCGTCCCTGCCAGTTTGCCGAAGCTGAAACCCGCGGATGCGCCCAGGCCTACTGGACCGGACAGCGCTTCGCCCCGGCCGTGATCGAGGCTGCGCAGCGGGCCATCGACGTCCTCAAGAACCGCGCCGGCGCCCGCCGACTCACCCTGGTGGGCTACTCCGGCGGCGGCGCGGTGGCCACCCTGGTGGCGGCGGAACGGCACGACGTGGACCGTTTGGTCACGGTCGCCGGCAACCTCGACCATCGGCGCTGGACGGCGCTGCACCGCGTTTCCCCGCTGACCGGCTCGCGCAATGCGGCCGACGTGGCCGGAGCCTTGGGCGACATCCGGCAATGGCACTTCGTCGGCGGCAAGGATCAGGTGATCCCGCCGCAACTGGCCCAATCCTTCGCCGACCGGTTTCCCGCCGCGAACCGCCCCCGGGTGATCGTTGAGGCGGACTACGACCACCGCTGCTGCTGGGCCGACGGCTGGTCCCGACTCTGGCAAAAGACGCAATTTCAGCCCACCCCGGGCGCAAACTGAAGGCACGGGTGGGCGGCCGACAAAGAAAGAGATTCGTTCATCGGACATCCAGCGGACGGTCGCTTGTGCCGTGTGGGCCCGGTAGGCGTCGCTCCCGGTGAAATCGTGGTTCGCGGCTGCCGTGAAATTGCCATTGGAAGGCCGATTCGCGCCGGCACCTAGCGAATAGGTGTTGCGGGCAAGTTTCTGCCCCCGGGTGATAAACGACGAACCGCCACCGACAAAGCTGGCAACGGAATCCACGCCGTCGTTCCTGAAGTCGTGATTCCAGAAGGCTCGCACGAAAGTGCTGGAGCTTGACGCCCCCGACCATGGTGTCGAAATTCAACTCGGCCCCAACGCCAAGCGGCCGGCTTCGCCGTCCCGGAGGTCCCGTAGTGGCGCTCCCAGGAGAACCGCACCAGTGCTTGGCCCTGGCTGATGCGGTTTTTTGCGGCCTGGGCCCGGCGAATGCTGCGGGCCGGCCCCCCAGGCCACGAGGCGGGCGAGCAGCGCCTCGGCCGTCCGCAAATCCTCAGTGGTGCTCCCTGATCACGATTCTCGTAGCTGCCGCGCAGCAGGTCGGCGGCGGCGCACAATCAGCGCGTTGAGCTGCGGCCAGACCTGCGCGGAAACGGGCAGCGGCAGGCCGCCGCGATGGGTTTGCCCATCAGCAAACCGTTCGGGGCAGATCACGCTGCCGCTCAGTTGGGAAAACGCGCTCAGCCCCCGCGTCTACGGTGCACGGGGCCTGTTTCGGAAAACCGCAGCAATTACGAAAACATAGTTTAGTATGCCGCCCGTATAGCTGCTTCCAGGCTAATTGCTGACGTTTGATGTCTCCTGCGGGACAGAGCCGGCCATTACCGCAGAAACCCTTCGATTGCCCACTCCTATCGCCATGCCGACGCCCCCCTCCCTGCCCCAGACCGCCCGTTCCGCAAGCCTTGCCGCCGTCCTGCTGGGGGCCCTGAGCACATCCCCTGCTTGGGCAGCCGCCTGCCCCTCTTCCTGGAACACCCGCGACTACATCGACGCCTCCTGCACCGCCGACACTTCCATCGACTGGACCGGCGGCACCATGTGGGTCGGCTACAACGGGCCTTACATCAACGTCGGCGGTAGTGCCGACCCCACCCTCGTCGTCCGGCAGGGGCAGAGTGTCGGTTCCATAATCCTGGCCAATCGCGTCACCTGGAAATCACTGACGAATTACGGCGACATGAGCAGCGTCAACGTCGCCGGATCGAGCCGGATGGAAACTTTCATCAACCTGGGCCACATGAGTACCGGGGTACAGTCATCCGGCTTCGCCAGCATCGGCACCGTCGTCAATCTGGGGACCATGGCTTCCTCTGTCCTACACCCGGATCTCAATATCATTGCGGGCGGTTACGGCGGCGGCACCATTGAAAACCTCATCAACGCCCAGACCGGTCTGACCCTTGGCGGCTACTACGACGGCATCTATCTGGAAGCCGGCGTCATCCCAACCCGCTACTTCACCTACTTCAGCACCCCCGGCAACTTCGGCACCATCAACTTCAAATACCTCAGCACCTACAACCTGAACACCTACGGCCTGCGCATCGCCCCCAACACCAGCTACGCCACCGGTACCTACGCAGGGGTCATCACGTCCGACCAGCGGCTCAGCATCACCAACCTGGAGGCCGTCAGCGGCATCAAATACAAGCTGGTGGACCGCAACGGGGACGGCCGGACCTGGGATCTGGTGCTGCAAACCATCTCGCCCACGCGCTACTCCGACCCGGCCCGGACCTGGGGCAACGGCACGGCGGTCGCAGTCGGACGGCTGATCGAGAACAACCCGACGCTCAGCGCCATCTTCGACGGCGCCAACCTCATCACCGACCAGCAGATCAATGCCGCCGTGTCGCAGAGTCTCCCGCTGTTCAACGGCGCAGCTCCCCGGGTGGCGCGCAGCGCCATGGGCGACATCGCTCGGGTCGTGCAATCCCGCCTGGGCGCCCAGCGCGGCCTGGCCTCCGGCGACGACGTCATGAAGGACCGCCAATTATGGATGAAGTACTTCGGTTCCAAGGCCAATCAGGATGACCGGGATGGCATCTCCGGCTTCAAGGCCGATACCGCGGGCATGATCTTCGGCACCGACCGCATGGTCAGCGACTCCCTGCGCCTGGGTGCCGCATTCTCCTACGCGCAGGCCGATGTGAACAGCAACGCCGGCATGGCCCCCCAAAGCGCCAAGATCTCGCTGTTCCAACTATCCGCCTACGGCAACCTCGCCCTGGATGAAAATACCGATCTCAGCTTCCAGCTGGGAGCGGGCAAAAACCGCAACAAAAGCACGCGCAACATCGCTTTCGCCGGCGATATTGCCAGAGCCAGCTACGACAGCCTGACCCTGTACCTGGGAAGCGCCCTGTCACGCAGCATTGCCCTGGGCTCCCGGACCACGCTGACCCCCTCGCTGCGCGTCGACTACACCCGCGTCCGGGACGGGGACTACCGTGAATCCGGCGCCGGCCCCCTCAACCTGTCGGTCCAGGGGCGCACCGCCGAGCAACTCCTGCTGGGCGTGGACAGCCGACTGAACTACAGGCTGGACGATCGCAACAGTCTCAGCGCCAACGTCGGCATCGCCTACGATGCGCTGGCCAAGCGGGACAACCTCGTTGCGGCCTTTGCCTCCGCCCCCGATACGGCCTTCGTCGCCACCGGCGTGGAACCCAAGCCTTGGTCCCTGCGAGGCGGCATGGGCTACGCCTACACCACCGACGGCGGTACGGAAATCAACCTTCGCTACGATGCCGACGTGCGCCAGGGTTTCCTCAACCAGACCGCATCCGTCAAGGCGCTCTGGATGTTCTAGCCGCCCCTTTGCTTTGAGCCGCCGTGCCGATCGCTTCACCGACGACGGCTATTGCCGCCAACGACGCCACCCCGTATCGAGCGACACGGAGGGCGACAGCCCCGCCAAACCGAGCACCTCGCCGGCGTGTATGGAATAGCGCCATGAACAGGCCGTCGTCAGCGCAGCCCTGAGCCATCGGTCCGGGCATCAAGATCGGGGCTGGCCGATGGCCCCCGATGTAGGCATCCGATACGCCCCTTGGAATTGCCAAGGGGGTTTTTCATAGGGAGTCATTGGCTTCAGTGCGAACAAGGGCCTTGCATGGCAGGTGGGAAGTAAAGCCCTGTTCTTGCGTCAGCCGCCCGCTCCTTCATCCCGTCGGACCCATACACAACCCGCGCAGGCCGATTGGCTTTGTTAGACGCCTAAGTCCGCTCCCCCGCCGGCGCCCTCCTCGGCACATCCAGACGCGGCAGATCGAACTGCGGCGTGTCGATCTCGCCCTTCCGTTCGAAGGGCAGACTGCCCAGGCCGTCGAGCGTGATGCGGCCGAACATGCGGTAGTCGATGCGCTCGCGGCCGTTCTTGCGGAATTCGCGCAGCTGCCTGAGCACGCCGCCGAGATTGCTCGTCGCCTTGACTTCGAGCACCGCCTCGCCGAAACGCGGCACGACGACGGCCTGATCGGACAGGCCCTTGGCGAAGGGCTGGCCGTTCAGTTCGACGTCGAAGGTCAGGCCGCGGATCGGCAGGTCGACGTCGTTCGGGTTCTGCACGCGCAGGCGCAGCGCGAAGCGCTGTTCGAAGAGGCCGAGTTCGAGCAGGTCGAGGCCGGCGAGCGTGACTTCCGGTTTCTGCGTCAGCCCGGACAGGCTCGCGCAGCCGGCGAGCGCGGCGCACAGCACGCAGAGGGTGGCCAGCAAACGTTTCATGATTTCTCTCCTGTCGTCGCTTCGAGCACGCGCAGCAGCGACGCCGTGTCGGCGCGCCCCCAGCCGTGCGCCATCAGCGCGTTGAGCTGCTGCCAGACCTGCGCGGAAACGGGCAGCGGCAGGCCGCCGCGATAGGCTTCGCCCATCAGGATGGCGTAGTCCTTGTGGTGCAGGCGCGCTTCGACGCCGGCCGTGAAATCGCGCTCGACCATGCGCCCGCCGAAAACCTCCAGCACGCGGCTGCCGCCCGAGCCGCCGGCCAGCGCCTGACGCACCTTCGCCGGATCGGCGCCGGCCGCCTGCGCCAGATGCAGCGCCTCGGCGACGGCCTGGATGCAGCCGACCATGATCATCTGGTTGCACGCTTTGGCGACCTGCCCGGCGCCGCTCTCGCCGACGTGCACGATGCGCTGGCCGAGCAGTTCGAGGAGCGGGCGCACGCGCTCGAGCGCCGCGGCCTTGCCGCCGGCCATGATCGCCAGCGTCGCGGCGACGGCGCCGGCCCCGCCGCCGGAGACCGGCGCGTCGAGCATGTCGACGCTGCGCCCGGCGAGGCGCTGCGCGAGGGCGCGCGCGGTGCCGGGGGCGATGGTGCTCATGTCGACGAGCAGCGCGCCGGGCGCGAAGCCGTCGATCAGGCCGTCCTGCCCGTCCTTGCCGAGCACCACCTCCTCGACGTCGGCGCCGGTGGTGACGATGGTGAACACGACCTCGGAGCGCCGCGCCAACTCGGCCGGCGTCGCGCACACGGCGGCGCCGGCGGCGGCCAGCGGCTGCGCGCTTTGCGGATTGCGCGCCCAGACCGCAACGTCGTGGCCGCCGCGCAGCAGGTGCAGCGCCATCGGCCGCCCCATCGCGCCGAGGCCGACGAAACCGACGCGCATGCTCAGCCCTCCCCGCCCGAGAGACGCTCAAGCAGCTTGAGCACGGCGATCGAATCCTCCTCGCCGAGGCCGGCGCCGACCATCGCGTTGTACATCTGCGCGGTGGCCGCCGAGACCGGCAGGCAGAGGCCCAGTTCGTGCGCGCTCTGCAGCACGATGTTCATGTCCTTCTGGTGCATCCACGACTTGAAGCCCGGCTTGAAGTTGCGGTCGAGCATGCGCTGGCCGTGGTTCTCCAGAATCTTCGAGTAGGCGAAGCCGCCGAGCAGCGCCTCGCGCACGCGCGCCGGGTCGACGCCGTTCTTCGCCGCGAAGTTGAGCGCCTCGGCGACGGTCAGCACGCCGACGCCGGTGACGATCTGGTTGGCCGCCTTGGCCACCTGCCCGGCGCCGGCATCGCCGACGTGCACGATGTTCTTGCCCATGCATTCGAAGGCCGGCTTCGCTTTCTCGAAGGCGGCGGCGCTGCCGCCGACCATGATCGACAGCGTACCGGCAATGGCGCCGACCTCGCCGCCCGAGACCGGCGCGTCGAGGAATTCGATCCCCGCCGCCGCCAGCCGCGCGCCGATGTCGCGCGCCGCGGCGGGCAGGATGGTGCTCATGTCGACGGCGACCAGTCCCTCCCAGCCGGCACCGCCCGTGGCGCTGTTCGCGCCGCTGCTCACACCATTCTCGCCGAGCATCACCTGTTCGACGTCGGGCGCATCGGCGACCATCGAAATCACCACTTCGACCGCCCGCGCCACCTCGGCCGGGCTGCCGGCGCCGCGCGCGCCGGCGTCGAGCAGCGGCTGCATCGACTCGGCGCGGCGCGCCCAGACGACGACCTCGTGGCCGCCCTTGAGGAGATTGAGCGCCATCGGGCGCCCCATGATGCCCAGACCGATGAATCCGACTTTCATTGCGACTCCTTGTGTTTGGCTCGAAGTTTGGCGCCAATCGTGGCGAATCGTGGCGATTTGTTCGCCGCAGTTTAGCAAGCGCGCGCGGCGGAAAAAGCTAGGCCTGCGCGAAAGCGCGCAGATCGGGCACGACGAAGCGCCCCTGCAGCGAAAGCAGTTCGGCGCGGTGCAGGCGGGCCAGCTCGGTGAGGATGGCGGTGCCCTTGTCGAGCAGGTGGATTTCGATCTGCCGCTTGTCCGCCTGCGAGCGCCGGCGCTCGACCAGTTCCTGCTTGACGCAGCGCGTGACCAGCGCGACGACGCCGTGGTGCTGCGCCTGCAGGCGCTCGGCCAGCTCGCCGACGGTCGCCCAGTCGCGTCCCGGATAACCCTTCACATGCAGCAGCAAGAGGTACTGCAGCGGCGTGATGCCGTGCTGGCGCGCCAGCTCCTCGCTGAAGCGGACGAACTTGCGGACCTGATAGCGGAAGTCGGCGAGCAGCTCGAAATCGTGCTTGCTCAGAAGGTCCATGGGAGCGGGCGAAGAGGAATCAGCGGGCGTCGACACGGCAGCGTCCATCCGTCGGAAAAGCGCATGAGGATAAACGAATCCACGCCGGCGCACACCGGGGGCGTCGCCGCATCCCTTCGCCTGAGGCTCCGCCCCGAAGGCGGCGGCCCTTCCGCGAAGCGCGGCGCGCACCGATCCGGCGCTGCCTCGCGGCGCCTTGATATGACAAAGGACTTGCGGCAACATGCGCCGCTGACGCGGAATCCGCCCCGCCCCCTGAACAGCCAACACGCATGCGCACACTCGTACTCGCCGCAATCACGGCGTATCAACGTCACCTCTCGCCGCGCAAGGGCTTCTGCTGCGCCTACCGCGTCCATACCGGGCGGCACAGCTGTTCCGTGCTCGGCTTCCGCGCCATCCGGCGTTACGGGGTCTTCGCCGGTTTCGCGGTGCTGCAGCGACGCCTCCATCTCTGCGGCGTCGCCCATCGGCGTTATTCGCCGCCGCGCCGGCGCCCGCACCGCGCCCAGCGCGGCGACTGCGACTTCGGCTGCGACCTGCCGTGCGATCTGGATTGCAATATCCCGAACGGAAAAACGTGCTCCGCGCTTGGAGATTTTCTCACCTGCTGCGACTGCGCGGGTTGCGACGGGCCCGAGCGCAAGCGGAAGAAGACGGATCGGGAGCAATACGTGCATATCCCGCCCCGCACGGGTCGCACCGAAGGCAGCCGGCGCTAGCCGCCGCGCGCTGAAACGGGCGCGCGGGCTTGCCGGGGAAAAACCCGCGCGCTTCGAAAACGGCGCCACGTCCGGCGAACGGTCGAGCAGGACCTCCCCGCACAAGAAACGTCGAAAGCGCGTGGAGAATCCTTCCGAACGACAATCGCACACTTCGTAAATTACCGAGGTGACGATCGCGCCATCCGGCATCGAACTTCCGCCGACGCTGCGGTCCAACGCAGGCAACCCGCCCCAAGCTTGGCTATATTGAAAGCCCGGCGAACCGAATCAGGAGATCGAATCATGAAAAAAATCATCGTAGCTCTATTGACCGTTTCGGTCGGCAGTACGGGTCTCGTCGGCTGCGCCAACATGAGCGAGACCCAGCGCACCACGGGCACCGGCGCGGCCATCGGCGCGGCGGCCGGTGCCGTGATCGGCGGCGTGCGCGGCGGCGGTCGCAGCGCGGCGACCGGCGCCGTGATCGGCGGGGCGCTCGGCGCGGGCGGCGGCTATCTGTGGTCGCGCCACATGCAGGAGCAGAAGGCGTCGATGGAACAGGCGACGCGGGGCACCGGCGTGCAAGTCAGCCAGACCGCCGACAACCAGCTCAAGCTCGACATCCCGAGCGACATCTCCTTCGACTCCGGGCGCTACGAGATCAAGCCGAACCTGCGCCCGATCCTCGACCGCTTCGCCACCACGCTGAACCAGAACCCGGTGACCACGGTGCGCATCGTCGGCCACACCGACAGCACCGGTTCGGACGCGGTCAACGGCCCGCTCTCGGTCAATCGCGCCAGCGCGACGCGCGACTATCTGGCGGCGCGCGGCGTGGCCTCCAGCCGCATTGCCATCGACGGCCGTGGCGCGCACGAACCGGTCGCCGACAACGGCACGGCGGCGGGCCGGGCGGCCAACCGGCGCGTCGAAATCTTCGTCGCCGAAGCCGCCCGCTGATGAGGCGCCGGGAAGCGGTACTGCCGTTCCCTCCATCCGCCCTCGCCGCGCGGGTGCGGCCTTGAGCCGGCGGCGCTTCCTCGTTTCGCTGGCGTGCGCCGGTTTCGGGCTGGCGTCGCGCGGCGCCCTCGCCGCGCCGGCCGACGCGCTGGAAGCCGGGTTGAATGCACGCCTGCGCGAACTCGAAGCCGCCGCCGGAGGAAGGCTGGGAGTGCACTTCCTGGATACGGCAAGCGGCCGGGAATACGGCTACCGCGCGCACGAGCGCTTCCCGCTGTTCAGTTCGTTCAAGCTGCTGGCGGGCGCGCTCGTGCTGCACCGGGTCGACGCGGGGCAGGAATCGCTGGCGCGGCGGATTCCCTATGCGCGGGACGATCTCGTCGAATGGTCGCCGGTCACCGAGCGGCACGCGGACGGGGCGGGAATGAGCCTGGGCGACTTGTGCGAAGCCGCCATCACGACCAGCGACAACACCGCCGCCAACCTCATCCTGGCGAGCTTCGGCGGTCCCGCCGGGCTGACGGCCTACGCGCGGCGGCTCGGCGACGCCGTCACCCGCCTTGACCGCAACGAGCCGGACCTGAACGATCCCCATCCCACGCAGCCGCTGGACACCACCTCGCCGGGCGCGATGTCCCGCACAGTGCAGCAGGTCGTGCTGGGCGACGCGCTGTCCGCGCAGTCGCGTCGGCAACTGCAGCACTGGCTGCTCGACAACACCACGGGCGGCCGCCGCCTGCGGGCCGGACTGCCGGCGGACTGGCGGATTGGCGACAAGACCGGAACCGGGAAAACCGGCGCCAACGACATCGGCGTGGTCTGGCCGCCCGGAGGCGCGCCCCTCGTGGTCAGCGCCTATCTGGCCGACAGCGACGCCGACATCCGGTTGCGGGAAGCGACCCTTGCCGGGGTCGGCGGACTGCTGCGGGAATTCTCGCCTAAGGTCGGCGGCGTGCCTTGCACGGCGCGGCCGCTCTGCCGCTTCGAAACGCCACCGCTTCCCCGGGCGCGCCGGGCTACGCCAGCTTGAGCCGCTGCGCCCGCAGCGAGGCGCCCTGCGAGGTGTTGCGGCCGGCGCTCTTGGCGGCGTAGAGCATTTCGTCGGCGCGGTCGGCGAGCGTTTTCGGGTCGAGCCCGGGCGCCGGAACCGCCGTCGCGATGCCGACGCTGATCGTGACGCACGACCCGGCGGTCGAGAAGGCGTGGGGAATCTTCTGCGCGGCGACGGCCGCATGGAAGCGCCCGGCGATGTGCATCGCCCCCTCCAGGTCGGTGTCGCCGAGGACGGCGACGAACTCCTCGCCGCCGTAGCGCGCGACGAAATCGCCGGGGCGCTGGAGCGAATCCTTCAAGCCCCTGGCGACGCGCGCCAGGCATTCGTCGCCGGCGCCGTGCCCGTAGTTGTCGTTGAACTGCTTGAAGCAGTCGATATCGATCATGACGAGGGCGAGCGACTGGCCGGCGCGCTGGCTGCGCGCCCACTCCTGCGCCAGCGTCTGGTTGAAGGCGCGGCGGTTGGCGATTCCGGTCAGCGGGTCGATCAGGATCAGGGCTTCGAGGTGGTCGGCGCGCTGCATGGTGGCGCGGAACAGTTCCATCGCCCTGGCCATCCGGCCGACTTCGTCGCTGCGCTCGACGCCGGGGATTTCGCCGTCGTACTCGCGGTCGGTCAGCCGCCCCATGCTGCGCGTGAGGCGGACGATGGGACGCGAAATCTGCGTGACGGAAAGATAGGCCGAGAGGGAAATGACGAGCAGGATCGCCAGCCCGAAGGCGACGGCGGTATAGGCGATGGCGCGCTGGGTGGCCTCGTGCAGCTCGGCCGACGCCTCCTGGTAGTGCAGCACCGAGGCGTCGCGCAGCTGGTCCATGCTGCGGCGCAGGGCGCGCAGATCGGGATCGAACTGCTCGTGGATGATCTCCAGCGCCCGGTCGCCGCGCCAGCGCGCCGCCGCGTCGATGATCGTCGCGGCACGCTCGAAGACCCGCCCTTCCTGCACGAGAATGCCGTCCAGCGCCGACTGCTGCGCGCCGACCAGCGGCCGGACCGCTTCGATCCGGCTCCGGAACTGCAGCTGCAGGGCGTCCAGTTCGAGCTGGGTGGCGCGCATCTTCAGCTCCTCCTGCTCGGTCAGCACCGAGAAGACCAGCCGGCTGGCGTCGCTCAGATCGAGCAGGGCGTCGCCGATCAGGATGGACGCGGCGGCGTCGTGGTTGAGCAGGTCGCGATAGTCGCGGTCGATGCCGCGCATGTTCAGCATCGAGAACAGGGTGATGAGGACGGCCAGCGTGCCGAGCAGCGACACCAGCAGCAGCACCTTGCTGACCAGCCTCAGGTTGGAAAAGAAACGAATGATGTCACTCCCGTCTTGCGCGCCGAGCCCGGCTGCGCCCGTTATCGCACCGAGTCGGCGATCCCCCGTTGCAGCTGCCGCACCGCCTGCGCGTCGTCGATGCGTCCGGACAGGTGATCGCTGACCACCTTGTAGATGGCCGTCTTCGTGCGCGACGGATTGGCGTTGCCCATGGCCACCGAGCCCATGACGGTGCGCCGCATGTTGCCGCCGCGCAGGTCGTCGATGTTCTGCCGCCCGCAGCGGTTGAAGGCGTCGCGCGGCACGTCGACGCGCCCCGGCGCCGCTCCGGTGGCGAGGTTCAGATCGCGCTGGAAGACCGGGTCCAGCAGGATCGCCGCGAGCGCCTGGCGGGCCGGCGCATCGCTCCGGCTGTCCTTGAAGAACACGTACTGGTCGCTGTTGAACAGGAATATGCCCTGAGTGTCGGGAAATCTGAAGCACAGATACTCACGCTCGGGCTGCAGGCCGCGGTGGCTGAATTCGCCGTTCACCCAGGTGCCCTGCACCTGCAGCAGCGCCTCGCCGCGGCGGACCATGTCGGTCGCCTGATCCCAGCTGCGGCGCGCGAAGCCGGGGCCGAGATAGCCGCGCAGCTGGCTCATGCGCCGGAAGATCCGCAGCAGCAGCTCGGGCTTCAGCGCCTCCGGTTCGAGCTGCAGGAAGGCCCGGCGGTAGAACTCGGCGCCGCCGACGCCGACCGCCACCGCCTCGAACAGGAGGGTGTGCTCCCAGGCCTCGCGGCCGATGGCGAGCGGCACGATGCCGGCGGCGCGCGCCTTTTTGAGCAGCTCGATCAGATCGTCCCAGCCGTCCGGCTGGCGCCCGCCGATGCGGTCGAACTGCGCCTTGTTCAGCCACATCCAGTTGGTCGAATGGGCGTTGATCGGCGCCGCGACCCAGTGCCCGCGATACTTGGAGAGGTGCTGGATGCCGTTGGGGACGACCTTGTCCCATTCCCCGGCGGCGGCCATCTCGTCGAGATTTTCCAGCAGGCCCAGACGTGCCCATTCGTGGATGTCGTAGCCGATGCTCTGCGCCGCGGTCGGCGCGCGGCCGGCGGCGACCCGCCGACGCAGCGCGTCGCCGTAGCGCGCCGTGCCGCTGCCCGCCTGCGCGCCTTCGCGGAAGGGAATGCCCTGGCGCTCGACGTGGGCGCGCAGCACGTCGATGCTCGCCCGCTCGCCGCCCGACACCCACCAGTGGAATATCTCGATCTCGTAACGCTGGGCGGGAGCCGCCTGCGCCGCCCCGGCCAGAACGAGAGGAAGCAGGAGGCGCCAAGCGTTGCGGGGGAGAGGGAAAGGCATGCGTCCAGGCGCTCGTCGGATCATGCCGGGGATTCTAGCGTACCGGACGGAGCGACTCACGCACCGGGCCTGCGGGCGCGAAAGGGGGCGCCGCAGCGCACCCCGGGAACGGCCCCGCGCTGCGGCGGGGCGGCGTCGGGGCGGCCGAAAAAGCGAGGAGAAAGAACGACGGTGCGGCGGACCGTCAGCGGCCGCAGGAAGCGCCGTCGGCCTTCTTCATGCCGAGCCGGACCATCAGCGACTCGGCCGGGCAGAAGCGGGTGAAGCCGCTCTGGAAGAGGTTGGCGCCGACGAAGGCGGTGAACCACAGGAAATACTTCGAGACGAAGAGCGGGCTGGCCTCGACGCCGAGGGCGAGCGAGATCAGGACGAAGGCGCCGGCCATGATGCGGACGGCGCGGTCGGTGGTGAAAGTCGGGCTCATGAAGTGTGCTCCTTCCTGAATGCTGCGTAGTAGAGAACCGGGATGACCACCAGGGTCAGCACGGTGGAAACGAAGATGCCGAAGATCAGACTGATCGCCAGCCCGTTGAAGATCGGATCGTCGAGGATGAACAGCGCGCCGAGCATGGCGGCCAGCCCGGTCAGCGCGATCGGCTTGGCGCGCACGGCGGCGGACTGGATCACCGCTTCGGCGAAGTCCATGCCGGCGGCGACCTGCTGCTTGATGAAGTCGACGAGCAGGATCGAGTTGCGCACGATGATGCCGGCCAGCGCGATCATGCCGATCATCGAGGTCGCCGTGTATTGGCTGCCGAGCAGCGCGTGGCCGGGCATCACGCCGATGATGGTGAGCGGGATCGGCGCCATGATGACGAGCGGCACGAGGTAGCTGCCGAAGTGCGCGACGACCAGCAGGTAGATGAGGATCAGACCGACCGCGTAGGCGATGCCCATGTCGCGGAAAGTTTCGTAGGTGACCTGCCACTCGCCGTCCCACTTGATCGAGTAGCCGGCGTAGGGGTCGGCCGGCTGGCGGACGAACCATTCGCCGAGCGTGCCGGCGAGCTTGCCGCCGCCCTGCCCCTGCGCGCTTTCCAGACCTTCCAGCGCCTTGCCCTTGAGCGCGCCGCGCGCATCGAACATGCCGTAGAGCGGCGAGTCGAGCTTGCCGCCCATGTCGGCATAGACGTACACCACCGGCAGCAGATCCTTGTGGTAAATCGCCTTCTCGCGCGCCTGCTCGCGCACTTCGACGAGTTCGGAAACCGGCACGAGGACGCCGTCGCGCGAGCGCACGCGCAGCCCGAGCAGCGCATCGAGCGAGCTTTGCTTCTCGGGCGGCAGCGTCACGCGCACCGGGATCTCGAACTTCGACTCGGCGTTGTGCACCGGCGTCGCGTCCTCGCCGGCAAGGCCCATGCGCACCGCCTCGACGACGTCGCTCTGCGCCACGCCGAGCAGCGCGGCCTTGCTCTGCAACACGTGCAGCACCGTCTTGCGCGCGTCGGCCTGCACCGAATCGTCGATGGCGACAAGGTCCGGCGTCGCCGCGAAGACCCTGCGCACCTCCTTGGCGACGGCGATCTGCCCCTGATAGTCGGGGCCGTAGACCTCGGCGACGATCGGCGACATCACCGGCGGGCCGGGCGGCACCTCGACCACCTTGGCGTTGCCGCCGGCCTTGCGCCCGATCGCCTCGACCGCGGCGCGCACCGAGACGGCGATCTCGTGGCTCTGCCGCGCGCGGCGGTGCTTGTCGACCAGATTGACCTGGATGTCGCCCCACTCCGGCGCGGCGCGCAGGTAGTACTGGCGCACCAGGCCGTTGAAATTGATCGGCCCGGCGGTGCCGGCGTAGACCTGATAGTCGCTCACCTCCGGCACCTTGCCGAGCTCGTCGCCGATCTCGCGCAGCACGCGCGCCGTCTCCTCGAGCGGCGTGCCGACCGGCATGTCGAGGACGACCTGGAATTCGCTCTTGTTGTCGAAGGGCAGCATCTTGAGGACGACGAGCTGGACGGCGGTGAGCGACAGCGAGCCGAGGATCAGGACGACGATGGCGGCGAACAGCTTGCGCCGCGCCGCGCGGCCCTTGGCGGGGTCGAGGAAGGGCGTCAGCACGCGGCGGAAGAAGCGTTCGAGGCGAACGCCGAGCGGCGACTGCGACTGCACGCCGCCGCCGTGCGCCGCCGTCCCCGACGAAGGCGCGTGCGCGAGCAGCTTGCCGGCCAGCCAGGGCGTGACGACGAAGGCGACGGCGAGCGAGATGAACATGCCCATCGACGCGTTGATCGGGATCGGGCTCATGTACGGCCCCATCAGGCCGGTGACGAAGGCCATCGGCAGCAGCGCGGCGATCACCGTGAAGGTGGCGAGGATGGTCGGCCCGCCGACCTCGTCGACGGCGGGCGGGATGAGTTCGAGCAGCGGCCGGTCGGGATGCAGCGCCTGCCAGCGGTGGATGTTCTCGACGACGACGATGGCGTCGTCGACGAGGATGCCGATCGAGAAGATCAGCGCGAACAGCGACACGCGGTTCAGCGTGAAGCCCCAGGCCCACGAGGCGAACAGCGTCGCGGCCAGCGTCAGCGTGACGGCGACGCCGACGATCAACGCCTCGCGCTTGCCGAGCGCGAAGAAGACGAGAAGGACGACGAAGGCGGTGGCGAAGGCGAGCTTGCCGATCAGCTTCTGCGCCTTCTCGGTCGCCGTCGCGCCGTAGTTGCGCGTCACGCTGACTTCGACGCCGTCCGGGATCACCGTGCCCTTGAGCGCTTCGGCGCGGGCGATCACGCCGTCGGCGACGTCGGCCGCGTTGACGCCCGGCTGCTTGGAAATCTGCAGGGTGACCGCCGGGAAGGTCGCGCCGGGATCGGCCCCCGGACGCTGGCCCCGGACGGCGGCCGCGTCGCCGCCGGCCGGGCCGATGCCGTGCCAGACGTAGCGCGCCGGCTGGTCCGGCCCGTCCTCGATGCGCGCCACGTCGCCCATGAACACCGGCTTGCGCGCGCCGGCCGCGCCGCGCACGGCGACGACCAGCCGGCGCACGTCGGCCGCCGATTCGAGGTAGGTGCCGGTCTGCACCAGCACCTCGCGGTTGCCGGCGACGACGCTGCCCGACGACTGCAGCGCGTTGCCGACCTTGAGCGCGGCGGCGAGGTCCTGCGGCGTGACGCCGAAGGCGTTCATGCGCTCGGCGTCGAGCAGCACGCGGATGACGTGGTCGGGGCCGCCGAGGGTGGACACGTCGCGCGTCCCCTTGATGCGCTTGAAGTCGATCTCGGCGGCGCGCGCCACCTGCTGCAGGTCGAAGGCCGAGCGCGCCGGATCGGCGGTCCAGAAGGTCAGCGCGACAATCGGCACGTCGTCGATGCCCTTCGGCTTGATCACCGGTTCGAGCACGCCGAGGTTGGGCGCCAGCCAGTCGCGGTGCGACTGCACGGTGTCGTGGAGGCGCAGCACGGCGTCGTTGTACTTGACGCCGACGTCGAACTGCACGGTGATCACGGCCATGCCGGGACGCGACACCGAATACACATGCTCGACGCCGGACAGGCGCGACAGCACCTGCTCGGCCGGCGTCGCCACGAGGTTCTCGACGTCCTTGGCCGACGCGCCGGGGAAGACGACGAAGACGTCGGCCATGGTCACGTCGATCTGCGGCTCCTCCTCGCGCGGCGTGACGAGCGTTGCGAAGACGCCCATCAGCAGCGCGACGAGCGCGAGCAGCGGCGTCATGCGCGACGCCAGGAAGATTTTTGCGATGCGGCCGGAAATACCCATGCGCGGCTTACTTTCCCTTGAGTTTCATGATTCCGAGCGCTTCCATCACGATCTTTTCGTAGACGGTCTCGGTCGTCCCCTTCTTCATCTTGTGCATGAAGTACTTCTCGAAGCCGACCTTGGCCAGATGCACCCACTTGCCCTGCGCGAACCAGTTCACGTTGCGCGGCGGAATCTGCGGCAGCGCGACGAAGGCCGCGCCGCTGTCGCCGAAATCGGCGAGACAGACGGCGTTCCACGTCGCCTTTTCGGTCGGCTCGCGGCCGTCGAGCGCGGCGCGGATGTTCTTCGCCGTGGCGCTGACCATCGACTCGATCATGTAGCCGGTCTTCGGCGTGCCGGTCGGCACCGGCGTCGTCTCGACCGGCGGGATCGCGACGCAGACGCCGACCGCGTAGATGTTCGGAAACTTCGGATTGCGCTGCCAGGGATCGATCAGGACGAAGCCGCGCGGATTGGTCAGCCCCTCGATGCCGGCCACCGCGTCGACGCCCTTGAACGCCGGCAGCATCATCGAGTAGGCGAAGGGCAGCTCGTGCTCCTTCTTCGGCTTGCCGTCCTCGTCGTGCTCGGTGACGAACATCTTCCCGGCCTCGACGCGGCTCACCCTGGCGTTGCAGATCCAGCGCACGTGCTTGTCGCGGAAGATCGACTCCATCAGGCCCTTCGAGTCGCCGACGCCGCCGAGGCCGAGGTGGCCGATATACGGCTCGGGCGTGACGAAGGTCATCGGCACGCGGTCGCGCAGCTTGCGCCGGCGCAGATCGGTTTCCATGATCATCGCGAACTCGTAGGCCGGCCCGAAGCACGACGCGCCCTGCACCGCGCCGACGACGATCGGCCCCGGTTCGGCGACGAAGCGCTCCCAGGCCTGCTGCGCGCGCGCCGCGTGCTCGACGTGGCAGATCGACTGCGTGTATCCCTGCGGCCCGAGTCCCTCGACCTCGTCGAAGGCGAGCTTCGGCCCGGTGGCGACGATCAGGAAGTCGTAGTCGAGCATGCTGCCGTCGACGAGTTCGAGGCGGTTTTCCCCGGGGTGCACGCGCCGCACACCGGTCGGGACGAAGTCGATGCCGCGTTTGGCGAGCAGCGGGGCGACGTCCAGTTCGATTTCGTCGCGCTTGCGCCAGTCGACCGCGACCCAGGGGTTGGAGGGGACGAAGTGGAATTTCGGCGAATCCGAGACGACCGTGACGCGGTCTTCCGCGCGCGCCGCCTCGCGGATTTCGTACGCCATGGGCATGCCGCCGAGGCCGGCGCCGATGATCACGATATGAGCCATGTCCTGTTTCTCCTTGATGTCACAGCACGGGAACGTTCGGGCGTTTTCCGCGCGAACGGTCGGAAAGCACGGCCGGCGGCCGTTTACTTATCGTGTGCCGGCGGCGCGGCGGCTTTCAGCGCGATCCCGGCCTTCACCGGATCGAGCGCGACCCGCTCGCCGGCGGCCAGCCCGGCCAATACCTCGATCTCGCCGCCGAACTCCTCGCCGAGACGCAGCTGACGCAGCGCGAGACGTCCGTCCGCGCCCTGCACATAGACCGCGGCGACCTCGCCGCGACGCAGCACGGCGGCTTTCGGGACGGTGAACTTGCTGGCGCGGCCGATGACGAAATGCACGCGGGCGAAACTGCCGGGCAGGAGGTTGGCGCCCGGGTTGCCGCCCGCCTCGGCCGGCAGGCCGACGCGCACCTGCGAGACGTGCGTGGCGGCGTCGGCCACCGGCAGCAACGCGACCGAGGTGGCGTCGACCCAGCGCCCGAGTTCGGGGAATTCGACCTTGGCGCGCGTCACGCCGCGCATGCGCGGCAGCATGTACTGCGGGACGCTCGCCGTGACGCGCAGTCCGGCCGGATCGTAGAGCGTGAGCAGCGGCTTGCCGGGCGCGGCCATCTCGCCGAGTTCGGTCTGGCGCTGGGCGACGACGCCGGCGATCGGCGCCGTCACCGTCGCGTGCCCGAGGCCGACGCCGGCCTGCCCGCTCGCCGCCTGCGCCGCTGCGAAATCGGCCCGCGCCTTGTCGAGCGCGGCGGCGCTGATGAAATTCTGCTGGCGCAGATTCTTCAGGCGCTCGTAATTGGCGCGCGCATTGACCAGCTGCGCCGTCGCACCGGCCGCCGCTTCGGCCGCCTCGCGCGCGTCGATGCGCATCAGCAGTTCGCCTTTCCTGACCGACTGCCCGGCGTCGACGCGGACCTCGACGACGCGGCCGGAAACCTGCGCCGCGACGGTCGCCTGATTGACCGCCTCGACCAGCGCCTCGGCCGGAAAAGTCAGATCGACCGGATGCGGCTGCACGACGACGGTCGGCAAGACCTGTGCCCGCACGGCGAGCGGCGCGGCGAAAAGCAGCACGGCGAGGCCGCGGACAAGGCGGCGGGACGTGCGCGGGAGGGAGAGGGGCGGCGTATTCATGCATATAAGCATATACTGATATTACAAATACACCAAGGCCTTGCACGACCCCGGAAACGCCGTTCGGCACGCGTCGGGGGGTGCGGCATGCATTTCATGGGCACCACGGAATACATGCCGCCCCGGGGTCGGCCCCCGCCGCCGCGGACGCCGCTCAGCGCAACTGGTCGACGGCCAGCGCCAGGCGGCCGAGGGCGTCCTCGATGCTGGCGCTCGGCAAGGCGGCGTAGCCGAACAGCAGCACCTTATCGTCCAGATCGCTGCCGGCTTCGACCGTGCTCGCGCTCTCGCTCAAGGTGTAGACGCGCACGCCGCAGCGCATCGCCGTGCGCGCGACGTCCCGCGCCGACGGCAGCCATGCCGGGAGATGCAGGGCGAGATGCATGCCGGCCTGCTCGCCGCTGATCCGGCAGTCGGCGCCGAACAGGCGGCGCAGCCCGGCGACCAGGCAATCGCGTTGTTCGCGGTAGCGCCGGCGCAAGCCGTGCAGGTGTCGGGCGTAGTTGTTGTCCTCGAAGAAGCGGGCCATCACTGCCTGGTCGAGGCTGGGACAGGCATTGTTGAGCAGCGCCTTGCGCCGGGCCATTTCCTCCACCAGATCGGGCGGGCAGACCATGTAGCCGAGGCGCAGCCCCGGCCCGAGCACCTTCGAAAACGTCCCCAGATGGATCACGTTGCCGCCGCCGAGAGCCATCAGCGACGGCAGCGGCGCTTCCTCATAACGGAAATCGCCGTCGTAATCGTCCTCGACGACATAGGCGCCGTTCCGCTCGGCCCAGTCCAGCAAGGCGCGCCGCCGCGCCAGCGACAGCGTGTAGCCGAGCGGGTACTGGTGCGCCGGCGTCACGTACACCAGCGGCGCCCGGCTGCCGGGCGCCGCGGCCAGGAGCGGCAGGTCGTCGGTGCGCAGGCCGTCGCCGTCGACGCCGACCGACCGGATTTTCGCATGGTGCAATTCGGGCAGATTGTAGAAACCGGAATAGCAGGGCGTTTCGGCCAGGGCGACGCTGTCGGCGCCAAGGAAGCGCCCGGCGAGCAGGCTCAGCGCCTCCTGGATGCCGGCGACGACGATGACCTGCTCCGGCTCGACGCGGATCGCCTTGGCGACGCCGAGATAGTCGGCGATATGCATGCGCAGGCCCCACAGCCCGCAGGCCGGCACATATTCGGTCATCGACTGCCGCCCCGGCGCGTAACGCAGCAGTTCGCTGCTCAGGCGGCTCCACAGCCGGTAGGGAAAAGCGTCGGCGGAGGGGCGGCCGACCTTGAAGTCGTGGCGCACCGGCGCCGCCGGCGGATCGATATGAACGCCTGATCCCTGCTGCAGCCAGTCCGGCGCCAGCGCCGGCTGGGCCGATGCCGGCGGCGACACGGGCGGAACGGCGGTCAGCGCGCGGCCGTCGGCGCTGACGAAAAAGCCGCGGCCGCGCAGGCCCTGGATGAAGCCGACCTCGCTCAGCTTGTCGAAGGCACCGAGCACGGTGTTCTTCGAGACGGCGAGCGAATCCGCCAGTTCGACGAGCGAGGGCAGCCGGTCGCCCGGCTTGAGCAGGCCGGCGAAGATGAAGCGTTCGAGCTGGTCGGCGATCTGGTGCTGATACGGCACGCCGGACTCCCGGTCGATCCGCAACGGCAGGGGAATGGACTGTGCCACGAAAACTCTCCCGATCGAAAAGGCGCCGGAGCCCGAACGACGGCGGCGCCCGGCGGCAAGACAAACGAACTGACGCCGGCAATTGTCCCCTATTCGGAGCATGGACTTTACCCATGGGATAACCGGAAGCATACCTAACCCGATGCAGGCGGCTTGGGCATAGTTGGCGCCCTCTGTCCAACCATCGCGAGAGGTATCACCATGTCGTCCAAAATGGCCGTTCTCATAACGCTAGCGCTCTCCTGCCAGGGAGTCCTGGCGGCCGACAAGGCCGCGCCCGCGAGCGCCGGCGAAAAACTGTTTCTCGACAATTGCGCCGTCTGCCACGGCGCCGACCGAGGCGGCTACATCGCACCGGCGCTGACCAAGGAGCGCTTGGTGCAGAGCGAAGCCGCGCTGCGCGGCACGATGATGACCGGGATTCCCGACACGCTGATGCCGCCTTTCGCCGGCCGCATGACCGACGACGACCTGCGCACGCTGGCGCATTTCGTCAAGACGAATTCGCGGAGCGAACCCGCCTGGAACCTTGAGGAAACCCGCCAGAGCCTGCAGGTGCTGGAGGACGAAAAGAATCTCCCGAGCAAGCCGACCTACGCCATCGACAGCGTCTACGACCTGATCACCGTGGTGGCGCGCGGCCGCTACGGCAAGGCCCGCGGCACAGAAGGCTCGAAGCTGGTGTTCTTCGACGGCAAGCGCAACAAGGTGGTCGGCGAAATCGTCGTCGACGCGCCGCACATCGTCGATTACAGCCCGGTCGACGAACGCTGGGCCTGGCTCAAGACCGACATGGGCGAAGTGCTCAAGATCGACCTGTACACGCTGAAGGTCGTGCGCAAGATCAAGGTCGGCCTGACCGGGCCGAGCATCGCCATTTCCAGCGACGGCAAGTGGCTGGCGGCCGGTTCCTTCGTGCCGAACAGCGTCGTGATCCTCAAGGCCGACACGCTCGAACCGGTCAAATACCTGAGCCTGGAGGGCGAGAACCACGAAGGCAAGACCGTCAAATCGGCGAGCGGCCCGATCATCGGCAGCCGGATCAACAACAAGTTCGCCATCTCGCTGCGCCAGGCGGGACAGGTCTGGATCGTCGACCCGGACCGTCCGGGCATGCCGGTCACCAAGCTCGACAAGGTCGGGCGCGTGCTGCACGACACCTTCCTCTCGTCCGACGGCCGCTATTCGATGGTCGCCGCCTACGACGACAACAAGGTGATCGCCATCGACCTGAAGGACGACAAGGTGGTCCGCGACATCCCGGTCGGCTGCCAGCCGCACCTCGGTTCCGGCGCCATCATCCAGGTCGGGAAGCGGGAGCTGGCGTTCGGCACCAACATCGGCTCGTGCGCGCTGGGCGACGTGGTCAGCGTCTGGGACATGAAGGACTTCTCGCTGGTCAAGAACATCAAGGTCGCCGGTCCGACCGAGTCGCCGGCGGCGCACCCGAACGCGCCCTACGTCGCGGTCGACATCGTCAGCAAGGATCGCCGCGCCTCGCAAATTCAGATGATCGACAAGAACACGCTGGAAGTGGCGAAGACGCTGGAGGTCGGCGGCCACGCCTTCTTCCCCGAGTACAACCGCGACGGCAATTTCCTCTACGTCAGCGCCGGCTACTACGGCGACCGCGTGCGCATCTACGACAGCCACACGCTGAAGCAGGTCGCCGAACAGAAGATGGAAAGCCCGGCCGGAATCTTTTCCCGCGCCCGGACCAAGTGGCTGACCGTCGGCCTGCCCGAAACCCGTCCGTTCTAACGCCAGAGACCGAAAGCCCATCGACATCATGAAGACTCTTCGCTATTCCGCAGGCTGGCTGGCGCTGGCCGCCGCCCTCAACGCGCCGGCCGCCCTCGCCACCGGCGACAAAGCCCAGGCGCTGCTGCCGCTGTGCGCCAGCTGTCACGGCATGGACGGCGTCAGCAGCGTCGACCTCTACCCCAACCTCGCCGGCCAGAAAAAAGCCTATCTGGCCAAGCAATTGCGCGAATTCCGCAGCAAGGAGCGCGTCAACGAAACCATGGCCCCGATGGCCGAACCGCTCGACGATGCGGCGATCGAGCAACTGGCCGATTACTTCTCGTCCCTCTCCGGCGCGAACTGACCCGCGCTGTTTTACGCCGCGACCGCCGCCTCAGGGCTGCGGTCGCGGCGGTTTTTTCACGACATATCCGCCTGCCCCGTTGCAGACAAAGGAAGAACACATCATGCGCACACCCGGCAAAGTGTGGCTGGTCGGCGCCGGCCCCGGCGACCCGGAACTGCTGACGCTCAAGGCCGTCCGCGTGCTCAGGGCGGCCAGCCTGGTGCTGGTCGACGATCTGGTAAATCCGGCCATCCTCGACTTCGCACCGCCCCGAGCCGTGGTCCGGCACGTCGGCAAGCGGGGCGGCCGCCTTTCCACGAAGCAAGATGCGATTCACCGGACGATGATGCAGGCGGCGCTGGAAGGCGAAACCGTGGTCCGCCTGAAAGGCGGCGACCCGCTGATTTTCGGCCGCGGCCACGAGGAACTGCGCTATCTGCGCGCGCACGGCATCGAGGTCGAGGTCGTGAACGGCCTGACCGCCGGCCTGGCCGCCGCCACCGGCGCCGGTATCCCGCTGACGGACCGCGCCTGCTGCCATGGCGTGACCTTCGTCACCGCCCGGACTCAGGCCGGATCTGCCGATCGCGAGGCCCGCGACTGGGCCGCGCTGGCCGGCGGCGGGACGACCCTGGTCATCTACATGGGCGTCGCCTGCGTCGAGCGGGTGGCCGATGGCCTGCTGCGCGCCGGGATGGACCCGGACACGCCCGCCGTCGTGGTCGTCTCAGCGACGCTGCCGCCGCAACGCAGCGTCCGCTGCGCCCTGTCCGCCCTGAACGCCACGGTCCAGCGCGAGAAGCTGCGCAGCCCGGCCATCATCATCATCGGCCCGGTGGCGGCGCTGGCCGACCCTGTCCGGACGGATGAAACGGCGTTCGGATTGCTGCCGGCAGCGCACACCGGCCAAGCGCCGGCCTGCGTCTAGCCCGGCGGCGCGCCTTCCTTCTGCGGCGCGACGCGCGGCAGGCGCAGGCGGAAGGTCGTTCCCCGCGGCTCGCCGGCGGACAGGTCGAGGTCGCCGCCGAGCAGATCGCGCACCAGATTGAGCACGATGCTCAGCCCCAGACCCGAGCCGCCCTGCCCCATGCGCGTCGTGAAGAAGGGATCGAACACGCGCGAACGGTCGGCGGCCGGAATGCCGACGCCGTCGTCGCTGTAGAGGATTTCGACATAGGTTTCGTCGAGCGCGCGCGCGACGAGGCGCATGCTGCCGTCGCTGCGCTCGGGAAAGGCGTGCAGCAGGCTGTTCTCGATCAGGTTGGTGACGATCTGCCCGAGCGCGCCGGGATAGCTGTCCATCGTCAGGTCCGGCGCGAGCGCGAGGTGCAGCGCGTGCGTCGAGCGCTTGAGGCGCGGCATCAGGGTGGCGACGACTTCGTCGAGCACGGTGGCGAGGTCGAAGGTCCGCCGCCGGTCGCTCGTCTGGTCGACGGCGACCTGCTTGAAGTGCTGGATCAGCTCGGCGGCGCGCCCGAGGTTGCGCACGAGGATTTCGTCCGACTCGCGCACCATGCGCAGGAAACCGTCGAGCGTCGAGCGGCGCAGCGCGCCGTCGGCCACCGCCGCCGCCATCTCGTCGATGCGCTGCTGCACCGAGGTCGCGACCATCAGGGCGTTGCCGATCGGCGTGTTGATCTCGTGCGCGATGCCGGCCACCAGCCGGCCGAGCGAGGCCATGCGGTCGTTGCGCGCCAGCACTTCGTTGGCGCGCCGCACGGCGGTCACGTCGGTGTGCAGCGTCAGGCGCCCGCCGTCGGAAGTCGCCATGCGCTGCACCGCGATCACGCGGCCGTCCGGCAGGAGCCGGTCCCAGGCGCCGAGCGCGTCCCAGTCGTTGGCCGCGGCCGTCGCGTCCTCCGTCATGTCGCCGGCGGCGCGCAGCATCATGACCAGCGTCCGGCGCGGCATGCCCGGCTGCAGGGCGTGCCGCACGTCGGCGAAAATGCGCTCGAAGGCTTCGTTCCAGGCCACCAGCCGCTGCTCGCTGTCCCACAGCACGATGCCGCTGTCCATCGTATTGATGATCTGGCGCAGGCGCTCGGCGGCGCGCTGCATTTCCTCCTGCACGGCGCGCCGCTCGTCGATCTCGCGCTGCAGGAGCAGCGGCTCGCGCAGCAGCATCAGCGTGGCGCCGGCGACCAGCAGGCTGAGCAGCAGCGCCACCAGCCCCTCGCCGGCGAGAACCGGCGCCGAGGTGCCGGTGCCGCTGTCCTCGACGGACAGCGCCCAGCGCCCCTCGGGCACGCGGATCACCGCGTCGACCGGCGCGCGCAAAGGCTCGTCCGAGGTGCGGGCGAAGACGACGCGCTCGCCGGTCGCCGGGTCGATGCGCCACAGCGTGTAGCGGTAGCCGGCGGCCTCCATCTGCCCGAGGCTGGTCACGGCGAGCAGGTCCGGGATGCGCACGATGACCTGCACCAGCCCCCAGAAGCGCTCGTCGCCGCGCTTGTCGGGCAGGAAGACCGGGTAGCGGCCGACCACGCCGAAACCGCCCTGCACCAGTTCGAACGGCCCGGCCAGCGTCAGCCGGCGGGTGTCGATGGCGCGCTGCGCCTCGAAGCCCTGCACCGGGTCGAGCAGCGGATTGAAGCCGAGCGCGCGCTCGTTGCCGGCGAGCGGCACGATCTTCTCGATCACCCCGCCGGGGGCCAGCTGCAGCGCGGCGATGCCGCCGTAGGTGTTGATCATCTCGCGGGCCAGCGTCTCGAAGCGGTCGACCTGGCCGCCGCCCTGGCGCAGCACGGCGGTCAGCGCGAAGGAGGCGGACAGCGCGCGCTCCAGGCGGTCGCCGATCTCGCGCGCGTTCAGGTTGGCCACCTCGGTCACCACGCGCGTGCGCTCCTGATGGCGCATGCGCTCGTCGGCCGCGATCAGCGCGCCGCACAGCAGCAGCGCGAACAGGAAGGCGGCGCCGGCGAGCAGCCAGGCGCGCAGCGGGAGCTTGCGCAAGGCGGGAGACAACGCGGATTTGGCGGCAGCCTTCATGGACGGGACACGCGGAGCCGGGGACGCGCCATCATCTTAAAAACGGCGGCCGAGCACAAGGCGGACGGCCCGCCGGAGGCGCCCGCCCCGCCCGGCGCGAATGCCGGCGCGGCAGACGGGGATGCCGGCAAGGCCGGCGGGGATGGGCTGCGGCGGCGAGCGAACTTCCGGCGCCGGCCGTGCATGGCCGTTCCCGGGCGGCGCATCGCCCGGCCGGCGGCGCTCAGGCGGGCGCCCGCCAGATGTTGCGGCAACCGGTTTCGCGAATGCGCCACGACGCCAGCGCGCCGAGCGCCGCCGAAACGGCGAGCAGGAGCAGGCCGGTGCGGTAGTCGCCGGGCGCGTAGAGGCGCGCGCCGCTGTCGGTCAGGCCGCCCGCCCAGCGCCAGTCCATCACCCAGCCGACCGCCGGCTGCAGGAGCGCGCCGGCGAGGAAGCCGCCCATGTTGGTGACGCTGGTCGACATGCCGGAAAGCAGCGGCGGGTTGACCTCCTTGGCGCATGCCCAGGTCAGCGTGAAGCTGGCGGTGCTCAGGCCCATCAGCGCGAACAGCGCATAGCTCGCGGCCGGCGGCAATGCCATGCCGGAGAGCAGGACGAGCCAGATCAGGACGAAGACATGGCTGCTCGCGACGAGCACCGGCTTGCGCTTGCCGAGGCGGTCGGAGAGCGAGCCGATCAGCACGCAGCCGACCGCGAAGGCGGCGAAGTAGAGGCTGACGTGGTTGGCCGCGACGGCGCGCGCCATGCCGTGCGCCTGCGTCAGGAAGGGCGTCGCCCACAGGCCGGCGAAGGCGAAGAAGCTGCCGGCGATGCCGAAATTGACGACCGCGGCCGGCCAGGTGTCGCGGTTGCGGATCACCGAGAGCAGGCCGGCGATCACCACGGTGCGGTCGAAGCGCGGCTTCTCCGCCGGCGCGCCGGCGCTCTCGGGGCGGTCGCGCACGAGCAGCCAGCAGCCGACGCCGAGCAGCAGCGAGACGCCGGCGACGCCGACGAAGACGCCGCGCCAGCCGGTCGTCTGCGCCAGCCAGGAGAGCGGCGCGCCGGCCAGCACCGAGCCGAGATTGCCGATCAGCATCGAGAGGCCGACCAGCGTCGCGAAGCGGCGCTCCTCGAACCACACGGCGATGATCTTGAGCATGGCGATGAAGGTCACCGAGACGCCGAGGCCGATCAGCGTGCGCCCGACCAGCGCGACTTCGAGGCTGGGCGCCATGCCGAAGAGCAGGCTGCCGCCGCCGCCGACGATGCCGCCGAGCAGCAGGATGCGGCGCGGCCCGAGCGTGTCGACGAGGATGCCGGTCGGAATCTGCATCACGGTGTAGACGTAAAAATAGGTGGCGGCCAGCACGCCGAGCGAGGACGCCGTGCTGTTGAAGGCGGCCACCAGATCCTGCGCGATGCCGGCCGGCGCGAAGCGCTGGAAGAAGGAGAGCACGTAGGCGGCGGCGACGACCGCGAGGGCCAGCGTGCGGCGACGGTTGTGACGGGCTTGCAGGGCATTCATTCGAGTTATGGATTCCGGCTGTCGATTACGCATCCTAACATACGTATCGGTATGGAAATCCACCCGGAAACGCCCGTCATCGCCCCCGTATTGCAAAAAAATGCCTGTTTCCGGCAACGCCCTCATGTGACAATGGTCATATGACGATATGAATATGCCTCTACGCTGAAGAAGCAGTGGAGGCCTCCCCAGCCCCGAGGATCGGATCATGCCCGCCGACCGTACCGACCGCGCTTTCGCCCTGCAGTGGCGGACGCTCATCCTGTTGCTGCTGCTGATCGGCAGCGCTTCGGCCTACTGGCTGTATCTCAACCGCAACGACGTGACGACGCGCGAACGCGAGCGCCTGACCACGCAGGCGCGCACGGTCGAAATGAATCTGAGCAGCCAGATGCTGGCCAGCCACCATGCATTGCTGCGCATCCGCGCCGACCTGCAGCGCTGGCGCAAGGGCGACGCCATGTCGCCGGACGCCAGCCTGCACCTGAAGACGCTGGAAGAGGCGATGCCCGGCGTGCGCACGCTGGCGATCATCGACGCCGGCGGCAAGGTTCTGGCCGCCAACCGCGACGAACTGCTCGGCAAGAACCTCGGCCACCGCCCGTATTTCACCGTCGCGCGGGACGCCAACGATCCGCGGATGCTGCATCTTGCGCCGCCCTTCCACACCTCGCTCGGCGTCTGGGCGATGCTGATGGTGGTCGGCACCGCCGACGCGCAGGGCCGCTTCACGGGCATCGTCACCGCGACGCTCGACCCCGAATACTTCCGGACCCTGCTCACCTCGGTCAGCTACGCGCCGGACTTCCGCGCCTCGGTGGTGCACGGCGACGGACTCCTCTTCATCAACCAGCCGGCCGTGACGGCGACGCGCGGCACCAACCTCAACCGGCCCGGCTCGATGTTCGAGCGCCACCTGGCGAGCGGCGAGGACGTCACGATCTTTTCCGGCCCGATGGCGCTGACCGGCGAACGGCGCATGCTGGTCCAGCAGACCGTGCGCCTGCCCGGCGTCACCATGGACAAGCCCATCGTCATCGCCATCAGCCGCGACATCGACGCGATCTACGCGCCCTGGCGCAAGAACGTGGCCGTTCTCTGCGGACTCTTCCTGCTCCTCGCCGCGGGCAACGTCGCCGGGCTTGCGCTGTACCAGAGGCGCACGCGCAAGCTGGGCAACGAAGCGAACGCCGCGCGCGCCGAGAACGAGCGCCTGCTGCAGCGCTACGAGCTGCTGCTCGACTCGGCGGGCGAGGGAATTTTCGGCATCGACACGCAGGGGCGCTGCACCTTCATCAACCCGGCGGCGCTCGCCATGCTCGGTTTCGAGCGGCGGGAAGAGGTGCTCGGTATGGACACGCACAGCCTCTTCCACCACCAGCACAACGACGGCTCGCCCTATCTGCCCGAGGAATGCCCGCTCAAGCTGACCCTGCAGGACGGCCTGCGGCGCCGCGTCGAGGACGTCTACACGCGGCGCGACGGGCGCCTCATCCCGGTCCAGATCACCGTCACGGCGATGTTCGAAAACGCGCGCATCGCCGGCGCCGAGGTCGTCTTCCAGGACATCGGCCGACGCAAGGAGATGGAGCGCGAACTGATCCGCCTGGCGACCACCGACCCGCTGACCGGCATCGCCAACCGCCGCCGCTTCCTTGATCAGCTCAGCATGGAACTGCAGCGCATCAAGCGCTTCGGGCAACCGGCGACGCTGCTGATGCTCGACATCGACCACTTCAAGCAGGTGAACGACGCCTACGGGCACGCCGTCGGTGACAGCGTCCTGCGCCATTTCGCCGAGCTGACGCAGCAGAACCTGCGGCGCATCGACCTGTTCGGCCGGCTCGGCGGCGAGGAGTTCGGCATCCTGCTGCCGGGCACTCCGCTCGTCGGCGCCATCGAATTCGCCGAGCGCCTGCGCGAGCAGGTGGCGGAAACGCCGGCATGCAGCGAGAAGGGGGAAATCCGCCTGACCGTGAGCATCGGTGCCGCCGAATTCGACAGCGTCGATCCGTCGCCCGACGGCATCCTGGCGCGCGCCGACGTGGCGCTCTACCGCGCCAAGGGCGGCGGCCGCAACCGCGTCGAGATGAGCTGAGGAAGGGCGCCCCGCCCGGGCGGCGGGAGGAGTTCCGGCCGCTCGCGGCCACCCGCGAGCGAGCGGCCTCCTGCCGTGCCTAGCGGCGGGCGGCGAGCGCGGTCATCGCCTCGCCGTGCGTGCGGCCGGGCGCCGCCTTGCGCGCCGCGACGTAGGACTGCAGCGTATCGCTCATCGGCTGCCCGGCCTTGCCGTGCGCGACCAGCGCCGCGAGCAGTTCGAGCGGCGTCGCGCGGATCTGCGCCGAATCGTGCAGATGCCCGACGTAGCGCTGGCAGGCCGCGGCCACCGCGAGCGGTTCCTCGCGCGTCTGCTTGACGGCCTTGTCGAGCAGCTTGCGCGTTTCCAGCACGCGCGGATCGCCGGCCGCCGGCTCGGGCGTCCCCGCCAGCGACAGCGCGGTCAGGCGCTGCGCGATGTCGTCCGGCGAATTGGAAGCGTTGGCGAGCGCGCTGCCGGCGCAGGCCAGGGCGGCGGCGAAGAAAATCGAGCGAAGCGATGGACGAAGCATTTTCATGAGATTTCCCCTTTCAGGAACGGCAACGGTGGAGCGGTTCATTCCGTGCCGGCGAGCAGCAGGCTCTCGACCACGGACAGGTTTTCGCGCGCGCCGACCAGGATGAGCACGTCGTCGGCCTGCACGACGGTATCCGGGTCGGGGCTTTCGGCGCGCACGCCGCGCCGGCGGAGCGCCTCGACGACGACGCCGCGCCCGGCCAGCGCCAGTTCGCCGAGCGTGCGGCCGATGGCCCAGGCCTGCGGCTCGATGACCAGCGCCAGCTTTTCCTCGGCGAGGCGCTGCAGGCGGTCGCTTTCGCCGCGGTAGAAGGCGCGCAGCGAGGCGTAGCGCTCGGCGCGGATGTTGCGCACCTGTTCGAGCGCGCGCTCAATCGGCACGCCGAGCTGGGTCAGCGTCTGCGCCGCGAGCATCAGGCTGCCTTCGAGCACCTCGGGCACCACCTCGCTGGCGCCGAGCGCCTTCATGCGTTCGATCTGCGTGTCGTCCTGCGCGCGCACGATGACCGGCAGGCCGGGGCGCAGCGCCTGCAGCGCGGCGAGCGCCTTCTCGGCGGCCGCCTGGTCGGCGTAGGTGATGACGACCGCGCGCGCGCGCTCGATGCCGGCCGCCGTCAGCACCTCGCGCCGGTCGGCGTTGCCGAACACGACGTTCTCGCCGGCTTCCTGCGCCTGGCGGATGCGCGCCGTGTCGATGTCGAGCGCGATGAAGGAGATGCCCTCGCGTTCTAGGAAGCGCGCCAGCGTCTGCCCGGTGCGCCCGAAGCCGCAGAGGATGACGTGGGCGCTGGCGTTCATGCTGCGCACCGCGATGTCGTGGATGACCTCGGTGCGGTGCGCGAACTCGCCGGCCGACAGGCCGCGCCCCAGGCTGGACACGCGTGCGATCAGGAAGGGCGCGACGAACATCGAGAGCAGCATGGCGGCCATCGTCACCTGATAGACGTCGGGCGGGATCAGGCGGCCGGTGTTGGCCAGCGCGATCAGCACGAGGCCGAACTCGCCGGCCTGCGCGAGCTGCGCCGAGGTCTGCAGGCCGACCTCGACGGTGTTGCGCAGGACGCGCGTCAGCAGCATCACCACGGCGCCCTTGGCGATCACCAGGAAAGCCAGCGCAAGCAGCACCCAGAGCAGGTGGCGGGCGACGTAGCCGACGTCGAGCAGCATGCCGATGGTGACGAAGAAGAGCCCGAGCAGCACGTCGCGGAAGGGCCGGATGTCGGCCTCGACCTGATGCCGGTACGGCGTCTCCGAGATCAGCATGCCGCCGATGAAGGCGCCGAGCGCGAGCGACAGGCCGGCCGCCGAGGTGATCCAGGAGAGGCCGATGACGATCAGCAGCACGTTGAGCATGAACAGCTCGGCCGACTTGCGCCGGGCCACCGTATCGAACCAGCGGCGCATCAGGCGCTGCCCGAAGACGACCATCACCGCGAGCACCAGCGCCGCCTGCGCGGCGGCCAGCGAAAGCGTCGGCAGCAGGTCGTCCGGATTGCGCGCGAGCGCCGGCAGGACGATCAGGAAAGGCACCACGGCCAGATCCTGGAAAAGCAGCACGGCCATCGTCTGGCGGCCGGGCAGCGAATGCAGTTCGAGGCGCTCGGCGAGCAGCTTGCTGACGATGGCGGTCGACGACAGCGCGCAGGCAGCGCCGATGGCGAAGCCGACGCGCCAGTCCTGCCCGTAGTAGAAGATGGTCACCGCCATCGTGCCGAGCAGTGTGAACAGCACCTGCGCGGCGCCGAAGCCGAAGACCAGGCGGCGCATCGCCTTGAGGCGCGCAAGGCTGAATTCGAGGCCGATCGAAAACATCAGGAAGACCACGCCGAACTCGGCGAAGCCCGTCACTTCCTCGCTTTCGGCGAAGAAGGCGGCGCCGTGCGGACCGACCGCCATGCCGACGACGAGGTAGGCGAGCATGGTCGGCAGGCGCAGCTGGCGCGCCAGCGCCACCGCGAAGACGGTGGCGCCCAGGAGGAGGAGCAGGGACTGAAGCGTGCTGTGCATCGGGAGTCCGGATCGCGGAAGGTGACGGAGGCGGCGCCCCGGCGCGCGCGGCGGGGCAGCGAATTTTACCAGTCCGCCGGGGCGCCCGCGCGCGCCGGGGCGTCGTCGCGCCGCATTTATGCCGCGCCGCGCCTCCGCCGCCGGGAGCGGATGTGCTTTTCCGCGCCGACGACCAGCAGCGCGAGCAGGCCGACGGCGAAAATCTCCAGCCACGGGCGCGCGCCGATCGGCGCCGTGGCGAACAGGCGGTTCAGCAGCGGCACGTAGGTCAGCAGCAGCTGCAGCGCGGCCATCGCCGCCAGCCCGCCCCACAGCATGCGGTTCGAGAAGAGGCCGAGCGTCCAGACCGGCCGCGTCAGCGAGCGGCAGTTGAACAGGTAGAAGGCCTCGACGACGACGAAGACGTTGACCGCCACGGTGCGCGCCTCGGGCAGCGAACTGCCGAGCGCCAGCTCGCGCAGGAACAGCCCGTAGGCGCCGCCGAGCAGCAGCAGGCCGACCAGCGCGATGCGCCAGAGCAGCGCGCCGTCGAGGATCGCGGCGCCGGGCGGGCGCGGCGCGCGGCGCATGACGTCGCGCTCGATCGGCTCGAAGGCCAGCATCAGCCCGAGGCAGACGGCGGTCGTCATGTTGATCCACAGAATCTGCAGCGGCGTGATCGGCAGCGTGGCGCCGGCGACGATGGCGGCAAGGATGAGCAGGCCCTCGCCGAAATTGGTCGGCAGCGTCCACGTGACGAACTTCACGAGGTTGTCGTAGACGCCGCGCCCTTCCTCGACGGCCGCCTCGATGGCGGCGAAATCGTCGTCGGTGAGCACCATGTCGGCCGCCTCCTTCGCCACCTCGGTGCCGGCCAGTCCCATGGCGATGCCGATGTCGGCCTGCTTGAGCGCCGGTGCGTCGTTCACGCCGTCGCCGGTCATTGCCACCACTTCGCCGTCGGCCTGCAGCGCGCGCACGAGGCGCAGCTTCT
Source organism: Candidatus Accumulibacter sp. 66-26 (assembly GCA_001897745.1). GTDB lineage: Bacteria > Pseudomonadota > Gammaproteobacteria > Burkholderiales > Rhodocyclaceae > 66-26. The sequence continues at coordinate 32,749 of MKUH01000029.1, forward strand.
GCTCGGGCTCGACGCGCGCGAAGACCTTCACCGTGCGCGCCACGCCGCGCAGCGCGTCGTCGTCGAGCGCCGCCAGCTCGCGCCCGCCAAGCACCGCGTCGCCGGGACCGGCGATGCCTAGCTGGCGGGCGATGGCGAGCGCCGTCGCGGCGTGGTCGCCGGTGATCATCTTCACCGCGATGCCGGCCGCGTGGCAGGTGCGGACGGCGGCAACCGCCTGCGGCCGCGGCGGATCGATCATGCCGACGAGGCCGATGAACTCCAGCCCGCCGCCGGCCGCGCCGGGCGCCGCCGCCAGCGCGTTCTCCAGCGCGTTCTCCAGCGTGTTTTCCAGCGCGCCGGCCGGCACGCCGACCCGGCGCGCCAGCGCCAGCACGCGCAGCCCTTGCGCGGCCAGCGCTTCGGCCTCGGCCTCGATTCCGGCCACGGCCGAAGCGTCGAGCGGCTGCGCCACGCCGGCGGCGTCGAGCCGCGCCGTCGCGCGCGCCAGAATCTGTTCGAGCGCGCCCTTGACGTAGGCGACGCGGACGCCGTCGATCTCGTGCAGCGTCGCCATGTACTGGCGCGCCGAAGCGAAGGGGACTTCATCGCGGCGCGGGTAACGCTGCTGCAGCGCCGCCTCGTCGAGCCCGCCCTTGCGCGCCGCGACGAGCAGCGCGCCCTCGGTCGGATCGCCGGCGATCTCCCAGTGCCGTCCGGCGCGGCGCAGGCCGGCGTCGTTGCACAGCGCTCCGGCGAGCAGGCATTCGCGCAGCGCGCCGACGACCGCCGCCGACGCGGCCGGGGAGCCGGCGGCGGCGGGATCGGCGAATGCACGGGGTTCGCCCGAATCACCCGATTCGCACGACGCTCCGGGCGCGGCACCGGCCGCGATTTCGCCGACCGGCGCGTAGCCGCTGCCGCTCACCGCGTGGCACGCGCCGCCGGCGCAGATCGCGCGCACCGTCATCTGGTTCTCGGTCAGCGTGCCGGTCTTGTCCGAGCAGATCACCGTCGTGCTGCCCAGCGTTTCGACCGCCGGCAGCTTGCGGATGATGGCGCGCCGTTTGGCCATGCGCGCGACGCCGATCGCCAGCGTGATCGTCAGCGCCGCCGGCAGCCCCTCGGGAATCGCGCCGACGGCGAGCGCGACGGCGGCCATGAACATGTCGAAGGCCGGCTCGCCGCGCCACAGCCCGACCGCGAAGGCGAACAGCGCAATGCCGCCGATGACGAGCAGAAGCCAGTTGCTGAACGCCGCCATCTGGCGCGTGAGCGGCGTCGCGAGGTCGGGCGCCGCGGCGATCAGGCGCGAGATGTGGCCGGTTTCGGTGGCGTCGCCGGTCGCCACGACGATCCCGCAGCCGGCGCCGCCGACCACGACGGTGCCGGCGTAGGCCAGATTGACGCGCTCGGCGAGCGGCGTATCGGGCGGCAGCGTCGCGGCCCGCTTGGCGACCGGCGTCGATTCGCCGGTGAGCGCCGCCTCGACGCTGCGCAGTTCGCGTGCGCGCAGCAGGCGCAGGTCGGCCGGCACCTTGTCGCCGGCGGCGAGCAGCACGACGTCGCCCGGCACCAGCGCGGTGGACGGCAGGCGCCGACGGGCGCCGCCGCGCAGCGCCGTGACCTCGCTCGTCAGCGAGCGCGCAAGCGCCCCCAGCGCGCGCTCGGCGCGCCCTTCCTGGACGAAGCCGAAGACCGCGTTGATCAGCGTGACGCCGAAAATGACGCCGGCGTCCACCCATTCGCCGAGCAGCGCGGTGACCGCGCCGGCGAGCAGGAGGACGAGCACCAGCGGCTGCGCGAACTGGAGCAGGAAACGCAGCAGCGGCCCCTTGCCGGCCTTCGGCGTGATGCGGTTCGCCCCGTAGCGCGCGCGCCGCGCGTCGGCGTCGGCGTCCGACAGGCCGCGCTCCAGCACGCTTTCCAGGGAGGTTTCCGGGGCGTCCTCCGCGTGGCGCCGCTCCGCCGGCGGCGCATCCCCGGCGCCCCCTTCTGCGCCCCCTTCTGCGCCCCCCTCCGCGCCCTCTCCCGCGCCGGCCTGCGCCCCCCGCTCCGTACCGTCGAGCCCCAGCCGCCGCGCCAGTTCGGCCAGCGGCAGATGGTGCCAGCGCCTGTCGCCCGCTTCTGCATTCATGTTCGTCGTCTTTTTGCCGTAGTCACGCGACACGCCCGGGGGTGTCGGCACGCCCTTCATGGACGCGGCGGCCGCCGAGCGATGCAGCGCCAAGCGCTGCGATACGTCCGCTCAGGCGCGCCCACGGAATTGCGGCGGGAGTGCCGCATCCGCGTCGCCGCGCATCTTGCCCGCCATCCGTCGCCGGCGGCGGCGCGCCGGGGAAATCCCGGAGCTTGCGCCGCAGCGCGCTCCACGAAATATACGCCGGGACAACTCGGGGCAAAGGGCGATGAAGACCGCCCGCCGCGCGACGCCGGAACGCTGGCCCTCGCCGGACGATCCATTTGGAATATGCCAGCACACTACGCGCGGAACATCCACGACCCGGATCATAGCCCCTGCGGCGCAAATCACTAGAATGCGCACGCATCTGAACAGGGTAACCCGCGCCGAAAGGTCGGGGCACAAAGTTCCGGTCTGTCGGGCACCGACGCCTCATGACTGTGGAACCGCCAGAAAAGGGAGGCGCACGCGCCTGTCCGCTCCGGAGCGGTTGCCCAGCGCACTATGCGGCGGAAAAACCGCGCGCTCCGACGCGAGACCGTCCAGGTAGCGCCCCATTACAAAAACAAACACCGCGGACGGCCGCGCCTCGCAGCGGCCGCCAAAGGCAATGGGGAACTTCAATGCAAAACGTCAGTATCAGACTGCGTCTGTTCGCGATCGTCGGCCTGATGGCGCTGCTCACGCTCGCCGTCGGCGCCACGGGCCTGCTCGGCATCACGCTCGCCAACCGGGCGCTTGAGGAAAACTACCGCAACCGCCTGGAACCGACGCAGATGATCGGCCGCATCATGCTGCTCATGAACGACAACCGGGCGCAGGTGATGCTCGCCCTGCAGCACCAGCCGGGCAGCCCCTTCGTCAAGATGCACGAGCATCCCATCGCGCTGCATACCGACGCCATCGCCGCCAACCGCGACGAGATCACCGCCATCGTCGCGGAATACCGGAAACGCTCGCTGACGCCCGAGGAGCAGGCGCTCGCCGACCGCTACGCCGCGGCGCGCGGGCGCTACGTCGAGGAGGGCCTGAAAGCCAGCCGCGAGGCATTGCTCGCCGGCGACTACGAAAGCGCCAACCTTCTGCTCCTGAGCAAGGTCAATCCGCTGTACGCGGAAGCGGCGGCGAGCGCCGACGCGCTGCTGCAGAAAACGCTGGAAATCGCGCGCCGCGACTACGCGGCGGCGGAAGCGCGCTACGTCTCGATCCGCAACGCGAGCATCGGCGGCACGGCGCTCGGCATCCTGATCGCCCTGCTCGCCGGCGCCCTCCTCATCCGCTCGATCACGCAGCCGCTCGGCCGCGCGGTCGGCCACTTCGAACGGATCGCCGACGGCGAACTCGGAGAAGCGATCGCGATTCCCGGACGCGACGAGATCGGGCGCGTGCTGGCGGCGCTCGCCGAGATGCAGACGCGCCTCAAGCGCGTGATCGGCGACATCGCGGCGGCCTCGTCCGGCGTCAATGCCGGCGCGGCCAACCTGGGTGCCGGCATGCGCCAGGTGGTCGAGCATTCGGAAACGCAGAACGCCCGCGCCCAGGAAATCGCGGCGGCCATGGAGGAAGTCAGCCAGTCGGTCTGCGAAGTCGCCGCCAACGCCGAGGACACCGCGAGCGCGGCCCTCTCGGCGCAGGGCATCGTGCGCGGCAGCGTCGTCCGGATGGAGCAGAGCATCGCCGCCACCGGGCGCGTCGTCGACGCCGTGCAGGCGTCGAGCGGAACGATCACCGAACTCAGCCTGGAGATCCAGCGCATCGGCGAGGTCACGCGGACGATCAAGGAGATCGCCGAACAGACCAATCTGCTCGCGCTCAACGCCGCCATCGAGGCGGCGCGCGCCGGCGAGCAGGGGCGCGGCTTCGCCGTCGTCGCCGACGAGGTGAGGAAACTCGCCGAGCGCACCTCTGCCAGCACCGCCGACATCTCGCAAACCGTGGCGCAGATCCAGAGAACCACCGGCGACGCGGTGGCCTCGATGGAAAGGGCCGTGCGCGAGGTCGAGGAAGGCATCGGCATGATGAAGGCGAGCGGCGCCAGCTTCGAGCAGATCACCGCCAACAGCGACCACGTGACGGAAATGGCGCAGAGCATCGCCAGCGCAGCGCGCCAGCAATCGGTCGCCACCGAGAGCGTGGCGGCCAACATGGAGCAGATCTCGGTGCTGATCGACGAGAACACGCACGCCGCGCGCCAGGCATGGACGGTCGCCGAGGAACTCGGGCAGACCGCCAACGCGCTGCACGCCATCGTCGCGCGCTTCCGCGGCGTCGCCTGAGCGGAGGCGGGCGGCGGGTGTCGGGACGGCGGCGGACGGCGCGCGCCGCCGCGTTGAAAAAATCCGCTTGCCAAGCCGCCCGCCTCCCGGAGACGATTGCCGTCCTCGCCGCCACGCTCCCGTCCTCCGATGCCCGCCCCCGCCGCCAGCCAGCACCCGCAGCCTGAATCCCCGCGCGACCTCTTCCTCTCGTTCTCGACGCTCGCCCTGCAGGGCTTCGGCGGCGTGCTCGCCATCGTCCAGCACGAACTGGTCGAGAAGAAGCGCTGGCTGACCCGCGAAGAGTTCGTCGAGGAATGGGCGGTCGCCCAGATCATGCCCGGGCCCAACGTCGTCAACCTCGCGCTGATGATCGGCGGGCGCTACTTCGGCCTGCGCGGCGCCCTGAGCGCGCTGGCCGGCATGCTCGTCGCACCGACCCTGGTCGTGCTGCTGCTGGCCCTGCTCTACACGCAATACGCCGGCCACCCGCAGGTCGCGGGCGCCCTGCGCGGCATCGGCGCGGTCGCCGCCGGACTGATCCTCGCCAGCGGGCTGAAGCTGCTCGTCACGCTCAAGGCCAACCCGCTCGGCATCCCGCTGGCGCTCGCCTTCGGCCTCGTCACCTTCGCCGGCATCGCCCTGCTGCGCTGGCCGCTGGCCTACGTGCTGCCGACCCTCGGCGGGCTGGCCTGCGTCCTCGCCTACCGGAAGCTCAAGCCATGAGCGGCACCGCCACGCTCGCCCTGCACTGGAGCGACTGGCTGCAGTTCTTCGCGCACTACCTATCGCTGTCGCTGCTCTCGGTCGGCGGCGCGATCAGTACGGCGCCGGAGATGCACCGCTACCTCGTCGACCGCCAGCACTGGCTGAGCGACGCCCAGTTCACCGCGTCGATCGCCATCGCGCAGGCGGCGCCGGGGCCGAACGTCCTCTTCGTCGCGCTGCTCGGCTGGAACGTCGGAATCAACGCCGGCGGCACCGTCAGCGGCCTGTTCGCCGCCGCCCTCGCGATGTTCGGCATGCTGCTGCCGAGCACCACGCTCTCCTACTTCGCCGCACGCTGGGGCCACCGCAACCGGCAGCTGCGCGCCGTGCGCGCCTTCAAGCTCGGACTGGCGCCGATCGTCATCGCGCTGATGCTGGCCACCGGCTGGCTGATGGCCAGCGCGCACGGCAACCCGCGTGAAGACTGGCGGCTCTGGCTGCTGACCGCGCTCAGCACGCTGATCGTCTGGCGCCTGCGCATCCACCTCCTGTGGCTGCTCGCCGCCGGCGCGGCGCTGGGAGCGTTCGGGCTGCTGTAGGCGGTACAAAGCCAGAACTGCGACGCCAGCACCAGTGGTGCGGCAGCCGGAGCGACAAGGGAGCGGACACCCTCAATGCCCATCCCGCCGCCCGACCTCCGCCGCCAGCATCAGACATCAGCACTGAGCGTTTCCCGCCCCCAAAGGAAGCCCCAAAACCATCGTATAACTTTATGCATATTTACTAAACAACGCATAATGCATAGAATCAACCCCGGCTAAATACAAAGCTTTATTAGCACATAAAAGGCCACTGAGGTTACAAACAAACAAATGTTGATTTTATAGCCCGCACAAGGCCGAAAAAAACAACATTTATTCACTCAGAACGGCTGCCCCGCACGCCACCTCCCCCTCCGACGAAACGGCTCGATAGCCGACAGAAGTTGCACGTTCGCAAGTTTGCAAACGAGAAAACGAGGGGGAAACCCACTCTTCTTCTCAGGTTTTCAATATCAGGAACCTTGCTATCTACCCGGCCCCACGAATCTGGAGCCGCCATAGGCATCGCAGCATGTCGGTGGATAGCCTTCGTTCAGAAAGGGCTTGGATGTTCAGGGGGGAAGAAATGGGCTACCGACGGTGGCAGGGGGTCTTTTTGACTGTCGGTTGCGCGCTGTTTCCAGCAGCCTCCGCTTTCGCACAGGCTCCATCGCCCCTTTCACCGGTCGAAGTCGGCGATAGGATGGCGCAGGAACTGTTGCGGCAACAAGAGCGGGAGCGCGCCCTGCGTCAACAGCAGGAGGCTTTGCCGGAGGTTCGACTGGAGCGCCCGACGGAGGAATTGCTACAGCGCTTGCCGAAGGACGAAACCCCCTGCTTTCCGATCCGCACGATCGAATTGAACGGAAACGATGCGGAAAAATTCCAGTGGGCGCTGCAGGCTGCAGACCCGATGGACGACCCCGCCTCCGGACAGTGCCTTGGGGGCGCCGGCATCAATCTCGTGATGAAGCGGGTGCAGAACGCCATTGTCGAACGCGGCTTCGTTACGACCCGGATTCTGGCGGAACCCCAGGATCTGAAAAGCGGCTCACTTAGGTTGACTGTCATTCCCGGACGCGTGCGGGAGGTCCGGTTTACCGAGGGAAGCAGCGAGCGCGGCACCAAGTGGAATGCGATTCCGGTTGGTCCAGGCGAATTGCTGAATCTCAGGGATATGGAACAGGGCCTGGAGAATTTCAAACGCGTTCCGACTGCCGAAGCCGATATTCAGATCGCACCGGCGGAAGGAGAGGGCGCGACGCCAGGCGAAAGCGACCTGGTTATCCAATACCGCCAAGCCTTTCCGTTCCGTCTGACCCTTTCCCTCGACGACGGAGGATCAAAAGCCACCGGCAAGCAGCAAGGCGGGGTCACTTTTTCCTACGACAATTTCCTGACCTTGAACGATCTGTTCTATATCAGCGTCAATCAGAGCGTCGCAGGCGGAAGCAACGGCGAAAAGGGAACGCGGGGACACACCATCCACTACTCCATCCCCTTTGGATACTGGTCGCTGGGCCTTACATCGAGTAGCAGCCAATATCACCAGACGGTGGCCGGCATCAATCAGAGTTACGTATATAGCGGCACCAGCAACAACAGCGAAGTACGCCTTTCACGGCTCATCTACCGGGATGGGACTCGCAAAACGACGAGCTGGCTACGCGGTTGGACACGTTCCTCGAACAACTATATCGACGACACCGAAATCGAGGTCCAGCGGCGCCGTATGGCGGGTTGGGAGCTTGGCGTCGGGCACCGCGAATTTCTGTCCTCAGTCACGCTCGATATGAACCTGGCCTACCGCCGTGGAACCGGCGCAATGGAATCACTACCGGCACCCGAAGAAAAATTTGGGGAAGGCACGTCGCGACCAGGCGTGGTGACGGCAGATGCCCAAGTGAACTGGCCATTTGCCGTCGGTGAACAAAAGCTTCGCTACACCGGTTCCTGGCGCGGGCAATGGAACGAAACGCCATTGGTACCGCAGGATCGTTTCGCTATCGGAGGGCGCTACACGGTGCGCGGGTTCGATGGCGAAACCGTATTGTCGGCAGAGCGCGGCTGGCTGATTCGCAATGATTTGTCGGTGGCACTCGGAGGAAGCGGCCAGGAATTCTATCTTGGCGCCGACTACGGGGAGGTCGGTGGGCCTTCCAGCGACTTTCTCGTCGGAAAAGCGCTTGCCGGGGCCGTGCTTGGCCTGCGAGGTGGCTACCGAGGATTCAGCTACGACGTATTCATCGGGCAGCCGCTAAAACGTCCGGAACATTTCAAAACAGAGCGCGCAACCGCGGGGTTTTCTCTCAATTTCCAGCTTTGAGCAAATTCATCAGGGGGCAACATGAATAAGAACCTATACCGAATCGTTTTCAACCAGGCGCGCGGTCTCTTGATGGCTGTCGCTGAATGTGTCGCTTCCACCTCCAAGGGAGCATGGACCGGAGCGTGCTCCGAAGGCGGTGGCAGTCAGCATCGATGGGTAACGCTCAGACCATTGCTCTTCGCGCTGTGGAGCGTCCTCGGCATGGTTTCCTGGCCGGGGATCGTCACCGCCCAGATCGTCGCCGACACAGGTGCGCCGAAAAACCAGCAGCCCAACATCGGAACGACGGCAAACGGCGTGCCGTTGGTCAATATCCAGACTCCGAGCGCCGCTGGCGTATCCAGGAATACCTACACACAGTTCGACGTCAACAGCCAAGGCGCAATTCTCAACAACGCACGCACCAACACCAAAACTGAAATGGGCGGGTGGGTCCAAGGGAATGCATGGTTGGCCGGCGGCGCGGCACGCGTCATCCTGAACGAAGTCAATTCCCTAAATCCCAGCCAATTGCGAGGCTACGTCGAGGTTGCCGGGGAGCGTGCGCAAGTCGTGATTGCCAATCCGGCAGGCGTAACCTGCGATGGCTGCGGCTTCATCAACGCCAACCGCGCCACACTGACCACCGGCACGCCGATCATGAACGGCGGGAGCCTCGAAGGCTACCGGGTTCAAGGCGGAAGCATAACGATCCAAGGGAGTGGCCTGGATGGCCGCAATGCCGACTACACGGACCTGATCGCCAGATCCATCCAGGTAAACGCGGGCGTTTGGGCACAAAACCTTAAAGCGGTTGCCGGCGCCAATCAGGTAAGCGCCGATTTGAGTCAGGCGACGCCGATTTCCGGCCAAGGCGCCGTTCCCGCGTTTGCGATCGATGTGGCGCAGCTGGGGGGCATGTATGCCGGGAAAATTGTACTGGTGGGAACCGAGGCCGGAGTAGGCGTCCGGAACGCAGGACACCTTGGCGCCAGCGTAGGAGAGGTTGCAATTTCGGTCGATGGCCGGCTGGAGAACAGCGGCCGTCTCGTTGGTGCAACAGACATCCGGATCGATTCAACCGGGAGTATTGGCAATTCGGGGACGATATTCTCTCAAGGCTCCGTTGTGCTTGACAGCCAGGATGCGCTGGAAAACCGTGGCACCATCGCAGCGACCAACGATCTGCTCCTCACCGCCAAGAGCATCGACAACGAATCATCGACCCTGGGATCGATCCAAGGGGACGTGAAGATAACTTCCACGGCGGGGATGCTCAACAACAACGCGGGGCGGATCGAAGCCGGACGGCACATCCAGATTGCCAGCCTGGGTCTCGTCAACATCGGCGGAACCCTTACCGGCCAGGACGTTTCCATCAACAGCAACGGAAAACCGCTCGACAATACGCGCGGAAGCCTGGCCGCTCGCGGCACCCTGGATATTCTCAGTGCAGCGCTGAACAACGATACCGGCCTGATTCAAGCGGCCGGCGCGCTAACCATCGACACCCAGGGCGAGAAGCTGACCAACACCAACGCCGGTACGGCGGGAGGAATTCTCGGGCAAAGCGAAGTCACGCTGAAAACGGGGAATCTGGACAATACGTCCGGATTCATCGGCGCTCAAGGCGATTTGTCCATCACAGGCCAAGCGATCAGCAATACAGGCACCATCGCCAGCGAGTCCGATATGCTTCTACACGGATCGAAGCTGGACAATCGCGGCGGGAAAATGCGTGCCCAAGGCGATCTGACCATCGATACGGGAAATGGCGAGATCGATAACACGAGCGGCACCGATACCAGCCTGATGCGTTCCGGGCAGACTTTGACGCTCAAGGCCAAGCGGATCATCAATATCGACACGCTCGACGCACAGAAAACCGATCAGGGTATCGAAGGAAAAACGGTGGCGATCACGACGGAGCGCCTCGACAACGCCCAAGGCGCGATCCGGGCGAACGACTTGCTGGCTTTGACCAGCAGCGGCGTCATCGACAATACCAAGGGCCTGTTTTCTTCTGGAAAACGCGTCGTAATCGCCGATGGCGCCGCCAAAGCCGAGAGTAACGTGGCTGGAAAAACGCTGGTCATTGCCAACGCCGAAGGCACCATGATCGCGGGAGAAGCGCTTGCAATCGACAGCGCCACGCTGACCGGCAACGGCAAGGTCCTTAGCCTGGGCGACTTGCATGCGAATTTTTCCGGAGACTACACCAACACCGGCGACGTCGAAGCAAACGGAAGCCTGCTCGTCGAAACGCTCGGCAAGCTGACCAACAAGGCAAAACTGCAGGGTGGAACGGCTGTCGACATCCATGGCGCAGAAATCGAGAACACCGCGCAGGGTGAAATCGACGCCGCTTCAACCACCGTCAAGGCCGACGGCTTGCTGACCAACCGCGGCGTGATCGACGGAAGCAACACCTGGATCAAGGCTGCCGCAATCGACAATATCGGCAGCGGCCAGTTCTACGGCGACCGCCTGGCAATCGAAGCATCGACCCTGAACAATCTTGCGGAAGGCGGTAAGGCAGCGTACATCGGCGCCCGCGAACGCCTCGACATCGGCGTCCAGAACCTCTCCAATCAGGAGGGTGCCAGCATTACCAGCGAAGGCCACCTGGCCATCGGCGGCAGCCTGGACGCCGACCGGAAGGCAACGGGGAAAGCCGTCAGCGTAGACAACGCCAGCGCCACGATACAGGCACAGGGCGACGTGTCGATCACGGCGGAAACGGTCAGCAATCGCAACCTGCACTTCGTAACCAAGGAAGAGGTGATCTCTTCCGAGTTCATTCAAGAATACCAAGGCTACGGTTCCATGAACCGCTACCTTCCCTACCAGATTTCCCTGCCGACCGTGCGCGATAGCTTCTATCGGCTAAGCGCTCCGGATGGTCAGTTCGACAAATTCTACCGCTACGACTACACCCGAACCATCAAGGAAACCCGGGTACAGAGTTCGGCCCCCGGGCAGATTCTGGCGACGCGGAACCTGCGGATTGACGCCGACAGCGTCCTCAACGATTTGAGCCGCATCGTCGCCGGCGGCGCACTCCAGGTAACGACGCCAAATCTCGTCAACACGGAATTCACGGGGCAACGCGTCGTCACTGATGTGGGAACGATGATTTTCCACCTCGACCACCAACCCAAGGGGAAAGACAACGACTGGACCGAGAGGTTTTACTACGGCTATTCCCCGGCGGCGACCATTACGGGAATCCGCCTGACCCCGACCCAGTTCGACGCAAACACCCCGCCCGGCGCCAACGGCACGCAGATTGCTGCCTTGAGCATCAACCGGGTCAGCCAGGGCGCGTCCGGCAGCGGCAACTCGGTCGTCAGCCTGGACAACCCCGCTTCCCTGGCAGGCAGCCTGAACTCCAGCAGCCTGTTCAGCGCCAATCCGAAGAGCGACAACACTTACATCATCGAAAGCAATTCGCGATTCACCAACTACCGAACCTGGCTCAGTTCCGACTACATGCTCCAGCAGCTTGCTGTCGACCCGACGACGATACAAAAGCGCCTCGGCGATGGCTATTACGAACAACAGCTGATCCGCGAGCAGGTAACGCAATTGACCGGGCGGCGCTTCCTCGACAGCTACGCCAGCGACGAGGCCCAATATCGGGGGCTGATCGACCAGGGGGTCACCTTCGCAAAGACCCACCAGCTCGTTCCCGGCGTTGCCCTGACACCGGCACAGATGGCGCAACTGACCAGCGATATCGTCTGGCTGGTGGAAAAAGACGTGACCCTGCCCGACGGCACCCAGACCCGCGCCCTGGTGCCGCAGGTCTACGCCCGCCTCCAGCCCGGCGATCTCGACGGCAACGGCGCTCTCCTCGCCGGCAGCAACGTCGATCTCAACATCGGCAGCCGGCTCACGAACAGCGGCACCATCGGCGGGCGCAACGTGGTGTCCCTGACGGCCGACACCATCGACAACTTGGGCGGACGCATCGCCGGCAACAACGTCGCGCTGACCGCCAGAACCGATCTCAACAATCTGGGCGGCCTGCTCCAGGGCGGCGACAGCCTGATGCTTTCCGCCGGGCGCGACATCAACGTCGCCTCCACGACCCGCACCAGCCAGACGGGATCGGGCGAACGGACCAACGTGGACCGCGTGGCCGGCTTGTACGTCAGCAATCCGAACGCCGTCCTGCTCGCCAGCGCCGGGCGCGACGTCAACCTCATGGCTGCCCAGGTCGTCAACGAGGGCACGGGGGGCACCACGGCCATTGCCGCCGGCAATAACCTCAACCTGGGTACCGTCACCGAAAGCGCCCGCTACGACGCCCTCTTCAACAGCGGCAACACTCGCCGGGAAAGCCAGCGGCAGGATGTCGGCACCGTGATCCAGACCAGCGGCGACATCCAGCTTCTGGCCGGGCAGGACATCAATGCCCGCGCCGCCCAGGTCACCAGCGACAAAGGCGCCGTCCTGGCCAACGCCGGACGCGACATCGCAATCACCGCCGGCGACGCCGGCTACAGTCTCGACTCGACCAGCTACAGCAAGAGCACCGGCAGCTGGGGGTCGAAGAAGACGGTGACCACCCGCGACAGCGTCAGAGACACTTCGAGCATCGCCAGCACCTTCAGCGGCGATACCATTCAACTGCAAAGCGGGCGCGATCTCACGGTGAGCGGCAGCAACGTGGTCTCGACCAAGGGAACGGTGCTGCAGGCAGGCAACAATCTGACCATCGAGGCGGCCCGCGAGACCCATCAGGAAAGCCATTTCCGCGAAGAGAAAAAATCGGGCTTCCTGACCGGCGGCGGCAGCATCACCATCGGCACGCAGCAAAAGAGCAGCGATGGCAATAGCCGGGAAAACACCAGCGCAGCCAGCACCATCGGCTCGACGGACGGCAACGTGATCCTGCGGGCCGGCAGCGCCTACAGCCAGGTCGGCAGCCACGTGCTTGCGCCGCAGGGCGATATTGCAATTAGCGCCCAAAAAGTGGACATCCTGGCGGCCGAAAATACCCTCTCGGCGCGGCAGGAAGACAAGGTCAAGCAAAGCGGCGTGACGCTGGGCGTCAGCAGCCCGATCCTGGCAGCGCTGGAGACGGCGCAGCAGATGAAAAAAGCAGGCAGCCAGACAAGCGACGACCGGATGAAAGCACTGGCCGGCGCCAGCACGGCGCTGGCCGGAAAAAACGCGGTCGATGCCGTCGCCAAGGATCCGTCGGCGGGCGGCGGGGTCGGCATCTCGATCATGCTCGGCAGCAGCCGGAACGAGACGGTGACCACCCGTGAAGTGAGCACCGCCGAGAGTTCAACCGTAGTGGCCGGCGGCGACATCCGTATCGAAGCCAAGGGCGGCGGCAAGCAAAGCGATGTCACCATCGGCGGCAGCCAGGTCAAGGCCGGTGGCGATCTGAGCGTGGCGGCGGACAACGACATCAACCTGCTGGCGGCGCAGAACACGGACGAAATGCACCGCAAGAGCAGCGGCCAGAGCGGCGGGGTCGGCGTCTCGATCACCTACGGCTCGAACGGCTTCGCTTTCGGCGTTACCGTGAGCGCCAGCGGCAGCCGGGGCAAGGGCGAAGGCACGGACGTCGCCTGGACCGAAACCCAGCTGCAGGCCGGGCAAAAGCTCGCGCTCAACTCCGGCGCCGACACCAACCTCAAGGGGGCCACCGCCGAAGGCAAGCAGGTCTCCGCCCAGGTGGGCGGCGATCTGAACATTGAAAGCCTGCAGGACAGCAGTTCCTTCCACAGCAAGGACCAATCGATCGGCGGCAGCGTCACGATCGGCTACGGTTTCTCCGCGTCATTGAACGCTTCGCAGCAAAAGATCGACGGCGATTTCCGCAGCGTGCAGGAACAAAGCGGCCTGAAAGCAGGAGACGATGGCTTCCAGGTCACGGTCAAGGGCAACACCGATCTTAAGGGCGCGGTCATCAGCAGCACCGACAAAGCGGTCGAAGACGGCAAGAACAGCCTAAGCACCGGCACCCTCACCACCAGCGAACTGGAAAACAAGGCCGAGTACAAGGCCAGCAGCGTCAGTCTCGGCGGCGGCTACACCTCCTCGGACTACAGTATGGCCAAGGGCGACGGCAGCCGGGCCACCCCGGCGCCGAGCAGCGGCGTCGGTACCGACGCCAAGGGCGAGGCGCAGACGGGCAGCGCCCAGACCCCCGGCAGCGCCCTGCCGAGCACCGGCGGCGCCTCGGCCACCACCCCGATCGCCCTCTCGGCCAAGGGCAGCGACAGCAGCACCACGAGCAGCGGCATCAGCGGCGGTACGATCACCATCACCGACGACGCCGGGCAACAAGCCAAGACCGGCAAGAGCGGCGAGGAGACCATCGCCAGCCTCAACCGGGACGTCGCCACCGGGCAGGACTCCGCCAACGCCCTCAAGCCCATCCTCAACGAGCAGGAAATCCAGGCCGGATTCCAGATCACGCAAGCCTTTGCCCAGCAAGTAGGGACTTTCCTCACCAATCGGGCGAAGGATGCCGATGAAAAAATCGCGCAAGCCAAAGAAGCCGATAGATTGGCAGCCGATCCGACGAGCAATCTTACCGACGAACAACGCCAATGGCTCAGAGATCAAGCAGGCAATCTACGTAGCGAGGCCAATGCCATCAACGAAAACTGGGGAGCCGGCGGAAGTTATCGGCAGATAGCAACAGCTCTCGTAGCGGCAGCGAGCGGGAATGTCACAGGCAGCAACGCCCAATTCGCACAGAACATGCTGGTTAACTACGTTCAACAACAAGGCGCTACGTATATTGGGAAGCTGGTTGCCGATGGCACGCTTACAGAAGGCAGCCCTCTACACGCAGCGATGCATGCCATCGTGGCATGCGCAGGTGCTGCAGCGAGTAGCCAGGCGTGCTCATCCGGCGCCCTGGGGGGAGCGACAAGCAGCTTGTTGACTGGCTTGTTTAGTGAAACCAGTCCGGACGAAACGGCAACTCAGCGTGAGGCTAAGCGAAATCTGATAACAAGCTTGGTGACGGGTATTGCAACCGTAGCCGGAAATGATGCCACTGCCGCAGGCAACGCGAGCATTGCAGCTGTCGATAACAACTGGCTTGCAACACAGCAAAAAGTTCAGATGAATAAGGAATTGGCGAAGGCTGATTCTCTTTTAGAAAAAGTCAAGGTACTTGGCAAGTGGGCTTACGTTTCGGGGAAACAGGATGTTCTAACAACAGCAGGTATTGGTAAAGGCCTCGCAGAATCAGGTTGGAGCGACATTCAGGGCTTGAAGGAATTTTTACAAGACCCTATTGCCGGCCTGAATGGATTGAAGGAGTTGGTGAATAGCCAAGCTGCTCGATCAGCATTGGGTGACAGCATTTCCAGGGAGTTGGATAACAAAATCACCAGAATGGAACACGCCTTGGAACAGGGAGGCGACGCCAATGCGGAGCAGCTAGGAAGAGATTTAGGTGCTTTGATCTGGCAGGTGGGGAGTGTTGCAACTGGCGTGGGGGCTGCTGCGAAGGGTGGAGCAGCACTAGCAAAAATAGGTGTTAATGTCAGCAAGAATGTTTTGGAGGGAATGGCTGTCTCAAAAGCTTACAAGTTAGCAGATGCGGAGGCTATTGCCAGTGCAAAGCAGTATAGCAACTTCTATCGTGACGGGGCTCCAACTAACTTTCCGATAGAACTCAAAACATCTAGTGGCATTGTTATAAAATCAAACCCTGATAAAGTTACAACCATCCTCGGAACATATAGCAGCGACACTGGGAGAATTATCAACTCCGAACTTGGCATACCAAAATCAATGGCAATCGACGGGGCGCAATCCACTGGGTTTAATTTGCTAAACACACCCGATGGTTTGTATGCCACCCTTGGCCCTGAAAAATTCTGGACTCAAGTTAATAAACCATGGTTAGATTCAGCGATTGCCAGAGGTGATGATATCGTGCTTGCAACGAAACCCGAGCTAAGCACCCTGAAAAGCGCTAATAGTTACGACGGACTTTCTGGATTCGGTAGAGAGTTTGAATATCTTAGAAAAAACGGTTTTGTTTATGAAGAAAAAACCGGAAAAATGTGCTTAGGAGGATGCAAATGAACAACCTTGCCTGTGGCACAAAAGGAGAAACAGCCATAAACAAATTAAAGCTAAGCGGACTAGCAAAAAAAGTCGATTATGAAGATTACTCAATAAAAATATACTTTGATAACTTTTCGATTGAAATCGGCCAACCAGAAAACAACTCACGACTATTAGCAGCATGGTTTCATACCGCAGGCTGCTCATTTTTATTTGAAAATGTATGGTACGCAATCAAAGGGGAAAACTTCAATTCTTTACAAGAAAAACACGGACTGAACGAGCAAGAGGCAAACGACAATTTCATTCAAACCGTTATTAATTTTATTCTTGAAGAAAAAGAGACCATAATGAGCTGGCCACCGATTTGGTTTATTGCCGCAAGCGAACATCTAGCAAATTCAGCAGCAGAGAATTTTCCAGACATCGCACAAGCAGAGCTAAATCGCAATAGAAAAATTTGGGACACCATAAAAAAACCGACCAGCTAGGCGAATAGATAGTTGCTCAAGGTTATGGCAAAAATCTCGGCAACGCCCACCAGCTCGTTCCCGGCATTGCCCTGACGCCGGCGCAGATGGCGCAACTGACCAGCGACATCGTCTGGCTGGTGGAAAAGGACGTACCCCTGCCCGACGGTACCCAGACCCGCGCTCTGGTGCCGCAGGTCTATGCCCACCTCCAGCCCGGCGGTCTCGACGGCAACGGCGCCCTCCTCGCCGGCAGCAACGTCGCGCCGACCGCCAAACCCGACCTCAACAACCAGAGCGACCCGCTTCAAGGGCGATAGCCTGATGCTTTCCGCCGGGCGCGAAGTCGAACGGCATCAGGCCCCGCCCTCCAGATCGAGCTGCGTGAGATAGAGGCGCGTGTCGAATTCGAGCTGGAAGTAGTCCGGCTCCATGTGCGTGCAGAGCTGGTAGAAGGCGCGGTCGTGTTCGCGCTCCTTGAGGTGCGCGAGTTCGTGCACGACGATCATGCGCAGGAACTCGGGCGGCGCGTCGCGGAACAGGGTGGCGACGCGGATCTCGCGCTTGGACTTGAGACGCCCGCCCTGAACGCGCGGCACGGTGCTGTGCGTGCCGAGGGCCTTGGCGACGAGGTGCAGGCTGTTGTCGAAAAGCACCTTGGACAGCGGCTCGGCGTTACGCAGATAGCGGTTCTTCAGTTCCTGCGCGTAGTCGTAGAGCGCGCGGTCGGTGCGCACTTCGTGGCGCTCCGGGTACTTGCGGCGCAGCGCCTCGCCGAGCTCGCCGCGCGCGATGCCCTGGCGCACGCGGGCGAGCACCTCCTCCGGGTAGCCGGCCAGGTACTTCAGGCGCGTCATGCCCGGGCGGCGGCGCCGAACACGCCGCGCAGCCAACCGGCGATGTCGAGCACTTCTTCCAGACAGACGCCGTGCTCGACGGCGTAGGCGCGCCAGTCCACGGCGTAGCCGGCGGCGCGCAGCAGCTCGCCGGAGCGCTGTCCGAAGGCGTAGGGGATCACTCCGTCGTCGCGCCCGTGCGCCATGAAGATCGGCACGTCGCGGTTGGCGGCGCCGGCCTCGGCGGCCAGCGTCTCGGCCAGCGGCAGGTAGGTCGACAGCGCGAGGATGCCGGCCAGCCGGTGCGCGTGGCGCAGGCCGGTGTGCAGCGCGACGGCGCCGCCCTGCGAGAAGCCGGCGAGCACGATGCGCTCGTCGGCGACGCCGCGCGCGTTCTCGCGCGCGATCAATGCCTCGATCTGGCGCGCCGACTGGCGGACGCCGGCCGGGTCCTCGCGGCGCTGCGAGAAGTCCTGCGCGACGATGTCGTACCAGGCGCGCATCTCATAGCCGCCGTTGATCGTCACCGGGCGCACCGGCGCGTGCGGAAAGACGAAGCGGATCGGCGGCAGGCCGGCTGCGTCGGCGCCCGGGTCGGCGAACATCGCCTCGACGATCGGCACGAAATCGTTGCCGTCGGCGCCGAGGCCGTGCAGCCAGATGACCGCGTGGCGCGGCTGCGCGCTGCTCTCGAGTTCGACGGTGGGCAGCGGCGGGATGTCGTCGGCGGCGGTGCGGGGGTCCATGGCGGGTGTCCTGGGTGGAGTGCGGCGGCGCACGGTCGGGCGCGGAGGGTTGCGCCGCCATTGTAGCGAAGGCCGGCGAACGCGTCGGCCCGCAACGCCCGCGCAAACGGCGGCGCCCCCGGCCCTTACCGTGCACGCGGTATTTCAGCGGCGGACCGCGCCCCGCGAAAATGCTTTTGCGGCGCCGGCGGCGGATCGTTCCGGCGCCCCTTTGCGAGGGCAGGCCATGCGTTCCTCATCGGGAGAACACTTCATCGCGCTCGACCACGTGCGGGCGCTGGCCGCCTGCATGGTCTTCGTCTGGCATTTCCTGCACGCGGCGAACGGCTACCCGGTGCCGTTCAACACCGCCCCCGCGTTCTTCCCGCTGGCGCTGTTCGACGAAGGGCACACCGGCGTCGCGCTGTTCATGACGCTGAGCGGCTATCTGTTCGCCAAGCTGCTCGACGGGCGGCGCATCGCCTACCTGCCCTTTCTCTGGAACCGGGCGTTGCGCCTGCTGCCGCTGCTCGTCCTCGTCCTTCTCGGCGTCGGCCTGGCCAAGGCGCTCGCCGGCGCGTGGCTGGCCGGCTACGCCTACACGCTCGTCCGCGGGCTCGTGTTCCCGACGCTGCCGAACGGCGGTTGGTCGATCACGGTCGAGTTCCACTACTACCTGGTCCTGCCGGTCTTCCTCTGGCTGCTGCGGCATTCGCGCTGGCTGCCGCTGTGCGTCGTCCTCGCGGCGCTCGTCCTGCGCCTTGCGCTCTACCGGCAGACGGGGGAAATCCAGACGCTCGCCTACTGGACGATCGTCGGGCGCGTCGACCAGTTCGCGCTCGGCATGCTCGCCTTCCAGTTCCGCGGCGATCTGGCCCGGCGCCATCTTCCGGTGCTCGCCGGCCTCGCCGCCTTCGCCCTCTTCTACTGGCTGTTCGACGCCGGCGGCGGCTTTTACCACCGCCCCGCCTACCCGTCGCCGAGCGCGCTCTGGATCGTCCTGCCGACCATCGAGGGGCTGGCCTACGCGGCGGGCATCGCGTGGTACGACGCCTCCTTCGCGCATGCGCACGGCGGCGTCTCGCGCTTCGTCGGGCGCATCGGCACCTATTCCTACTCGATCTACCTCCTGCATTTCTTCGTCGTCTTCCGCGCCGCCGCCTTCGTCCACGAGCACGTCATGGACATCTCGACCTTCGCGCGGGCGCTGCCCTGGGCGCTCGCCTGCTTCCTGCTGATGGTGCCGCTGGGCCACCTGAGCTTCCGCTTCGTCGAGGCGCCCTTCCTCAAGCTCAGAAAGCGCTACTACGCGACGCCCGCCACCGTGGCCGTCCGCGTGCCGGCCTGAACGGCGGCGGCCGCAAGCTGCCCCCCCGCCGCCGGAACTCGCCCCGCCGCCGCCGGTCCATACTGGGTCCGCCCACGCACGCCGCGCGCCCGCCGGCCGTCGCGGACGCCGCCCAGGAGGCACGATGCCGGAAGTCACAGCGCTCGATCTGGCCCGAATCCAGTTCGCTTTCACGATCTCCTTTCACATCATCTTTCCGGCCATCACGATCGGCCTGGCGAGTTATCTGGCCGTGCTGGAGGCGCGCTGGCTGCAGACCGGGCAGGCGGTCTACCTCGACCTCTACCATTTCTGGTCCAAGGTCTTCGCCGTCAACTTCGGCATGGGCGTCGTTTCCGGGCTCGTCATGGCCTACCAGTTCGGCACCAACTGGAGCGGCTTCTCGCGCTTCGCCGGCAGCATCACCGGGCCGCTGCTGACCTACGAGGTGCTCACCGCCTTCTTCCTCGAAGCCGGTTTCCTCGGCGTCATGCTTTTCGGCATGAAGCGCGTCGGCCCCGGCCTGCATTTCCTGTCGACTTGCATGGTGGCGCTCGGCACGCTGATCTCATCGACCTGGATCATCGCTTCGAACAGCTGGATGCAGACGCCGCAGGGACACGAGATCGTCGACGGCCGCGTCGTGCCGACCGACTGGCTGCAGGTCATCTTCACGCCGTCCTTCCCCTACCGGCTGGCGCACATGGTGCTCGCCGCCTACCTCGCCACCGCGCTCTTCGTCGCCGCCTCGGCGGCCTGGCATCTGCTGCGCGGACGCGACAGTCCGGCATTGCGCAAGATGCTGTCGATGGCCGCCGGCATGATCCTGCTCGTCGCGCCGCTGCAGGCGCTGGTCGGCGATCTGCACGGACTCAACACGCTGCAGTACCAGCCGGCGAAGATCGCCGCGATGGAAGGCCACTGGGAGCGCAAGGACGCAGGCGGCGACGACGGGCGCGCAGCGGGCACCTCGCTGATCGTCTTCGGCCTGCCCGACATGGCCGCCGAGACGACGCGCTACGCGCTGGAAATCCCGCGCCTCGGCGGCCTCATCCTGACGCACGACTGGAACGGGCGGATCCAGGGGCTGAAGGACTTTCCCGCCGCCGACCGGCCGAACGCGACGGTACTGTTCTGGACCTTCCGGGCGATGGTCGGCCTCGGCCTGCTGATGATCGCGCTCGGCCTGTGGAGCCTGTGGCTGCGCTGGCGCGGCCGCCTCTACGACTGCCGCCCCTTCCTGCGCTGCACGCTGTGGATGGGCGGCGCCGGGCTGCTCGCCCTGCTCGCCGGCTGGCTGACCACCGAACTCGGCCGCCAGCCGTGGGTGGTGTACGGCCTGCTGCGCACGGCCGACGCCGTCTCGGCGCACGACGCACTGCAGGTCGGCGTCACGCTGTTGCTCTTCGTCGTCATCTACTGCGCCGTCTTCGGCGTCGGCATCGCCTACCTGCTGCGCCTGATCCGGGTCGGCCCGCTGCCGGACCCGGGACACGGCGCGGAAGCCAGCGCCAGCGCGCTGAACGAGGTGCAGCCGCTGCTGCGCACCATCGCGCCGGAAACGGGCGGCAACGGCGCGGGCACACGGAGGCCATGAGCATGGGCATCGACCTTCCCCTGATCTGGGCGCTGATCGTCGTCTTCAGCATCATGATGTACGTCGTGATGGACGGCTTCGACCTCGGCATCGGCATCCTCTACCCCTTCTTCCCGGAGCGCGAGCAGCGCGACGTGATGATGAACACCGTGGCGCCGGTCTGGGACGGCAACGAGACCTGGCTGGTGCTCGGCGGCGCCGGCCTGATGGCGGCCTTCCCGCTGGCCTACGCGGTGATCCTGAGCGCCTTCTACCTGCCGCTGTGCTTCATGCTGATGGCGCTGATCTTCCGCGGCGTCGCCTTCGAATTCCGCTTCAAGGCGCGCGAGCACGAGCGCCACGTCTGGGACAAGGCCTTCATCGGCGGCTCGCTCGCCGCCACCTTCTTCCAGGGCGTGACGCTCGGCGCCTACCTGCGCGGCCTGCCGCTCGTCGATCAGGCCTACGCCGGCGGCCCACTCGACTGGATCAGCCCGTTCGCGCTGTTCACCGGCCTCGGCCTGATCGCCACCTACGCGCTGCTCGGCAGCACCTGGCTGATCATGAAGACCGACGGCGAACTGCGCGCGCGCGCCATCGCCCTCACGCGCAAGCTGGTCTGGCTGCTGCTCGCGGCCATCGTCGCGGTCAGCGTGTGGACGCCGCTCGCCGACCCCGCCGTCGCGCAGCGCTGGTTCAGCCTGCCCAACCTGTTCTGGTTCGCGCCGGTGCCGCTGCTCGTCGCGGCGTGCATGTACTTCCTGCTGCGCGCGCTGCGCGGCGAGCCGCACGCGGCGCCCTTCATCCTCACGCTGGCGCTCGTCTTCCTCGGCTACAGCGGCCTCGGGATCAGCCTGTGGCCGAACATCATCCCGCCCGGCGTGAGCATCTGGGCGGCCTCGGCGCCGCCGCAGAGCCAGGGCTTCACGCTGGTCGGCGCGCTGCTCATCATTCCCTTCATCCTGACCTACACCGCGTGGTCGTACTACGTCTTCCGCGGCAAGGTCAAAGCGGGCGAGGGGTATCACTGATGGTGCGGAACGGGGGCACCGGGTCAGACGACAGCTGCGGCGGACGCGACGGCGAAGGAGCCGGTCCGTGGTGGAAGCGCGTCGGCTGGCTGCTGCTGATCTGGAGCGCCGGCGTCGCCGCCCTCGCCGTTTTCGCTTTCGGCCTGCGCCTGCTGATGCGGGCGGCCGGGCTGAGCCTCTGACGCGGAACGCTCGCGCGCCGGACCTGCACGACGCCGCCGCCGGATTGCCGCCGGGCTACTTGCCCCGGCCCGGTTCACCGTCCGGCGCCTTGCCCGTATAAGGCATCCAGCGCACGGCCTGCGCGTTCGCCTCGGGCTGCAGCGTGACGTGGGCGATCCCCTGATGCTCCAGCGCGTGGCGCGCCGCGGCGAGCACCTGCGGCCAGCCGTCGAGCGAATCGACGACGAGGTGCGCCGAGAGCGCGATGCGGTTCGACGACAGCGTCCAGATGTGCAGGTCATGCACCGAGCGCACGCCCGGCACGGCGGCCAGCGCGCGCCCGACCGCCTCGGTCGACAGGTGCGCCGGCACGCCCTCCATCAGCGCGTGCAGCACCTCGCGCAGCAGGCGCAGGCTGGAGACCAGCAGCAGCACGCAGATCAGCAGCGAGAGCAGCGGATCGATCGGCGTCCAGCCGGTCCACATCACGACCAGCCCGGCGGCCAGCGCGGCGACCGAGCCGAACAGGTCGCCGATCACGTGCAGCAGGGCGCCGCGCGTGTTCATCGTCTGCTCGCCGTGCATCAAGAGCCAGGCGACGCCGACGTTGATCGCGAGGCCGACGACGGCGACGACGGTCACCGCCTCGCCGTTGACCGCGCTCGGTGCGAGGAAGCGGTGCACGGCGGCCCAGGCGATGCCGCCGACCACGAGCACCATGAAGACCACGTTGAACAGCGCGGCGAGCGTCTCGACGCGGCCGTAGCCGTAGGTGTGGCGCTGCGACGGCGGACGCTGCGCGAGCCAGGCGGCGAAGGCGGCGAGCCCGAGTGAGGCGCTGTCGGTGACCATGTGCGCGGCGTCGCCGAGCAGCGCCAGCGACCCCGACCAGAAGCCGGCGAGCGCCTCGACGCCGGCGAAGGCGAGCGTCAGCAGCAGCGCCCAGCGCAGGCGCGGGCCGGCGTCGGCGTGATGGTGGTGATGGCCGTGCGCGTGATCGTGCGCGGCGTGGTCGTGGCGATGGGCGCTCATGGGACGGCGTGACGGAAGGTTGGCGGCAGGCGTCGCCGCGTCACTCGTCGGCGACGACGATCAGGTGCACGCGGTACGGGCCGTGCGCGCCGAGGACGATGGTCTGCTCGATGTCGCCGGTGCGCGACGGGCCGGAGACGAAATTCACCGCGCGCGGCAGGGCGCCGTGCTCGGCGCGCAGCAGGGCGAAGCCCTCCTCCATGCCGGCGACGACGCGCGAGGCGGGCACCACGGCGATGTGCGTTTCCGGCAGCAGGCTGGTCGTGGCCGCGGTCTCGTTGCCGGAGAGCAGCATCAGCGAGCCGGTTTCGGCGATCGCGCAGAAGACGCCGGTGATGCCGACCAGATCGTCGGGCGCCGCGGCGCGCGGCTCGACGGCGAGGCCGGCGGCCGCCCAATCGAGTCCGCCGAGGCGCGGCCAGCAGACGGCGCGGGCCGCGAGGCCGGTAGCGGCGAGATAGCGGGCGACGGCGGCCGGCACCTCGGCGCTGCCGGCGACCGTGTCGACGGTCGAGGACATCGCCTCGGAGCGCGCGCGGAAGCGCTGCACGAGTTCGCCCTGCGGCAGCGCGGCGAGCGCCGGGCGCGGCCCGGACGGACGCGCGGCGATGTGGTCGAGCGCCGCCTGGCGGCGGGCGGCGGCCTGCGCCGGGTCGGCGGCGGGGTCCTGCTTGAGGGCGGCGCGCACGCGGCCGAGGATGTCTTCGCGGGAAGTGTCGCTGGATGTGTCGCGGGAGGTGTTTTGGCTCATGGATGCAATTCTTGCAGAGTTTCGGGCGGAAGGTCGGAAAACGAGCGGAAGGCGTCGATCACGGCGGGATCGGGCGGCAGCAGGCGGATCGCCGCGCGCTGCAGTTGCAGCGGCACGACGGCGCCCGGCGCGATGCCGCGGCGCGCCGCCACCGAGGCGCCGATGGCGAAGGACAGCGCGGCGTCGCCGACGCGCGCCGTGACGCTGGCGTGGCCGCGCCAGGAGAGCGCTTCGGCGACGCGGGCGCAGAGCGTGTTCTCGCGCGTCTGCTGGTCCTCGCGCACGAGCACGACGCCGGCCGCCGGCACCACCCAGCACACCGTCGCGCCGGGCGCGAAGGCCGGCGTGTAGGGCGCGAGCAGCGTGCGGCCCAGCCATTCGAAGGCCGTCGCGCCGTCCTCCGGCAGGTGGCGCAGCACCTTGCCGGCGAACAGGTTGGGCTGGTCGGTCAGGCGCGCCACCAGCGCGCTCGCCGGCTGCGCCAGCATCTCGGCCGGCGCCGCCGTCTGCAGCGTGCGGCCGTGGTGCAGCACGGTCATGCGGTCGGCGAGCAGGCTCGCTTCTTCGAGGTCGTGCGTGACGAGGACGATCGGGATGTCCAGCGAGCGGCGCAGCTGCACGAGCTGGCGCAGGAGCTTGCGCCGCGTCACCTGATCGACCGCCGAGAAGGGTTCGTCGAGCAGCAGCACGCGCGGTTCGCGCGCCAGCGCGCGGGCGAGGGCCACGCGCTGCTGCTGGCCGCCGGACAGTTCGCCCGGCTGGCGCGCTTCGAGGCCGTCGAGATTGACCCGCGCCAGCCACTCGCGCGCCCGCGCGGCGCGCTCTGGCGGCGGCAGATGGCCGAGCGCGACCGTCACGTTGGCCAGCGCGCTCATGTGCGGAAACAGCGCGTAGTGCTGGAAGACGAAGCCGACGCGGCGCTGCTGCGGCGGCACGTCGATGCCGGCGCCGGCGTCGTACCAGGTCTGCCCGGCGCAGCGCACGAAGCCGCCGGCCGGCCGGTGCAGGCCGGCGAGGCAGCGCAGCAGCGTCGATTTGCCGCTGCCCGACGGGCCGACCAGCGCGAGCAGTTCGCCGCGCGCGCATGCGATGTCGGCGGCGAGCGGGATCGGCGCCGCCTGTTCGAGGCGCGCTTCGAGCATCAGCGCGGCCCTCCGCGCCGGCCGAGGCGGTACACCAGCATCACGGCGACGAAGGACAGGCCGAGCAGCAATGCCGACATGCCGGCCGCCGCCGAATCGTTGAAGGCCTGCACCTGATCGTAAATGGCGATGGCGATCGTCTTCGTCTCGCCCGGCAGATTGCCGCCGACCATCAGGACGACGCCGAATTCGCCGAGCGTGTGCGCGAAGGTCAGCGCCAGCGCGGCGGCGATGCCCGGCCAGGCGAGCGGCAGCTCGATGCGCAGGAAGGTCTGCCAGCGCGACAGGCCGGACACCCAGGCCGCCTCGCGCACCTCGCGCGGAATCGCGGCGAAGGCGCGCTGCATCGGCTGCACGGCGAACGGCAGGTTGAAGACGAGCGAGGCGAGGAGCAGACCGTCGAAGCTGAAGACCAGCGCGCGCCCGGTCAGCGCGTGGTAGGCCTGGCCGAGCGGCGAGGCGCCGCCGAAACCGAGCAGCAGGTAGTAGCCGAGCACGGTCGGCGGCAGCACGAGCGGCAGCATGATCGCCGCCTCCAGCGCGCCCTGCCCGGCGAAGCGCGACCACGCGAGGCGGCGCGCCAGCCAGACGGAAAACGGCAGCAGGACGAACGCCGTGGCGGCGGCGAGCTTCAGCGAGAGGGTGAGCGCCTGCCAGTCCATCGTCGCGTTCAGCGCGCCGGCAGCGTGAAGCCGTGGCGCTCGAAGACGGCGCGCGCCGCCGGCTGCTGCAGGTAGTCGTAGAAGCGTTGCGCATCGGCGCCGGCCTTGCGCGTCAGCGCCATGCGCTGGCGCAGCGGCGGATGCCAGTCCGCCGGCAGCAGCGCCGATTCGCCGAGCTTGGCCACTTCCGGCGAACGCGCCAGCGACCAGGCGACGATGCCGCCCTGCGTCGAGCCGCTGGTCGCGAACTGCGCCGCCTGCGCGACGTTCTCGCCGAGCACCAGCCGGCCCCGCAGCGCCTCCCAGACGCCGACCCGCTGCAGGGCGGCGCGCGCCGCGCGGCCGTAGGGCGCATGTTCGGGATTGGCGATGGCGAAGCGCTGCACGCGCCCGTCGGCGACGGCGGCGACGAGGTCCTTCAACTCGCCGTCGGCTTTCAGTTTAGAGCCGTGCGGCACGAGCAGCGCGATGCGACCGATCGCGTAGAGCGCGCCTTCGTCGCGCAGGAAGCCCTGCGCGGCGAGTTTCAGGACGTAGTCCTCGTCGGCCGAGAGAAAGAGATCGAAGGGCGCGCCCTGCGGTATCTGCCGCGCGAAGTTGCCGGACGAGCCGAAAGCGAGCTGCACCGCCTGCCCGCTCTCCTTCTCGTAGTTCGCCGCGATCTCGCCGAGCGCGAACTTGAGGTCGGCGGCAGCGGCGACGACGACCGGCGCCGCATGCGCAGCGGGCACGACGACGGCCCCCAGCCCGCAGGCGAGCAGCAGGCAGAGGAAGACGCGACGAATCGAGCGAATCGGCGCGAGAAAGGTCGGCGAGCGGCGAGCGGGAAAGAGAGAAGCGGGGAGCATGGGCGGCAATCCGGAAGGCCGCAGCATGATAGCCCTCCTGCCCCGGCGGAGCAAAGCGCCGCGCCGGGAACGCCCGCCCCGGCACGGCGCGCGGCGGCGCTCAGCCGGGCTCGGTAACGAAGCCGATCCGCAGCAGGCCGCTGCGGGCGAGAACGGACAAGGTGCGCGCCATTTCCCCGTAGGGCACCGCCGCGTCGCCCTTGAGATGGATTTCGGTGTCCGGCGCCGCAGCGGCGAGCCGGGCGGCACGCCGCTCCAGTTCGGCCGGCGTCACCGCCTCGCCGTTCCAGTGGAGCCGCCCATCGCGTTGCACGGCGATCTCGACGTGCTCGGCGCGCGTCACGTTGGGACGGCTGCTCGCCTGCGGCAGTTCGAGCTTGACCGCGTGCGTCAGCAGCGGCGCGGTGACGATGAAGACGACGAGCAGCACCAGCATGACGTCGACCAGCGGGATGACGTTGATTTCCGACAGCGGCCGCCCGCCGGCCCCCGAGCCCAGCGTTCCCAGCCCCATCACGCGGCTCCCGCGACGCGCAGCGCCGGGGCGCGCCCGCCGCGCAGCAGCGGCGCGCCGGTGACGGCCAGCGTCAGCAGATCGTGCCCGAAGGCGTCGAGGCGGCCGAGGACGATCCGGTTGCGCCGCGTCAGCGCGTTGTAGCCGAGCACCGCCGGAATCGCCACGGCGAGGCCGATGGCGGTCATGATCAGCGCCTCGCCGACCGGGCCGGCGACCTTGTCGAGCGTGCCCTGGCCGGACAGGCCGATGGCCAGCAGCGCGTGATAGATGCCCCAGACGGTGCCGAACAGGCCGACGAAGGGCGCCGTCGATCCGACCGAGGCGAGCAGCGTCAGTCCGCGTTCGAGACGCTCGCTCTCCTCCTCGATGCCCTGACGCAGGGCGCGCGTGAGGAACTCCGACAGGCCGCCGGCGGCGTCGAGATGGCTGGCGTCGTGCGCCGCGTAGTGCCGGGTCGAATCCAGCGCGATGCGGGCGAGGCGGGCGCAGGGTTCATCGGGCGCCTCGGGCAGGCCGTCGGCCACCTCGGCGAACGAGCGGGCGCGCCGGAAGCGCGTCAGGAAGGCGGCGCTGCGGCGCCTGAGCAGCCAGTGCCCGAGCAGGCGGTCGACGATGATTCCCCAGCTGACGAGCGAGGCGAGCAGCATGGCGACGAGGATGAAACGCGCGACATGGTCGGCCTGGGCGAGAAAATGGGTGAAGCCGAGAGCGGATTCGTTCATGACGGAAACCTCGGTGCGACGAAACGGGAGAAGAAGGACGCGCGCAGCGGCGCGCGGCAAACGGATTCGGAAACGGGCGATCTCATCGCCCAGCCCCCGCCTCCGGCGCCCCGTCGCCGTGCGTGATTTCAAGGGCGCCTTCGTTGAACCTTCCGATGTGCTGGTCGACGGCCGGCAACTGGTGGGCGATGCCCTTGTGGCAGTCGATGCAGGTCTTGCCCTCGTCGAAAGCCTTCGGATGCTCGCGCGCCGGACGCATGCCCTGCATGCTGTAGTCCATGTAGTTGAAGTTGTGGCAGTTGCGGCACGGACGCGAATCGGTCGCCTTGAAGCGCCGCCATTCGTTCTCGGCCAGCCTCTGGCGCTTGGCGAGAAACTTCTCGCGCGTGTCGATGGTGCCGAGAATCTTGTGCAGCACCTCGTTCGAGGCCTGGATCTTGCGCCACATCTTCGGCCCCCACTCCTTCGGCACATGGCAGTCCGGGCACGTCGCCCGCACGCCGGTGCGGTTCGTGTAGTGGATGGTGTTCTGGTACTCGACGAACACGTTGTCCTTCATTTCGTGGCACGAGATGCAGAACTCCTCGCGGTTGGTCATTTCCAGCGCCCAGTTGAAGCCGCCCCAGAAGACGATGCCGGCGGCGAACAGGCCGACGGCGGCAAACGGACCGACGCGCTTCAGCCAGCCGGGGACGAGTTTCCCGACCCACGCGGGAACGAGCTTTCCGAGCCGGGCCAGGAGCGTTTTTTTCGTTTCCATGAAATTTCCCTATCTCTTGGCGGCGGGCTTATAGACGTTCTCGACCAGCGGCGGCGCGTCGAACTGCGGCACGTGGCACTGCAGGCAGAAGTAGCGGCGCGGCGAGATGTTGGGGAGTTTCTTGTCCTCCCGCGTCAGGTAGTGCGACTTGCCGACCCGGGTCGCCCGGGTCGCTTCCGCGCGCTCGGCGGAGTGGCAGTCCATGCATTTGTTGAAGTTCTGCGTCACCTCGTAGCCGCGAATGCTGTGCGGAACCAGCGGCGGCTGCCTGGCGTAGTTGCGCGGGATGCTCTCCTTGTCCGCCTCGGGGCGGAACATGTTCACCTTCGATTCCTCCTCGATGGAGGCATTGCCCCGTTCGGAACGCAGCGTTTCCTGCGCGGCTGCGCTCCCGGCACAGCACAGGAGCAGCCCGGTCAGCAAGGCTGCGGCGTGAATCAGTTTCATAGTTCCCATCTCTGTTCATCGGCCGGGCGCAAAGCGCCGGCCACTGTTTTTCTGGAAGACGATCCCTTCGGCGCTCAGGCCCGGAACACCTTGACCGCACACTTCTTGTAGTCCGTCTCCTTCGAAATCGGACAGGTGGCATCGAGCGTCAGCTTGTTGACCAGGCGCCCGGCGTCGAAGAAGGGAATGAACACGAGGCCGCGCGGCGGCTTGTTGCGGCCGCGCGTCTCGACGCGCAACGTGATCTCGCCGCGCCGCGAGGCCACCCGGACCTCCATCCCGCGCTGCAGGCCGCGCGCCCTGGCGTCGTCCGGGTGCATGAAGACGACGGCATCGGGAAAGGCCTTGTACAGTTCCGGGACGCGCCGCGTCATCGAGCCGGTGTGCCAGTGTTCGAGCACGCGGCCGGTGCACAGCCAGAGGTCGTACTCCTTGTCCGGCGCCTCGGGCGGCGGCTGGTAGGGCAGCGCGAAGATCACCGCCTTGCCGTCCTGGTGGCCGTAGAAGCGGACCTTCTCTCCCTTCTTCACGTAGGGGTCGTAGCCCTCGCGGAAACGCCATAGCGTCTCCTTGCCGTCCACCACCGGCCAGCGCAGGCCGCGCGCCTGGTGGTAGGTCTCGAAGGGCGCGAGGTCGTGCCCGTGGCCGCGGCCGAAGGAGGCGTACTCCTCGAACAGGCCCTTCTGCACATAGAAGCCGAAGTGCTTGGCATCGTCGTTGTCGAAGCCCTTCTGGATCTGCTTGAGCGGAAATCTGTCCACCTGCCCGTTGCGGTAGAGCACGTCGAACATGCTCTTGCCCTTGAGCTTCGGCGCCTTGGCCAGGAGTTCCGGCGGCCACACCTCGTCGATCCGGAAGCGCTTGGCGAACTCCATGATCTGCCACAGGTCCGAGCGCGCCTCGCCGGGCGGCTTCACCTGCTGGCGCCAGATCTGCGTGCGGCGCTCGGCGTTGCCGTAGCCGCCCTCCTTTTCGACCCACATCGCCGTCGGCAGGACGAGGTCGGCGGCCATCGCGGAAACCGTCGGATAGGGATCGGAGACGACGATGAAGTTGTCCGGGTTGCGCCAGCCGGGATAGAGCTCGTCGTTGATGTTCGGCCCGGCCTGCATGTTGTTGTTGCACATCTGCCAGTAGAAATTGACCTTGCCGTCCTTCAGCGCGCGCGCCATGGCCACGGCGTGCAGGCCGACCCAGTCGGGAATCGTGCCGTCCGGCAGCAGCCAAAGTTCCTCGGCGTGGCGCCGGTGCTCCGGGTTGGTGACGACCATGTCGGCCGGCAGGCGGTGGGCGAAGGTGCCGACCTCGCGCGCCGTGCCGCAGGCCGACGGCTGGCCGGTCAGCGAGAAGGGGCTGTTGCCCGGCTCGGAAATCTTGCCGGTCAGCAGGTGGATGTTGTAGATCAGGTTGTTGGCCCAGGTGCCGCGCGTGTGCTGGTTGAAGCCCATGGTCCAGAAGGAGACGACCTTGATCTTCGGATCGGCGTAGAGCTCGGCGAGCGCCTTGAGATGTTCGACGGAAACGCCGGAGAGCTTCGACACTTTCTCGACCGTGTAGTCGGCGACGAACTTTCTGAACTCGTCGAAGGTGATCGCGTCCGACTTGCCGGTGTTGCCGCGCGGTTTGCCGTCGGCGCCCGGATAGCCGTTGTTGTTGGCGTCCTTCTCGAGCGGATGGTTCGGGCGCAGACCGTAGCCGATGTCGGTGACGCTGTTCTTGAAATTGACGTGCCTGGAAACGAACTCCTGATTCACCCGCCCCGTCGCGATGATGTGGTTGGCGATGTAGTTCATGATCGCCAGGTCGGTCTGCGGGGTGAAGATCATCGGGATGTCGGCCAGCTCGTACGAGCGGTGCTCGTAGGTCGAGAGCACGGCCAGCCTGACGTGCTTGTTCGACAGCTTGCGGTCGGAGATGCGCGTCCACAGGATCGGGTGCATCTCGGCCATGTTCGACCCCCAGAGCACGAAGGCGTCGGCGTGCTCGATGTCGTCGTAGCAGCCCATCGGCTCGTCGATGCCGAAGGTGCGCATGAAGCCGGTGACGGCCGAGGCCATGCAGTGGCGCGCGTTCGGATCGAGGTTGTTGGAGCGGAAGCCGACCTTCATCAACTTGACGGCGGCGTAGCCCTCCATGATCGTCCACTGGCCGGAACCGAACATCGAAATGCCCTTCGGTCCCTTCTTCTTCAGGGCATCCCGGCACTTCTCCTCCATGACGTCGAAGGCCTGCTTCCATGACACCGGCGCGAACTCGCCGTCCTTGGCGAACTTGCCGTCCTTCATGCGCAGCATCGGCGTCGTAAGGCGATCCTTGCCGTACATGATCTTCGACAGGAAATAGCCCTTGATGCAGTTGAGCCCCATATTGACCGGCGCGTCCGGGTCGCCCTGGGTCGCCACCACCCGGCCGTTCTGCGTGCCGACCAGCACCCCGCAGCCGGTTCCGCAGAAGCGGCAGGGCGCCTTGTCCCAGCGGATGTCGTCCTTCGGCGGCGCGGCCTCGGCAGTGCCGCCGGGCAAACCGGCGGCGGAAAGGGCCGCTGCCGCGGCATGGGCCTTGATAAACGCTCTACGGTCCAGCTTCACGCCTTCTTCTCCTGTCCTTCGTTGATGTCGTCGCTGTATTGGTAAACCAGCGCCACCGAAAAGACGCCCGGCACCCGGTGCAAGGCGACGTAGGTTTCGGAAGCGCTGCTGGTGTCGCTGTCTTCGAGGGTCAGGACCAGCTTCCCCGCCTCGACGACGGCATGGATGTCGACGCCCGGCATCGCCGCCAGCGCGGAACGGACTTCGCTCAGGCGCTCGGGAACGACGTGCAGGACGATGCTGGAAATATTCATCGTGCCGACCTCGCGCGGATGCCGCGCTCCGCTGCCGGCGAATCGGCGCGGAACGGGGAAGGAATCAAGCCATGCGTCGATTCGTTCATTTCGCTCCTCACATCACGAAGACGATGGGGACCTGCACCCAGGCGGCGACCTGCGCGTCGCCGCGCCGCGCGGGAACGAAGCGCCAGCCGGCGACCGCCGCGCGGGCGGCCTCGTCGAGCCGCGCAAAGCCCGACGACGCGCCGACCTCGATGCGCTCGGCGCGCCCGTCGGCGGAAACGAAGATGCGCAGCACGACGCGCCCTTTCTCCCCGAGCCGACGGGACGCCGGCGGGTACTGCGGCGGCGGGTTGTCGAGATAGGCGGCGTTGAAGATCGGCGGCACCAGCGGCGGCGGCGCAACGGCTGCGGCCTCTGCCGCTTGCGGCGCGGCGGACGGCGCCGGCTCGGCGGGCGCCTCGGGGACGAGGAAGGAGGACGGCGGCGCTTCGGCGCGCGGCGCGGCGGCGAGCACCGGCACCGGCGGGCGCGGGCGCTTCGCGACCGGCTTCGGCGGCGGCACCGGCGCTTCCGCCACCGGCGGTACGCGCGGCGCGATCAGGCTGGCCTGGACGATTTCGCCGAAGGTCTGCCGCGCCTGCGGCGACACCTGCAGCACGATGCCAAGCAGCGCGACGTGCGCGAGGACGACGCCGAGCCACTGCAGCGCCGGCCGCAGCCAGCGCCGCGCCGGCGCCGGAAAGGCGCGCGGCGCGGCGCTGCCGCACAGGAAGTCCTCGGCTGTCAGCATCGCGCCGCCGGCGGCAGGCGCAGGGTGACGCGCTCCACCGTCTTGCCGAAGAAGTGATAGCCGGAACCGCCCTCGGCCAGCACTTCGAGCAGTTCGTCGGGTGCCAGCACCCGCGTCCCGCCGAGCACGGTGACGCCGCGTCCGACATAGGGCTCGGCGATCAGCGTCGCCGTCGGCCCGATCACCGCCGCCTCGGCCCCCGGCCGCAACAGGCGCAGCAGGCCGTCGAGCGAGCCGTTGATCAGCGTCGTGCCGGTGGTGATGAAGACGTCGGCCCGGGGCAGGATTTCCGGCGCCTGCGCGGCCGGTGCGTAGTAGGGCATTTCCTCGGGTTTGAGCGTCGCCGGATCGAGTTCGAGGACGTTGAAGGGCTGGCCGCGCCGGCGCAGCTCGCGCATGTAGGGCGGGAAGGCGCCGACCAGCGCCACGCGCTGGCCGGGCGCGATCGGCAGCGCCTCGAAGGCGTCGCCGCCGCTCAGCGCGGCACCGGCCGGCGGCCCGTCGCGCAGCCACAGCGTTTCGGCCAGCGCGTTGAGCGTGGCGATGGCCAGCGCCCGACGCAGGTCCTGCGCCCGGTAGAGGTCGTCGAGCACCTGCGCCGCGCGGCGCCCGGCGATCTTGCCCGGCGTCGGCATGGCCTTGGCCGAGCTCGGGCAGCACACGGCCTCGGGCACGCTCTTGATCGGCGTCGCGCACAGCCCGCCGACGCCGTTCGACAGCTTGACGCCGGTGAAGAAGATGCCGAGCACGGCGCGTTCCAGCGTCAGCGTTTCGGCCTCGGAACCGAGGCGTTCGAGGACCGCGGCGTGCAGTTCGGCAAGCAGGCTCGGCGAGTCGACGGCTGCGGCCTGGCGGGAAATCGGCGTCATCGTGCTCACACTCCCTCCGGGCGACGGGCGAAATGCAGCTTGGTGTTGCCGTACTCGCCGGTGAGGTCGGCGCGCTCGGCGTCGACCAGCCCGGCGTCTTCCAGGCGCTGGCAGAACTGCTCGACATGGCACAGCGGATGGCTGTCGGTGAGCACCGCCTTGTCGAGGTCGCGCAGGCCGCCCGGCGCCGTTTCGCAGGCTTCGAGGCAGAACCAGTGCGCCGCGCACAGCTCGCCGCCGCGCGTCAGGCAGGCGGCGACGGCGGCCAGCGCGTCGACCGTGTTCTTGCGTACCGGGTAGAGGCTGTGGAAGAGCACGGCGCAGTCGACGCCGCGGCACTCCTCGCGCGGCGGCGGATCGAGCGGCGTGCCCGGCACGACGCGGCAGCGTTCGGCCAGACCGCAGGCGGCAATCGTCGCCTGCGCGCGCAGCGGGGCGTCGGGCGCGACGACGAGCGTGACGCTCGCTTCGGGAAAGCGCTGGCAGAGCGCCGCGGCGAGCAGGCCGTCGCCGCCGTCGAAGCACAGCAGCGAACGCGGCGCCCGGCGCCCCGGCTGCGCGAAGCGCGCCGCCAGATGCGCGGCCAGACGGCGCGCTTCGCCGAGGAAGGGATGGCGCTCGATGGAGAGCGGTTGCGCCGGCGCCGGCGTCCACTCCGGAGACAAGAAGCGCGCCAGATCGGACCAGCCGGAGGACCGCGCCAGCCAATCGTCCAGCACCTCCGCCTGACGCCACGGACTGCTCGCGCACAGCACCTCCGCCATCCCCGGCGCCAGCCGGTAGGCGCCGCCCTCCCGCGCCAGCAAGCCGAGGTCTTCCAGCGTCTGCAGGAAGGCGCCGAGATGGGCGCCGCGCAGTTCGAGGGCGGCGGCGACGGCGGATTTTTCCGCCGGGCCGTTCCGCTCCAGCCAGTCGAACAGGCCGCTGGCGAAGCCGGCGCGCAGCGCCTGGAAGTTCTTGAAGCCGTCGCCGATGCTGCGGACGGCGGCGACTGCCGGCGGCGCTTCGAGGGCGGCGAGGTCGATGCTTCGATTCGTGTTCATTTCCAGTCTCCGGGAATGATGGTTGAGCAAAATCAGTCGGCGGAAGGCGCGCCGCGCGGGCCGCCCTCCAGGATTTCCCGCGCCTGCGCCGGCGACAGTTCGGTGCCGAAGAAGTCGCGGTAGAAGCGCCGCGTCTCGGCGGCGAGGTCGAGGCCGGCGAACGGCGCCGGGTGGAACTGCTTGGCCGCCCACAGCACGGTGAGCGGCTGTTCGGCCGTGCGGTTGCCCCAGGTGTGCGCGCCGCAGGGCGCCACCAGAATGCGTCCGGCGCGCACCGCCGCGAGCCCGGCGAAGCGCGGCTCACGGCGCACGGCGGCGGCCTCCTCGTGTCCGGCGACGATCAGGATTTCGGGATTCCACGCGAGCAGCTGTTCGAGCGTGAAGCTGCGCGATTCGATGCTGCGCCCGTCGTCGGTGACGCTCTCGCCGCCGGCGGCGCGTATCCACCATTCGGCGACGAGGTGCGGCTGCGTCAGCGTCGCCGGGCTGAAATAAAGGACGCGCGGCCGCGCCGGCGCGGCGCGGCGCAGGGTCGCGGCGACGCCGGCCAGCGTCGCGTCGAAATACGCCGCGTAGCGCTCGGCGGCCGCCGGCCGGCCGAACAGCTCGCCGAGCAGGCGCACCGCGGCCTTGACGTCCTCCGGTCGGCGCCAGGCCACGTACAGCGCCGGCAGACCGGCGCGGCGCAGGCTCTCGGCGCTCGCCCGGTCCATCGTCAGCACGGCGTCCGGCGCGGCGCGCAGCAGCCCTTCCAGATTCGGCGTGCGGTCGGCGTTCTGCAGGCGCGGCAGGTCGGCGGTGTGCGGCGCGAACACCGTCTGATAGCCCCAGCGCGGCTTGCGCGCGAAATCGGGCAGGCCGTTGGCCAGGCGCCGGCCTTCGCCGACGGCGAAGATCAGGCTGTTGAGCACCGGCACCGCGCCGACCGTGGCGACGCGCTCGACACGCGCCGGCAGCGCCACCGCGTCGCCCGCCATGTCGGCCAGCGTGCGCGGCGCGGCGGCCAGCGTGCGCGGCGCGGCGGCCAGCGCCAGCGGCGCCGACAGCGCCCAGCAGGCAAGCAGCGAGGGAAGGAGGCGGCGCCAGGGGAAGCGGACGATCATCGCGGTGTTCTCCGAATCAAAGTCGCGGCACGCAGGCGCTTGGGATGCCGGCGTGTTCGACGACATCCACCGGCGTGGCGTAAAGATCGCTCAGGGTGCGCGCGCAGAGCACCTCGCGCGCCGCGCCCGCGGCGGCGATGCGCCCGCCGGTCATTGCGGCGACGCGGGCGCCGAGCAGAAAGGCATGTTCCGGCTGGTGCGTGGTGACGAGCACGCTCATGCCGTCGGCGGCGAGCTCGCGGATGGTGCGCAGTACGCGCGCCTGGTTGCCCAGATCGAGGCTCGCCGTCGGCTCGTCCATCACCAGCAGGCGCGTCCGCTGCGCCAGCGCGCGGGCGATCAGCGCGAGCTGGCGCTCGCCGCCGCTGACGCGGTTGAACGGGTGCTCAGCCAGGCGCTCGATGCCGACGCGGGCAAGCGCCTCGTATGCCAGGCGCTCGTCCTCGCGGCTCGGCAGGGCGAGCGGCGGCATGTGCGGCGTGCGGCCCATGAGCACCACGTCGAGCAGCGCAAGCGCGCTGTCGCCGGCGGCCTGCGGCACGTAGGCGAGCTGGAGCGCGAGACGGCGCGAAGACGCCTCGGTCTCGCCCTCGATGCGCACGCAACCGCGTTCGAAAGACAACGCACCGATCAGGCATTGCAGCAGCGTCGTCTTGCCGCTGCCGTTGGGCCCGAGCAGGCAGAGGATTTCGCCGGCGCCGAGCGCCAGGTCGATGCCGGCGAGCACCGGCGGCTGGCCCGGCAT
Organism: Candidatus Accumulibacter sp. 66-26; assembly: GCA_001897745.1. Lineage (GTDB taxonomy): Bacteria > Pseudomonadota > Gammaproteobacteria > Burkholderiales > Rhodocyclaceae > 66-26. The sequence goes on from MKUH01000029.1 coordinate 69,205, forward strand.
GCGCCGGCAGATCAATCCTTCGACTTTCAGGACCATTGCCGCCTCGCTTTCGCCAGGATGACGACGAACACCGGCGCGCCGAGCACGGCGGTAACGATGCCGAGCGGCAGCTCGGCCGCGAAGGCGCTGCGGCACAGGCCGTCGACCAGCAGCAGGTAGCCGGCACCGAGCAGCGCCGAGGCCGGCAGCAGCGTGCCGTAAGCCGGCCCGACGAGGAGGCGGGCGAGATGCGGAACGAGCAGGCCGACCCAGCCGACGATGCCGGAGATGCTGACCGCCGCCGCCGTCATCAGCGTCGCCGCCACGATCAGCACGATACGCAACGCGCCGACCGGAATGCCGAGCGTGCGCGCCTCGTCGTCGCCGGCTTCGAGCACCTGCGTCGGCCAGCGCAGCAGGAACAGCACCGACAGGCCGAGCAGCGCGAAGGGCGCCGCCCAGGCGAGGTCGCTCATGCCGACGCGGCCGAGACTGCCGAGCAGCCAGAAGACGATGGCCGGCAAGGTATCGGTCGGGTCGGCGACGTACTTCAGCGCCGACGTGAGCGCCTGAAAAAGCGCCGAGACGACCAGCCCGGCGAGCACCAGCACGAGCGCCGAACCGTTGCCCAGACGACCGGCGACGAACATCGCCGCACCGACGGCGCAGAGGCCGCCGGCGAAGGCGGCGCCCTGCACGGCCAGCGCGCTGCCGTACAGCAGCATGGCCAGCGCGGCGCCGAAGCCGGCGCCGGCGGAAACGCCGAGGATGGCCGGCGAGGCGAGCGGATTGCGGAACAGCGTCTGGTAGGCGGCGCCGGCCGCGGCCAGACTGGCGCCGACCAGCATCGCCGCCAGCACGCGCGGCAGGCGCACGGCGAGCACAACGTTCTCGACCGCCGGCGGCTGCGCCGAAGGGGCGCCGACGAGCGCCGACCAGAGCACGTCGAGCACCGCCGCCGGCGACAGCGGGTAATGCCCGAATCCCATCGAGACGACGGCGACGGCGAAGAGCGCCGGCAGCAGCCACTCCACCCCGCCGCGCCGCCGGCCTCCCCTGCCTTTCCCGCCGGCCCGCGCGGCATCGGCCGTGCCGATTCCATCCGTTCGCATGCCGGCGCGCTCAGTACTTCGCGCTCACCGTCAGGGCCACCGTGCGCGGCGCCCCGGCGTAGTACGTCGCGCCGGCGTTGAGGTCGAAGTCGTTGGCCGAGATCTGGCCGATGTAGTTCTTGTCGAACAGGTTGAGGATCGACAGCCCGAGACCGACTTCCTGCAGCATCGCGACGTTGCGCCATTGATGACCGACGTGCAGGTCGGCGAGGAAGTAGCCGGGGACCTTCTGCTGGTTGAGGATGTCGCCGTAGCGTTCGCCGACGTAGCGCATCACCGGCGACACGGTCCAGCCGTCGCGCTTCCAGTCGAGGCCGAACTTGGCCAGAACGCGCGCCGAGTTCGGAACCTGCTTGCCGTCTACCGGCGTGACGGCGCCGTTCGTGGCCTGGATGTCGCCGTCGAACGAGAAGCGGTTGTACGACAGCGCGAAGATCGCCGACAGGCCGCCGCCGAAGCGGTAGCTCCCCTCCAGCTCGGCGCCCATGCCGATGGCGCGCGCGACGCTCTGGTAGTAGGTGACGCCGACGACCGGATCGTAGAGGCTGACCTCCTTGTCGCGCGAGCGGCTGTAGTACAGATTCGGCGCGAGCGAAAGGCGATCGCCGTCGTAGCGCAGGCCGAGGTCGACGTTGTCGGAGATTTCCGGCCGCAGCCCGGCGAAGACCTGCTGCAGAGAAACGCCCTTGGCGACGAAGGCGGCGCGGTTGCTGTTGTAGGTCGACGCCACCGGGCCCCAGTCGGCGCGACCGAGGCGGCGCCCGTAGGCGGCGGTGAGCGCGAGGTCGTGACGCAACTCGTGGCGCAGCGACAGATTGGGCAGCCACTCGCGGAAGGTTTTCGCCGCCACCTGCTGCCACGGGTCGATCGCCGGGTTGCTGCCCCACACCGCGTCGTAGGGGACGTCGGGCAGGCCGGCGGTCTGGTAGTACGAGAACGACGGCTGCACCTGCTGGTGCAGGCGGACGCCGCCGGACAGCGTGGTGCCGCCGACGCGGCCGGTCAGCTGCAGGAATGGGCTGCGGAACTGGTGTTCACCGTGCTTCGAGAGCACCGCCCATTTGGACCAGACCAGATCGCCGCCCGCGGTCGGCGCGTAGTCCTTCTGGTATACCGGCGGCGGCGGCGATTCCATGTCCATCCACCAGTAGCCGGCGGTCAGATCGAGCGCGGACGAGATTTTCAGGTCGTACTGCGCCGTGAATCCCTTCGCCTCGTGCACGATATCCCAGCGGCGGACGTTGTTGCCGTTGGCCGACAGCGTGTAGCCGTCGTTCTTCCAGTAGTAGGGGCGGAAGGTGAAGCGTCCGTCGTTGCCGACCGGCAGCACCACGTTGGCGATGAGCGCCTTGTCGTCCTGCACCACCCGGTTGAAGCCGTACCAGTTCTGGCGCTGCCCCGCCGCCGGATTGAGCGTCGCGTCGTAGTCCCACGTGCGCCAGTTGTCCCGGTTCTGCATCTGGGCATAGTTCATCGCCCGGTAGGTGTGCGCCTCGTTGTGGTTGCTGAGGGCGAACAGCTCGAACTTCGCGCCGTTGGCGAAGGGCTGGGCGAGGCCGAAGGTGAAGTTGCTGCGGTCGCCGGACAGCCCGGCGCCCTTCCATTTGTCGGCTTGCATGTCGGAGGCCGAGACGAAGAACGACGTCCCCGACGGCCCGATGCGGCCGCTGTCGACGCGCGTGAAGGTGCGGCGGAAGTTCTCGGTGCCGAAGCTCTGGCGGAATTCGACGCCGAACTTGTCCTGCGGCCGGCGCAGGGTCATGTTCGTCGCGCCGGTGGTGTTGGAAACGCCGAGGCCGGCGCCGGCCGGCATGGCGCCGCGGTACAGCTCGAAATCGGCGACGTTTTCCAGATCGAACATGTCGGCGGCGCCGTGGCCGGTGCCGGTCAGCGGCAGACCTTCGACGTTGCGCGTCATGTGGAAGTCGCCCTTGCCGCGCAGGTTGAGGTTGCGCGTGGCGGAAAGGCCGTAGCCGTCGGCCGACTCGACGTTGACCGACGGCATCAGGTCGAGCAGGCGGTTGGGATTGCTCTGCGCGGGGCCGCCGAGCACGGCGACGCCTTCGCGGGAAACCTGGCTGTGCGCCCAAGGTTGCGGGTCCGCTTGCGTCAGCGTCGCCTCATGGCTGCCGGGAACGACGACTTCGGACAGGGTGGCGTCGGCGGCAAGCGCCGGCGCGGCTACGAACAGGGCCGCTACGGCGGCGGCGATCGGGGTGCGCATCAATAACTCCTGAAGGTTCAAAACATGGGTGCGAAAGTGGGGGTCAGGCCCATCTCCCGGAGATACCGGGAGATGCGCGGCATTTCGTCGTGCACGACGACGCGCTCGCCGACGGCGATGGCGCGCGCCTCGCCGCCCGCGTCGGCGCCCTTGCGCGCGCGCGGGTCCTTCATCGAGACGGAAGCGCCGAGCACCTGGTTGCCGCCGCCGGCCAGCCACCACAGGGCGAGGTCGTCGGGGCCGTTGCCGGCGGCGAGGCCGAGGTCGAGCGTCGGGAAAAGCAGGCGGGCGACGGCCGTGAGGCGCGCCAGCGGCCACGGCGAGCAGCGCACGCCGCCGGCCGCGGCGCCGGGAAAGGGCATGTAGCGCGACAGGCGCAGGTGGCGCAGCATCGAGAAGCGGCGCAGGAAATGCAGGTGGGCGACGCGGTCCGCGTCCGTTTCGCCGAGGCCGACGAGCATCATCGAGCGGATCGGCATGCCTTCCTCCTCGCACAACTCCATCAGACGGATGCGCGCGGCCAGACTGTCGCCGGGCTTGCTGCGCGCGAACAGCTCGGGGTTCATCACTTCCAGCGAACTGGTGATCGCGGCGACGCCGAGCTCCTTCAGCCCGCGCACGCCGCTGCGCGTCAGCGACGGACCGACGTTGACCTCGATCTCGACGTCCACCGCCTCGCGCACGGCCTGCACCAGCTCGATCATGTGCACGTCGTAGCCGCCGATCAGCGCGTCCTTGGCGGGCAGGCGCGTGCCGCCGGACAGGTGAAGGTGGCGGATGCCCAGTTCGGAAATCCCCCCGGCGGCGGCGACGACGTCCGCCGTTGCCGCCCCGTTGCGGCTGAAGAAGGTGCAGTAGTCGCACAGGGGGTCGAGTTCGCACGGCGTGATCGCCGAGATGCCGGCCGACCACCAGGGCGCACGGCCGAGGGAGCGATCACGCAAGCGCCCGGCGCTGGCGAAAAGCGCGGTGGCAAAGGCCGGATCGGCGGAACGCCGGTAGAGATCGAGCAGTTCGCGTTCGCTGCACTCCTGCGGCAATCCGTCTGCGAAAGGCAACGGCTCGCGTGCCGCGAGGACGGCCTCCGGGCTGCCCGACAATTGCATCATGGTGATCGCCTCCAAGGTATTCATGCATATATAACGGTGGTTGAAAAAAGGCCGGCGCCCGGCGCATTCCGCTCAGGCGTGCGCCTTCTCCCAGGAAATGAACGCCCAGCGCATCGGCGCACCGCTCGGCGCGTGCCCGGGCGGCATGCTGTCGTACCAGGCGCGCAGACGCGAACGTTCGTCCGCGCTCAGCTCGCCCAGCGTCCACGCGACGCGTCCGGCGAATTCGTCGAAATCGGCGCTCCCGGCCAGCCGGCCTTCGTGCTCGATGTAGTCGAGCCGCGCGTGGATGCCCATGCCGTGCAGGATGTTCAGCACGTAGATGTAGTCCGGCAGCGGCGGCTGCCGGCGTCCGACGGCCTCGATCACCGCCGGGTCGATGAAGCGGCCGCCGACGAGGTGGGTCAGGTAGACGCGCTTGCGGGCCTTGGCGTGCAGCTTGGCCAGCGCCGCCGCCATGTCGTCCACTGTCGTCGAGCGCGAGGCGACGACGATGTCGCATTCGGGCACCGCGCTCCAGTCGTCCTCCCACGCCAGCTGGATCGCCTCGACGTTGTCCAGGCCGCGCGCGGCGGCGTTTTCCAGCAGCGCGTCGAGCATGCCGCGGCTGTAGTCGAGGCCGACCACGCGCGCCAGCCGGTCGGCCAGCGGCAGACCGATGGTGCCCGGGCCGCAGCCGACGTCGAGCAGCGTCTCGGCCCCGGTAAGGTCCATGCGCGCGATGAATTCGTCGACGTAACGGCTGCGCTGCACTTTCCGGCTCATGTCCGCGGCGCGCGCGTCCCAGGCGCTGGCCGGCTTCGGCGCGCGCGCGGCGGCGGCCAGGTGATCGCTGTAGAGGCGGCCGAAATCGATGGCGGCGATGGTCATGACGGGCAACTTTCCTGTGGATTCGGAATGGTGGAGGGATGCGCGGCGAGATGCGGCGCGAGGCAGGCGGCGACGGCGTCCGCGCCAACGCCGTAGAGCGCGGCCAGACGCGCGGGCGTGGCGACGGCGGCGGGCGCGCCGATGCCGGCGAGCCCGCCCGGCGCGAGCAGGGCGATGCGGTCGGCGACGCGCAGCGCGTGCTCGGGCTGGTGCGTGGACATCAACACGGCGATGCCCTGCCCGCGAAGCTCGGCGATGTGTTCGAGGACGCGGATCTGGTTGCCGAAATCGAGGCTGGCGGTCGGCTCGTCCATGACCAGCAGGACGGGTTCCTGCGCCAGGGCGCGGGCGATCAGCGCGAGCTGGCGCTCGCCGCCGCTGATCTCGGTGTAGACGCGGCGCTTCAGGTGCCCGATGCCGAGCGCGTCGAGACAGGCGCCGGCGACTTCGCGGTCGTGCCGCGACGGCGCGCCGAAGCGCGCGACGCGCGCGGCGCGTCCCATCAGCACAATGTCCTCGACGGTATAGGGGAAGATGCCGGCGTGCGCCTGCGGCACGTAGCCGACGCGCTGCGCGAAGGCGGCGCGCGACCAGCCGGCGACCGGCTCGCCGAGCACGCGCACCTCGCCGGCGAGCGGCGGCAGCAGGCCGAGCAGGGTCTTGAACAGGGTCGTCTTGCCGCCGCCGTTGGGACCGAGCAGGCAAAGCACCTCGCCCGCGCCGACGGCGAGGTCGATGCCCTCCCCGACCCGGCGCCGGCCGTGCCCGATCGCCAGCGCATGTGTCTCGACGATCGTCATTCGGCCCGCCCGCTGCGCGCCAGCAGATAGAGGAAGAACGGCGCCCCGATCAGAGCGGTGACGATGCCGAGCGGCAGTTCGATGCCGGCCATCGTGCGTGCCAGCGTGTCGGCGCCGACGACGAAGCCGGCGCCGAGCAGCAGCGCCGCCGGCAGCAGGCGGGAAAAATCCGGCCCGACCAGGAAGCGCGCCGCATGCGGAACGACCAGCCCGACCCAGCCGATGACGCCGGCGATCGAAACGACGGCGGCGGTCGCCAGCGTCGCCGCCGCGATCAGGACGAGGCGCAGGCGGACGACGTCGACGCCGAGCGCCGCCGCCTCCTCGTCGGACAGGCTCAGGAGGTTCACCCGCCAGCGCAGCAGCAGCATCGGCGCCAGGCCCAGCCCGACGAGCGGGGCCGCCGACGCGAGATCGAGCGCATTGATGCCGTTCAGGCTGCCGAGCAGCCAGAAGACGATGGCCGTCAGCTGCGTATAGGGATCGGCCATGATCTTGAAGAGCGAGATGCCGGCGCCGAGCAGCGTGCTGACGGCGACGCCGGCCAGCACGAGGACGAGCACCGGGTCGTGCCGGCGCACCAGCCCGGAGATCGCGTAGACCGCGCCGACGGCGGCCAGCCCGCAGAGGAAGGCGGCGCCCTGCACGGCGGCCAGCGGCCAGCCGAGGTAGATGCCCACCGTCGCGCCGAAGCCGGCGCCGCTGGAAACGCCGAGGATGTCCGGCGACACCAGCGGGTTGCGGAACATGCCCTGATAGGCGGCGCCGGCGGCGGCGAGCGCCGCGCCGACCAGCATGCCGGCCGCGATACGCGGCAGGCGGATATTCCAGATCACCGTTTCCACCGCCGGCGGCAGCCCGGCGTCGCCGCCGCCCAGGCGCGCGGCGACGGAGCGCAGCAGATCGCCGGGAGCGACGGGAAACTTGCCGAAGGCGAAGGCGGCGACGAGCACGGCGCCGAGCAGCGCCAGCGCCAGGGCGTAGGCGGGCAGCCGGAGCAGCGCCGCCCGGCGCGCTGCGGGCACGGCGACATCCGCATTCACCCTGCTCGCTCCGCTCATTTCGTCCGGCCCGCCCGCTTGCCGCTCTCCGCCCATCCCGGAAAATCCGTGCCGTAGAACAGGCGATAGAACTCCGCACCGGCCCGTTCGAGCTCGGCGCGGCCGACGCCGTGCAGATGGGCAAGCAGCCAGCGCACGCCGATCAGGCGGTTGACGCTGGGCGGCACGTCGAGCCAGCCGAAGGGCACGGCCGGCGCGCACAGGACGCGCCCGGCGCGGACGGCGGGGACGGCGCGCCAGAGCGGATCGCTCATCACGCGCTCGGCGAAGCCGGCGTCCTGCGTCAGGATCACCTCCGGCGCCCAGCCGAGGACCTGCTCCAGCGACACGCGAACCACTCCGCCGCGCCCCGCCTCGGCGGCCACGTTGCGCCCGCCGGCGACCTCGACGGTCTCCATGTTGATCGATCCGTCGAGGCCGGTTTCCAGCCCCTCGGGACCGCGCGCGTAATAGACGCCCGGGCGTCGCCCGGCGGCCGCAGCGCTGCGCTGGCGGGCGGCCAGCGCCAGCGTCCGCTCGGCGTACGTGGCGAGCGTCTCGGCGCGTGCCGGGACGCCGAGCAGCCCGCCGACCTCGCGCAGCTGGCGCGGACTGTCGAGCAGGCGGCCGTCGACCAGCGCGTAGGGAATGCCGGTCTGCTCGGCGACGCGCTGCGCGGTCGAGGCATAGGTGGCGTCTATCGTGCCGACGTCGAGGATGAGGTCGGGCTTGAGCGTGAGCAGCGTTTCGACGGAAACCGTGCTACCGCGTCCGGCCAGACGCCCGAGCAGGGGCAGGTCGCGAAGCGGCGCGGGAAGCGCGCCGAGGGCCTCAGCGGAAAGACGCCAGGGCCAGCCGAGCAGCGCCTGCGGCGCCAGAACGGCGGTCAGCACGCTGGCCGGCGCGCCGGCGGCGAACACGCGGCGGATGCTGGCAGGCGGCGGCAGGCGTCCGAACGCGGTGACAAGGCCGGGTTGGCCAGGATCGCCCGCCTTCGCCCAGGCGCCGCGCGCCGCGGGAAGCAGCCAGGGCGCGCAGGCCAGCGCGCGCAGCAGGGTGCGGCGCTTCACGCGCACTCCGCCGTCCGCCGGACGCCGGCGAACCAGTTGCGGAGCGCATCCAGGGCCGGCGCCAGTTCGACCCCGGCGCGGCCGGTGAACGAACGCCAGTCGAGGAGGTAGTCGTCGGCGACGACGGTGAGCAGCGGCACGCCTTCCGCCATGAGGGCCAGCATTTCGTCGGCGAAGCCGCCGCCGTTCGCCTCCAGCGCGCCGAAGCGGTTGACGACGACGAGATCGACGAGCGCTGCGCCCTCGAAGAGCGCACGGCGCAGCGCCGCGCTGGCGTCGGCGATCCCCCCGGCGTCGATCGCGCACGCCGCCGACGCCGGGCCGAGATCCTGGAACAGCGGATAGCTGACGCCGTCCGCCAGATCGACAAGCACGGTCCCGGCCTTGCCGGCGCCTCGCACCTGCTGCACCAGGCCGCGCACCCGCCGCCCCTCCTGGCGCAGTTCGAAGGCGAAATCGGCGAGCAGGGCGTCGACGATGCCGCGCTCGGCGTGGACGATGGCGGCGATGGGGAAAGCGGGGGAGGAGGAAGATGTCTTCATGTGCGATGGCTCCAGCGGTATCGACCGGATCAGTCGATGATTTTTCTGACTTCGACGGTCTTCAACCACTTCAGGTAGCGGGAGCCGAAGTGGTTGTCCCCGGCGGAGACCATGGCGATGCGCCCTTCGCTGTCGGCCAGCGGCTGTCCGTCCTTTTCCAGGATCAGGAGCACGCCGTCGCCCATCGAGGATGCGAGCAGTTCCAGCCACGAGAAAACCACGCGGTAGCCGTCGCTGGCGGTGGCGACGACGATCGTTTTCTTGCCGTCGTGATGGGATTGCACGTCGAGTTCGGCCTGCTTGAGCACGTCGCGCAGAAGCACGCCTTTCAGCATCTGCCGCCCGCCGTCGCGCAAGGCCACCGGAATTTCCCGCTGCTCGAGCTTGCGCAGCGCGTTCACGTCGAGGTCGAGCGGCTGCTTCACGGCGCCGGAGACGGCGACGCGCTCGCTGACGAAATGCGAGAAGTCGGTGAACTCCCCGCGTACGTCGAGAATCCATTTCGCCAGCCTGCGGGCATCCTCGGGCGGCACGCGGGCGTTCGGCGGCATGAATGGCAGCTTCGCCTTGCCCTCCCGCATCCAGCCGAGACCGTCGGGTCCCGTCCCGGCGACGATGCGCCGGGCAAGGAGTGCCTCCGCCGCCTCGGCGCTCCCGCCTCCGGCATAGCGTCCGGCCACGTCCTTGAACGCGGGGCCGTTCTGCGCCTCGGCACCGCGATGACAGGAAAGGCAGCCGCTTTTCTGCGCCAGAACGAATTCGTCCGCGGCAACGCCCGGCCCGGCGGAAAGCATGGCGAAGGCCGCCATGGCGTACATGATCGCTTGCATCATTTCATCCGTTTCATCCAGAGGCCCTCCGGCAAGGCCGAAGGGCGGGGCAATCAGAATTGAAGGCGGGTGGACAGGAGGAAGTTGCGGCCTTCCTGCGGATAGCCATCGACGAGCTGATAGTTCTTGTCGAGCAGGTTGCGGCCGGTCAGGGCGATGTCCCAGTCGCGCCGGAGCTTGTATTCGACCTTCAGAGCGAGCAGTTGGTAGGCGCCCGTCCGGACGTAACCGTTGCCCACGGCCTTCGTGGACCAGCGCGCCCCGGCTGCCTCCAGGCTCGGAATCACGGTCAGGGCGTCGTTCGGCGTCCATTTGGCGTAGAGGAAGCCCTTGTTCTGCGGCGCGGTGGTCAGACGCAGCGAGGGATCGTTCGGCGCGTCGATCCGGGTATCGATCCAGGTGTAGTTGCCGCCGACTTCGAGATGGCGCGAAACCTGCGCCGCGAGGCCGAACTCGACGCCCTTGAAGACGGCCTCGCCGACGTTCCGGTTCTGGCTTTGGTTGGTCCCGTTGTAGACGATGGGAACGTACTGGATCGCGTCCCTGACCTTGTTGTGGAAGATTGCCGCCTCGCCGCGCACGCCGGGCCAGAGCGTCTCGGCAATGCCGATTTCGAGGTTGAGGGCGCGCTCGGGCTTGAGCCAGGGGTTGGAAATGGCGCCGCCAAAACGGCTGCTGAAGCGGTCGGCCATGGTCGGGAAGCGCGTGCGATCGGAGGCCGATGCATGCAGCTTGCCGCTGCCGCTGTAGCGCCAGATCGCCGCCGCCTGGTAGTTGGTGGCAAAGCTGTCCGCCATCGGCTGATTGAACAGGACGTTGCTCGCGTATTCCTGCGCCTGCTTCGAGCGCCGGATGTCGCGGCTGATGCCGCCGATCAGGTCGAGATTGCGCGTCACATGCCAGGTATCCTCCAGCGCCGCGGACATCGTGTCCTCGATCGTCGTCTGTCGCGGCTCGGTGAAGTTCGTGGCGTGGGTCAGCTGCCACTCCGAATGATCGTCGCGGCGGTAATGCAGCGCCGCCTTCAGGGTCTGTCGCGCGAAATGCGTGGTTCCCAGCTCCAGGCTCAGGCCTTTGGCGTTGTCGTCGTAGGTGCTGGTCCAGTTCTTGGTCGTCAGCGAAACGTTGGTGTAGGCGACCAGATCGTTCCTGAATTCGTTGTAGTAAGCCTTGGCCTTCAGCCAGCTCTTGTCGCCGAGCGCGGTATGCGAAAGAAAATAGAGGCCGGAGGTATCCCACGTCGGCCAATCCCAGGCGCTGATCGTCGACGTCCCCGTCACCGCACCGATGCCGTGCTTTTCCCCGCTCTGGGTGACGTAGTTCAGGGAGTATTCGTCGGTCGCATTCGGCGTGAAACCGGCCTTGAGACTGAAACGCCGGTCGTTCTTGCTGGTGTGATCGCGCTTGCCGCCGTCTTCGGCGACCGTCGGCTTGAAGTCCCGCGACAGACGCCAGCTATCGACATCGCGCTGCTGCGCGCTGATCTGGTAGTAGAAACGCTCCGAGCGGCCGCCCAGATTGGCGTACACGGTATTGCCGTTGTACTCGCCGCCGCCGGCCAGTGCGGCGGTGGCGCGCACTTCGCCTTCGAACGGCTTGACCGGCTTGCGCGTCACCAGATTGATCGCGCCGCCCATGCCGTCCGGCCCGTTGAGCACCGAGACATAGCCTTTCGAGACCTGGACTTCGGACAGGTCGGGCGTCAGAAAACGGTCGAGATCGATGCGGTTGTCGGCGGGGAGATAAAGGCGGATACCGTCCATCAGCAAGGGAACCTGGAAGCGGTCGAAGCCGCGAATGCTGATTCCCGTTTCGTTACGGTTGCCTGCGCCGGTCGTCGTGGCGACGCCGGGAATCAGGTTGAGCGCCTCCGCCACGCCGTCCTTGCTGAAATCCCACAGTTGCTCCCGATCCAGCGTCGCGGTGCCAAGCGCGCTTTCGTTGTCGCGATTGCCGGTCACGGTGATCTGCCCCAAGGTGAAAACCTGGCCCGCGGAAGTCAGCACGCCATCGGCGGCGTACGCCCCTCCCGACAGTGCGAGCGAAACGGCGCCGGCAATCGCGCAGCGCTTGGCTGCTCGATGCAAGCAAAAAGGCGAACGGCGGGTTCGCCGAATTCGCGACGCCGTTCCATTGACGATGCTCCCCCTGGTCATTCTCTTCCCCCTGAGTACCTGAACGAAATAAACAAACCGATATAACGATGGGGAAATCAAAGCGGAGCCGTACGGCTCCGCTTCCGCTCCCACCTGTTCGATGAATTCCCTATGCGATCGAGCTCCCGCCCAATCCCGCACGAAATATACGGTTAAACATAGCGTGCAAAATATGATCGACATCAAATCTGGAAAGATGGGGGATTGACGATCTCTCGGCCGTCGCTATATTGTTAAAAACATATCGAACTGCACAAAAATCGCACTCCAGACATGCTGACCGCCAGCCCCCGACATTTTGCCGTCACGCCCTTCGAACCGCCGTCCGGCGCGCTTTCGCGCCGGGTGCTCGACGGCGTTCTCGGCGGCGCCGAGGACGGCAGCCTGCCGCCCTTCGCCGCGACGCTCGGCATGTCGGCCGCGCAATTCCGGCGCGAGATGAAGGAACGGACGCCGCGCCACCACGCCGCGCACGCGCTTTCCGACGAGCGCTTCGGAGCGCTCGCCGCACAGGCGCCGGGCGAATTTCACGTCCTCCTCGAACTGCTGCTCGGGCACGCCGCCCCGGACGTCGATGCCGCCGACGCGAACCGTCTGGCGCGCGCCATCGCCGCCGCCTGCTTCGGCCAACGGCATCTCTGGCAGGACCTCGGCCTGGCCGGACGCACCGAAGTGACGGAATTGCTCGAACGCCACTTCCCGCGCCTGGCGCGCAAGAACAGCCGCGACCTGCGCTGGAAGCGCTTCCTCTTTGCCGAGGTCGGCGCGCTGACCGGCAATCCGGCGCTGCGCCCGCCCGCCTGCACGCTTTGCCCCGAACAGCAAACCTGCCATCGGGAGACGCCGATGGCCTGAAGAACGTCGCATCCGGCAGGCGCGGCGAGCGAATTGGCGTTCCCGCGTCGCACCTGCCGGACGTTCCGTCGCGCGGACTTCGCATCTCAGGCCGGTCCGCGCGTTTCACCCCCCGCGGGCCGGACACACCCCGCGGGGGTTTCTTTTTATTCGCTATATCCAAATGGATAGACAGAAAGCGGAATCCCCGGCAAAATCCGCGACCTATCCAACCGGATACATCGCTACTCAAAAACACCGCCCAGGGAGGCTATCCATGCGCTGGCACCGTTTCGTTCTCGACACCCCCGCCCCTTTCGCCGCGCGCTCGCTCGCGGCGCTCGCCGCCTTTGCCGCGCTGGCCTGCTTCGGCGGCGCCGCCGGCGCGGACGAGGTGCAGCTCGCCGTCGCCGCCAATTTCTCGGCGCCGGTCAAACAGATCGCTGCCGACTTCGAAAAGGAAACCGGGCACAAGGCGACCGTGTCCACCGGCGCGACGGGCAAGTTCTACGCGCAGATCGTCAACGGCGCCCCGTTCGACATCCTGCTCTCGGCCGACGACGAAACGCCGGCGCGCCTTGAAAAGGAAGGGCATGCGCAAGCCGGAACGCGCTTCACCTACGCGATCGGCAAGCTCGTGTTGTGGAGCGCGAAGCCGGGACTGGTCGACGCCGAGGGCGCCGTCCTGAAGAACGGCGATTTCCGCCACCTCGCGGTCGCCAACCCGAAGGTCGCGCCCTACGGCGCGGCGGCCATCGAGACGCTGACCGCGCTCGGCCTGCTCGACCGCTGGCAGCCGAAGTTCGTGATCGGCGAGAACATCGCGCAGACGCACCAGTTCGTCGCCTCGGGCAATGCCGAACTCGGCTTCGTCGCGCTCTCGCAGGTCATGAAGGAAGGCCGCATCGCCGAAGGCTCGGGCTGGCAGGTGCCGGCCAGGCTGTATTCACCGATCCGCCAGGACGCGGCGCTGCTCGCGCGCGGCAAGGACAACAAGGCCGCCGTCGCCTTCCTCGACTACCTGCGCGGCGCGCGCGCCAAGGCCGTGATCCGCGGCTTCGGCTACGACCTGCCCTGACCGTGTCGCCGAGCGGCGTCGAGTCCATCGAGTTCGGCGCGATCCGCCTGACGCTCGAACTGGCCGGCCTGACCACCGTGCTGCTGCTGCTTCTCGGCACGCCGCTCGCATGGTGGCTGGCGCGCACCCGGTCGGCGCTGAAGGGCCCGGTCGGCGCCGTCGTCGCGCTGCCGCTGGTGCTGCCGCCCTCGGTGCTCGGCTTCTACCTGCTCGTCGCGATGGGCCCGCACGGCCCGCTCGGCAAGCTGACGCAGGCGCTCGGCCTGGGCACGCTGCCCTTCACCTTCCCCGGGCTGGTGGTGGCCTCGGTGCTCTACTCAATGCCCTTCGTCGTGCAGCCGTTGCAGAACGCCTTTTCGGCCATTCCCGAGCGCCTGCTCGAAGCGTCGGCAACGCTGCGCGCCGGCCCCCTCGACACCTTCTTCAACGTCGCCGTGCCGCTCGCCCGTCCGGGTTTTCTGACCGCCACCGTGCTCGGCTTCGCGCACACGGTCGGCGAGTTCGGCGTCGTCCTGATGATCGGCGGCAACATCCCGGACAAGACGCGCGTCGTCTCGGTGCAGATCTACGACCACGTCGAGGCGCTCGAATACGCGCAGGCGCACTGGCTGGCCGGCGGCATGCTGCTCTTCTCCTTCCTCGTGCTGCTCGCGCTGTACACGCTCAACCCGGGAGGCGTGCGCCGGCCATGATCGAAGCCCGCCTCGCCCTGCGCCACCCGGGCTTCGCGCTCGACGTCGACCTCGTCCTGCCGGGGCGCGGCATCACCGCCGTGTGCGGCGCCTCGGGCGCCGGCAAGACGACGCTGCTGCGCGTCGTCGCCGGCCTCGAAAAGCGCGCCGACGGCGTCCTGCGCATCGACGGCGAAGCCTGGCAGGACAGTGCCGCCGGCGTCTTCGTGCCGCCGCACCGGCGCGCGCTGGGCATGGTTTTCCAGGATGCGGCGCTGTTCCCCCATCTTTCCGTGCGCGACAACCTCGCGTTCGGGCAGCGACGCATGCGCGGCGCCGGCCGCGCGCCGGAAACGGCCCCGGTCATCGAACTGCTCGGTATCGGCCATCTGCTCGAACGCCGCCCCGAAAAACTCTCGGGCGGCGAGCAGCAGCGCGTCGCCATCGCCCGCGCCCTGCTCACCGGGCCGCGCCTGCTGCTGATGGACGAGCCGCTGGCGGCGCTCGACGAGCGGCGCAAGGCCGAGTTGCTGCCCTGGCTCGACCGCCTGCACGACGAACTGGAAATTCCGCTGCTCTACGTCAGCCACTCGCTGCCCGAGGTGGCCCGTCTGGCCGACCATCTGGTCGTGCTCGACGGCGGCCGCACGCTGGCCACCGGGCCGCTCGGCGAGGTGCTGCCGCGCCTCGACCTGCCGCTGTCGCGCGACGAGGACGCCTTCGTCGTGATCGACGCGAGCGTCGGCGAATACGACGGCGCCTACGCGCTGGCCCGCCTCGACTTCGCCGGCGGCGCGCTGTGGGCGACGAGCGCGCCGCGCGCGCCCGGCAGCCGCGTGCGCGTGCGCATCCAGGCGCGCGACGTGAGCCTGGCGCACGCCCCGCAGCAGAGCAGCATCATGAACAGCGTCGCGACGCGCATCGTCGATTTCAAACCGCAGGAACCCGGACGCATCCTCGCCCGTCTCGATGCCGGCGGCACGCCGCTGCTCGCCCGCCTGACGCGCAAGTCGGCCGAACTGCTCGGCGTCGCGCCGGGCATGGCGATCTACGCGCAGATCAAGAGCGTCGCGCTGCTCGACTGAGGCGCCGGTCCGGCGCCATACGCCTACGGTACGAGGGGCTTGAGCAGGGCGCGGAAATCGGCGAACTCGGCGGAAATCGCCGCCGACGCCTTCAACTCCATCTGCCGGTAACGGTCGAGCGCCATGCGCCCAAAGTCGGTGAGCTGCGCGCCGCCGCCGCCGCTGCCGCCGGTCGCCGTCGCCACCAGCGGCGCAACGAAGGCGGCATTGGTCGCTTCGACCAGCAGCCAGGCGCGTCGGTAGGACATGTCCATTTCGCGCGCCGCCGCCGAGATCGAACCGGTGCGCCCGATGGCTTCGAGCAGTTCGGCGCGCCCCGGGCCGATGGCGATGCTGGCGCCGAGCAGGACGCGCAGGCGCGGCCCTTGCGCGCTGCTGGAGCGGGGTTTCCTCGGCACAGCCCCCTCCTCAGACCCGGCTGACGAAGGCCTTGCCGTGGCCCTCGGCAATGGCGCGCACCTTGGCGCCGAGCGCGGCGTCGCCGGCGAAGGCCAGACTGCCGAGATCGCTCTGCGCGCAGAGGCCGGCGATGGCCGCCTCGTCGCCCTGCAGGATGTTGAACACGCCGTCAGGCAGGCCTGCGCGCGCCGTCAGTTCGGCGAAAGCGAAGGCCGCCGAGGGCGCCTTCGGGCTCGGCTTGGCGACCACCGTCGCGCCGCCGGCAAGCGCCGGAACGACGTAGGAGAGCAGCCCGGCGAGCGGCGCGCGGTCGTCGTTGACCACGGCGACGACGCGGCCGGCGCCCCCAGCAAATTCAGCGGCCGGCGAGGCGGCACGCAGCAGCGCGACCGCTTCGGCGACTTCGGCGGCGGCCGCCGCTTCTTCCTTGCCGGTTTCATCTCCGATCAGCCTGGCGAAATGGACGGCGTAGCCGGCCAGCGCGTCGGCCACCGCCGCCAGCAGCGCGGCGCGCGCCGGCGTCGGCTCGACAGCCCAGGCGGCGCAAGCTCCCTGCGCGGCGGCCACCGCCTTGGCGGCGACGTCGGCGCCGCACAGCGGCGTGCGGCGCAGCACCTCACCGGTCTGCGGATTGCGCACGTCGAAGAAACCGTCGGTCATCGTCAGATAGGCGTGGCCGTTGATCCACAGCGGCAGGGCGAGAGGGTCGTCATTGTCGATCATGCGGATTTCCTGTTCTTTGCGTAGAGTTCTTTGAAGGTCCGGCCCTGCGGCGCCGGGAAATCGCGCCCCGCCGTCCAGCCCGGCGCGACGCCGAGCACTTCGATGCGGTCGCGGCCGCCGGCCAGCCAGTTGAGGTAGCGCACGCCGATTTTCGCGGCCAGCGCGTAGAGCGCCGGACGCGCCGCCACCCAGCCCCAGGCGCGCAGCGCGAGGCGCTCGGAGAGCGGGCGCAGGCCGTCGTCGGTCTGCTTCTCGCGCAGCTTGCGCAACAGGTCGGGCAGCGGGATTTTTACCGGGCAGACGACGCCGCACTGGTTGCACAGCATCGAGGCGTGCGGCAGGTCGAGCGCGTTTTCGAGACCGGTGAACAGCGGCGTCAGGACCGAGCCCATCGGCCCCGGATAGACCCAGCCGTAGGCGTGGCCGCCGATCGTCTGATAGACCGGGCAGTGGTTCATGCAGGCGCCGCAGCGGATGCAGCGCAGCATGTCCTCGAACTCGCTGCCGAGCAGGCCGACGCGGCCGTTGTCGACGAGCACGAAGTACATGTGCTCGGGGCCGTCCGGGTCGCCGCCGGCCTTCGTCCCGGTGAGCAGCGAGACGTAGTTGGAGATCGCCTGTCCGGTCGCCGAGCGCGGCAGCAGGCGCATCAGCGTGGCGAAGTCCTCAAGCGTCGGGACGACCTTCTCGACGCCGGTCACGACGACGTGCACCTTGGGCAGCGTGGTCACCATGCGCCCGTTGCCCTCGTTGGTGACGAGCGCGACGCTGCCGCTTTCGGCGATCAGGAAATTGCCGCCGGAGATGCCCATCTCGGCGCTGACGAAGTGCTCGCGCAGCACTTCGCGCGCCTCGCGGGTGAGCGCCGGGATGTCGGTCTTGCGCGGCTTGTTGTGCGTCTTGGCGAAGAGGTCGGCAACCTCGTCGACGTTCTTGTGCATGACCGGCGCGATGATGTGCGACGGCGCCTCGTTGCCGGCAATCTGCAGGATGTATTCGCCGAGGTCGGTCTCGACCGGCTGCACGCCGGCGGCGCTAAGCGCCGCGTTGAGGTCGGCCTCCTCGGAGAGCATCGACTTCGACTTGATCGCCTTGCGCACGCCGTGGCGCTCGGCGATGTCGAGCACGTGCCGGCAGATCTCACCGCCGTCCTTCGCCCACAGCACCGTGGCGCCGCGCGCCTGGGCCTCGCGCTCGAAAAGTTCGAGCCAGACGTCGAGATTCTCGACGACGCGCCGCCGGACCTGCTCGCCGGCGCTGCGCAGCGCCTCGAAATCGGCGTCGGCCTGCGCGTTGTAATCGACCACCGCCTTGGCGCGCATGTCGACGAACTTGCCCTTGGCCGTCTTCAGGTTGGCCTGCAGCCGCACGTCGGCCAGCTTCTCGCCGACCCGCGCCTTGAAGAACATCGATTGCTGGCGCATCAGTTCTTCGCTCCCGCCGCGGCTTCAGAGACATCGCCCGGCAACGTCCCGGCCAGGACCTCGGCCACGTGCAGCACGCGCGTCTTCTCGTCGCCCATGCGGCGCAGCTTGCCTTCGATGTTGAGCAGGCAGCCGAGGTCGCCGCCGACCACCGCGTCGGCGCCGGCGGCCTGCGCATTGACGCATTTCTTCCCGGCGATCGCCGCCGAGACGTCGCCGAACTTGACCGAGAAGGTACCGCCGAAACCGCAGCACTCCTCGCTCGCCGGCATCTCCTTCAGGGTCAGGCCGGGCACCTTGTCGAGCAGGCTGCGCGGCTGCGCCTTGATGCCGAGACTGCGCAGGCCGGTGCACGAATCGTGGTAGGTGACGCTGCCGGCGAACGCGCCGGGCACGGTCTCGACCTTGAGCACCGTGGCGAGAAAGTCGGTCAGCTCGAAAACGCGCGCGGCGAGGCGCGCGGCGCGCTCGCCCCAGGCGGCGTCGGCGGCGAGCAGGCCGGGATATTCGGTGCGGATCTGGTCGGCGCAGGAGCCGGAAGGGGCGACGACGTAGTCGTAGGCTTCAAATTCGGCAATCGTCTTTCTGGCGAGCGCCGCGGCGGTCTCCCGGTCGCCCGAGTTGAAGGCGGGCTGCCCGCAACAGGTCTGGCGCTCCGGCACGACGACCTCGCAGCCGGCCGCTTCGAGCAGTTTGATGGCGGCGAAACCGACGCTGGGACGCATCAGGTCGACGAGGCAGGTGACGAACAGGGCTACACGCATGATGGTAAGATATTGCGCCGCACAACGGTGCGGCGTGGATTGTTAAACAGCAGATCGGACAACAGATCGGGCGGAACTCGTAATGGTATTCTGCCGCAGAACAAAACGGAAGGTTCGACAGGACGACCATGGTCGCGCAGCAAGCAGAAAAAGGTTCCATACAGGTCATCGAGCGCATGATGTCGCTGCTCGACGTGCTGGCCGACTCGCCCGAACCGGCGAGTCTCAAGATTCTCGCCCAGACCACCGGGCTCCACCCCTCGACGGCGCACCGCATTCTCGCCGCGATGACCGCCACGCGCCTCGTCGAACGGCAGGACGCCGGCACCTACCAGCTCGGCATCCGCCTGCTCGAGCTCGGCAACATCGTCAAATCGCGAATCAACATCCGCGACATCGCCCTCCCCTTCATGCAGCAGCTGCATGAGCGCATCGGCGAGGCGATCAACCTCGGCATCCGCCACGACGACGAAATCATTTACGCCGAGCGCACGTCGAGCGGCCGCTCGCTGGTCCGCGTCGTCTATCTGGTCGGCGGCCGCGCGCCGTTGCACCTGACCTCGGTCGGCAAACTCTTTCTCGCCGCCGACACGCCGGAGAACGTGCGCGCCTACGCCAAGCGCACCGGCCTGCCGGGCAAGACGCCGCACTCGCTGACCAGCCTGACGGCGCTGGAAAAGGAACTCGACAAGATCCGCCGCCACGGCCTGGCCTTCGACAACGAGGAAGCCGAGATCGGCCTGCGCTGCGTCGCCGCGCCGCTGCGCAACGACGAAGGCATCATCGTCGCCGGCCTCTCGGTATCGGCGCCGACCGACCGGCACAGTCCGGAATGGGTCGCGCAGGTCAAGGAAACCGCCGAGCAGATTTCGCAGGCGCTCGGCTACCGCAAGGCGCGCAAATAGACGAAGGCGCTGCGCCAAAGCAAAAGGCCACGGCATGCCGTGGCCTTTTTCGTGCGCGCCCGGATCAGGCGTGCGTCGAGTGGCGGCGCACCGCCGAGGCGCTTTCCATCCAGCGCTTGATGCGGTTGGCGTCGCCGACGCGGGTCAGCTTGCCGGCCGAGTCGAGCAGCACGATGACGACCGGCTTGTCGGCCACGCGCGCCTGCATGACGAGGCATTTGCCGGCCTCGTGGATGTAGCCGGTCTTCGACAGGCCGACGTCCCAGGTCGAGCTCTTCACCAGCGGGTTGGTGTTGCGGTAGTCGAGCAGGCGGCCGCTGACTTCGACCTGCGCATCCGAGGTCGTCGAAAACTCGCGGATCAGCGGGTACTGGTGCGCGGCGCCGACCATCTTGGCCAGATCGTAGGCGGTGGAAACGTTGTTGCTGGTCAGCCCGGTCGGGTCTTCGAAATGGCTGTTCGTCATGCCGAGCGACGCCGCCTTGCGGTTCATCGCGGCGATGAAGGCGCTGAGGCCGCCCGGGTAATGCCGGCCGAGGGCGTTGGCCGCGCGGTTCTCCGAGGACATCAGGGCGAGCAGGAGCGCCGTTTCGCGCGTGATGACCGAGCCGACGTGCAGGCGCGAACGGCTGCCGCGCAGGTAGTCGACGTCCTCGTCGGTGACGGTGATCGGCGCCTGCAGATCGGGAACGCTGTCGAGCACGACCATCGCCGTCATCAGCTTGGTGATCGAGGCGATCGGCACGACCAGATCGGCGTTCTTCTGGTACAGCGCCTCGCTTCCGCCCTGCTCGATGACGAGCGCGGCGCTCGACTGGACAGCGAGGCGGCGCGACTCCTGCAGCTGTTCGGAACTGGCGACGGAGGCCTTCTTGACCAGTTTTTTCTGGACGACCGGCTTGGATTTCTTCTTGGGTGCTGCGTAAACGGATTCGACCGCGACCAGGTTGGTGCCTAGCAACGCTCCGAGCAGCAATGCGGTTTTCAGCGTAATCCGCATGGCGGTGACTCCTGCAAGGTTCGGGGGGTGGGCGAAATTCTACTTTAGTTTAGCGAGCGGAATAGACAAATCAAGAAAAATAAGGGGATACCAGATTTACCTAAGACCCGACTTTAATCGGCATCAAATTTCGAGGAAGTCCTCCATCTCGCTTTTCCGGTCCATTGTGTCCTTGTAGCCGAGGTCGATCAGCGCCCGCGTAAACGGCTGCTCGAACAGCAGGTAGCTGGTCAGCGCGCCGCCCTGTCGGTTCATCGCCCCGACGCCGCGCAGCAGGGCGCGCACCGACCACGGCAGCGCGCGGGCATGGCGCGCGGCGATGTAATCGAGATGCTCGGACGGCGAGATCACCAGCGAGCGCACCGGGCGCAGCGGAATTCCGGCGCTTTCGCGCATTTCCGGTGGGATTGCCGTAATGGTCTGGTTGATCCGCTGCATGCGTTCGATATCGACGGCGAGGCTGTCGAGAAAGATCGACGCCAGCGAGTGGCCGGCGATCTGGGCCAACGTCGGGTAGGTCGACGAGCGCTGGCGCTGAGCTTTGTCGCTGGTGCGTCCGGCGCCGATCACGAGCACTTTTTCCGCGCCCAGGTGGATGGCAGGCGAGATCGGCGCCAGCTGGCGCATCGAGCCGTCGCCGAAATACTCGCGGTTGAGGTGCACGGCCGGAAAGACGAAAGGAATCGCGCTCGATGCGAGCAGGTGGTCGATCGTCAGGCGCGAGCGGCAGCCGAAACGCTGCGTGCGCTGCCAGACCTCGACGTCGGAATGCGCCTGGAAAAAGCTCACGCTATGCCCGCTGGTGTAGCCCGAGGCGGTCAGGCTGAGCGCGTAGAGCGAGCCGTTGGCGATGACGCGGTCGAGGTTGCGGAAATCGAGGTGGCGTTCGAGCAACTGGCGCAGCGGCTCGTTGTCGAGCAGCGAACGCGGACTGCGCCGAAGCACCCAGCCGAGCATCAGGGCGCCCAGCCAGTGCGCGCCCGAGGCGGCGATGCCGAGCGGATCGGCCCGATAGATGTGCCCGGCGTGCATGTTGCGCCAGACGCTCGCCAGCGACTCGACGGCGCCGCGGAAGTTATCGGCATGGCAGGCCAGCGTCGCCGCGTTGATGGCGCCGGCCGAGGTGCCGCAGATGATGGGAAAGGGATTGCGCGTGGGGTCCGGCAGGAGTTCGCGGACCGCCAACAGGACGCCCACCTGGTAGGCGGCGCGCGCGCCGCCCCCGGTGAGAATCAGCGCCGCTCTGCGATTGGCCATCGGACGAACCTCCGGACGGACAGGATGCGCTCCATGATAAACGGGTTGGCGGCCGGCATGCTCGGGTTGTTTTCCGAAACCGGCCGCCGGACGGCGCGTACTGCGCCCGTACGACGCTAGATGGCGCTGTCGGCGACGGTCAACGCCGTCATATTGACGATGCGCCGGACCGTCGACGTCGGCGTCATGATGTGCGCGGGGCGCGCGGCGCCGAGCAGGATCGGGCCGATCGTCATGTTGTCGCCGGCCGCCGCCTTGAGCAGGTTGAAGGAGATGTTGGCAGCATCGAGCGTCGGCATGATCAGCAGGTTGGCCTGCCCCTTGAGACGCGAATTGGGGAAGACCTGCATGCGGATGGTTTCGTCGATCGCCGCGTCGCCGTGCATTTCGCCCTCGACCTCGAGCTGCGGCGCGCGCTCCGCGAGAATGGCCAGCACCTCGCGCATCTTCTGCGAGGTCGGCGAATCCTCGCTGCCGAAGCTCGAATGCGAAAGCAGCGCGACCTTCGGCACGATGCCGAAGCGGCGCACTTCGTCGGCCGCGAGCAGCGTCATGTCGGCAAGCTGTTCGGCGCTCGGCTCGTAGTTCACATAGGTATCGCCGATGAACACGGTGCGCCCGGAGAGCATCAGCAGGTTCATCGTGTAGTAGTTGTTCACGTCGGAACGCATGCCGATCACGTTCTTCACGTAATAGCGATGCAGCTGGTGCCGGCCGAAGGTGCCGCAGATCAGGCCGTCGGCATCGCCCAGGCGCACCATCAGCGAGCCGAACAGCGTCGCGCGCCGGCGCACTTCGCGCTTGGCGTAATCCTCCGAGACGCCCTTGCGCTCCATCAGGCGATGGTATTCGCGCCAGTACTTTTCGAAATTACGCTCGAAGAACGGGTTTTCTTCGACATGCACCACCTCGAAATCGCTATCCGGACGAATACGCAGGCCCGCCGCCTCGATCTTGCGCACGATCTCGTCGCGGCGACCGATCAGCAGCGGACGCGCGATGCCTTCGTCGCACACCACCTGTACGGCGCGCAGCACGCGTTCGTCCTCGCCCTCGGCGAAGACGATGCGCTTGGGCGCCAGCTTGGCCTGCGCGAACACCGGCTTCATGATCAGGCCCGAGTGGTAGACGAACTCGTTGAGGCTCTGCCGGTAGGCGTCGAAGTCCTTGATCGGGCGCGTCGCGACGCCGGAATCCATCGCTGCCTGCGCGACGGCCGGCGCGATCTTGGCGATCAGGCGCGGATCGAAGGGATTCGGGATCAAATACTCCGGCCCGAAGCCGGCGGCTTTCTCGCCATAGGCCTTGGCCGCCACTTCCGACTGCTCGACGCGCGCCAGTTCGGCGATCGCCTTGACCGAGGCCAGCTTCATTTCCTCGGTGATCGTCGTCGCGCCGACGTCGAGCGCGCCGCGGAAGATGAAGGGGAAGCACAGCACGTTGTTGACCTGGTTCGGGTAGTCCGAACGTCCGGTCGCGATGATCGCGTCGCTACGCACCGCCTTCACGTCTTCCGGCAGGATTTCCGGATTCGGGTTGGCGAGCGCCATGATGATCGGACTGGCCGCCATCTTCGCAACCATCTCCTTCTTCAGCACGCCGCCGGCGGAAAGGCCGAGAAAGACGTCGGCGCCTTCGATGATCTCGCCCAGCGTGCGGGCGTCGGTCTTCTTCGCGTAGCGCGCCTTGATCTCGTCCATCTCCTCGACGCGCCCTTCGTAGACGACGCCCTTGATGTCGCTCACCCAGATGTTCTCGACCGGAATGCCGAGCATGACCAGCAGGTCGAGGCAGGCCAGCGCGGCGGCGCCGGCGCCCGAGGTGACCAGCTTGACCTTGCTCAGGTCCTTGCCGAGCAGGAACAGGCCGTTGAGGATGGCGGCGCCGACGACGATCGCGGTGCCGTGCTGGTCGTCGTGGAAGACCGGAATCTTCATTCGCTCGCGCAGCTTCTTCTCGATGTAGAAGCACTCCGGCGCCTTGATGTCTTCGAGGTTGATGCCGCCGAAGGTCGGTTCGAGCGAGGCGATCGCCTCGATCAGCTTGTCCGGATCGCGCTGGTCGATTTCGAGGTCGAACACGTCGATGTTGGCGAACTTCTTGAACAGCACGCCCTTGCCTTCCATCACCGGCTTGGCGGCGAGCGGGCCGATCGCGCCCAGACCCAGCACGGCCGTGCCGTTGGTGATCACGCCGACGAGGTTGGCGCGCGACGTCAGGGTGCTCGCTTCGCGCGGGTCCGCAACGATCTCCTCGCAGGCCGCGGCGACACCGGGCGAGTAGGCGAGCGACAGATCGTACTGGTTGGTCAGCTGCTTGGTCGGCTGCACCGAGATTTTCCCGGGCTTCGGCTGGCGGTGGTAATAGAGGGCGGCGGCGTGAAGCTGTTCTTTATCCATGACGGTTTTTCCTGGTTGAGCGTTCGTCAATAATTCATAATTATAGTAGCACAACGAAGCCGGCAGGCGCCTCTCGCGCCGCGCTGCCAAAGGGCTTGCGCGCAGCCCTTCGGGGGAGTCGGCCGAGCGGCGACTCGGCGAGCGCCAGTCTAAGCCACGCCCATTTGTGGCATAATTGTGGATTACCGAAACCACCTCGCTGCGCCACAAACGCCGAGCATGCCCGTTACACCATCACTGCGCTGGGCAAGTTTCCCGCCAGCCGCGACCGACGCCGCTCACCGGACCCCACCGGTCTCTCTTCTTGCGCGCCGCGCCACGGTAACTCCCGCTTTCTCGACTTTCCTTTGAGAGTGTTTTGCCATGAATCAAGCCGCCCCCCTGAACGCCCCCGCCTACGTCAAACACGAACGCCTCAAGCAATGGGTCGCCGACATTGCCGCGCTCACCGAACCCGCCCGCATCGTCTGGGCTGACGGTTCTCAGGAAGAATACGACCGCCTGTGCGGCGAGATGGTCGAAGCCGGGATGCTGATCAAGCTCAACCCGGAAAAGCGCAAGAACTCCTACCTGGCCTGGTCCGACCCGTCCGACGTGGCGCGCGTCGAAGACCGCACCTACATCTGCTCGGCGAAGAAGGAAGACGCCGGCCCGACCAACAACTGGGAAGACCCGGCCAAGATGCGCGAGACGCTGAACGGCCTGTTCAAGGGCTGCATGCGCGGCCGCACGATGTACGTCATCCCGTTCTCGATGGGTCCGCTCGGCTCGCCGATCGCGCACATCGGCGTTGAAATCTCCGACAGCCCCTACGTCGTCGTCAACATGCGCACGATGACGCGCATGGGCCGCGCCGTGTTCGACGTGCTCGGCAGCGACGGCGAGTTCGTTCCCTGCGTGCACTCGATCGGCGCCCCGCTCGGCCCCAACGAGAAGGACTCGCGCTGGCCGTGCAACCCGGACACCAAGTACATCGTGCACTACCCGGAAACGCGCGAGATCTGGTCCTACGGCTCGGGCTACGGCGGCAACGCGCTGCTCGGCAAGAAGTGCTTCGCGCTGCGCATCGCCTCGAACATGGCGCGCGACGAAGGCTGGCTGGCCGAGCACATGCTGATCCTCGGCGTCGAATCGCCCGAGGGCGAGAAGTCCTACGTCGCCGCCGCCTTCCCGTCGGCCTGCGGCAAGACCAACTTCGCCATGCTGATTCCGCCGAAGAGCTTCAACGGCTGGAAGATCACGACGATCGGCGACGACATCGCCTGGATCAAGCCGGGCAAGGACGGCAAGTTCTACGCGATCAACCCGGAAGCCGGCTTCTTCGGCGTCGCCCCGGGCACGTCGGAAAAGACCAACTTCAACGCGATGGCCACGCTGAAGGAAAACATCATTTTCACCAACGTCGCGCTGACCGACGACGGCGACGTGTGGTGGGAAGGCATGAGCAAGGAAGCCCCCGCTCACCTGATCGACTGGCAGGGCAAGGACTGGACGCCGGAGATCGCCAAGGAGACCGGGCGCAAGGCGGCGCACCCGAACTCGCGCTTCACCGCGCCGGCCGCGCAGTGCCCATCGGTCGACGCACAGTGGGAAGACCCGCAGGGCGTGCCGATCTCGGCCTTCATCTTCGGCGGCCGCCGCGCCACCACCGTGCCGCTGGTCTATGAAGCCTTCAACTGGAACTTCGGCGTCTACATGGCCGCCACGCTCGGCTCGGAAACCACCGCCGCCGCCTTCGGCGCGCAGGGCGTCGTCCGCCGCGATCCGTTCGCCATGCTGCCCTTCTGCGGCTACCACATGGGCGACTACTTCAACCACTGGCTGAAGATGGGCCACGCCGTCGAACACGCGCCGCGCATCTTCTGCGTGAACTGGTTCCGCATGAACGAGCAGGGCGAGTTCATGTGGCCGGGCTTCGGCGAGAACATGCGCGTCCTCAAGTGGATCGTCGACCGCGTCAAGGGCCGCGTTTCCGCCAAGGAAACCGCACTCGGCTGGATGCCGCAGTTCGAGGACATCGACTGGACCGGCCTCGAAATCAGCAAGGCCGAATTCGACGCGCTCACCCACGTCGACGCCGACGCCTGGAAGAGCGAGCTGGCCGGCCACAAGGAGTGGTTCGACAAGCTCGGCGAAAAGATGCCGAAGCAGCTCATCCTCAAGCGCGAGCTGTTCGAGATGGGTCTCTGGCACGAAGCCGTCTGATCCAACTGCGCTAGACTCGAAGGGCCGCCGATGCGCGGCCCTTTTTATTGCCTCCGGAGTTCCCGATGCTTCCCCGTTCCGCCCCCCGCGTAGACGACATCGCCCCCTTCCACGTCATGGAGCTGCTGGCGCGCGCCAAGGAACTCGAAGCCGCCGGCCGCGACATCGTCCACATGGAGGTCGGCGAACCGGACTTCCCGACGCCTGCGCCGATCGTCGCCGCGGCGCAGGCGCATCTGGCCGGCGGCCGCGTCTTCTATACGCCGGCGCTCGGCCTGCCCGAGCTGCGCGAAGCCATTTCCGCCTTCTACCGAACGCGCTACGGCGTCGATGTTCCGGCGTCGCGCATCGTCGTCACGGCCGGCGCCTCCGGCGCCCTGCTGCTCGCCCTCGCCTGCCTCGCCGCACCCGGCAGCGAATGGCTGCTCACCGATCCCGGCTACCCGTGCAACCGCCACTTCGTACGCAGCTTCGAAGGCGTTCCGGTCGGCATTCCGGTCGGCGCGGAAAGCAACTTCCAGCCGACGCTCGCCGACCTCGAACGACACTGGAACGAACGCACTGCGGGCGCGCTCTTCGCGTCACCGGCCAACCCGACCGGGACCATGCTCGACGCCGGCACGCTCGCCGCCATCGCCGGCTTCGTGCGGCAACGCGGCGGCCAGTTGATCGTCGACGAGATCTATCACGGACTGACTTACGAAGAGGACGCGCCGACCGCGCTGCAGTTCGGCAACGACATCTTCGTCGTGCAGAGCTTCTCCAAGTACTTCAACATGACCGGCTGGCGCCTCGGCTGGCTGGTCGTTCCCGAGCGTTTCGCGCGCGACGTCGAGAAGCTCGCGCAGAACCTCTTCATCGCGCCATCGACGCCGGCGCAGCACGCCGCGCTCGCCGCCTTCCACCCGGAAACGATCGCGATCCTGGAAAGCCGCCGCGCCGAACTCCGCCGGCGGCGCGACTTTCTGGCGCCCGAACTCGAGCGCCTGGGCTTTCGCCTGAGCGCCAGGCCGGAAGGAGCCTTCTACATCTACGCCGACTGCAGCGCGCTCACCGACGACAGCGAGCGCTTCGCCCGCACGCTGCTCGAAACAGCCGGCGTCGCCGTCACCCCCGGGCTGGATTTCGGCACGCACGCACCGGAGCGCCACCTGCGCCTCGCCTACGCAACGGAGGTCGGGCGCCTGGGCGAAGCCATCGACCGCATCCGGCGCTTCCTCGGCTAGCCGAAAGAGGCCAATGCAAGCGGCAGAAAAAGAAAAGGCGTAACCGGAGTTACGCCTTTCATTCGAGAGCGGGCGAGGCGAGCCAGGCTCGTCCCGTCCCACGCAGGATAGCGCTTGCTTCGGCGCTTACTTCGGACGCGAACCGGTCGGGAACGGCCATGCCCCGGTCGGATTGAGCGCCGACTTGAGGCCCGGCGTTGCGGCCGTAGACGGCGTCGGAGCGGCTTCCGGGGTCGCAGCGGCGCGCGACGCGGGTGCGGCCGCAGCGGCTGGCGCAGGAGCGGCCTTCGGGGCGGCGGCGGGCTTCGCGGCAGGCTTCGGCGCGGCTTTCTTTGCAGCCGGCTTGGCGGCAACCTTCGCTACTACGGGCTTGGCGGCAGCTTTCGGCGCGGCGGGCTTGGCAGCGGGCTTCGGCGCAGCCTTCTTCGCGACGGGCTTGGCAGCGGCCTTCGGTGCAGCCTTCTTCACCGCCGGCTTGGCAGCGGCTTTCGGGGCGGCCTTCTTCGCGACGGGCTTGGCGGCGGCCTTCGGCGCAGCCTTCTTCGCCGCCGGCTTGGCGGCAACCTTCGGCGCGGCCTTCTTCGCGACGGGCTTGGCGGCGGCCTTCGGTGCAGCCTTCTTCACCGCCGGCTTGGCGGCAGCCTTCGGCGCGGCCTTCTTCGCGACGGGCTTGGCGGCGGCCTTCGGTGCAGCCTTCTTCGCCGCCGGCTTGGCGACAGCCTTCGGCGCGGCCTTCTTCGCGACGGGCTTGGCGGCGGCCTTCGGTGCAGCCTTCTTCACCGCCGGCTTGGCGGCAGCCTTCACGGCAGCGGGTTTGGCCGCAGCCTTCACGGCAGTCTTCGCCGCGGGTTTGGCAGCGGCTTTCGGCGCAGCCTTCTTCGCCGCCGGCTTTGCGACAACCTTCGGCGCGGCCTTCTTCGCAACGGGCTTGGCGGCGGCCTTCGGCGCAGCCTTCTTCACCGCCGGCTTGGCGGCAGCCTTCGTCGCGGCGGGTTTGGCCGCAGCCTTCACGGCGGTCTTCGCCGCGGGTTTGGCAGCGGCTTTCGGCGCAGCTTTCGTCGCAGCAGGTTTGGCGGCCGCCTTCGGTGCGGCTTTCTTCACTACGGGCTTCTCCGCCGCTTTGGGTTTCTTTGCACTTGTTGCCATGGTTACCTCCTTCTTGGAATTCGAGGAACAGTTCTAACGAGCACCTACCAAAACACCACGATCCGCGTGAACGAAGCCGGACCATCCAACGTGCGCATCATGCATATCGCGTACCTCGCCGACGCACCGATTGAATCCGTAAACAGCAATGACAGCCTGAAAGAAAGGGAGCGAAGCGGGTGCCGAGGCCGGGGTCGGGGCCGTGTCGAGCTTGCGGGATCGACCTTGCCCGCGGAGGGCAGACGAATCGCACGGGGCACGAAGCAAAGAGGGAAAAAAGAAGGAGGAGCAGCGACGGAAGCCGTACCGGAGGAGTCCGGTGAGCATGTTGAAAATGCTTTTCGAATGATTCGGCGTTCCGCTTATATCCATCGCATTTCGCATCCAGAGCGCCCCGGAGAGTAAAGCGCCTCGCGGAGCCGTTGGGCAACACCTACTATATGTTGTGTCACCCCTGCAATTTTCGACTAATTCTAGTAGCGCCCAATACTTGACGCAAGAAGTATTTTATGACCAGAGGAACGTGCAAAAAAAACTGTCTCCATCTGGCGACACAGGCTGCGCGATGATGGATGAAAAGCCCTACTCGTGCGAAGCGATGCCCTTCGCGACGGCCAGGCGGCGCCATTCGAAACACGGCCCGGGATCCGTTTTCCGCCCGGGCGAAACGTCCGAATGTCCGGCGATATCGAGCGCTCCGTAGTACGCGTGCAGCGCGGCCAACAGCGCATTCAGCCGCGCATACTGTGCAGTTTCGAAAGGCAGTTCATCGCAACCTTCGAGCTCGATGCCGACTGAGAAATCGTTGCAGCGCGCGCGCCCTTTCCAGCTCGAAACTCCCGCATGCCACGCGCGCCGATCGCAAGAAACGAACTGGATCAACTCACCGTCTCGCCGGATCAGGAAATGCGCGGAGACGCGCAGGGCGGCGATTTCAGCAAAATAGGGATGCGCCGACGGGTCGAGGGAATTAGTGAACAGGCGGGCGATATCGTCGCTACCGAAACGGCCGGGCGGAAGACTGATCGCATGCACGACGATCAACGAAGGAAGGACACCCGCCGGGCGGTCGTCGACATTGGGCGAGTCGATGCGACGCGCCAAGCTCAGCCAGCCCTCCTCGAATCTGGCGACGGCACTCATTCCTCGATCCCGAGGCGCTCGATCCGGTAACGCAGCGAACGGAAACTGACGCCGAGGAGACGCGCGGCCGCCGTCCTATTGAAGCCCGTTTTGGCCAACGCTTCGAGGATGGCCTGCTTCTCCAGACGATTCACATAGTCGTCGAGCGTCTCGCCGAGACGTCCGCCGCTTTCGTCGACCACATCCATCGCCAGTTGCAGGTCTTCGACGACGATCGCCTCGCCGGAGCACAGGGCCGTCGCGCGCTCGAGCACGTTCTCGAGTTCGCGCACGTTGCCGGGAAAACTGTAGGCGCAGAGCGCGCGCATGGCATCGCTGCTCAGCTGCGGCGAACGGTCGCCGCCGATGCGCGCGAGCATGGCGCTGACCAGCGGCGGAATGTCGTCGCAGCGCTCGCGCAAGGGCGGCATCCGGAGCTCGATGACGTTGAGGCGGTAATAGAGGTCCTGGCGGAAAGTGCCGGCGTCGACGCACTCCTTCAGATTGCGGTGCGTCGCGGAAATGATGCGCACATCGACCGACTCCTCGAGCGTGCTGCCGACCTTGCGCACCTTCTTTTCCTGAATCGCGCGCAGCAATTTGACCTGCATGGCGAGCGGCAGATCGGCCACCTCGTCGAGAAACAGCGTGCCGCCCTGCGCCGCCTGGAAAAAACCGTCGCGCTCGCTGTCGGCGCCGGTGAATGCGCCCTTGCGGTAGCCGAAGAATTCGCTCTCCATCAGGTTCTCGGGAATCGCCCCGCAGTTCACCGGCACGAAAGGCGCGGCTTGGCGCGCGCCCTGCCGGTGGATCAACCGCGCCGCAAGTTCCTTGCCGCTGCCCGATTCGCCCGAAATATAGACCGGCGCCTGGCTGCGCGCGAGCTTGTCGATCATCTCGCGCACATGTCGCATGGCCGACGAATCGCCGATCAGCCGCACGCCCGAAGCGCCTTCGTTGACGCCCGCTTCGAGGTCGCCGCCTTCCGGCGGCAGATTGAGCGCCGACTTGATCAGCGAACGCAACTGGTCGAGCGCTACCGGCTTCGCGAGATAGTCGAAAGCCCCGGCCTTGAGCGCGGCCACCGCGTTTTCGGCACTGCCGAAGGCGGTGATCACGGCAACGGGCGTTTCCGCGTATTGCTCGCCGATCAGGCGCACGACCTCCAGCCCCTCGCCATCCGGCAGACGCATATCGGTGAGGCACAGCGCGTAGCGCTCGCGCGCCAGAAACGCGCGAGCCTCCGCCACCGTTCCCGCGCAGTCGGCGGACAAGCCCATGCGCACCAGCGTCAGATCGAGCAGTTCGCGAATATCCGCCTCGTCATCGACGACCAGGACCCTCGCCAGTTCGCCGCGCAAACGGCGCCCTCCCTTGCTTACAGACACCCTTCAGACCTCCCTGCCATGCAAAATTGCGCCCCCGGCAAATTATCGAGCAATTCGAGCTGGGCTTCGTTGGCTTCGCACAGTTCGCGGGCGATATAGAGCCCGAGCCCGGTGCCGCGATGATGCGTCGTGAAGAACGGCTCGAAAATCTGCTCGCGCATCGCCTCGGGAACGCCGGCGCCATCGTCGCTCACCAGCAACTCGACCCGCCCCGGTTGGCGGCCCGTGCGCGCAATGAGCCGGATGCTGCCGGTCGCTTGCTGCGAATGGCGCAGCGCATTGCCGAGCAGGTTCCACAAGACCCGATGCAGATGCGAGCGATCGAAGCAAAGCGCGAGTACCTCAGGGCAAGTGAGTTCGATGACGTCGCCCGCGATCTTCTCCTTGACCGAAAACTCTTCGACAAAAGCCGGCAGAAACTGCGACAAAAGGAGCGGCTCGCGATGCGCGCGATCGCGGCGACCCACTTCGAGAACGTCGCGGACGATGCGATCGAGGCGCTGGGTATTGTCGAGGACGATACGCAGCAAGCGCTCGTGAATTTCGCCCCGCCGCTCTTCGAGCATCAACTCGCCGGCATGGCTGATCGCCGACAGCGGATTGCGGATTTCATGCGCGATATTCGCGGTCAGGCGCCCGAGCGCGGCCAGCTTCAACTGCTGCGCCTGAGCCTGCAAGCGCCCCATGTCCTCGAGGAAGACCAGCACGTCGCGCTCGACGCTCTCGATGGCGATGAAGGTCGCGCGCAACTGCAAACCGCTCGCCGGAACGCGGACGAGACGGGTCGCCAGCGCGGGATTCGCCTGCCAGTCGGCGAAGCCCTGCACCAGTTCCGGCGAGTACTGGTCCAGCAGGAACTCCGGGGCGCCGCTCAGGCCCAGCAGTTTTTCGGCGCGGGGGTTATGCTGGCGGACCCAGCCGCTCTGGTTGAGCACCAGAACGCCATCCTGCATTTCCTCGATCACCCGCTGGCTGATCAGCATCTGGTTCTGCAGGTCGGCTCCGCGCCGGCGCGCCAGCTCTTCGTTGGCGATCACCCGCCGGGCCAGCAGGCGGGCGGAAATTGCGACGGCAAAGAAGCCCACGCAGAACAGTCCGGCCTGGAAAAAAGCGGCCGCATCGAAGTCGCTGCCCAATGCCCGGAAGGTCAGCTCGAACAGCACCGCCAGCGTCGCCAACGCGGCGTAGAAGAGCACCATGCGCCCCTGACCGACGAGACTGGCGCCGGCCAGCGATACCAGCAGCATGACGCCAAACCCGCTCGTCACCCCGCCGCTGACATGCATCAGTGCGGTCATCGCAGCCACATCGACGACGACATGCGCGCTCAACTGCAGATTGAAGTTGCGCCGGTAGCGATGCAGGAGCATCACGGAAAGCGTGGTCAACAACAGGTAGAAGCTCGTTACCGCGAGATGCCAATCGCCGTGCGCCGGACTGAAGATCGACAAGGGCGAAGGATGCAGCGCCGACGAAACGAACAGCAGGGCAGCCAGGACGAAGCGATAGAGATTGAAGTAGCGCAGGGACTTCCAGTAGGCTTCCGAACTCTCGCCCGCTCCGGGGGCGCTATCGCTCAACATGAAGCCTCAGTCGCCGGCGGCTTCGGCATCGCGCCGATGCGCCGGACAGCAGAAATAGCGCTCTCCGGCCTGAATGCTCTCGCTCAAAGGCTGGTTGACGCCACAGTATGCGCACATGACCATCCGCTCCGCAGCGCGTTGCGGAGGAATCCGGGGCGACTCGGAATCCTGGCGCCGCGGCTTGCGCCACAGCCACCAGACTATCCATCCGAAGGCAATCAACAACAAATATTTGGTCATTGCGGGAAACGGTCGAAAGACCCGTCAAGCATAGCAGAAGCGGCCTCCGGCGCGAGCACGCGAAGCGAACGAGAGGAAAACGAGCGAAAAAACGGAAATTCGGGCAATACGCGCGAAAAGCGTGAGCTGCGGAAAGACTGCTAGAAGAGGGATTGACGCGGGCCATAGCCGCGAGGAGCCGCTTAAAATTCGGGATTGCGTGCTCCGAAAGACCAAACCGAACGAAATCGGTTGGTCGGGGTGAGAGGATTCGAACCTCCGACTCCTGCGTCCCGAACGCAGTACTCTACCAGGCTGAGCTACACCCCGACCGATGCCCCAAGGGGACAAAACAGCAGATTCTTCGCTAAAAACTTCTTGCAACAGCGAAGACTGACAATTCTAACAAAGAATTTTTATATTGTGAAGCAGGAAGTGCATCCAGTGCGGCTGCGGCCCGATCGGCCTCGAGCTTGGCTTGCTGTTTCGCGTGCTCCAGGGCGCCGGTGGCCCGAATCGCCGCCAATACCTGCGCAAAGTCGTCGCGCCCGCCGTTCTCGATCGCCCGCCGCACGCAGGCCGCCTGCTCCGCCGTGCCGTTCTGCATCACATAAATGAGCGGCAGCGTCGGCTTGCCCTCCGCCAGATCGTCGCCGAGATGCTTGCCGGTCTCGGCCTCGGCGCCGGAATAGTCGAGCACGTCGTCGATCAGCTGAAACGCCGTCCCGAGGTGCATTCCGTAATCCGCCATGCAGCGCTCGATCTCCGGCGAGGCGCCGCCGATGATCGCCCCGATCTGCGCGGCGGCCTCGAACAGCTTCGCCGTCTTGTAGCGAATCACCTGCAGATAGGCAGCTTCGTCAACGTCGGCATCATGGCAGTTCATCAACTGCAGAACCTCGCCCTCGGCGATCACGTTGGTCGCGTCGGACAGCACGCGCATGACGCGCAGGTCGCCAATATCGACCATCATCTGGAAGGCCCGCGAGTGCAGGAAGTCGCCGACGAGGACGCTGGCCGCGTTGCCGAACATCGTATTCGCCGTTTCGCGACCGCGGCGCAGCGCCGATTCGTCGACCACGTCGTCGTGCAGCAGCGTCGCGGTGTGAATGAACTCGACGACCGCCGCCGCCTCGTGGTGATGCGCCCCGCGATAGGAAAGCGCGCCGGCGGCCAGCAGCACCAACGCCGGACGCAATCGCTTGCCGCCCCCCTGGATGATGTATTCGGCGACCTGCCGCACGAGGACGACGTCGGAATGCAGGTGTTTGCGGATCACCGCATCGACCGCCTTCATATCCGGCTCGATCAGGTTGTACAACTGCTCCAGTTTCACGGCGCGGCGCCCTTGAAAATAAACCGGCGAATGGTAGGCGGCGCCCGCAGGCACGTCAAGCGCGGCCTGCCGGCACGCACCGCCGGAAAGGGAGCGAACCCTTTGACTTGGCTAACAAAATACGTATAATGCGCGGTTCTTTGTTTGTGTTTCACCTTGTTCAGTTCTTTGGAGTCCAACATGTACGCGGTCATAAAAACCGGCGGCAAGCAATATCGCGTTGTCGCTGGCGAAAAATTGAAAATAGAACAGATACCGGCAGAAGTTGGCGCAGAAATCACGATTGACCAGATCCTCATGGTAGGTGAAGGCGAATCCGTGAAGATCGGCGCCCCGCTCGTCGCTGGTGCTTCCGTCAAGGCCACCGTCCTCTCGCAGGGCCGCCACGACAAGATCCGCATCTTCAAGATGCGTCGTCGCAAGCACTACCAGAAGCACCAGGGCCATCGCCAGAACTACACCGAAATCCGCATCGACGGCATCTCGGCCTAACAGAAAGGAAACTGACTCATGGCACACAAAAAAGCAGGCGGCAGTTCCCGTAACGGCCGCGACTCAGAATCGAAGCGCCTTGGCGTGAAGCGTTACGGCGGCCAACAGGTTCTCGCCGGCAACATCATCGTCCGCCAGCGCGGCACCGAGTTCCACCCGGGCGAAAACGTCGGGATCGGCAAGGATCACACGCTGTTCGCACTGGTCGAAGGCCGCGTTCAGTTCACGATCAAGGGCGCCCAGCGCCGTCGCACGGTCAGCATCCTTCCCGCTGCCTGAACGACGTAGCGGCTCAGCCGCTGCAACATCCAGCCGCAGAAAAAGCCCTATCCTTGCGGTAGGGCTTTTTGTTTGTAACTTCCGCAGCACCGCAACCACTAGAGACACTAGAGACCGACCCATGAAATTCATCGACGAGGCGAAAATTTTTGTAGCAGCCGGCGACGGCGGCAACGGCATCGTCTCGTTCCGGCGCGAGAAGTTCGTGCCGATGGGCGGCCCCGACGGCGGCGACGGCGGTCGCGGCGGCAGCGTCTATGCCGTGGCCGACCGCAACATCAACACCCTGATCGAGTACCGCTACACCCGCAAGTTCCTCGCCCAGCGCGGCGAGAACGGCGGTTCCACCGACTGCTACGGCAAGGGCGGCGACGATATCACCCTGCACCTGCCGGTCGGCACGGTGATCGCCGACCTAAACAGCAACGAGATCGTCGCTGACCTCGACGTCGACGGCAAGAAAGTGCTGATCGCCAAAGGCGGCCGCGGCGGCCTCGGCAACATCCACTTCAAATCCAGCGTTAACCGCGCGCCGCGCCAGTGCACCAAGGGCGAGGCGGGCGAAGAGCGCGACCTGCGCCTCGAACTGCGCGTTCTGGCCGACGTCGGCCTGCTCGGTCTGCCGAATGCCGGCAAGAGCACCTTCATCCGCGCCGTCTCGGCGGCGCGCCCGAAGGTCGCCGACTATCCCTTCACCACGCTGCACCCCAACCTCGGCGTGGTGCGCGTGAGCGATACCAAGAGCTTCGTGATCGCCGACATCCCTGGCCTGATCGAAGGCGCGGCGGACGGCGCCGGTCTCGGCATCCGCTTCCTGAAGCACCTGGCGCGCACCCGCGTCCTGCTGCACATCATAGACCTCGCCCCTTTCGACCCGGAAGCCGACCCCGCCCGCGACGCGCGCGCCATCGTCGGCGAACTCGAAAAGTACAGCCCGGAACTCGCCGAAAAGCCGCGCTGGCTGGTCCTCAACAAGCTCGACCTGATTCCGGAGGAAGAACGC
Source organism: Candidatus Accumulibacter sp. 66-26 (assembly GCA_001897745.1). Taxonomy (GTDB): domain Bacteria; phylum Pseudomonadota; class Gammaproteobacteria; order Burkholderiales; family Rhodocyclaceae; genus 66-26. The sequence goes on from MKUH01000029.1 coordinate 105,475, forward strand.
GAGCAACGCATCGCCGATTTCCTGCAAGCCTATGGGCACACCGGCCCCTGCTACCGGATCAGCGCGATCAACGGCGACGGCTGTCGCGAGCTGGTTTACAAGCTGCAGGAAGCGCTCGATCAACTCGCGCCGCTCCCGCCGCTGGCACTGAACGACAACGACGAACACTTTCCCGACGACACCTCCGAAGAACCCGCCGCATGAGCACGCCAACCCGCATCGCCACCGCCCGCCGCCTCGTCATCAAGGTCGGCTCCGCCCTCGTCACCAACAACGGCGAAGGCCTCGACCTCGCCGCGATCGGCGAATGGGCGCGGCAGATCGCGGCGCTACGCGAAGCCGGCAAGGAAGTCGTCCTCGTCTCCTCCGGCGCCATCGCCTGCGGCATGCAACGCCTCGGCTGGAGCAGACGCCCGCACGCCGTCCATGAACTGCAGGCCGCCGCTGCCGTCGGCCAGATGGGCCTCGCACAAGTCTATGAAAGCGCTTTCGCCGGCCACGACCTGTGCACCGCGCAAATCCTACTCACGCACGACGACCTCTCGGACCGCAAGCGCTACCTCAACGCCCGCTCGACGCTGACCACCCTGCTCGAACTCGGCGTCGTTCCGATCATCAACGAGAACGACACCGTCGTCACCGACGAAATCAAGTTTGGCGACAACGACACGCTCGGCGCGCTGGTCGCCAACCTCGTCGAAGCCGAGTGCCTGATCATCCTCACCGACCAACTCGGCCTGTTCACCGCCGATCCGCGCAAGGACTCGAGCGCCAAGCTGATCGGCGAAGCACGCGCCGGCGACCCGGCACTCGAAGCTATGGCCGGCGGCGCTGGCACGCAGTACGGCAAGGGCGGCATGATCACCAAGGTGATTGCCGCCAAGCGCGCCGCGCGCAGCGGCGCGCACACGATCATCGCCAGCGGCCGCGAAGCCGACGTAATGCCTCGCCTGGCCCGCGGCGAAGCCGTCGGCACCCTGCTCGCCGCCGAAACGCCGCCGCTCGCGGCACGCAAGCAATGGCTGGCCGACCACCTACAACTCGCAGGCAAACTGATTCTTGACGCCGGCGCGATCAAAGCCCTGCAGGAAGGCAAGAGCCTGCTGCCGATCGGCGTCATCGAAGCACAAGGCGATTTCGAACGTGGCGCCGCCGTCGCCTGCCTCTCTCCCGAAGGCCGCGAAATCGCTCGCGGCCTGACCAACTACGGCAGCAGCGACGCCCGCCGCATCGCCCGCCACGCCAGTCAGGAGATCGAAGAAATCCTCGGCTTCATCGAAGAAGAGGAAATCATTCACCGGGACAACCTGATGCTCATTTGAATCAAGAGTAAGAACCTCGACAAAGAAAAAGCCCGCCAAAGCCGAGACGTTCGCCTAAAGTGTGGCTATCCAAAAATGACCCGGTTTCCCCCGGGTCATTTTT
>MKUH01000030.1 GCA_001897745.1 Candidatus Accumulibacter sp. 66-26
AGGTACTCCAGACGCCCTCGCCCCCTCCGCCCGAGAAGGCCGATAGCGGCCCTATCCCCGCAGCTTCCCCTCGAAAATATCTGCCTGCCCTCCGCTGCCGCATTCGGGGATTGCACTCCAATCCGCATATTGCGCATAAGCGAGTCAGTCTTGCTTGCCCGTAGCAATCCCCGCATTTCTTTCCTCCTCCGCGACTCCGTGCAAGAACCGAGGAGATCGGGCGCTTTCTCTCGCGCAATGAAGCCGCGCTTCTCGCGAAGGCTAGCCGGCAGTTCTCCTGGCGATCGCTACGCGTGTGGAGAACATTCCCGCTCGCGGCTCGGGTTTGCCTTCCTGGCTTGACATGGCTCGTGAAATCTCCGATAGTTCAAACGTTCGTTTTATCCCCTCGTGAAACCCCGCCGAAGAGGCAAAGAGGGATGAGGCCCGGGTGCAGGCCCGGGAGTCACTACACCAAAGACCGTAAGAGGAAAAACAGCATGGGACAATACCAACCGCCGCTGCGCGATATGCAATTCGTTCTGCACGAACTCCTGGATGTCGAGAAGACGCTGGCCGAATTGCCGGCGCATGCGGAAACGAATCGCGAGCTGATCGACCAGATTCTCGAGGAAGGCGGCAAGTTCTGCGCCGAGGTGGTATTCCCGCTCAACCAGGTCGGCGATCGCGAGGGCTGCCGCTGGGATGCCGGCAAGGTGACGACGCCGACCGGCTTCAAGGCGGCCTACGAGCAGTACCGTGAAGCCGGCTGGCCGGCGCTGACCTGCGATCCGGAGTTCGGCGGCCAGGGGCTGCCGCAGGTGGTCAATAACGCGCTGTACGAAATGCTCAATTCGGCGAACCAGGCGTGGACGATGTATCCCGGCCTGTCGCACGGCGCTTACGAGTGCATTCACGCACACGGTTCGGATGCGCTGAAGCAGGCCTATCTGCCGAAACTCGTCGCCGGCGAGTGGACCGGCACGATGTGTCTGACCGAGCCGCATTGCGGCACCGATCTCGGCATCCTGCGCACGAAGGCCGAGCCGCTCGGCGGCGACAGCTACGCGATCAGCGGCACGAAGATCTTCATCTCATCCGGCGAGCACGATATGGCCGAGAACATCGTCCATCTGGTCCTCGCCCGCTTGCCCGACGCGCCGGCCGGCACCAAGGGGATCAGTCTGTTCGTCGTGCCCAAGTTCCTGCCCAAGGCCGACGGTTTGCTCGGCGAGCGCAACGGCGTGAGCTGCGGGTCGATCGAGCACAAGATGGGCATCCACGGCAATTCGACCTGCGTGATGAACTTCGACGCCGCGCAGGGCTGGCTGCTCGGCCAGCCGCACAAGGGCCTGCAGGCGATGTTCGTGATGATGAACGCGGCGCGCCTCGGCGTCGGCATGCAGGGCCTGGGGCTGACCGAAGTGGCGTATCAGAACTCGGTGGCCTACGCGAAAGAGCGCCTGCAGAGCCGCGCGCTGACCGGCGCCAAGGCGCCGGACAAGGCCGCCGATCCGATCATCGTGCACCCCGACGTGCGCCGCATGCTGCTTACCCAGCGCGCCTACGCCGAGGGCGGCCGCGCCTTCGCCTACTGGGTGGCGCTCGAGCTCGACAAGGCGCTGACGCATCCGGACGCCGAGGAACGTGAAGAGTCGGACGACCTCGTCGCGCTGCTCATCCCGATCATCAAGTCCTTCCTGACCGATAACGCCTTCGAGTGCACCAACCTCGGCATGCAGGTCTTCGGCGGACACGGCTTCATCAGCGAGTGGGGCATGGAGCAGTATGTGCGCGATGCGCGCATCAACCAGATCTACGAAGGCACCAACACGATCCAGTCGCTCGACCTGCTGGCGCGCAAGGTGCTTGCCGACAGCGGCGTCAAGCTGAAGAAGTTCGGCGCCCAAGTCGAAGCCTTCCTGCGCGCGGAAAGCGCGAATCCGGCGATGGCCGAGTTCGTCGCGCCGCTCGCCGACCTCGCCGAGAAGATGCAGAAGCTGACCATGGAAATCGGCATGAAGGCGATGCAGAACCCGGACGAAGTCGGCGCCGCGGCGGTGCCTTACATGAAGGTCGCCGGCCACCTCGTGTTCGCCTATTTCTGGGCGCGCATGGCGAAGATCGCGCTGGCCAAGCAGGATTCGGGCGACGCCTTCTACAAGGCCAAGCTGCTGACCGCCCGCTACTACTACGCCAAGCTGCTGCCGGAAACGGCGAGCCTGATCCGCGTCGCGCGCGCCGGCTCGGCGCCGCTGATGGCGCTCGACGCCGACCTGTTCTAAGCCGTTCGACGTAGTTGTAAGCAACTTGCCGCCATCGGGGTGCCGATGACGGCAAGTTCCGTTTACGCCTTCGTATCCTCCAACCACTTCCGGATCTGGCGATAGACGCGCTCGTCGTGCAATAGCCCCATGTGTCCGACGCCGCCGAGGCGGACGCTCCGCACGTCGCCGCCCAGCGGTCCGGCCGTGGCGCTGCCGAGCGTCACCAAGCCGTCGCCGATCAGCGCGCCAAGCGGATTCTCCGGGTCTTCAGCGAGGCTGCCGCCGATGAAGCGCCAGGCGATGCCTTTGGCGAACTCGCCGCCCACCCCATGACGCAAGTCCTGGATGCCCTGGCTGCGCTGCGCGGCGACGCGCGCCAGCGGTGCGGTGATGGCCGACAGTCCGAGCGCCGTGGTGGCGAGATGGCCCAGGCGTTCGAGCGGCGAGCCGAGGTGCGGCGAGCCGAGGCAGATCACCATCCGCGTCCGGCCCGGCCAGTTCAATCCAGCGTCGCCGGCCTGTGCGCAGGCGCTGCGTGCGACCAGGCCGCCCATGCTGTGCCCGACGATGACGAGTTCGCGCGGCACGCAAGGCCACTGCGCGAGCAGGGTTTCGAGCAGAACGGCGAGCTGGGCGCCGTTTTCGACGATCGGCAGGCCGCTGTTGTAGCGCAGCGTCAGCGCGTCGTAGCCGAGGTCCGCCGCGAGCCGGTGCGGGATGTCGACGCGGTCCTTTCCTTTTTTCGGGTCGCCCGCGGCCGCGACGTCCCAGCAGCGTTCGTCGTAGGCGAGGCCGTGGATGAACAGGCAGAGGCGTTCGCCGGCGGCTGGAAAGGCCGCAGCGAGCGCGGCGCGCGTGAGCGGAACGGCATGCCCGGCACGGTGGATCGCCATCGGGATGGCGAGCACGCTGCGCGTCCCGGCCAGATGATCGCCGAAGGCCGCGTTGAGCGCGCTGCGCAGGCTGTTCGCCAGGCGGTTCGGGGGATCGGGCGGCAGTTCATATCGCGGCGCGGAAGGCGGCGCGGGAGCGTTTGCCAGCCGTCGCGTTTTCTCCAGTTGCGCCGTGAGACCGAGGAGGCCGCCGCCGAGCCGGACGGCGGCATAGACACCGCCAGCGATGGCGTCGTGGGCGTGTCGAACGAGCGTGGCTGGACCCGCGACCAGCGGAATTTTCTGCAGAACGTCGAAGGCGCGGGCGGCGATGGCGCCGTGCATTTCCTGGACGCGCGCCGACGTCTCCTGCAGCACGGTTCTGGCCGCTTCGCTGTAGACCGTCTGCAGCGGGGGCTTTGCCGCTTCCTCGTCGTCCTTGGGCTGGCTGGGTGCCATATCGCCTCCTCGGGCGTCTCCTGCGGCGCTACCGTTCGCGCTTGAGCAGGTCCTTCAGATTGGCGAAAGGCTGGGCGGTGGCCCGGTTGTCGTTCCTTGCGCCGCCGGCGCCGGTCTTGGCCGCCGCTTCAGCGTCGAGCAGGCGGGCGTGCTCGTTGTCGTGGCAGTACAGGCAGAGGAGTTCCCAGTTGCTGCCGTCCGGCGGATTGTCGTCGTGGTTGTGGTTCTTGTGATGAACGGTCAGCTCGCGCAGGTTGGTGCGCGTGAATTCCCGGCTGCAGCGGCCGCAAATCCACGGGTAGATCTTGAGCGCCTGTTCGCGGTAGCCGGCTTCCCGCGTCTGCCGCTGGCGGATGGCGTCGGCGACGACGCGGTCGAGGCGCGATGGATTGCCTTCGTTTTTCATGCTTTCCTTGCTCCTGTCAAAACGCCTCCGGCATCGGGCGCTTCGGCCGGCGCTAGTGCGTACCCATACACGCCGCGTCGTCTTGCGGATAAGCGCGGCATGCGCCGCTCTTGTCCTGGCTGCCTGGATGTATCCGTCGATGCGTCCGCGCTTGCGCGCCGTGCCGACGCCGGCGCACGCGAGCGATCGTCCAATCTTAAACCGATCGGCGGTGCAGCGCTTCGTCCTTTGCCGGCACAGGCTCACGAAGGCAGCGCCGCGCGCGTGTCGTAGACGATCCGGTAGATGGCGCCGGCGTGGTCGTCGGCGACCAGCAGCGAGCCGTCGGGTAGGACCAGGACGTCGGCCGGGCGGCCCCAGGCGGTTTCGCCCTGCAGCCAGCCGCTGGCGAAGCTTTCGTAGGCGACCGCGCGGCTGCCGGCGAGGCGGACCAGCGAGATGCGGTAGCCGCTCTTGCGCGAGCGGTTCCAGGAGCCGTGTTCGGCGATGAAAATCTGGCCGCGGTAGGCCGCCGGAAACTGGGTGCCGGTATAGAAGCGCATGCCGAGCGCCGCGACGTGCGCGCCGAGATTCTGCGCCGGCGCGACGAATTCCGCGCAGGCGCGCTGGCGGCCGAAGTCGGGGTCGGCCAGCGTGCCGCCGTGGCAGTAGGGATAGCCGAAGTGCAGGCCGGCGCGCGGCGCGTGATCGAGCTCGTCGGGCGGTGCGTCGTCGCCCAGCCAGTCGCGCCCGTTGTCGGTGAACCACAAGGTTCCGTCCTGCGGGTTCCAGTCGAAGCCGACGCTGTTGCGCACGCCGCGCGCGAAGGTCTGCAACTCGCTGCCGTCCGGGCGCATGCGCAGGATTGCCGCGTAGCGGTCGGGATCGGGGGCGCAGATGTTGCACGGGGCGCCGACCGGAACGTAGAGCCAGCCGTCCGGGCCGAAGGCGATGAAGCGCCAGCCATGGTGCGCCTCGCGCGGCAGATCGGCGCGGATCGTCACCGGCGCCGGCGGGGCGGCGAGACGGCGCTCGATGTCGTCGTAGCGCAGGATGCGCTCGACCGCCGAGACATAGAGGCTGCCGTCGCGCCAGGCGACGCCGGCCGGCATGCGCAGGTCGCTGGCGATCAGGTGGACGCGGCGCGCGCGGTAGTGCTCGTCGAGTTCGAGTGCATGCACCTTGCCGGCGCGCAGTGAGCCGACGAACAGGGTGTTGCGCTCACCGAGCGCCATCTGACGGGCGTTCTCGATGCGCGCGACGAGTTCGATGCGAAAGCCTGGCGGCAGGACGATCCGCTCCAGCGGCAGCGCGTCGCCCGCGGCGCCGCCCGAGAGGCACGCCAGACCGGCCAGCAGAGCCGCCGCTCCTTGCTGCATCCATCGTCCGATGTCCATCGCTGCGCACTCCTTTCCGTGTGCTTCGCGTCGCCGCGGTCGGCGCCCAGCTCCCACCATAGCCGCCAGCGGCACAGGCTGCCAAGCCGCACATTCCGCATACTCCGCACGCTTTGATGCTGCATGCGGATGACAGCCTAGCTTCATCGGCGTGACATATACGGTACGTAAGCTGCATTGCGTGTGCATCTTCAAGGCTTCGCCATGAAACGTCTGTTCGCTCCCGCCGCCTGGTTTGTCGGGCGACTTTCCTATCGCCGCAAACTGCTCGTCAGCGCCGCTGCCTTCGCGCTTCCCCTGCTGGTTCTCGCCGGACTGCTGCTGCAGGAGCAGCAGCGCGCGCTGGCCGGACTCGAACGCGAGCGCGCCGGGCTGGCGCTGCAACTGCCTGCGCTCGAACTGCTGCTGGCGCTGCAGGAGCACCACGGCGCCCTGCAGGCCGCCCGCGCCGGCGAGGCCGCGTTCCAGGCGCAGTTGCCGGCGCGCCGTGCGGCGGTCGCGCAGGCGCTCGCCGGCGTGCGCGCCCGCCTCGACGCGGAGCGTGCGGCGCTCGGCGCGGCGCCGGCCTGGAACGAGTTCGCCGAGCGCTGGCAGGCGCTCGCCGCGCCGGCCAGCACCGGCGATGCCGCCGACGCGCTCGACGCGCATCTGGCGCTCTTCGGGCTGTTGCGCAGCGGGCTGACGCAGGCCTCCGACGCGAGCGGCGTGCGCATCGACGGCGATGCGGCGGTGGCCGCCCTCGTCGATACCCTCTCGGTCAAGCTGCCGCTGCTCGCCGAAAGCCTTGGACTGGCGCGCGACGTCGGCGTCGGCGCGGTCGTCGCGCAGCGCCTCAAGTCGTCGCTGCACAAGCGTCTGCAGGTCGTGCGCGGCGGCATCGATCCGCTGATCGGCTGGAACTTCGAGAACGTCGAGAAAGCCGTCGCCTTGCGCCCGTCGCTGCGGGATGCGCTGGAGGCGCCGCTCGCGGCGCTCGGCAGCGCGCCGCTCGGCCTGCAGGAGGTGCTGACCACCAAGGTGCTCGACACCACCGATTTCGACATCGCCCCGGCCGACTACTACGCGCGCGGCACGCAGGCCATCGCCGCCGTGCGCGATCTGGCGCGCGCCGCGGCGCCGGCGGCCGACGCGCTGCTCGCCGAGCGCGCGGACGAGCTTGCCTGGCGCCGCAACGCGGTCGCCGCGGTGCTCGTCGCGCTGCTGCTGGCGCTGGCCTACGGTTTCGTCGGCGCCTATCTGTCGATCATGCGCGGCATTGGCGGCCTGAGCGCGGCGGCGGCGGCGATGGCCGGCGGCGACCTGCGCGCGCGCGTCGATGCGGCGTCGCGCGACGAAATCGGCCAGGTCGCCGCGCACTTCAACCGCATGGCCGAGAGTTTTGCCGGGCTGATCCGCAACACGGTTGCGGCGTCCGGCGATCTTTCCGTCGCAGTCGAGCACGTGCGCGCGTCGAGCCGACAGGTGGAGGATGCGTCGGGGCGGCAGAGCGACGCGGCGGCGCGCACGGCGGCCGCCGTCGAGCAGCTCACCGTGTCCATCCACGAAGTCGCCGAGCACGCGCAAGAGACGGCGCGCATCGCCGGCGAGGCGGACGGCGCCGCCCAGCGCGGCGAGCGGCGCGCGCATGCCGCGGCGGGCGAGATGGTGGGGATCGTCAGCGGCGTCGACGCGGCGGTCGGCATCATCCGCGATCTCGAAGCGCGCTCGCAGGAGATCGACAAGATCGTCCGCGCGATCCAGGAAATCGCCGAACAGACCAACCTGCTGGCGCTCAACGCGGCGATCGAGGCGGCGCGCGCCGGCGAGCACGGGCGCGGGTTTTCCGTGGTGGCCGACGAGGTGCGCAAGCTGGCCGAGCGCACGCGCGCGGCGACGCGCGAGATCGGTGCGACCATAGGCACCATCCAGGACGATATCCACAGCGCCGTGCTGGAGATGAGCCGGAGCGGCGAACAGGTTGGCGGCAGCGTCCGCCTGGTCGGCGAACTGGCGGCGGCACTCGCCGACATCCGGCACGCCGTCGGGCTGTCCGCCGCGCACGTGCGCGACATCGTCACGGCGACCAGCGGCCAGAGCGAAGGCGGTAGCGAGATCGCGCGCAACGTGCAGGAAATCGCCGTGATGGCCGAGGAAAACCACGCCGCGCTGCGCGCCACGGCGGATGCGGCGGACGGCCTGTCGGCCCTGGCCGGGCGTCTCGGCGCGTCGGTCGCCGATTTGCGCACCTGAATGGCCGCCTGAAACGGGGCGTCTCCGGCGCGGGTGCGGCGTACAATGCCATTTTCATTTTCCGGCGGGAATGGCATGGCGAGCGAACAGGGCGAGGCGGGCGCGCGGACGCTGTATTCGATCCTCGGGGTCGCGGCCGACGCCACGCCGCAGGAGATCGAGGCCGTCTTCGCGCAGCGGCGGGCGGCGCTGGAAGCCGGCGGCAGCGCGACGGCTGACGAACTGTCGCTGCTGCGCGTGGCCGGCGCAACGCTGCGCGACGAGGCCTTGCGCGCCGCCTACGACCGCCGTCTGCTGCGTGCCGCCCGGGCGGCCGAGGCGCCTGCCCCGGCGCCGGCGCGCGGCGGACGGACGCGGCGCTGGCTGCTGCCGCTGCTCGTCGGCAGCGGCGCCGCGGTGTTCCTGTGGCGCATGCCGGGACCCGCGCCGACGCCGCCGTCCGCTCTTGAAGCACCGGATGCCGCGTCGGCCTCGGTGCCCGGCGTCGAGGAAAGCCACGTGCGCCTGCCGTCCGCTGCGGCCAGTGACGTGCCGCCGGCGACGCCGATTGCCGCTGCCCCCGGGGCAACAACGCCGGCGGCGCCCGCTCCGGCGGTCGGCAGCGAGTTCGTGCCGCCGACGCGGCCGGCGCGCGGGCCGGGCTTCGACGCCCCCTATCTGGCGTGGTCGGTCTTCGTCATCCAGCAGCGCCGCCTGAGCGGCTCCGGCGTCCTCATCGCGCCCGACCGCATCCTGACCAACTGCCACGTGCTGGCGGGCGCCGCGCTGGACGGCATGGTCGCCGTCCACAGCATGACGCGGCAGCCCTTCCGGGTCGACAAGTACGCGCGCCTGGACGGCGAGGACGCCTGCCTGCTGCATGCGCCGGGCGCCGGCACGGATACGCTGGCGTGGGGCAGCAGCGCCGCCCTGCGTCCCGGCGATACGCTGCATACCTTCGGGCATCCCGGCGGCAGCAGCGAGATCACCTGGTCCACCGGACAGTTCGTACAGCGCCAGGCGAAGGGCGGCGAGGAGTTCCTGCTCAGTTCGAACTACTGCCGGCCGGGATCGTCCGGCGGTCCGCTGGTGGACGACAACGGCCGCCTGGTCGGCGTCGTCACCGCCGTACAGCGCTACGCCGCGCGCTTCGGGGAGCCGCAGTACGGCTACTGTGTGTCAGTGACCGAGGCGACGGCGCGCGCCCTGCTGGCCCGCCCGCTCTTTCCGCTGGCGCTGGCGCCGGCGCAGTACGTTCCCAACTACTGAGGCTCAGACGCGCACCGCGACCAGCGGCACGCGCATTTCGTCGGCGCTGGTGCCGCCGTGCACGCCAAGCATGCGGTAGCGCTTTTCGCCGGGCAGCCAGTCCTTGATCGTCCAGTTGTCCTTCATCACCAGCGTGTAGTCGCCGATCCGCGCGGCGAGCTTCGGGTGGGCGGGCGACGGGCCGAACCAGCCGGCGGCGATCAGGTCGGCGCTGCGCCGCAGGTCGACGCAGTGCGCGAGCCGCCCGCCGACGTAGGCCTCGAACGCCGGGCGGTTTTCCGCGGCGACGTAGGCGTAGGCGGCGCGCGCCTCGCCGCACAGCGGGCGGGCGAGCAGGGCGGTGAGTTGCGGGTGGTCGTCGAGGCAGACGACGCGCTCGGGCGGCGAGTCGATGAAGCCGTGGTCGGCGGTGGCGAGCAGCCAGGCGTCGCGGCCGCGCACTTCGTCCAGGAAGGCGCCGAACGCGGCGTCGACGGCGGCCAGCGTCTGCCGCGCCTGTTCGCTGTTGCAGCCGTAGCGGTGCGAGTGGGCGTCGAGGTCGGGGTAGTAGGCGTAGATGTAGCGCGGCGGAGCGTCCGCCGTCAGCAGTTCGGCCAGCTGCCCGAACATCTCGGGCAGCGTTGCGTAGGCGAGGCTGCGCGCGCCGCGCGCGTGCCAGGCGTTGAACGGGCTGCCGGCGATGCTCTGCGGCGCCACCACCCAGCTTTCGCGCGCGATGCGCTGGAACAGGCTGGCGTGGTCGAAGAGGTGCGGCGGCAGTTCCTCGGGCGGCAGCCTGGCCGGCGGGCTGCGCGGCGTCAGTGGCAGGATGGCGAGCGTCTGGTCGATTTCGTCGAGCTGCATGTGCCAGCCGGTGAGCGCGTGCTGCGCCGGCGCGAGGCCGGTCATGAAGGTGGTGATGGCGCTCGCGGTGGTCGACGGAAAGACCGAGCCGAGGGTGCCCAGCGCGTGCGCGGAGAGGTGCGGCGCCGGCGCGGCGTCGAGCGTGCGCCGGCCGAGGCCGTCGACGACGAGAAGGACGATGTGGCGCGCCTCGGCGAGCCGTGCGGCGGGCAGCAGCGCGAGTTCCGGGCAGGGCGCGGCGGGGTGCGGAGGTGCGCCGCAGGCCGTGGCGATGCTCTGGATCAGGTTGGCGATGCCGCCGCCGGCGTAGTCGGGAATGCTCTGGGTCATGTGGAGATTGTAGTCAACGAAAAAGGGGGCTTGCGCCCCCTTTCGCTTCACGCCGCCGTTCAGGCGGTTTTCTTCTGCTTGTCGAGCCGGAACTTGACGAAGGAACCCGGTGCGTCGTCGAGCACCTTCAGGTTGCCGGCACCCGGCACGCGGGCCGGAACCTTCTTGTCGCCGCCGGGCAGCGCGCCCAGCCACTGCTGCCAGTCGGACCACCAGGAGCCCGGGTTCTGCGTCGCGCCGGCGAGGAACTCGTCGGCGCTGGCGGGCAGCGCGTCGTTGGTCCAGTAGCCGTACTTGTTGGCGGACGGCGGGTTGACGATGCCGGCGATGTGGCCGGAGCCGCCGAGCACGAACTTGACCGGGCCGGACGGCAGCAGGGCGCCGAGGTAGGTGCTCTTCCACGGGGCGATGTGGTCCTCGATGGTCGAGATGAAGTAGCACGGCGTCTTGACCTTGGAGATGTCGATCTTGACGCCGGCCAGTTCGAGGCCGCCCGGTTCGCGCAGCAGGTTGGCCAGGTACATGTTGCGCAGGTAGTAGCTGTGCATCGCGTACGGCATGCGCGTCGAGTCGCTGTTCCAGTAGAGCAGGTCGAAGGGGAAGGGATCCTTGCCCATCAGGTAGTTGTTCACCACGAAGGACCAGATCAGATCGTTGGCGCGCAGCATGTTGAAGGTGCCGGCCATTTCCGAACCTTCGAGATAGCCGCGCTCGGCCATCTTTTTCTCCAGCCCGGTGACGGCGCCTTCGTCGAGGAAGACGCCGAGCTCGCCCGGTTCGGAGAAGTCGATCATCGTCGTGAAAAAGGTTGCCGAGGCGGCGCGCTTGTCCTTCTTCGCCGTCATGTAGGCCAGCGTGGTCATCAGCAGGGTGCCGCCCAGGCAGTAGCCGGCGAGGTTGATCTCCTTCTCGCCGGTGGCCTGTTCGACGGCGTCGATGGCCGCCATCGAGCCTTCCAGCAGGTAGTCCTCGAAGCCCTTGTGCGCGAGTTTCTCGTCGGGGTTGACCCAGCTCATGATGAAGGTCGTGTAGCCCTGGTCGGTGGCCCACTTGACCATCGAGTTCTTCTCGCGCAGGTCGAGGATGTAGTACTTGTTGATCCACGGCGGTACGATCAGCAGCGGCTTCTTGAACTGGTCCTTGGTCGCCGGATCGTACTGGATGAGCTGGATCAGGTCGTTCTGGAAGACGACCTTGCCCGGCGTCGTGCCGACGTTCTTGCCGAGTTCGAAGGCCTCGGTGTCGGTCATCCGGATGCGCAGCTGGCCGTCGCCGGATTCGAGATCCTGGAGCAGGTTGTTGAAGCCCTTGACGAGGTTCTGGCCGTGGCTCTTGACCGTTTCCCGGAAGACTTCCGGATTGGTCATCGCGAAGTTCGACGGCGACAGCGCGTCGATGTACTGGCGCGTGAAGAAGTTGACCTTGGTCTGCGTCTGCTCGTCGAGGCCTTCGGCGCCGGACACGGTGTCGTGCAGGTGGCGCGCGGTGATCAGGTAGGACTGCTTCATGAAATCGAACAGAAAGTGCTGCTCCCAGTCCTCGTCCTTGAAGCGCTTGTCGCTTTTCTCGGGGGCGGCGACCGGGTTGAGGGGCATGCCCATCATCTTCAGCGTCGAGTTCTGCCACAGCGAGAAGTAGTCCCACATCATGTTCATCTGCGTCTGCGCCAGCTTGTAGGGGTTGGCCAGCAGGCGCGAGGAGAGGTCCATGAAGGCCTTGGCCACGCCGAGTTCGTCGGCCGGGGCGGCGACGCCCTCCTTGGCCTTCCGTTCCATGAACTGGGTGAGCAGACGCGAAGCGCGTTGGGCGACCTCGGCGTAGGACTTGGCGACGTCCGCGGGGTTGGGCAGGTTCTTGTCTTCTTCCGTCTTGTTTGGTTGCGACATACGTTTTCCCTCTGAGGTTAATGGGCTTTTCTAGCGGATTCCGCCTGGTGCCCTTGCAAAACGAATTACGCCGTCGCCGCTTTGCGTGCGAAGGAGTCTCCCGGCGTGTTCGAGACGGTTCAGATGGGCGATTGCCTCGCCCATCGCGAACATCGTCTGGTGCGTGTCCAGTTCGCGCGGAAAGAGCGTGGACAGCAGCTCCGCCGCGCTGCGCGGCACGGCGCAGTTTTCCTCCAGAACGCGCAACCGTTCCTCATGGTGTGCATGCTGCGCATCCACCCGGTCGTGCATGCCGTAGAACGGCAGTCCGTGCGAGGGCAGGACGAGTGTTTCGGCGGGCAGCTCCCGGTCCCGGTCGAGGGAGGCCAGGTAGTCGGCCAGGGAGTCCGCCTGCGGTGTGACTGCGAAGACACTGATATTTGTAGAGATTTTCGGCAGCAGCATGTCACCGGAAATTAGCACGCCGACATCGGCGCAGTAAAGCGCCGCGTGTTCCGGCGAGTGCCCGAAGCCGACGCGCACCTGCCAGCGGCGGCCGCCTATCGTCAGCCGCTCGCCGGCGAACAGCCGCCGATAGTCGGTCGGCAGGGCGGGAACGCCGCGGTTGTAGGCGCCGCCGCGCTTTTCCAGCGCCGCGCAGCGTTCTGCGTCAAGGCCGTGCGCGCGGAACTGGCGCAGCATCGGAGCGTTGCCGTGGCCGCCGATTTCGTGCCAGACGGCATGCGCGGTCAGGAATTCGCCCTGCGTCATGTGGATCGGCGCGCCGGTTTTCTCCTGCAGCCAAGTGGCGAGGCCGAGGTGGTCGGGATGAAAGTGGGTGACGACGATGCGCGTGATGCGGCCGCCCTGCGGCGTCTCGGCGAGGCTGGCGAGGATGCGCTCCCAGCAGTCCTTCACCGGGTCGAGCGCGAAGCCCGTGTCGACGATGACCCAGCCGTCGTCGTCGGACAGCAGCCACAGGTTGATGTGGTCGAGCGCGAAGGGCAGCGGCATGCGCAGCCAGCGGATGCCGGGGGCGACCTCGAAGGTTTCGCCGGCCGCCGGCGGGGCGGGGAAGGGGTAATCGGGGAGCATGGCGGGGGCGGAAGGGCGGATTGTAAAAACCTCGGGAAGCGATACACTTCAGCGCAGCGGAGGCCGCCGTTCGGAGCTTCCGCTTCGGCCAATATAGCATTCGATTCGACTTCGGCAGGTTCCCGGTGGACAGAAAACCCGCAACATTCAGCATCTCCGATCTGGCGCGCGAATTCGGCATCACGCCGCGCACGATCCGCTTCTACGAGGACCAGGGATTGCTCGCGCCGCGTCGCGAAGGGCTGACCCGCGTCTTCACGCGGCGCGACCGCACGCGCCTCAAGCTCGCCCTGCGCGGCAAGCGCCTCGGTTTCAGCCTGGCCGAAATCCGCTACCTGATCGAGATGTACGACACGGCGCGCGACAAGAACACGCAGCTCACCGAGTTCCTGAACGGCCTGTCGCAGCGCAAGGCGGCATTGCAGCAGCAGCGCGAGGACATCGAGGCGGTGCTGCAGGAAGTCAGCGCCTTCGAGCAGCAGTGCCGCGACCTGCTGTCGGCGCGCGAAGCCGCCGCCGCGCCGGCGCGGGCGCCGTCGGTCGAACCACCGGGGCGGGTGAAAAGCGCGGCCTGACCCGATTTTTCAAAAGTAGTTGACGTTTACGTCAACGTAACTTTCAATGGCACTCATGCATAAAGCCCAAGACCCCAACTTCGCCGAGCGCGTCCGCGCCAGTTTCGCCCGCCAGCAGGCGATGGCCCTGATCGGTGCACATCTGTCGGTGGTCGAGGCCGGCTACACCGAAATCCACCTGCCGCACCGGCCGGAGGTGACGCAGCAGCACGGCTTCATCCACGGCGGCGTGGTCGGGATGATCGCCGACTCGGCGGCCGGCTACGCGGCGAGCACGCTCACCGCGCACGACGCCGGCGTGCTGACCGTCGAATACAAGCTCAACCTGCTGGCGCCGGCCGAAGGGCAACTGCTGATCGCCGAGGGTTCGGTGATCCGCTACGGGCGCACGCTGATCGTCACCAAGGCCGACGTTTACGCCGTCAAGGACGGCCGCAAGACCTTGTGCGCGGTGATGCAGCAGACGATCATGACCGTGCACGGCAGGAAAGAAAAAGACTGAAAGCCAAAAAGACCGAAACCAAAGGAGTGAGACAAATGCGGATACCCAGCCTGGACTTCGCCCTCGGCGAAACCGTGGAAATGCTGCGCGACAGCGTGCGCGCCTTCGCCGAGAAGGAGATCGCGCCGCGCGCCGCCGAGATCGACCGCGACAACCTGTTCCCGGCCGACCTGTGGAAGAAGTTCGGCGACCTCGGCCTGCTCGGCATGACCGCCAGCGAGGAATACGGCGGCAGCGAAATGGGCTATCTCGCGCACATCGTCGCCATGGAGGAGATTTCGCGCGCTTCGGCGAGCGTCGGCCTGTCCTACGGCGCGCATTCCAACCTGTGCGTCAACCAGATCCGCCGCAACGGCACGCCGGCGCAGCGCGCGCGCTACCTGCCCAAGCTGATCTCCGGCGAGCACGTCGGCGCGCTCGCGATGTCGGAGCCGAACGCCGGTTCCGACGTCGTTTCGATGAAGCTGAAGGCCGAGAAGAAGGGCGACCGCTACGTCCTGAACGGCGCCAAGATGTGGATCACCAACGGCGGCGACGCCGACACGCTGGTGGTCTATGCCAAGACCGATCTCGACGCCGGCGCCAAGGGAATGACCGCCTTCATCGTCGAGAAGGGCTTCAAGGGCTTCACGCACGGCTCGCACCTCGACAAGCTCGGCATGCGCGGCTCGAACACCTACCCGCTCTTCTTCGACGACTGCGAAGTGCCGGAGGAGAACGTGCTCGGCGGCGTCGGCAACGGCACCCGGGTGCTGATGAGCGGCCTCGACTACGAGCGCGCCGTGCTTTCGGGCGGCCCGCTCGGCATCATGGCGGCGTGCATGGACGTCGTCGTCCCCTACCTGCACGAGCGCAAGCAGTTCGGCCAGAGCATCGGCGAGTTCCAGCTGATGCAGGGCAAGGTCGCCGACATGTACTCGACGTGGATGGCGACGCGCGCGTATGTTTACGCCGTCGGCCAGGCCTGCGACCGCACCGACCACGCGCGCACGCTGCGCAAGGACGCCGCCGGCGCCATCCTGTATTCGGCCGAGAAGGCGACCTGGATGGCCGGCGAGGCGATCCAGACGCTCGGCGGCGTCGGCTACACCAACGAATACCCGGCCGGCCGCTTGTGGCGCGACGCCAAGCTCTACGAGATCGGCGCCGGCACCTCGGAAATCCGCCGCATGCTGATCGGCCGCGAGCTGTTCGGCGAGACGGCATGACGCCGTTCCGCGACGGCGCCCGCGGCGGCGCGGAACGGTGCGGGGCGGGCGCTTCCGCTGCGCCGTCGTTGTCTACCGTGCCGTCCTTGCCCGCCGGCGCCCGGCGCGCCGTGTTTTCAATTTTGATCGTGTCCAGAAGGAAGTAATCATGTCCGACCCCATCGTCATCGTCTCCGCCGTCCGCACCCCGCTGGGCGGTTTTCAAGGCGACTTCTCCAGCCTCACCGCGCCGCAGCTCGGCGCCGTGGCGATCAAGGCCGCCGTCGAGCGCGCCGGAATCCAGCCGACGCAGGTCGAGGAAGTCGTTTTCGGCAACGTGCTGCAGGCCGGCGTCGGCCAGGCGCCGGCGCGCCAGGCGGCGCTCGGCGGCGGGCTGCCGCTGTCGGCCGGCTGCACCACCGTGCACAAGGTCTGCGGCTCGGCGCTCAAGGCCGTCATGCTGGCGCACGACGGCATCCTCGCCGGCGCCTACGAAATCGGCGTCGCCGGCGGCATGGAGTCGATGACCAACGCCCCCTACCTGCTGCCCAAGGCGCGCGGCGGCTACCGCCTCGGCCACGGCCAGATGCTCGACCACATGTTCTTCGACGGCCTCGAGGACGCCTACCAGAAGGGCCGCCTGATGGGCACCTTCGCCGAAGAGTGCGCCGAGAGCTACGGCTTCACGCGGCAGGACCAGGACGCCTTCGCCGTCGCCTCGACGACGCGCGCGCAGCAGGCCATCGCCGACGGCTCCTTCGCTTGGGAAATCGCGCCGGTGACGGTCGCCGGACGCAAGGGCGAAGTGGTCATCGGCGGCGACGAGCAGCCGCCGAAGGCGCAGATCGAAAAGATCGCCGGCCTCAAGCCGGCCTTCAAGAAAGACGGCACGGTGACCGCCGCCAACTCGTCGTCGATTTCCGACGGCGCCGCCGCGCTCGTCCTGATGCGCGCCTCGAAGGCCGCCGAACTCGGCCTGCAGCCGATTGCCAGGATCGTAGGCCACACCACCTTCGCGCAGGAGCCGAACCTGTTCACCACCGCTCCGGTCGGCGCCATGCAGAAGCTTTTCGCCAAGACGGGCTGGACGGCCGAATCGGTCGATCTGTACGAGATCAACGAAGCCTTCGCCGTGGTGACGATGGCCGCCATGCACGACCTCAAGCTGCCGCACGAGAAGGTGAACGTGCACGGCGGCGCCTGCGCCCTCGGCCACCCGATCGGCGCCTCCGGCGCGCGCATCCTCGTCACCCTGCTCGGCGCGCTGAAGAAGTACGGCAAGCAGCGCGGCGTCGCCTCGCTGTGCATCGGCGGCGGCGAAGCCGTCGCGGTCGGCGTCGAAATGCTCTAAGCCGCCCGCGTCCGATGTCGCATCACGCCCCCGCCGCGCCGGCCATCTACGGCAAGCTGCTCGCCACCGCCCTGTTCTGGGGTGGCACGTGGATCGCCGGGCGGGTGGCCGTGCGCGAAGCGTCGCCGCTGGCCGTGGCCAGCTGGCGCTTCTGCATCGCGGCGCTGGTGCTCGGTGCTCTGGTCGTCGCGCACGAAGGCCGGCCGCGCTGGTCGCGCCGGCAATGGCTGACCGTCACGGCGCTCGGCGCGAGCGGCATCTTCCTCTACAACATCTGCTTCCTGTACGGCCTGCGCCTGATCGAGGCCGGCCGCGGCGCGCTCGTCGTCGCGCTGACCCCGGCCGTCGTCGCGGCAGCCGACTGGCTGCTCTTCGGTGCGCCGATGTCGGCGAAGAAAGGGTTCGGCATCGGGCTGGCCATGCTCGGCTGCCTGCTCGTCGTGACCAACGGCGACCTTGGCCGGCTGGCGGGCGGCGATGTTGGCTCCGGCGAGTGGCTGATCGTCGGTTGCGTCGTGCTGTGGGCGGCCTACACCTTCATCAGCCGGCGCGGCACGCGCGAGCTGTCGGCGCTGGCCATGACCTTCGGCGCCAGCCTGACCGGCTGGGCCATGCTGACCGTTGCGGCGCTGCTCGACGGCTCGCTGTTCGCGCTCGCCGATACCGGCTGGCGCGGCTGGAGCAGCATCGTATTTCTCGGCCTGTTGGGCACCGCCGTCGCCTTCACCTGGTATTCCGACGCCGTGCATCGGGTCGGCGCGACGCGCGCGGCGGCCTTCATCAATCTGGTGCCGGTGTGCGCCGTCCTGCTCGGCGCGCTGCTCCTCGGCGAGCGCCTGGGGACGGCGGTGCTCGCCGGCGGCGCGCTGGTCATCGCCGGCGTCCTTCTCACCAATCGTGCCGGCCGGCAAACGGCTGCCGGCCGCGAAATCTCTAGGAAGACAATCACATGATCCTCACGCAAGAACAGGAAATGATCCGCGACTCGATGCGCGCCTTCGCGCAGGAGCGCCTGGCGCCCTTCGCCGCCGAATGGGACAAGACCCACGCCTTCCCGGCCGAAGCGCTGAAGGAACTCGGCGAACTGGGCGCGATGGGCATGTGCGTTCCCGAGGAATGGGGCGGCGCCGGCATGGACTACATGAGCCTGGTGCTGACGCTCGAGGAAATCGCCGCCGGCGACGGCGCCACCTCGACCATCGTCTCGGTGCAGAACTCGCTGGCCTGCGGCATCACGATGAAGTACGGCACCGACGCGCAGAAGGAAGAATGGCTGAAGCCGCTGGCGCGCGGCGAGAAGCTCGGCTGCTTCTGCCTGACCGAGCCGCACACCGGCTCCGATGCCGCCGCCATCACCACGCGCGCGGAACGTGAAAAAAGCGGCGACGGCGACCATTTCGTGCTCAACGGCGTCAAGCAGTTCATCACCACCGGCAAACACGCGCACATGGCGATCGTCTTCGCCGTCACCGACAAGGCCGCCGGCAAGAAGGGCATTTCCTGCTTCCTGATTCCGACCGCGACGCCCGGCTTCATCGTCGGCCGCACCGAGGACAAGATGGGCCAGCACGCGTCCGATACCGTGCAGATCATTTTCGAGAACTGCCGCGTGCCGGCCTCGGCGCTGCTCGGCAAGGAGGGCGAGGGCTACAAGATCGCTCTCTCCAACCTCGAAGCCGGGCGCATCGGCATCGCCGCGCAGAGCATCGGCATGGCGCGCGCCGCGTTCGAGGCGGCCGTGCGCTACGCCAAGGAGCGCGTCACCTTCGGCCAGCCGATCATCGAGCACCAGGCGGTCAACTTCCGTCTGGCCGACATGAACACGCTGCTCGACGCCGCCCGCCTGATGGTCTGGCGCGCCGCCATGCTCAAGGACGCCGGCAAGCCCTGTCTGAAGGAAGCGTCGATGGCCAAGATGTTCGCCTCCGAGGCCGCCGAGAAAATCGCCTCGGATGCCATCCAGATCCACGGCGGTGTCGGCTACACCAGCGACTTCCCGGTCGAGCGCATCTACCGCGACGTGCGCATTTCGCAGATCTACGAAGGCGCCAACGACATCCAGCGCCTCGTCATCGGGCGCGCCGTCGCCGCCGAATAGGAGCCGCCATGAGCAAGCACAGGCTGCGCGCCGACGTCACCCTCGACGAACTCAACGCGCGCTGCGCGGGCAACCTGCCGGGCTGGTTCGGTTTCACGGCGGTCGCCGTCGAGCCGGGCCGCCTGCGCGCGCGCATGACGGTGCGCCCCGAGATGCTGGCGCCGAACGGCTTCCTGCACGCCGCGTCGGTGATCGCGCTGGCCGACACGGCGGCCGGCTTCGCCACCATCGCGCACCTGCCGGACGGCGCCGACAGCTTCACGACGATCGAGCTGAAGAGCAACTTCCTCGGCACGGTCACCGCCGGTGCGCTGCTCTGCGAGGCCGCCGCGGTGCACACCGGGCGCAATACGCAGGTCTGGGACGCCGAGGTGACGAGCGAGGACGGGCGCCGTCTGGCGCTCTTCCGCTGCACGCAGATGGTGCTCTGGCCGAAGGGCGGCTAGGCATCCTGCGGCAGACCGGGCGGAACATAAAAACATCAGGAGACAACATGGCTGAACCGCTGGAGTTCTATTTCGATTTCTCGTCGCCCTACGGCTATCTGGCCTCCGAGTGCATCGACGAGCTGGCCGCGAAGTACGGGCGCAAGGTGCGCTGGCGGCCGGTCCTGCTCGGCGTCCTTTTCCGCGAGACGGGCGCCGTGCCGCTGACGCAGGCGCCGTTCAAGGGCGGCTACTTCCTGCGCGATTTCGAGCGCTCGGCGCGCTTCATGGGCATTCCCTACGCGCAGCCGGCGAATTTCCCGATCGCCACGCAGAACGCCGCGCGCGCCTACTACTGGCTGCACGACCAGCACCACGGCATGGCGCGCCGATTCGCGTACGCCGCCTATCGCGCGTACTTCGTCGACGGGCGCGACCTCTCCAGCGTCGATCTCGTCCTCGACCTCGCCGCGCAGCAGGGCGCCGACCGCGCCGCGCTGGCCGAGGCGCTCGCTGGCCAGCCGCTCAAGGACCGCCTGAAGGCCGAATGCGAAGCCGCGCTGAAGAAGGGCGTCTTCGGCTCGCCGACCGTCCTCGTCGACGGCGAAATCTTTTTCGGCGCCGACCGTCTGCCGCAGGTCGAGCGCTGGCTGGAAACTGGAGGTTTCTGATGCCCGTCCTGACTTCCCAGCTCAACCCGCGCGGCGCCGACTTCCAGGCCAACGCCGAGGCGATGCAGGCGGTCGTCGCCGATCTGCGCCGCACCGTCGAGGCGGTCGCCCTCGGCGGCTCCGAGGCGGCGCGCCAGAAGCACATCGCGCGCGGCAAGCTGCTGCCGCGCGAGCGCGTCAACGCGCTGATCGACCCCGGCTCGGCCTTCCTCGAACTGTCGCAGCTCGCCGCCTACGGCATGTACGGTGCGGGCAACTTCGAAGTGCCGGCCGCCTCGCTGATCGCCGGCATCGGCCGCGTGAATGGCGTCGAATGCATGATCGTCGCCAACGACGCGACGGTGAAGGGCGGCACCTACTATCCGATGACGGTGAAGAAGCACCTGCGCGCGCAGGAGATCGCGCAGGAGAACCGCCTGCCGTGCATCTACCTCGTCGATTCGGGCGGTGCCTTCCTGCCGATGCAGGACGAGGTCTTCCCGGACAAGGAGCACTTCGGCCGCATCTTCTTCAACCAGGCCAACCTCTCGGCGCAGGGCATCCCGCAGATCGCCGCCGTGCTCGGTTCGTGCACGGCCGGCGGCGCCTACGTGCCGGCGATGAGCGACGAATCGATCATCGTCAAGGAGCAGGGCACCATCTTCCTCGGCGGCCCGCCGCTGGTGAAGGCGGCGACCGGCGAGGTGGTCAGCGCCGAGGACCTCGGCGGCGCCGACGTGCATACGCGCGTCTCCGGCGTTGTCGATCACTTCGCCGAGAACGACGCGCACGCGCTGGCCATCGCCCGCCGCATCGTCGCCGACCTCAACTGGCAGAAGCGCCCGCCGGTCAGCCTCGCCGAGCCGCGCGCGCCGCTCTATGCCGCCGAGGAGCTGTACGGCGTGATCCCGACCGACAGCAAGAAGCCCTTCGACGTGCGCGAGATCATCGCGCGCATCGTCGACGGCTCCGACTTCGACGAGTTCAAGG
Organism: Candidatus Accumulibacter sp. 66-26; assembly: GCA_001897745.1. Lineage (GTDB taxonomy): Bacteria > Pseudomonadota > Gammaproteobacteria > Burkholderiales > Rhodocyclaceae > 66-26. The sequence goes on from MKUH01000030.1 coordinate 20,748, forward strand.
CGCGCTACGGGACGACCATCGTCTGCGGCTTCGCGCGCGTCTGGGGCTATCCGGTCGGCATCGTCGCCAACAACGGCATCCTCTTCTCCGAATCGGCGCTGAAGGCCGCGCACTTCATCGAGCTGTGCGCGCAGCGCGGCATCCCGCTCGTCTTCCTGCAGAACATCACCGGCTTCATGGTCGGCAAGAAGTACGAAAACGGCGGCATCGCGCGCGACGGCGCGAAGATGGTGACGGCGGTGGCGACGGTGAAAGTGCCGAAGTTCACGGTGGTCATCGGCGGCTCCTTCGGCGCCGGCAACTACGGCATGTGCGGCCGCGCCTACTCGCCGCGCTTCCTGTGGATGTGGCCGAACGCGCGCATCTCGGTGATGGGCGGCGAGCAGGCCGCCGGCGTGCTCGCCACGGTCAAGCGTGACGGGCTGGAAGCCGCCGGCAAGACGTGGAGCGCCGAGGAGGAGGCCGAGTTCAAGCGGCCGATTCGCGAGCAGTACGAGACGCAGGGCCATCCCTACTACGCCAGCGCCCGCCTCTGGGACGACGGCGTGATCGACCCCGCCGATACGCGGCGGGTGCTGGGGCTGGGGTTGTCGGCGGCGATGAACGCGCCGGCGGAGGAAACGAAGTTCGGCGTGTTCCGGATGTGAGGCCAAGACCATGAACCAATACCAATCGATCATCACCGAAGTCGACGGCGCCGTCGGCATCCTGACGCTGAACAAGGCCGAGCGCCACAACGCCTTCGACGAGACGCTGATCGCCGAGATCACCGCCGGCCTGCGCGAGCTGGAGGCCGATCCGCGCGTGCGCGCCGTCGTCCTCTCGTCGACCGGCAAGAGCTTCTGCGCCGGCGCCGACCTCAACTGGATGAAGCGCGCTGCCGGCTACACGCCGGAAGAGAACCTGCGCGACGCGCACAAGCTCGCCGAACTGATGCGCACGCTGAACGAACTGTCCAAGCCGACGATCGCCCGCGTGCAGGGCCCGGCCTACGGCGGCGGCGTCGGCCTGATCGCCGCCTGCGACATCGCCATCGCCAGCTACGACGCGCTGTTCGCGCTGACCGAGGTGAAGCTCGGCATCCTGCCGGCGGTGATCAGCCCCTACGTGCTGGCCGCCATCGGCGAGCGCTACGGCCGCCGCTACATGCTCAGCGCCGAGCGCTTCTCGGCCGCCGAGGCCTACCGCATCGGCCTCGTGCACGAAATCGTCCCCGGCGACGAGCAACTCGACGAGGCGATCGGCGAAGTGCTCGACAGCCTGCTCAAGAACGGCCCGGCCGCGCAGGCCGAGTGCAAGGCGCTGATCCGCGTCGTCTCCGGCCAGCCGATCGACGCTGTGACGATCGAGGAAACCGCGCAGCGCATCACGCGCGTGCGCGCCAGCGCCGAGGGGCGGGAAGGTCTGTCGGCCTTCCTCGAGAAGCGCAAGCCGAACTGGATCGCGGGGAGCTGAGGCATGTCCGCGAAAATCCTTATCGCCAATCGCGGCGACCAGTCCCGCAGGGACGCAGCGACGCAGTCAAATCGCCTTGCGCGCGTAGCGCGCGTGGGCGATTGAGCCGCCGGAGAACCGCATGTTCAGCAAAATCCTCATCGCCAATCGCGGCGAAATCGCCTGCCGCGTGATCAAGACCGCACGCCGCATGGGCGTGCGCACCGTCGCCGTCTATTCCGAGGCCGACGCCGACGCGCGTCACGTCCGTCTCGCCGACGAGGCCGTGTGCATCGGCCCGGCGGCGGCGCGTGATTCCTATCTGCAGGCCGCCCGCATCCTCGACGCGGCGCGGCGCACCGGCGCGCAGGCCGTGCATCCGGGCTACGGCTTTCTCTCCGAGAACGCCGACTTCGCCGACGCCTGCGCGGCGGCCGGCGTCGTCTTCATCGGCCCGCCGGCGTCGGCGATCCGCGCCATGGGCTCGAAGTCGGCGGCCAAGCAGCTGATGGAGCGGGCCGCCGTGCCGCTGACGCCGGGCTACCACGGCGACAACCAGGACCCCGCTTTCCTCAAGGAGCAGGCCGACGCCATCGGCTATCCGGTGCTGATCAAGGCGGCGGCGGGCGGCGGCGGCAAGGGCATGCGCCTCGTCGAATGCGGCGAGGACTTCGTCGCCGCGCTCGCCTCGTGCCAGCGCGAAGCCGCCGCGTCCTTCGGCAATCAGCACGTGCTCGTCGAGAAGTACATCACGCGGCCGCGTCATATCGAGATCCAGGTCTTCGGCGACACGCAGGGCAACTGCGTCTATCTCTTCGAGCGCGACTGCTCGGTGCAGCGCCGCCACCAAAAGGTGCTCGAGGAGGCGCCGGCGCCGGGCATGACGCCGGAACGCCGGCGCCGGATGGGCGAAGCCGCCGTCGCGGCGGCCAGGGCGGTCGGCTACGTCGGCGCCGGCACCGTCGAGTTCATCGCCAATCAGGACGGCAGCTTCTACTTCATGGAGATGAACACGCGCCTGCAGGTCGAGCACCCGGTGACCGAAATGATCAGCGGCCAGGACCTCGTCGAGTGGCAGCTGCGCGTCGCCAGCGGCGAAGCGCTGCCGCTGCGCCAGGACGAGCTGGCGATCCGCGGCCACGCCATCGAGGCGCGCATCTACGCCGAGGACGCCGACAAGGGCTTCCTGCCGTCGACCGGCCGCCTCGTGCACCTTGCGCCGCCGGCCGAGAGCCTTCACGTGCGCGTCGATACGGGCATCGAGCAGGGCGACGAGATCACGCCGCACTACGACCCGATGATCGCCAAGCTGATCGTCTGGGACGTCGACCGCGACGCGGCGCTGGCGCGCATGCGGCAGGCGCTCGCCGACTACCGCATCGTCGGCGTCACCGCCAACGTCGATTTCCTGTCGCGCCTCGTCGCCTGCCCGGCCTTCGCCGAGGCCGACCTCGACACCGGCCTGATCGAGCGCAGCCGCGACTTCCTTTTTCCCGCGCAGGCCGAGCCGCCGCGCGGCGTCTTCTTCGCCGCCGCCGTCGCCGAACTGCTGCGCGAGCAGGCCGCGGCACGCGCCCGCGCGGCGCACTCGGGCGATCCGTGGTCGCCGTGGAGCACGCACGACGGTTGGCGCCTCAACCTGCAGGCGCGGCGCGCGATCACCTGGCGCGTCGGCGACGCGCTGTTCGAGGTCGCCGTCGCCTACGCGCACGACGGCTGGCGGCTGACGCTGGCCGGCGAGTCGGTATTGGCGCGCGGCCGCTGCATCGAGAGCGGCCCCTTCGCCGGCCAACTCGCCATCGAGCTCGACGACCGCCGCCTGGTCGCCAGCGTCATCGCGGTCGGCGAAAAGCACGCGCAGAAGCGCCACGTCTTCATCAACGGCAAGACGTGGATCGTCGAGCGCGACGACCCGCTGCACCTCGTCGAGGCCGGCGGCACCCAGGGCGGCGGCCTCAGCGCGCCGATGCCGGGCAAGGTCGTCACCCTGCTCGCGGCGCCCGGCCAGCGCGTCGAGAAGGGCGCGCCGCTGCTCATCCTCGAAGCGATGAAGATGGAGCACACGATCACCGCGCCGAAGAACGGCACGGTCAAGGCCTTCCGCTATGCGGCCGGCGATCAGGTGGCGGACGGCGCTGAACTGGTCGATTTCGCGGCCGAGTCGTAAACACGGGGGTGTGAGGAGACAAACCATGACCCTGCCAAGCAAGGTGAAGATCGTCGAAGTCGGGCCGCGCGACGGGCTGCAGAACGAAAAGCAGCTGGTTCCCGCGGCGGTCAAGATCGAGCTGATCGAGCGCCTCGCCGACGCCGGCCTGACGGCGATCGAGGCGACGTCCTTCGTGTCGCCGAAGTGGGTGCCGCAGATGGGCGATGCCGACGCAGTGCTGCGCGCCGTGCTGGCCAGCCCGCGCCGCCGGGCGGGCGCCGCCTTTCCGGTGCTGACGCCCAACCTCAAAGGCTTCGACGCGGCGGTCGAGGCCGGGGCGAGCGAGGTCGCCATCTTCGGCGCGGCGTCCGAGAGCTTCTCGCAGAAGAACATCAACTGCAGCATCGACGAGAGCCTGAAGCGCTTCGCCGCCGTCGTCGACGCGGCGAGCGCGCTCGAGATCAAGGTGCGCGGCTACGTCTCCTGCGTTGTCGCCTGCCCCTACGAGGGCGCGGTCGATCCGGCGCGTGCGGCGGCCGTCGCGCAGCGTCTGTACGAGATGGGCTGCTACGAAGTGTCGCTCGGCGACACGATAGGCGCAGGCACGCCGGCCTCGGTGCAGCGCATGCTCGCCGCCTGCGCGGCGCGGGTGCCGATGGCGCGGCTCGCCGGCCACTACCACGACACCTACGGTATGGCGATTGCCAATATCTACGCCTCGCTCGAAATGGGCATGACCGTCTTCGACAGCTCGATCGCCGGCCTCGGCGGCTGTCCGTACGCGCCGGGCGCGGCGGGGAACCTTGCCACCGAGGACCTTGTCTTTCTGCTCCAGGGTCTGGGAATCGAAAGCGGAGTGGATATGGACAAGCTGCTGGCCGCCGGCCAGTTCATCGTGCAACACCTCGGGCGCGCGCCGGTGTCGAAAGCGGCGCAGGCGCTGCTCGCCAAGCGGAGCGCCGCGTGAGCGTCGCCACACGGGGCGAGGCGCCGGCGTTCGCCGCGTCGCCGTGCATCAACGTCTGCCGTATGGACGCCGAGAGCGGCCTGTGCACGGGTTGCCTGCGCACGCTCGATGAAATCGCCGGCTGGGCGCGCGCCTCGAACGACGCGCGGCTCGCCATCCTGGCCGAAGTCGAGCGCCGGCGTGGCGTGCCGGCGGCGCCGCGCGGTGCCGGCGAGCGAGCATGAACGAAGACGAGGATCTCTACCCCTGCGTCGGCGTCTGCATGGCCGACCCCGATTCCGGCTACTGCCTCGGCTGCGGCCGTCCGCCGCTGCCTTCGGCGGGCGCAGTGGTGGCCGAGGAGGCGCGCGGCGCGAAGCTGCCGACGGCGACGGCCGGCGATCCCGATTCCGCCTCTCCGAACGTTCCGCACCATGAGTGAAGCGCTGCTGCCAGCCAGCCTGCAGGTGCTCGAGCGCGGCTGGCTGTCGTCCAACAACATCCTCGGTTTCGAAGGCGAAACGGCGGCGCTGATCGACAGCGGCTACGTCAGCCACGCGGCGCAGACGGTCGCCCTCGTCGAGCGCGCGCTCGACGGGCGAACGCTGTCGCGCCTGATCAACACGCACGCGCATTCCGACCACATCGGCGGCAATGCCGCGCTGCAGGCGTCCTTCGGCTGCGCGGTGATCGTTCCGGCCGGCGCCGCCGCGAAGATCGCCGAGTGGGACGACGCGGCGCTGCTGCTCTCGCCGCTCGGCCAGCGCGGTGCGCGCTTCCAGCACGACCGCCTGCTCGCCGCCGGCGACGAGTTCGAGTTCGGCGGCCTCAACTGGCGCGCCATCGCCGTGCCCGGCCACGACATGGACGCGCTCGCCTTTCACAACCCGGAAAAGCGTCTGCTGATTTCCGGCGACGCGCTGTGGCGCGACGGTTTCGGCGTCATCTTCAGCGAACTGCTCGACCACCCGGCGGAAGGCAGCGGCTTCGCCATGACGCGCGCCACGCTCGACCAGTTGGCTAGCCTGTCGGTCGACGTGGTGATTCCCGGCCACGGTGCGTCCTTCGCCGACGTGGACGACGCCTTCGAGCGCGCCTACCGGCGCCTCGCCGCCTTCGAGCAGAGCACCGAGCGCCTGGCGCGTCACGCGCTCAAGGTGATTCTTGCCTTCGCCCTGCTCGAACGGCGGCGGCTGGCGCGCCGCGAACTGCCCGACTTCCTCGCCGGCCTGTCCTTCGCGCAGAGCGTCAACGCGCGTTTTCTCGGCTACGACGACGCGGCGCTCGCCGAGTGGCTGAGTTCCGACCTGATCCGCGCCGGCGCCTTGCGCGAAGAGGACGGCGTGCTCGTCGCCGTCTGATTTTTGCGTATCGCGCGTTGCCGGCGGCGGGTGTTCGCGCGCCGCGCTCGCTGTCCCGTCTACGCAAACAGGCCACCGTTCCCGGTGGCCTGTCGATTTGGAAAAAACGGCTGCGTTCGCGTTACGGCGTGTCGCGCCCGCCGATCGGGCCAAGGCGCATGCGCATGTCGCGTTCCAGCGCGTCGTGGCTCGCCCGGTCGGCCATCGCGGCCTGGTCGAGCGTGTCGTCGCGCAGCGGACCCTGCGCGCCGCGCTTCGGCGTCCACAGCGACGCGCTCAGCGGTCCGAGGTTGACCGCGTCGTAGCGGCTGGTGTCGATGGCCGGCGTTCCGCCGCTGGGTGCGGCAAAGTTGTTGCCGTAGATTCCGAGTTCCGGGTTGCTGGCGGGGGACGCTGCCTGGGCCGCGCTGAGCGGGGCCAGAAGCGCAAGGGTGGCGACAGCGGCGGCGCAGCCCGATTTCCGCAATGACAGATGTTTCATGGCGACTCTCCTTCACCCGTGTCGCGTACGGCACGAGGCGTTTCGTTACGGGACGGAGAACGTTCCGGAGGATGACCGACGGGCAGACTTTCGAGAGCCTTCGTGCAAGGCTACGCAACGCCTCCACCATCCGCTGGGGAGCAGCGCGGGAAGCGGCGACACGACGCCCTCAGCAGGCACGGAAACCCTTGTGCCGACTGGCGATGCGACTTCCCGACGGAGAACTGGCAGCGAACAGAAGTTAGTCCGTTGCCGGTAGAAATGGTTCGCCGGTTTTGTGCCATAAGTCCTGGCGCCGGCGCGAGATTTGTGTAACTCCGCCCGTCCGCCGCCGCGTTAGCGCGCCGTGGTCGCGTTGAGCGCGAGCCGGCGCGGTTCGAGCGGAGCGATCCGGCTACCGTTCAACAGGCTGAACACGTCGGCGATGAACAGCTTGTGCTCGTCGGGCGCGTTGTCGTACCAGTGGTGGAGGTAGTCGGCCAGGCTCGAACTCGGATCGGCCGGATGCAGGTTGAGGTAGGCGATCGCGTCCCAGCGGTCGGGGTCGGTCGCGAACAGCGGCAGCAGCAGCTTCGCCAGCACGTCGTTCTTCTCGCGCTGGTACGGGTCGTTGCGCAGCGTCGTTTCATTCTCCTGGACCCAGGCGGCGAGTTCCGTATGCGGCGGCAGCTGGCGGTGGCCCTCGGCGATCAGCTGCTCGTAGAAGCGCCGCAGCTTCACCGCCTGCCCGGCCAGTTCGGGCGTCGGCGGCGCGCTCTGCCACTTCGCGGCGAGGCTTTCCAGCGCGAACAGCGACGCGGTCTCGCACAGCGTTTCCTCGAACCACTGGTTGTAGCGCCCGACGTCGGCGCCGGCGTTCTCCTCGTAGTTGGAGAGAATGTGGCAGAACTCGTGCGCGAATTCGTAGACGTAGAGGTGCCAGCGGTCGTCGCCGGCGTGCAGCTGCACCAGATATTCGCCCTTCGGCCCGCGCTCGTAGAGGGCGACCGGGTGGCTGTCGGTGCGCATGACGACGACGGTGTTCGCCAGCTTCTTGGGCAGGCGCGTCAGCAGTTCGTCGGCGACCGCGTAGAGCACGGTCTGCACCTGCTGCGCGTTGACCTTGCCCCAGTCCTTGCCGACGACGCGGATGTTGAGGCCGGCGTGCCGCTTGCTCTCGATCTTCTTCGGCGCGGGCGGCGCGGCCAGGGCCACCGGCGGCGCGATCAGCGAGCAGAGGACGGTGGCGATGATGAAAGGCAGGCGCATGGAGGGGACTCCCCGAAGAGGGCGGATGTCTTTATTTACGACGATCCGCCGCGTGGCTGGATACCTGCATTCAGGTAATTCTTCGAGGTTGACCGCGTTTTCGCGCCGGCGTGCCCGACGTTGCCGCTTTGGCTGGCGCTTTGGCTTTGCCCTGATCCGCGTGCCGGCGCTTCTTGCCGCCGCCCGCAAACTCCAGGCGCGCCGTCGACATCTCCGACAGCTGTTCGGCGACGCGGTAATTGACCGTTCCCGCGGGGACGATGCCCTGCGCGTCCGGGCGACCGACCGGCAGCCCGGAGAGCAGGGCGATCGCCTGATCGACATCGTGCACGGCGTACACGTTGAAGCGCCCGCCGGCGACGGCGTCGACCACGTCGTCGCGCAGCATCAGGTGCTGCACGTTGGCGGCGGGAATGATCACGCCCTGCTGGCCGGTCAGGCCGCGCGCCCTGCAGATGTCGAAGAAGCCTTCGATCTTCTCGTTCACCGCGCCGATCGGCTGTACCGTGCCGTGCTGGCCGAGCGAGCCGGTGACCGCCAGCGCCTGTGTGAGCGGCAGCAGGGCGATCGCCGAGAGCAGCGCGCACAGTTCGGCGAGCGAGGCGCTGTCGCCCTCGACCTCGCCGTAGGACTGCTCGAAGACGAGGCTGGCCGAGAGCGAGAGCGGGATGTTGTGGCCGAAGCGCTCGGCGAGGAAGGCGGTGAGGATCAGCACGCCCTTCGAGTGCAGCGGGCCGCCGAGTTCGACCTCGCGCTCGATGTCGAGCACTTCGCCCTCGCCCATGCGCACGGTGGCGGTGATGCGCACCGGGTGGGCGAAGGTGAAGTCGCCGAAGGCGAGCGCGGCGAGGCCGTTGACCTGCCCGATCTGGTGGCCCTCGGTGGCGATCAGCAGGACGTCGCGCAGGATGGCGTCGTGCTGCGCCTCGCGGATGCGGTCGGCGCGGCGGACGGCGGCGCTCAGCGCCTGTTCGACGTGGATGCGCTCGATGCGCGCCGCGCCGGCGCGGGCCGCGTGCCAGTCGGCTTCGCGCAGCAGGTCGGCGAGGCGGCGGGTCTGCGTCGACAGGCGCGCGGCGTCGTCGGCCAGGCGTGCCGCGTGCTCGATGACGCGCGCCACGGCGTCGCGCGCCAGCGCTCGCAGGCCGTCGCGGCGCGTCAGCGTGGCCAGCAGGCGGGCGTAGAGCAGGGTGCTGCCGGCGCTGCGCTCGACGTCGCTCTCGAAGTCGGCGGCGACCTTGAACAGCTCGGCGAATTCCGGGTCGAGGTCGGCCAGCAGGTAGTAGGTGAGGCGTTCGCCGATCAGGATCACCTTGAGGTCGAGCGGCATCGGGTCGGGTTCGATCTGCACCGTGCTCGCCAGCCCGTAGATTTCGCCGAGCGACTCGATGCGCACCTGGCGGCCGCGCAGGGCGCGCTTCAGCCCTTCCCAGGCGTAGGGCTGGGCGAGCAGCTTGGCGGCGTCGAGAATCAGCGCGCCGCCGTTGGCGCGGTGCAGGGCGCCGGCGCGGATCAGCGTGAAGTTGGAAACGAGCGTGCCGAGGTGCGCGAGCTGCTCGACGCGGCCGATCAGATTCTGGAAGGTCGGATGGTCCTCGCAGACGACCGGGCTGCGCGATCCGCCGGCGCCCGGCGCGTTGTCGACCAGGAGATTGACGAGATAGCGCTGGACCGAGATGCTCCCCGAGAAGAGCAGCGTTTCCATCTCGCCCTCGCTCTTCTGCGTTTCGCGCAGCGACTCGCCGGTGTCGACCACGTCGCTAAGACAGTCGTCGAGGAAGGCGCCGACCGCCGGCAGGTCGGCCCAGTCCGGCTTCAGTTCCTCGATCAGGTGGCTGACCGCCCGGCGCAGCGCGTCGCGGCTGATCGCCTTGAGGCGCGCCGCGTGCTCGCGCCGCCAGAGCGGGAACTGGCGCGCCAGCGGCGACAGCTTTTCCTCGAAGCGCGCCATGGTCGCTTCGAGCTCGGCGCGGCGCGCTTCCGGCAGTTGCCCAAACTCCTCCTCGCTCAGCGTCTCCTCGCCGTCCTTGAGCGGCGCGAAGCCGAGACCGTCGGGCGAGCGCACCAACGCGACGCCCTGCGCGATCGCCTCGCGCCCGAGTTCGCGCAGCGCGTCGTCCTCGCGCGTCTTGTACTCGTTCTCCAGCGCTTCGAGCTGGGCGCGGTAGTCGTTGCCCTCGAAGGCGGCCGCGATGGCCGGCGCCAGTTCGGCGACGAAGCCGCGCATGGCGTCGCGCAGGCGCGCGCCGCGGCCGGCGGGCAGGCGCAGCAGGGCCGGGCGGGTGGCCTGCGCGAAGTTGTTGATGTAGCACCAGTCGCTGGGCGCTTCGCGGCGCGCGTCGGAGGCGGCGAGCAGGCGCCCGACGATGGCGTGGCGGCCGCTGCCCGGATCGCCGAGCACGAACAGGTTGTAGCCCGGCTGCCGGATGTCGAGGCCGAAGCGCAGAGCCTCGACGGCGCGCGCGTGGGCGAAGTCCTCGTCGAGGTCGGGCAGCTCGTCGCTGCTCGCGAAGGGCAGATGGTCGGGATTGCACGGCGTGTGCAGGCGGCTGGCGGGCAGCGGCGGGAGGCTCTCGGGCACGGGCGCGTCGCTCATGGCCGGGCTTTCAGGCGAGCCGGGCGGGCGAGCCTTGCGGCGCCTGCCCCTGCGCTCCCGGCAGCGCTTCGCCGGGGCGGCCGCGCTTTTCGCAGCGCGCGTCGCGGAAGGGGCCGCGCGCCTTGTACCAGCCGTCGCCGGGCGACACCTGGGCGCAGATTTCGTGGTTCGCGTTCAGGCTGGCCCACTTGTACCAGGGCGCGGGCGCGGCGGCGAGCGGGGCGCTCGCCAGGACGGCGGCGCCGGCGGCGAGTGCGGCGAGCACGGCGAAGATTGGGCGCTGCATCGCATCCTCCTCTCGTTCGGTCGGGCCCCGCCTGTACGCCGACGGCGCCGATAGTGTTACCTTACACGCCGCCCGGTGCGCTGCAAACCCGCCCGGCTGAGCGGCGGGGACGGCGGGCAACGTGTGCGAGCACGGCGGCCGGCACGGAACCGGCGGCCAATGCGCGCGGCGGCAGCCCGCCGCGCGGGATGAAGAGATGAAAAGGGGAACAGGGATGCGCAACAAGACGTGGCTGGCCGGCGCGCTGCTCGCGCTGTCGGCGACCGCCGGCGCGCACGCGGCACCGCTCAAGATCGTCGGTTTCGACGACATGTCGTGCCAGCGCTGGATCGCCTCGAAGGACGACGCCGAACAGCGCGCGGCCTACGTGGCCTGGGTGCGCGGCGTGCTCACCGGGCACAACTACGCCAACCAGAGCCAGCAGGTGTCGGACATTTCGAGCGGCACCGTCGAGAACTACGTGAACCGCTACTGCGCGCAGAAGCCGCAGGGATCGTTCGGCGACGCCGCGCTGCGCCTGAGCGACCAGTTCTCCGGGCGCAACGCGGCGATCACCAAGTAGGCGACACCGCAGGCGCGGCGCGCCCCGGGCGGTCGCGCCGCGCGCGCTATTCCGCGGGAATGCGCGCTCAGCCCTTCTTGCCGTATTTCTTGAAGACGAAGCGGGCGTCGTGCCCGGCACGTTCCAGCGTGCAGATCGACGGGTCGTCGTCGTGCCCGCTGAAGTAGTCCTCGGCCTGCGCCCGCATCACCATGGCGATCGCCGCTTCGTCGCTGGTGCCGAAGCGTTCGGTGATCTGCGTCGTGACTTCGTCGAGGTGTTCCTCGTAGCTCATCGTTTCCTTGTCTTGCATGGGTGCGCTCCTTACGCGGTTTGCGGGTGCGGTTTGTCGTGCGCCGCGGGCGGCTGCCGGTGCATGGCGGCGTTTGCCGATTCGCGCGGGACGTACCCGCCGGCGCTGAGTCGCCCTCGGCTCGCGACGTCCAGCGAGGCCGATGACGGGAGTCGGGCGGGCGGCGGGAACGCGACCCGCATGCGCCGGGTCGAACCGCACTCGACCTTGAGCCGCGCAGCATAGAGAGGCGGCGGCGCAAAGTCCATGATCCGGTGCGGACGGCGCGCGCCGGCTCGTTCCCGGCGGCCCGCTCCTTCGCGCTTCGCAGTTCTTCCCGGCCGCCTTTCCCGCCGCAGCCGTTGCACGCACAGCAAGGAGACCAGGATGGCCGCAAAGAAGATTCTGATGATCACCGGCGACTACACCGAGGATTACGAAACGATGGTGCCTTTCCAGGCGCTGCTCATGGTCGGCCACACGGTGCACGCCGCGTGTCCGGGCAAGAAAGCCGGCGAACGGGTGCGCACCGCGATCCACGATTTCGAGGGCGACCAGACCTACAGCGAGAAGCCGGGCCACAACTTCGCGCTGAACGCCGAGTTCGACGCACTGCGTCCGGAGGATTACGACGCGCTGGTGCTGCCCGGCGGGCGGGCGCCGGAATACCTGCGCCTCGATCCGCGGGTGATCGCCGCCGTGCGGCACTTCGCCGATACCGGCAAGCCGATTGCCGCGATCTGCCACGGCGCGCAGCTGCTCGCCGCGGCCGGCGTGCTGCGCGGCCGCAAATGCAGCGCCTATCCTGCCTGCGCGCCGGAGGTGAAGGCCGCCGGCGGGGACTATGCCGACATCCCGGTCGATCAGGCCTGGGTCGATGGAAATCTGGTCACCGCGCCGGCGTGGCCCGCGCATCCGGCGTGGCTGGCCAAGTTCCTGGGCGTGCTGGGAACGAGTATTGCGCCGTGATGCGCGCCGCCTCTGCCGAAAATGAAACGGGACGGCCGGCGCACGCTGCGCCGGCCGTCCCGTCGTTTCCGGTCGTGCCGTTGCGTCGGCGCCGGATCAGCTCCGCCTGGCGAGGCGGCTGAAGCCGAGGCCGGCGAGACCGAGGCCGAGCAGCGCCAGCGAGGCGGGCTCCGGCACTTCGAGCGGCGGGTCGGCGGTGATCATGTCCTGCGCGCCGGCGGCTTCGAGCGTCATCGCGTATTTCGGGTCGAGCGAGCCCGAGGTGGCGATGGCGTTGCGGAAGGTGTTCCACCAGTTCTGCGTTTCCGGGTCGAGGCTGCTGGCGCGGAAGCTGCCGTTGTTGAGGTCCCAGTTGGGGCTGGCTTCGTAGCGGCTTTCCCAGATGCCGATCTGAATGGCGGCGCCTTGGAAGGCGCTGACCGGACGCAGCCAGGCGTAGGGGTCGTAGCTGCCCGCGGCGCTCAGCACGGAGTTGACCGCGCCGATGAAGTCGAGCGTGCGCGCCGTCGGCCCGCTGAAATTGATCGTGTAGTCGACGCTCCAGCCGTTGCCGACGGTCTCGTAGAGGTCGTAGCAGTACATGAACAGGTCGTTGACGCCGTCGACGAAAATCGACGGGCTGACGCCGAGGATGTTCGAGGCGGTGCCCTGGAAGCGTCCGGCCGCCACGTCGGTGTGTCCGCCGGGGTAGGCGATGCTCACGTTGTCGGAGCCCGAGCCGTTGAAGATCGGCGTGTCGAAGACCACATGCACGGAAGCGGCGAGGGCGGGCGCGGCACCGGCGATGCCGAAGGCGGCGAGCAGCGCGCTCAGGATGCGCGGCGCGCGGCGGGGAAGGGAGCGGGGATTGGTATGCACGGCATGGACTCGGAAATGAATGACGGTCCATGCTTAGCAATTTGCAGGCCAGTACCCCCCGGCGCCTTGCCATGTCGGGAAGTCCTTGCAGGGCAAGGGTTTCCGGCCGAGGTGCCTGTAAAAAACGGCAACGTGAAGTAGTTCACGTTACCGGTTTCCGCTTAGAGCTCCTGCGACCGGCTCCAGACGTCGATTCCCGATTTGGCCGACTTCGGATAGAGCGTGTCGTGCAGGCGCGAGATGGCGAAGATTTCGAGCATCGCCTCCTGCGGGAAACCCTGCTTGCGCCGGGGGTCGGCGAGCATCAGGTCGCTGATGCAGGCTTCCATCGCCGTCGGCGAGTGCCAGGCCTCGACGATGCGGGCCAGCACGTGCGGGAAACGCTCGGCCAGCAGGCGGGGAAAGCGCTGGTGCTGCTCGAGCAGGAGCAGCACCGGGTGACTGGCAGCGTCCATGATCGATCTCCTGAAGGACGGTTCGCCGGACCGCGGCGAGCGGTTGCTGCGGAAAATGCCGTTCAAATTAGACCGAATGCCGGCCCGGCGCAATACGGCGCGACGGCGCAACGTGCGTCTGGCGCGGAGTGGCCGGACGGCGCCTATGCCGGCGGGCCGCGCCGCGCTCAGGCGCCCGCGCGCCCCAGCGCCGCCTCGACCAGGCGCGCCCAGTAGGCGACGCCGAGCGGCAGGATGTCGTCGTTGAAATCGTAGTGGGGGTTGTGCAGGGTGCAGCCGCCGCTGCCCGGGCCGTTGCCGAGCCAGACGTAGCAGCCGGGCTTTTCGCGCAGCATGTAGGCGAAGTCCTCGGCACCCATCGACGGCAGTTCGTCGCGGCGCACCTTGCTCGCGCCGAACAGGTCGCCGGCGACGCGCCGGCAGAGTTCGGTCTCGGCGACGCTGTTCACCGTCGGCGGATAGCGGTGGTCGAATTCGACGCCGATCTGCGCGCCGAAGGTGCTGGCGATGCCGCTGCACAGGCGCTCGATGGCGCGCTCGACGAGTTCCTGCACCTCCGGCTTGAAGGTGCGGATCGTGCCGCGCAGCACGGCGTCGTCGGGGATGATGTTCCAGGCTTCGCCGCTGTGGATCTGCGTGACGCTGACGACGGCCGCTTCGCAGGGGTGCAGGTTGCGCGCGACCACGGTCTGCAGCGCGAGCACCAGCTGGCTGGCGGCGACCAGCGTGTCGACGCCCTGGTGCGGCATCGCCGCGTGGCAGCCGTGGCCGCGCACGGCGATCTCGAAGGTGCAGGTGCCGGCCATCACCGGGCCGGGCACCACCGCCATCTCGCCGACCGGGATGCCCGGCCAGTTGTGCAGGCCGTACACGGCGTCCATCGGAAACTGCTCGAACAGGCCTTCCTCGATCATCACCGCGGCGCCGCCCTCCGATTCCTCGGCCGGCTGGAAGATGAAATAGACGGTGCCGTCGAAGTCGATCTTGTCGCGGTTTTCCGCCAGATAGCGCGCCGCGCCGAGCAGGATCGTCGTGTGCCCGTCGTGGCCGCAGGCGTGCATCTGGCCTTCGTGCTTCGAGCGGTGCGGGAAGTCGTTTTTCTCCACCAGCGGCAGCGCGTCCATGTCGGCGCGCAGGCCGATGGCGCGCTTGCCCTCGCCTTTTTTCAGGATGCCGACGACGCCGGTTTTGGCCAGACCGCGATGCACTTCCAGACCATACGCCGACAGTTCGCGCGCCACGATGTCGGCGGTGCGCGCTTCGTTGAAGGCGAGTTCGGGGTGGGCGTGGATGTCGCGCCGGATGGCGACGAGATCGGCAAGGAAGGGAAGGTCGAGGGTTTTCATCGGGGGTCTCGCAATCTTGGTTTTGTCCGCAGCCCCTTAGTTTAAGCCTGCCCGGCTTGCCCGTGAAAGCGCCGATCCGCTATGCTGCACGCCATGCATCTCGTTCTCATCAGCGGCCTGTCCGGTTCAGGCAAAACGATCGCGCTCAACGTGCTCGAGGACGCAGGGTACTACTGCGTCGACAACCTCCCTTCGCAATTGTTGCAGCAGCTCGTCGGGCAGCTCGACCAGCAGGGCTACCGCAAGGTCGCGGTGGCGATCGACATCCGCGGCGGCGAGAGCATCGCGATGCTGCCGCAGCAGCTCGACGCGCTGCGCGCGCGCGATCTCGACCTGCGCTTCCTCTTCCTCGACGCCAAGAACGAGACCCTGCTCAAGCGCTTTTCGGAAACCCGCCGCCGGCACCCGCTGGCCAGCGAAGAGCGTACGCTGCAGGAGGCTATCGCCGAGGAGCGCGTGCGCCTCGAGGGGCTGGTTTCGCTCGGCCATCACATCGACACCAGCGACGTGCGGCCGAACACCCTGCGCGACTGGGTGCGCCAGTTCATTGCGGTCGACAACGGAACGCCGCGCGAAGCCGGCCTCACGCTGCTCTTCCAGTCCTTCGGCTTTAAGCACGGCATTCCGCTCGACGCCGATCTGGTGTTCGACGTGCGCTGCCTGCCGAATCCCCATTACGACATGGCTCTGCGCCCGCTCACCGGGCGCGACGCCGACGTCGTCGCCTTCCTCGAAGCCGAGCCCGAGGTGCTGAGCATGCGCGAGGATATCGCGCGCTTCGTCTCCACCTGGCTGCCGGCCTACATCCGCGACAACCGCAGCTACCTGACGGTGGCGATCGGCTGCACCGGCGGCCAGCACCGCTCGGTCTATCTCGCCGAATGGTTCGCGCGCGAATTCGCCGACCGCGCGCGCGTGCTGGTGCGGCATCGCGAACTGCCAGCGGGGCCCCGGGGCACGGCCTGATGTCCTGGCGGGCGCACCTGCGGCCCGGCGACTGGCTGGTCGCGGCGCTCGGGCTGGCCGTCTGCGCCGCCGCCTTTCCGCTCGCCTGGCAGGCCGGCGTCGCCGAGAAGGCGGTGATCCGGCGCGGCGGCGAAGCCTTCGCCGAACTCGACCTGTCGCGCAATCGCCGCATCGAAGTGCCCGGCCCGCTCGGCACCACCGTCGTCGCCGTCGACCAGCGCCGCGTGCGCGTCGTCTCCGACCCCGGGCCGCGCCAGTACTGCGTGCGCCAGGGCTGGCTGGCGCGCCCCGGCGAGATCGCCATCTGCGCGCCCAATCAGGTCAGCGTGCAGGTGCAGGGCGGGAAGAGCGCGTATGACTCGCTCAGTTATTGAACTGACCGCGACGCCCGAGGACCACCGCATCGCGCGGCTGGCCGCGGCGGCCATCGGCCTCTCGCTGATCGACGCGGCGATCCCGCTGCCGCTGCCCGGCGTCAAGCCGGGACTGGCCAACATCGTCACGCTGATCGTGCTGGCGCGCTACGGCTGGGGCACGGCGGCGTGGGTCAGCGCCCTGCGCGTGTTCGCCGGCGGCCTGCTGCTCGGCTACTTCCTGTCGCCCGGCTTCTTCATGAGCCTGACCGGCGCCGTCGCCAGCCTCGCCGCGCTGGGACTGGCCGTGCGCCTGCCGCGCCGCTGGTTCGGGCCGGTCAGCTGGAGCATCCTCGCCGCCTTCGCGCACATTGGCGGGCAGCTCCTGCTCGCGCGCGCCTGGCTGATCCCGCACAACGGCGTCTTCCTGCTCGTCCCCTTTTTCGCCGCGGCGGCGCTCGCCTTCGGTATCATCAACGGACTGATCGCCGCGCGCCTGCTCGCAGAGCTGCCGGCCGCCGACCCGGAGCCTCCCCATGCCTAGAACCCCGCCCGGAATGTCGTCCGGAGCCGTACCTGGAATCCCCGCCGCCGCCTCCTCCGCAACCATCTGCCTCGCCCTGACCGGCGCCTCGGGCATGCCCTACGGCATCCGCCTGCTCGAATGCCTGCTCGAAGCCGGCTGCCGCGTGCAGCTGCTCTACTCGCAGGTGGCGCAGGTGGTGGCCAGGCAGGAGATGGGGCTGGAACTGCCAGCGCGCGCGAAAGAGGCGCGCGACTACTTCCGCGAGTGCTACGCGGGGCTGCCCGGAGAGCTTGAAGTGTATGGCCGCGAGGAATGGTTCGCGCCGGTCGCCAGCGGCTCGAATCCGCCCGACGCGATGGTCGTCTGCCCGTGCACCATGGGCACGCTGGCGGCCATCGCGCAGGGGCTGGCCAGCAACCTGATCGAGCGCGCCGCCGACGTGGTGCTCAAGGAGGGGCGCAAGCTCGTGCTGGTGCCGCGCGAGACGCCGTTCTCGGCGATCCATCTGGAGAACATGCTGCGCCTGGCGCGTGCCGGCGCCGTCATCCTGCCGCCGAACCCCGGCTTCTACCAGCATCCGAAGAGCGTCGAGGACATCGTCGACTTCGTCGTCGCGCGCATCCTCGACCAGCTCGCCGTGCCGCATGCGCTGATGCAGCGCTGGGGGAGCGCGGAGCGCATGTCTTGAGCTGGTTCGATTTCCTGAAGGCCTCCGGTGCCGGAAGCGAGGCGGGCGCCGCGCCGGCGACGCTCGACATCCCGCTCTTCCCGCTCGGCAGCGTGCTCTTCCCGGGCGGCGTGCTGCCGCTCAAGGTCTTCGAGCAGCGCTATCTGGACATGGCCGCCGCCTGCCTGAAGGACGGCACGCCGTTCGGCGTCTGCCTGATCGCGCAGGGCAGCGAGGTCGGCGCGCCGGCCGTGCCGCATGTGGTCGGCACGCTGGCGCACATCGTCAGGAGCGACATGCCGCAGCTCGGCATCCTGCTGCTCGACGTGCGCGGCGGGCGGCGCTTCCGCATCGTGTCGCAGGCGGTCGGGGCGGGCGGTTTGCTGCGCGCGCGGGTCGAACTGCTGGCCGAGCCGGCGAAGCAGGCCGTGCCGGCGGCGCAGGAAGGGCTGCTGCCGCTCCTGCGCAAGATCGCCGGCGACCTCGGGCCGCAGCGCATGCCCGAGCCGCATGCGTTCGACGACGCGGCCTGGGTCGGCTATCGCCTGACCGAGGTGATGCCGGTGCAGGCGCTCGCCAAGCAGAAGCTGCTCGAACTCGACGACCCGGTGTCGCGCCTGGAAATCCTCTTCACCTACCTCGCGCAGCGCAAGCTGGTCGGCTGAGCGCCCGGCTCGGCGGCACGCGCGCCTTCGCCGCCGCCTCGATCCTCGGAACCTCGTCTTTTCGCAGGCATTCCCTCACCGCACGACCGCTGCGCGGCGGCGTTCGCGGGGCGTTCAGCCGCCGGCGAGCAGCTTCCGGATCGGCGCCGGCAGCCCGGCGTCGAGCGCCGTCGCCAGCGGCAGCCACTGCCAGCCGGACTCGGCCGCGTGCCGTGCCGCCGGCTCGACGGTGCACAGCAGCGGCGCGATGGTCAGCTTGAAATGCGTGAAGGTGTGCTGCAGCGCGGGCAGCGCCTGCGTGTGCAGGACGCGGCAGCCGTGCCGGCGGGCGAGCGCGGCTGCCGCCTCGGGCGTCGCCTGCGGCACTTCGGGCAGGCTCAGCAGGCCGCCCCAGATGCCGGCCGGCGGCCGCCGTTCGAGCAGGATGCGTTCGCCGTCGCTGAACAGGAGCACGCCGGTGGTGCGCGCCGGCAAGGCCTTGCGCGGCTTCGCGACGGGCAGCTCGTCCTGTCGCCCGTCGCGCCGGGCGATGCAGATGTCGCGCATCGGGCACGCCTCGCAGCGCGGCTTGCCGCGCGTGCACAGCGTCGCGCCGAGGTCCATCAGACCCTGCGTGTAGGCCTCGATGCCGGCGGCCGGGAGCAGCGCTTCGGCGAGCGCCCACATCTCGCGCTCGGTTTGCGCTTCGCCAGGATAGCGCTCGATCCCGAAGCAGCGCGCCAGCACGCGCTTGACGTTGCCGTCGAGGATCGCGGCGCGCGCGCCGAAGGCGAAGGCGGCGATGGCGGCGGCGGTCGAGCGGCCGATGCCCGGCAGCTCGGCGATCCGTTCCGGCGCCTGCGGGAAGCGGCCGCCGTGTTCGACGACGACGGCCAGCGCGCAGCGGTGCAGGTTGCGCGCCCGCGCGTAGTAGCCGAGTCCGGCCCACCGTTCGAGCACCGCGTCGACCGGCGCCGCGGCGAGCGCCGCGACGTCCGGAAAGCGGTCGAGGAAGCGCGCGTAATAGGGGATCACCGTGCTTACCTGCGTCTGCTGCAGCATGATCTCGGACAGCCAGATGCGGTAGGCGTCGCGCGTCCCCTGCCAGGGCAGGTCGTGGCGGCCGTGCGTGCGCTGCCACGCGATCAGGCGCGTCGCGAAGGAGGCGCCGGCGGCGGGTTTGTCCGCAGCGGCGCCGGCGCGGGTGACCAGGCGGGCGGCCTTGCCGCCGCTCATGCGGCGACCGGCTTGACCTTGCTGGCGGCGAGCTTGGCGCGCGTGCGCGCTTCGCCGGTGTCGGCGCCGGTGGCGACGGCGACGCCCATGCGCCGCTTCCTGAAGCTCTCCGGCTTGCCGAACAGGCGCAGGTCGGTATCCGGCACGGAGAGCGCGTCGGCGGCGCCGGCGAAGGCGATGCCCGGCGCGTCGAGGCCGCCGTAGATCACCGCCGAGGCGCCCGGCGCGCGCAGCGCGACGTCGACCGGCAGGCCGAGGATGGCGCGCGCGTGCAGCTCGAATTCGGAGAAGCGCTGCGAGGCGAGGGTGACGAGGCCGGTGTCGTGCGGGCGCGGGCTGACTTCGGAGAACCACACCATGTCGCCCTTGACGAAGAGCTCGACGCCGAACAGGCCGCGCCCGCCGAGGTTGTCGGTGACGGCCCTGGCGATGTCGCGCGCGCGCTCGCGCGCCGCCGCGCTCATCGGCTGCGGCTGCCAGGATTCGACGTAGTCGCCGTCGACCTGCAGGTGTCCGATCGGCTCGCAGAAGAAGGTTTCGACCTCGCCGGAAGCGCCGAGCGCGCGCACCGTGAGTTGCGTGATTTCGTAATCGAAGTCGATGAAGCCCTCGACGATGACGCGGCTTTGCGCGACGCGTCCGCCCTGCAGCGCGTACTCCCACGCCGGGCCGACGTCGGCCGGGCCGCGCAGCAGCGACTGCCCCTTGCCGGACGACGACATGGTCGGCTTGACCAGGCAGGGATAGCCGATGCCGCCGTCGATCGCCGCCTGCAGCGCGGCCAGCGAATCGGCGAAGGCGTAGGGCGAGGTGGGCAGGCCGAGTTCCTCGGCGGCCAGGCGGCGGATGCCCTCGCGGTTCATCGTCAGGCGCGCGGCGCGCGCGGTCGGGATGACTTCGGCGATCCCCTCGCGCTCGACGTCGAGCAGCATGTCGGTGGCGATCGCCTCGATCTCGGGGACGACGAGGTGGGGCCGCTCGGCCTCGATGATCGCGCGCAGCGCCGGACCGTCGGTCATCGTCACCACGTGCGCGCGGTGCGCCACCTGCATGCCGGGCGCGTCGGCGTAGCGGTCGACGGCGATCGTCTCGACACCGAGACGCTGGAGGGCGATAATGACCTCCTTTCCGAGTTCGCCGGCGCCGAGCAACATGACGCGCGTGGCCGACGGGCTCAAGGGCGTGCCGATTTTTTCGCCCGGCAACTGGCCGGCGCGGGCGTGGGGACCGAGGTTTGTGGTGCTCATTGCGGAACTCCTGTGAGAACCGGAAATCTTAGCATGCCGACCACCCCTTCCGATTTGCCCGAATGATCCTGCCGATACCGCCTCACCGTCGCGCCGACCAAGTCGCCGCGCCGAACGACCTTTCCTGCCCGCATTGCGACGCAGGCGCCACCGCCGCGC
This sequence comes from Candidatus Accumulibacter sp. 66-26, assembly GCA_001897745.1. GTDB lineage: Bacteria > Pseudomonadota > Gammaproteobacteria > Burkholderiales > Rhodocyclaceae > 66-26. The sequence goes on from MKUH01000030.1 coordinate 41,508, forward strand.
ACGTCGTTCCCGCGTTCGACTGCCGTGCCTTCCGCGACACCCTCGGCAGCTTCGCCACCGGCGTCACCGTCGTCACCGCGCTGGCGCCGAACGGCGAACGCATCGGCCTGACCATCAGCTCGTTCAACTCGGTCTCGCTCGACCCGCCGCTGATCCTCTGGAGCCTCTCCCGCCAGTCGCCGAACATCGACGCCTTCCGCAGCGCCTCGCGCTACGTCGTCAACGTGCTGTCGGCCGGCCAGGAGGAAATTTCCAACCGCTTCGCCGCGCGCGGCGACGACCGTTTCGCCGGCGTCGCGGTGCGCGAAGGGCTGGGCGGCGTGCCGATGATCGAAGGCTGCTGCGCCTACTTCGAATGCGCCAACGACTACCGCTACCCGGGCGGCGACCACACCATCTTCGTCGGCCGCGTCGAGCGCTTCACGCAGGGTGAAGAGCAGTTGCCGCTGGTCTTCCACGGTGGCCGCTACCGCCAGCTCGAAGTCGTTTTCGACGAAACCGTAGACGAAGATTGAAGCGCGGCGCGCAAGCGCTTAGAATATGCGTCTTCGCGGGCGTCGTATAATGGTAATACCCTAGCTTCCCAAGCGTGCGACGTGAGTCGGAGGTGAGCTGTAACCTTGCACTACGCTGATTCCATTGAGGAATCACCACCATTGCGGTGGATAGTGCATAACACAGCCTTTCAAAGAAGTGCCGAAAGGCACGAAAGCGGCGTAAGCCGTATAAGTAATTGTTCTGCTGTCCGATGGATGATTGGCAAGGAGTTCTGAGATGGATGACTTCATCGAAGGTTTCATGAAGGGAGCAAAGGAAACTCCGAAAGGGTTCTTCGCTCCTGTCGTGGCTCTATGGTGTTTGCTGATCCAAACCACGGAATCGTTGGTAAGTAGTAAATAAAACGATTCTCGAACTGACAGAACCCGGGGTTCAGCCTCCGGTAGTCTAGGAGCGGTGCGTCACTGGCAACGGTGGGGTGCTAAGCGCTCTGAAAATGTAGCCACCTTACGGGGTATGCCATATCCCGTGAGGGGTCTGGCATGATTTCGGGAGTTGCACCCGGATGAGGCGCTAGGCTGGGTTGGATGGTTAACGTAAGTGAACCGCTATTAAACGTCGTCAAGCTTGATGAGCCAAAGGCAACTTGTAGTATCGGGCTCAGCCAAAATGGCATGTGATCGGTTGTTTGCTTGCTTGGTGCAAACACGCTGACACTGGTATCACCGGCGAAAAGGCGGAACCTTCCCAATCCTGTTACTTATGCGGAACACGGTAAGCCCAATATGGCGTCTGGCCTGTCTGGTAGACAAAGGTAATCGCAAGGTTATCTGATGCTGTAGTGGGTAGAGGATGGTGGAAAAAGCGAATGCCTCTCTGTAATGGGGGGAATAGGGGATAAATGCCCTGACGCGAAAGCGTGCAGACTTCCATCTGGTGATCTGTCGCAAGACAGGTCTGTAAATCGCATCCGGCGGGGATGATGTACAATCCCCGGTTCGGGGCGAGTGCGTCTTCCCTTCCGGGACAGAGCGGGTGTAGTTCAATGGTAGAACTTCTGCTTCCCAAGCAGATAGCGTGGGTTCGATTCCCATCACCCGCTCCATTCAACCGGAGGTTGATATGGACGCAAGTCAGCATGATTGTGATGTCGCCTCCGCAACTTGGCAGTCTTGGCACGATGTCTCATGGGTCAAGGTTCATCAAGTTGTCGCGAGGCTACAGGCAAGAATTGCGAAGGCAGCAAAAGCAGGGGAATGGCGGAATGTTCGCGCCCTGCAGAGACTCCTGACCAAATCCACCGGCGCGAAAGCGTTGGCTGTGAGGCGGGTAACGGAGAATCAAGGCCGGAAAACTCCAGGAGTGGATAAGCAAACCTGGGATACACCGGAGGCGAAGTGGAACGCGGTGGTTGACCTTGGCAACAAGGGATACAGGCCGTTACCGCTACGTCGCATCTACATCCCGAAAGCAAATGGTGACAAACGCCCTCTGGGCATACCCACCATGCGCGATCGAGCGATGCAAGCGCTGCATTTACTGGCGCTGGACCCCGTCGCCGAAACGACTGGCGATCCCCATTCCTACGGTTTCAGACGTGAACGCTCGACAGCGGATGCCATCGAACAAGTGCGCAATGTGCTTGGAAGAAAAGCTTCGCCCAAATGGGTGCTGGAAGGGGATATCAAAGGTTGTTTCGACAACATCAGTCATGACTGGCTGGTTGCCAATGTCTGCATGGACAAAGTCATCCTTCGGAAGTGGTTGAAAGCGGGGTTCATCGAGACGGGAAGGCTTTTCCCAACGCAAGCGGGTACGCCACAGGGAGGCATCATTTCCCCGGTTCTGGCTAATCTTGCACTGGATGGCTTACAGCACGAGCTAACCACACTGTTTGGAACGGTGAGGGAAGAGCGGGCTGCCAAAGTCAATCTAGTGCGCTACGCGGACGACTTCATCATTACAGGTAGCTCGAAAGAGTTTCTGGAAGAGAAGGTCAAACCTCTTGTGGAGAAATTCCTAGCCACTCGGGGGCTCATCCTCTCGGAAAAGAAAACCAAAATCACTCACGTGACGGAGGGATTCGATTTCTTGGGGTGGAACGTCAGATATTTCAATCGAATGCTATTCACTCAGCCATCGAAGAAAAATATCAAAGCGTTCCTGGGGAAAATCCGCGATCTGCTGCGAGAAAGGAAAGCTGCCGCACAGACGGAGGTGATCGAAAAGTTAAGCCCGGTAATTCGAGGTTGGGCCAACTATCATCGAAGTCAGATGGCATCCCAGACGTTTGCAAGGTGCGATCATCAAATCTGGCAAGCACTGTGGCGCTGGGCGTGCCGCCGACACCCTGAAAAGGGGAAGAGGTGGATCAAACAGCGTTACTTCAAGTGCCTCAAGGGGCGCGACTGGCGGTTTGCGGACAAGGACAAGCTACTTCCAAACTTGGTGGAGTACCGGAAACGGCCACATACCAAGATCAAGGGGGAGGCGAATCCATACGACCCAGCGTATGACGGGTACTTTTCCAAACGGCTGGCACAGCGGATGGACAAGACACTCGAGGGACGCCGCAAACTTCGTTTCTTGTGGTGGTGGCAGGAAGGTCAATGCCCCATTTGCAATCAAAAGATCACGCGAGAGACTGGGTGGCATCTTCACCACATAATCAAACGGTCGGAACGAGGCTCGGACAAGCTGACTAATCTGGTTTTGCTGCATCCGAATTGCCATAGGCAGCACCATGTTCTTGAGAATTACGGCCCTGCCGGCATCTCTATGTTCAAGTAGGGGTGTTTAAGGGTTGCTTGAGCCGTATGCGGGGAAACTTGCACGTACGGTTCTTAGGGGAGGGGGTGGCCGCGAGGTCACCTCCTTACCCGCCTAGAGCCGTGGGTTCGATTCCCATCGCCCGCTCCACCACCCACATTCCGCGGTGTTCCGTGAAAGTCCAGGTTGTTCTGCAAGCCATTGATCAATAATCGATTTTTGGCGACGCGACAGTCCAGTGACGTCCACTGAAATCCACCGACAGCAAGTCATTTTAAGTCCACAATTAAGTCCACAATTGCGGATGCGGCTGATAGCGGATTGTTGCTGGATGGCTGCGGCCTGCGAAACGAACATCTGGCTCCTGACCCATGTTCAGGAGCTGGCGCATGGCACTCTCAGATCTGGCTATCCGGCAAGCCAAGGCTACCGGCAAGGCCTACACACTTCGCGATATCGATGGGCTTTCGTTGGCGGTCAGCGCCAGCGGTGGCCGAACCTGGCATTTCCGTTACTACTGGCTTGATCGGCAGAAGCGCATGTCCCTGGGGACCTATCCGGAGGTTTCCCTTCGCGAGGCGCGGGGTCTGCGCGATGAAGCACGGGCCCTGCTCGCCAAGGGCGTCAATCCCCACTCGCATCGCAAGCAGAAGCGGGCTGTGGTCAAGCTTGCCGGCGAGAACACCTTCGAGGTGATCTACCGAAAGTGGCTGGCCCATCGCGAACTCAGCCTCAAGAAGGGGCGCCAGACCACCCTCTCGATTCTTCCCCGAGTCTTTGCCAAGGACGTGTTGCCCTTCTTGGGCAAACATACGATCTACGAGATCAAGCGGCCCGATCTGCTGGAGGTGATTGCCCGAATCGAGCGGCGCAAGGCGCTGTCGGTCGCGGAAAAGGTCCGAACCTGGTTCAACCAGTTGTTCCGTTACGCCCTCGTAGTGGTCCCCGGCCTGGAGCAGAACCCGGCCTCCGATCTCGATGTGGTGGCTCTGCCCTTGCCGCCCGTCAATCACAACCCGTTCCTGCGCATGGGCGATCTGCCCAAACTCATGCAGCGCCTGCGCAAGTACCGTGGTCGCCTGCAGACACAACTCGGCCTGAGGTTGTTGCTGCTGACGGGAGTTCGCACGGGTGAGCTGCGCCAGGCGACGCCGGATCAGTTCGATCTCGATCAGGGGGTGTGGGTGATTCCTCCCGAGGTCGTGAAGCAACTTCAACTGGACATGCGCAAGAAGCGGCAATTGCCCCGGGACATCCCACCTTACATCGTGCCGCTGTCGGTGCAGGCGATGGAAATCGTCCGGCACTTGCTGGAAGAGTTCAAACCGGCTCAGCGCTACCTACTGCGCCACGACAGTGAAATGAAGAAGCGCATCAGCGAGAACACGCTCAACAACGCGCTCAAACGCATGGGCTATCGCGATCTGCTGACCGGGCATGGCATGCGCGCCACCATGTCCACCGCACTCAACGAGATCGGCTATCCCAAGGTATGGATCGACGCACAACTATCCCACGTCGATCCCAACAAGGTCAGCGCCACCTACAATCACGCCGAGTACGTGGAACAGCGTCGGCGCATGATGCAGGACTGGGCGGACCGCCTTGATCTGTTCGAACAGAATATGCTCGAGGCGGCGAGCATGCCGCTGACCGTGCATCTGGAAGGTGTTCCTCTGGCTGCCGACGCCGATGTCTCCGGTCCTTCATCAAGACAGGTGACGGCCCCGTTGTTGATCGTCATGAAGCCGGCGGACAGCTTGCCGCTGGTGACCGCCGCCACCCACCGTCTGCCGGCTGTCAGCCTGCCTCGATCGGTGATGGACGCACCTGTCTCCGATATCCAACGCAAGCGGATGGAACTGGTGGATCTGTTCCAAGCGCCCCACAACCTGCCCGTGGCCGAGTTTGCCAAAATGGCCGGGAAATCCCGGCGCTGGATCAGCTACGAGATTCAGGCTGGCAATCTGCTGGCGCTCAATCTGGGCAACCGTGGGCAGCGCGTACCGGACTGGCATCTCGATCCAGTCAAGCATGCCTTGATTCAGGCAGTGTTGAAGTTGAACCGGGGGGCTGATCCATGGCAGATCTACCACGCGCTCGTACAACCAAGAGCGGCATTGCGGGGCAGATCGGTACTGGATAGCGTCTCTGCGAGCAATCTGGACAAGCTCATCGTGACGGTGAGTGCAACTGTGAAAGAGGGCGAGTGGACGTCGCAGCAACTGCGGTTCGCGTAATAACAACCGAGCAAATCGATGCCGCCTCATGCCGCTGATCCGAGGCGGCGCACAAACTGTGTTTCGACTTCGCTCAGGGGGCGCAGCGGGTAACAGAGGTAGGCCAATACGACGCTCGGTTTTCCCTGCAGAGGCCTGACAGTCAGGCCGTGCCGCTCATAGCGGAACAGCCTGGTCATCGGCGCGATCGCGATGCCATAGCCTGCCGCAACCAGGGTCATTGCCAGATCGAAGGTGGGTGCGGCGGGCTCGGAGGTTTCTTGCGCGATCAGGAAAAGCCGCCGCATTTCGGCGGGCCACGGTTCTTTCGCATCGATAATGCCCTGCGCGTGGATCACCTGTTGCGGGGATATTTCGCTGCAGGGCACTTCCGGATAAGCGAGCAGGTGCGAGCGTTTGGCCAGAGCGACTCCAAGCGTGTCGAACCAGATGGCTTCTTTGCTTTGGCCGGGTGGGATCCTGTTGGAGGTAGAGAGAACCAGATTGGGCTCTTCGCCAACCAGTTGGGCCTCGGCGAGTCTGACTGGTACCTCCGGTACTTCTGCGCGCTGCAAAGCAAGAGCGCCGACAAGCTGGGGCGGTATCCAGTCGCCAACCACGGTTAGCTGAATCGCTTTGAAGACCTTGCTTGATTTCACGTCAGGCAACCTCTTTCTATCAACTCAAACGGCTGCGGCGGCGCGAATGAGTTAAATTTAACGTGGTTTAAATCCTGACGGTAATCGACGCTTTTGGCAATGCAAAAGCGATCGATTCAACGAGGCCGACCCACCGGCACTACTACCTACGAAGCGGAACCTGCCATCGCTTTCGGGGCGGTTGTGCGCGAAGAAAGAACCAAACAGGGAGTTGCCCAGGAGACACTGGCGAATTTGGCCGGGATCGAGCGTTCCCACATGGGCAAGATCGAGCGCGGAGAACACATGCCCACGCTTTCCTTGATCCTCAAGGTCGCCCGAGCGCTGAAATGCAGCTCGGCGCAGTTGATGATGCTCACTGAAGAGCGGTTGAAGCAGGCTTCATCTGTGTCTGTCAGTTGAAACGGGTTGGACGTACCGGGGCGCTGAATTTTGCTGGTTGGGCAGTTCAAATAATTTGGACAGAGTTGGCCTTGGGCCTCTTTGTCGGGACCATTTGGAGAGCACGATTGTCTATGCTGTAGCATTCAAGGGGCTGTGGACTGAAGGCTTAACAATTACCGGTAAGGTGCGTTTTAACTGGGAATATTGCACTCGGCAGGCCACGACGTATTGATATTGCATAGGCTGTGACGATAATGGACGAATCGACACCGAGTATTGCTGAGCTTACTGTGACTATTCTTGCCCTGAAGGTTGGAAAAAAGCAGTTCACCAAGCAGTTATTTTCTCAGCTCCCCAGAATGGAGTTTTGCGGTGAGGGCGGGCGAGTCCGCGAAGGTGTTAAACCTTGGGGTGTTGTTCGGCCGGATGGAAGCCGGTTTGGCGGCTGGCTGATTTATGAGCATGAAGGAACGCTCTATCGCGCACAGCTCATTCAAGCACGAAGCCAGTCAGAGATCGAACGAGACAAGCGGAAGCTCGAACAGGATGGCTACCACTCCAGGCTGCATATGGATTTGGAGTTGAAACGCCTTGTGGAAGAACCGGAAAGAGCTATGCACCATGCTGCAATGGCTTTGCTTCCCCAACTGTTTATCGGCGTTTAGTTCTCCCGTCACTTCAAGAATAAGTGACCACCTTTTTTCCTAAAGAGCGATCTCCTTCTCTTGTTGCACTGTGCCCAGACGCAGGTATGGGTTGTCGGGCGGCACTTCGGAGAACACCGTTTGAGGATCGATCAGCAGGTAGCCATGCAGCCGGCGCGATTTGCGTGGCCCGGTGACTTCGCAGGTCCAGATATTCAGCCCACTGGCCTGTTTGCGGTGTTGGCCCAGTTTTTCGAAACGCTTCTGTACCCACTGCCATCCCTCGAGCTTGTCCGCCTTGGCCTGCGTGGCGACCAGGGGGTGTTCCTGGGCGTAGCGTTGAAACACGCCGGGGCTGACCAGATAGGCCGTGCCGTCGACGGTGTGCACCTGGGCTTTGGCGTCGTTGATGATCAGCCTGTGCATCTGGATGCTCTGGGAGAGCCATGCCATGAAGTGTTCGCCGGAGGGAATAGCGGCTTGCTGGTGTGTGGGTCCGTTCGTGCTGGGGGGCAACGCAATGTTCGCTTTCACAGCTACTTCTGGCTCTGGCGTCGATGGTGCTGATGCTGCCGGTGTCGTTACCTCAAGCAGGTCGAGCAATGCGCCAAGGCCAGTGTCTGCGGTCGAAGGTATGACCGACGTGATCAAGGCCGGGGGCGGTGGCGCGATCTCCATGGGCTGGCAGTTGGTTGAATTAGGGGCAGCGATGGCCGCTTCGTCGGCCTCTGGATCGACCTGAACCTGTCCCGCGAACGGCGCCGGTCGCTCGACGGCTTCCCAGATCGCTGCCGGTGACAGTTTCAGGAAGGTGAAACTGTGCGACCAGCCAGCATCACTCGTGACCGTGGCCTTCCAGATGGCTTTGCCGTCCGGGGTCGGCAAGGCAATGCCGTGGTCCTGCAGCACGTTGAACACTGCCGTGTTGTTCGACGGAATGCCGTCGATGCCCTGCGACAGCAGATGGGCGCGCAGCTTGTCCGAGACGGTTTTGCTCACCAGCCACAATGCATCCTGGGTCAGCCATCCATCCGAGGCCTGGGGTTGGTTCAGTTTGAGCTCTTCGCGCAGCAGGTAGCGCAGACCATCCAACAGCTTGCGCTGCAGCGCGTGTTTGGGTGCGGCCAGGGCTTTGCCGGGGTCTCCGCCCAGCTCCTGGGCTACCGAAGCTTGGTCAGCCTGGACCACCAACTCGCCCAGCGTGCCGGCATGCTCATACTGGCCGGCCAGCACGTACAGCAGCGCGGCCCAGAGGTCGGGATAGCTGGACAGCCAGTCGAGGATGGCAGCATCGAGCAGGCGGGTGTAGAGCAGCCCGGTAGCCGCGCTGTGCAGGCGGTACTCCCGATCCTTGCGGTAGCGGAAACGGTACGGCTGTCGTAGTGGGCCGTGCCAGGGATGCCAGGGGGTGCCATCCTCGTATTCGACCTGCAGGTCCACGGCGATCTTGCCGATGTCGTGTAGTAGCGCCGCGTAGGCAGTGCCGGCGGTCCAGGCCTCGGCCTGCGCAGCCTGGGCTTCAGGGCTGGCACCGACTGGCAGCAGGTGTGATTGGCGCAGCTTGAGCGCGTAGGCAACAATCTCAAGGCCGTGATCCAGCATGCCGCCTGGATAGGCGTGGTGATGGCTTTCGGACGCAGGGAACTGCTGAACCAGCTCCGCGTAGCGCTCCAGGGGCGCGAGGTACAGGGTGGCGAATTGGCGACGCGACAGCGAGGTGCGCTGCCAGATGTGTTCCAGCAGCTTCTGCCGCCGGGGTGTGGCCAGCAGCGATGCGGCCGGTTCCGGTCGCATCAGCCCTTTGCCTGGGTCGGTGGGAGATGTGGGTGTCGGTGCTGCGTCGGCTGCGGGCGACACTCGTTTGCGTTGAAACAGCGAAAGCATGGCGGAATTCGGATGACGGGCCGGTCGGGGGAGACTTTTGGCCTTTTCAGGATAGGGCCTTTCCCCTTGGCGCCCTTCCTTTGCCCCTTCCCCAACCTTTTGGCTTTTAGGAAGCCTTTGGGTATAGGGGCGTCAGCGATTGGGCGCCACGATCAATGCGGCACGGGGCAATCCCGGCAAGCCGGCGCTGCAGGATCGACGTCAGGCCTGGCCCAGTCCCGAATCGAGAGCGTTGGCTTGGGCTTCAAAATCAGCCGGGCGCCGTTTGCGGAACGCCTCAAGGTTGGCAAGCTTCCACCGCAAGGCGGGCAGTTCGGCCGCGTGCGCGCACTGCATCAGCGACCAGTCGGGCTCGGCGCGCACCAACCCGCTCAGGAACTGTTGGTGACTCGTGGTCAGGCGTCGCGGCAGTTCCTGTCGTATCTGTGCACGGGCGGCGAGCAGTGTCTCCAGCGAACACTCCACTTCAGTCATGCCGACGAAAGCGCGCTCGTACTCCGCTGCGATGTCCTTGTCGTTGCCGAACAGCACTTCATGCGGCGGCCGGTTATGGCCGGCGAGGTAGAGCACGAAGCACTCGACCATGCCATCGCTGAGGCCGCCCGATTCGTAGAGCTGCCACACGTCGAACAAGTCGCGTGGGTGCTGTCGATCCAGGGCTGCCACCAATTTGCCGGCATACAGCTCATCGCGTGCCAGAATCGGCGCCTCGAACTCGACACCGAACAGGTCGCCGGTCCTGGCGCTCAAGGGCTGGCGTTCAACCGGGAGCACCGTGCCGCGGAAGACGACGTTCACTTCGATCTTGACCTGGCTGGTGTCGTTCTCGACGATCAGCTTGGTGTCGCCGAGATCCTTGCTGCGCACCAGACGTGTCTGGATGCCCAGCCGCGCGACACGCTGAGAGATGGCAGCCAGCTCACCATTGATTGCGGCCATCGCCTCCTCACGCTGCGTTTGCCATGGTCGATACACCACGTCGATGTCGACCGACAGGCGAGGCATGTCCTGTACGAACAGGTTGATCGCCGTGCCGCCCTTCATCGCGAAGATGTCATTGGCGAAGACATCCGGCGCGACGGTCAGCAACAGGCGAACGGTATCTGCGTAGCTTTTATCCATGCGGGTTCAAACTCAACAAGGTTCCGTCGGGAAGCCGGCTCATCCAGCGCTTGTCGCTGCCCGTGCGCAGCGGATAGCGCGCCAGCAGATCGTCCGCGTCCACTAGCCCGGTCTCGCGCGCCCAAGTGAGAAACAGCCGCACGGTCTTCACGCTCGTGCAGTGGGCCAGCAGTTGGCCGAGTAAGTCCTTGCGCGGCGAGCGCACGCCGTCGAAGAGGTTGCGTGCTTCCTCCAGGCTTTGCTTGGTGCCGACTTCGTACAGCATCTCCAGCACGGCGCGTTCGGAGGTTGATACGCGCAGCCCATCGGGCAAGCCTGGAGGTGTGGTCACGGATTTGCTGGCAAGCGCGTCATCCGGCCAGTCGAACAGGCTGGCGTGAGCATAGCGCGCCGGAAAACGCGAGGTGAACCAAGTAGGTAGCGCGAAACGAGCATCGCCCCACAACACCAGAGTGTCACGGCTACCCAGGTTATGCCGCACGCCCTGCAGAGCCAGCGCACTCTTGCCGCCGACGTGCAGGCCTGGCACGCGTTGTTGCAGGAACTTCAACGCGCCATATACCCCGAAGTCGTCGTTCGGGAAGGCATAGATGCCGTGGGCCAGGCGCACGAGCCAGCCGCCTTCGGCGTAGCGCGCGGCGAGTTGAGCCGACACCCCAAGTGGTGCCAGGGTGGTCAGGTCGAACGGCGCTCCACGGGGTAGCCCCGTTTGCAGGCGCTTGATTACTTGATGACGTGAATTTGCATCCATAGTAGAAAAATACCACAAAATCTAATCAACGATCCTTCATCTACAGGATCGCATCGCGCAAACTAGCCTTTTAGGCTATTTTCAAGACCAAATTTAATCAGCCAGCGGAAGTTAGCCCAAGATCATTGACATTAGACTGATGCTTACGTACATTTGTACGTTACTACGGAATATTGCCGTAGCTTTCTTGGGGGTTGCATGGTACGCACTGAACGACTGGAACTGCGCATAGACGAAGATCTGCTGCAGCGCATTGACGACTGGATGGAGCAGACGGGCAGGGCGAGTTCGCGCTCGGATGCCTTGCGGCAACTGGTAGACATCGGTCTGGGCGCCATGACGGGCAAGACCATCCACCTGAGTGCTGGCGACAAGCTGAACTTCATGCTGTTGCGGGACATCGCCAAGCACTTGAAGGTCCCCACGGAAACCGATGTCGACCTCATGGCCGAGGTCATCTATGGTGGCCACTACTGGGCACCCGCCTGGGAGATGCAGGGACTGTTTCACAACCATGCCGACCGCCCCGCAGACGTGTCTCTCGTGGTCAACGTCCTGGACATGTGGAGCTTCATCGAGGAGCGAGTCGAAAAGCTCGAACCCAGCGATCTGGCAAAGGTGGAGACAGCAAACCACGGGCATGCGCCCAGGTTCGCCGGCTTCGATGGCAACAACGAAGCGGAGTTGATGAGCATCGCGCGCTTTCTCGTCGAGAAGATGAATCGCTTCTCGCGCTTCAAGGGACGGGACTTCAACTCGCACAGCCCCTCGGTTGCCTGTCAGCGCCGCATGGTTGCCGCATTCGAGCCGATTCGCGCAACTTTGGACCTGGGGCGACAACTAAGTGCCAGCCAGATCATCGAGATCCTTGAAGCGGGCCGCGCCTGAAGTGCCCAAAGTATTGAACAACAATCGAGGTAAAACGCGACGCCATAAACGATCATGAGGTAGCCCACCATGAAGACCGCCGCACCGACCACCTTCCCCTCACGCCTCGGTCGAACCCTGGGCCGGGCATGGCGAGGCTGTGTGCGTATGGATCGGCGGGTACAGGGCTGGCTGCTTGCGCAGGGATGGGCGCCAAACGTTGTCAAAATGGTATTGCTGCTCGTCAAGCTCACCGTGATCGGTATCCTGCTCTACACCGCGTTTTGGCTCACGGTACTTTTTACGGTTGTCGCAATCTCTGGTGCGTGGGCTGCGCGAAGCTCTGAACAGGCAGACGCTGAGGAATGCGTGCTGGGGGACGGAAATCAAGCTGATCACAAACAGAGCGTTTTCTACGATCCGATCAACTACGACGACGATCCAGATCCCCGCTTTCACGATGAACGGTAGGTTTTCTCCTACCTTGCACCGCGGATGACTGTGCCGGTCCCTTTCGATCCAGCTTGTCCCGCCGGTTTGGAACCTTCTGACAAGCCCTGCAGTGCATTTCCTGCTCGAATACCTACCCAACCCAGCGCGGTAACCCAGAATCCAGGCAGCACAATGAACATCGTCGCCATGACGAAGTTCAGCAGCATGTCCCCGAAGGCATTATTCAGCCCGATCAGCGGGTCGAAGTTGCTGTGCGGTGTATTCGCACCGAAGCCCCAGCCGTAGAGCGCATCGAGGATCGTGCTGTCGAGCCAGCGGGCGAGCTGGAACCAGAAGTCTACGAAGAACAGCGCGAACTCCACGCAGCTCACCGCGACCAGTGCCTTCAGTTCGTAGGTGCCGAAGAGCAACACCAGTGGGATACAGATGACCAGCGCCATTTTCAGCAGCGACAGCACCATCGGTAGCGCCTGGCGTACTACATCCATGGCCGGGAAGTAGCCCAAGGCGCCGGCTGCCAGTCCAAGATCGGCACCACCACGGGTCACGATATTGGGTAGCGTCTTCTCGATCTGACCGCCATAGTCAGAATAGACCGCTCCCTGGTTCATCTTCTGTTGTCTTGGCGAGACCACGGTGCGGATCACCGAATCGTTCACTTCGTCCTGCGACAGGAAACCCGCCCAACTCCCGAGGCGGGTCAGCAGATCGGCATCGACCTGGGCGAGCAGCCGGGTACGCAGCCCGTTGCCGCCGTCCGACCACCACTGCCGGCAGGTCGGGTAACCACCGCCACTATCCACCTGGGCCAGCCCGGCGTCTCGGTTGGTGTCATAGGGCCAGGCCATGCGCGGCGTGCTCGAATGGTAGGTGTCGTAGAAGCCGGCCGTGTTCAGGAAATAGCTCGAGCCGATCCAGGTCACATCGTTCATCTGCTCGCCGGAAAGCGTTGGCCGACTCATGAACAGCTTGGCGCGCGAGGGGCCGTAACAGTCATGTACGAAGTCACCGACCTCCTGGGCCAGCACCTGGTCGTCGATGCGGGTAGCGTCGACGTCCATGCGCATCTGCCGCAGGTCCGTGCCGCAGGGGATGGCCGCTACCGCGCCGCCGGTCACGGCCTTGGAGATCGCGTGCATGAAAAACCACCACACTGGTACCAGTGCGCTCTGGTTGTTGAGCGTGGTGGTTGCGTTGGACCAGCCCGTGTTCGCCGGTTGGGGCACGCTGACCTGGCATTGTGCGGAGCGGCTCGTATCGAACTTGATCGTGGAGAGATCTACTGGAATGAAGGGAATGCCGGCGAACAGGATTACCACTATTGCCACCCACACGCGGTTCTCGATGCGCATCGAGGACAGCACGCCCTTGTTGCCTTCGTCAGCCACTTCGGCTCGGGCGCGCAGCCACTCCTGCACCACGATGGCAACGAAGGGCAGGGCGAACACACCACTGGCAACCAGGATGTTCCAGATGCCGTTGTTCACCAGCCAGCCGACCAGGGTCAGGTAATACTCCAGGTAGTCGGTTGTGTAGAGGGTCATGGAGCGGGCCTTACCTCAGCCACTGGCTGGCTTCGAGCAACACGACGGACAGCAGGGCCGCCATCTCGCTGCGTCGCAGGCGGTTCAGTGTCTCCGAGCCTGGTTCGTACAGCCTCAGGCGTTGGCGCATTCGCCACCAACCATAGGCCGTCGCGCTGTAGAGCAGCAGCCGCCAGGCGAAGAAATAGCCCGCATGAGTCCGCAGCCAGCGCTCCCAGTCGCCGAGGCCGCCGATCAGATGGATTCCGGCGACATTGACGCCAACAGCGATCCCAGCCACCAGCAACGCCCACAGCAGGTTCTGGCCGACATGGCGATTGAAGAGCCACATCGGTTTGATCCAGGCTCTCGTGCTCATGGTGTCGACCTCGGTTTCTGCACTTCCTTGAGCCGATCGCGCGTGGTATCCCCCTCGAAGATGCCGCGTGAGCCGCTGGCACGGGTGCCGTGGCGCTGCACGATGGCCATCGCCGAGTTGCCGGCCAGGGTGCGGCGCAGTTCCAGCTCTGTCTTGAGGTTGTTGATCTCCTGTTCCAGCGAGCCGTTTTCCTGGTCGACGGCCTTCACGGCCAGTTCGTTGGCAGCCACGTTCGGTTCCTTCTTGCCGGTCAGCAGCGTGCGCTGCAACAGCAGAGCCTTCTCCAGCACGCTCGACAGGGCGGCTTCAGAGGCCAAGCGTTTACCCAGCAGATCTTGGTCGGGCTCGTCGCGCAGCGCTTCGATCAGGCCACGGGTAATCGGCAGCGAGTTGCTGCCTGCTACCTCCAGATTCGCCACCGTGGTTGGTTTGGTTCCCGTCACCAGTTCCTGCAGGGCCTGCAGCTTGGTGTCGTATTCCTCCTGGATTACCGGGGTGAGGCCCACGCCCGGCGTGGTCTGGGTCTTGGTACAGCTCTCGCAGGTGCGCTGTTCGCGTTCACCCAGAACGCGGTTGGCGAAGTCCGCTGCTGCCTGAGGGGAACTCCAGGTCTGGCAGGTCAGCCGGTTGCCGCAGGCGGATCGCGGTATGGACGAGGTATCGGTCACCCCGCGCCCATTGAGCAGGTTGTAGCCGGCCCTGGTCACGTCGCCCACAACCTTGATCGCACTCTGGCCCGAGCCACCCGCGTTGCTGCCACCGACCCATGGCACGCCGCTGTTGCCCTTGTTCGACTCGGCCTGCTCGACGGCCGAAACGGCATCGCCGTTGGCGCTTACCGAATCCCGCAAGGTGATTCCCTCGGCGAGCTGGTCCCAGCCAGCTTGGCCACCAGCCATATCAGCCAGGCGGTTGGCGATGGCCCGACAGGTCATCTTGGAGCGGTCGAAATCCAGCCGGGCCTGCAGCACGCCGTTGGTCAGCAGATTGTAGAGACCCGGGTCGGCACGCTGGATGATCAGTGCCGGCAGCGAGGCTACGGCGCTGGTGGCGCTCTGGATCACCGAGGACATGATCTGCTGGAAGCCATTGCTGATGCCGTTCAACTGATTCTGCAGGGTCGTCGTGATGCTCATGTTTCCGCAGATCAGGTTGCTGTTCCAGCCAACGCCCACGCCAATGCTCTGCATATTGCCGGCGCTACTCATGGACACGGCACGGCCGCCACCGATGCTGTAGAGCACGTCATCACCAATCACGCTGCCGCTTACGCTGACACCCGTGCGGTCGATGCGAGTCTGGGCCCAGGCAACGCCGGTTCCAGCTGCCACAGCACATGCGAGTGCCGCAGCCAGGAGGCGAGGCCGGATGCGGCGGCCGAGAAGCGAGAGAGATGCTTTCATTCAGGGGACCTCACTGGAAATCGACGCTGCCGAGAAAAATCTGTCCCTTGCGCTCGCAACAGGCATAGGGCCGCCACAGCGCCCAGGCGTAGTCGTCCTGCAGCGCCTGTTTCCGCGTGTCGCTGTGAGGGAAGACGGCACAGGTGTTGGAGAGGGTGGGCGTCAGCTCCTGCCACTTGCCGGTGGCCGCGTCGCCTTCCTTCAGCGCACCGGCCGGCCAGTAGCCGTCGTGGGAATCGGCGAGCAGGGGTTGATAAACATGGGGCTGCTGACGCCGGGTCACCACGTCGCCCGCACGCTGGGCAACTACGGCTCCACTCATGTAGTCGTCCGTCTGATGCAGGAAGCCACCTCTTGGATAGACATTGCCCCACAGGTTGGCGCTGGTACGTGCGCCGATCTCGCGCATGCCGGGGATCAAGGATTCCGGATAGGCGACCTCGGGGATGTTGTAGCGCCAGGCCATTGTGTCGAGAGTGCTCAGCAGGTAAGGCACGAAAGCTGTGCCTGCGCCCTCGCAGGCGTATCTCGTGCTGCTGGCGAACTGGCTGAAGACATAGCCGCCAGGGTGGCCGATTACATCGGCGTTCTTGAATTTTGCGAGATTGTTCTCGTTGTCGTGGTTGGTCGTGCCGTCGCCGCCGGCCTGGGCCGTGGTGCTGGGCGTGCTCATGGAACGAACTTCCGTCCACGGGTTCTCGCCGGTGTTGGCATAGCTGGACACGACGGCGTCCGGCACGTAGTGCCGCACCTTCACCGAGGTGCGTACCGAGCAGCCGGTCCAGGTGCAGTACAGCCAGTAGCAGATGCCGACCACGCGGTACTCCAGACAATCGACCGACAGTACCGACGAGGTGATGGTGGCGGTGCTGAGGGCGAGGGCGGACGTGGCGCCGCACAGGAGTACGGCAGCCATGGCTGCGCGCAAGTGTCCTGTGGGTGCGATCAGCAAGCCCTTCATGGCCGCGTACTCCGATCGGCAATCTGGTGGGTATGGATGCGAGTGACGGCACGTGCGACGTCGGGTTCGCCATAGACCACGTAGCGCCGATCAACCACGACTGCCGGAATCTTGGCGATCCCCAGACCCCAGGCATCGGCCACGCCTTGATAAGCCTGCACTATCCGGCGCTGTAGATCAGAGCGGCCCGTGCTCAGTCGCTGGTGCGCAAGGGCCGAGGCATGATTGGGATCGGCAGGCAGGCCTGCGGAAAGCTCAGCCTCGATACGGGCGGGCTGGTCCAGCTCGATGATCAGCTCGCCGCCTATGGGTTTGATTGGGTGGCGGCTGTCGGTGACAACGAGGACATCGGCAGTGAAGGCGCCAGTGCTGAACGCGGTTAGCGTGGTCGCAAGACAAAGTGCCGGCCATCCCGGCGAGCAGTAGGAAAGGAAGGCCGACATATCGGACGCCCCGGAAGTAGATCAGGGGCGTAGTCAAACGCCGAAGCTCCATCAAATCGAGAAACAAAGCGTACTGGGTATGCGCCGATTTCTGACGCATCAGGACTGGTGAAATGGTTCCGTGGGCGATAAAGTTGATCGAGCTCACTTCCTCAGGAACTTGCAGGAGGTCAGCTCGGGATTTACAAGCTTGTATCTTTCAGTTCTCTCGGTTCCACCGTGGATTTAGCCGCGACCGGTGAGGATGTCGCTGCAACCGAGCCAGAGGAAATAGACGTCAGGTCTGCTGCGAAATCCCGCAAGGGCCAGTCATGTTCCCCGTAGTCTGTGAACTTACCCTTGTAGCCGATCTGCAAGAAGACGAGCTTGTAGACGAGTGCAGAGAGGCGAAACACGACGTCAATAAGTTCTTGAAATTTCGCCGGGTCGATCTCGAACGATCCGTGGGCCGCTTTGTTGCGAGTGTCGTTCCAAGCCTTGCGATCTGCTTCATCGATGGCTGAAGCAAGGACCAATGCATGTAGCTTGTCTTTTGCTCGGCTGGACTTTATGCCGCCGAGAACGTCACAGACGCGCTTGACGAAGTTTGGTTCGACTTGCGCCGCTGCCCTTATGTGCTTGATCATCTGTTTGAGTTGTTCAAGCACGGTGACGGAGGGGGTTCCCAATTTCTGGAACGATTTTTCGCCAAGAACACTTTCAACGGCGACAGAGACGAGTAGCGCTATCGTGTCGAGATTGACCCCCTTTAATGCGAAAAGCCCGCCAACCTTCGCTGACAGCGGGGCGAAGTCCCTTCCCGCTGCGTTGGCGGCTGCGTAGAAAAAATAGCGCTCTAAAAGCCCGTAGAAATCTGCGTCGTTGCCCCTGGGTTGCAATGGCGGCTCAAGCATTCCTTTGTTTGCTGGGCGATGGCTCGTAAGTTCAAGCACCCTTTTCCCATTGTGCACTGTCTCTCGCATTACGGGTTCAGTCACCGTCGCCGTACAGAATCGGATCGCCTCGACGAGCCTGTCGTCGAAGTTGTCCGGTAGAGCAGTCTTGGATTGGTTCGCGGCGAACAACTCGCCATAGCTGGGGCCGGGCCTGTCGACGCGCGCATCGTAGGTCACAAGCATGCCAGCAGCCTCGCCAGCCGAGGAGTTGGAACTTAGCTTCCATTGCTTTTTGCCTCTTTCCAAGACCCGCTGCGAGTGGATGACGTTGTCCGGGAAACTGAGTTCGTCCATGAAGACCATGTGCGTCGCGCTGGCCGAACTCTCCAAAGTCGACTCACAACGTAGCCACGAGCACGACACCTTCACGATGAACGCATCGAGCCGATGCTCGATCGCGACAGTCGCGGACGGATTGATCCATAGGTTGCCAGCTATGTCCCTCGCTTCAAGCGCAAAGTAGCGGGAAGGTGGGATGAGCTGCCCTGATCGCAGCTCACTCTGCTCACGCATGGATGCGAACATGTCATAGGGCTGGTGTGAACTGCGGGCAATCACAAACCGTCCCTCGATCCCTTGCTCGGGGCTTGCCAGCAGGAAGCCTGCAGAGGCAAAGCTTGACGGCTCTCCAGGCCCGTTTCTGTTCAGCTTGATTTCCAGGCAGTCGATCACCAAGCTGCCTTCGACGAAGGAATCCTTCAGAGCCTGATCGGTCAGGCTAAGACTCGCATTCAACATTGCTCCCCTCTCTTCTTCTCGCGTACCACTTCGCTCGAATGACGCTGTTTTGCCTATCCGTGATCATGAGCACGTTACCGCGATATAGTGACAGCGTATTTCAACAGGTTGCCATAGATGCCGTAAACATCCGCGATGAACAGAGCGACGCCGCCAAATGTGCGATAAGCGATGGATTGGCGTCGTCATAACGCGCATTGGTCAGCGTGGCAATGAATATGTCTTCGTAGCCATCTGTTGGGCTTTCCCCGATCTGTTTGCCAAGGTGGGGTGGTACACCGAAGAGCAGAACGTTGCAACACGCTTCCGCCCAGTCGCGGCAAGTGGGCAACTGAAAATGCAAATTCGCAATGGGCTTGTACTTCCAGTGAAGGCCTTTCTGTAGCGATCACGAAAAGAAAAACGGGAGCCGAAGCTCCCGCTGTGCTGGCTACAGCAGCCCCGACTCGGCGAACGAGTACGGTGTGCCCTTGCCGATGATGAAATGGTCCAGTACACGTACATCGACCGTCGCCAACGCGGCCTTGAGGCGGTCCGTGAGGCTCCGGTCGGCGAATGAGGGCTCAGTCACGCCCGAGGGGTGCTGGTGGGCCAGGATCAGTGCCGAGGCGTTGAGCGCCAGCGCACGTTGAACGACTACTCGCGGATACACCGAGGTCTGGTCGACAGAGCCCTTGAACAGCGGTTCGTAGGCGAGCACCTGGTGCTGGCTGTCGAGGAATACGGCCGCGAAGACCTCATTGGGTTCCGCAACCAGCTTCAGGCGCAGGTAGTCGCGCACGGCGGCGGGACTGGAGAGTGCCGGCCCCGACTTGAAGACCCGTTTTTCCAGCAGGGTGATGGCCTGTTGGACGATCCAGTCTTCATGCTGGGCAGCGATGAGGTTGAGCGACTCCGGGCGGGAATCGGCGATGACGAGTGACATGGCGTACCTCCAAGGGAAGAATCGGAGGGCGCCTGCCCCGGGAGGGCAAACCCTCCTGGGGACGATGGAACGAGATAGATGACGCAAAGGCATCCACCATCGCAGGGCGACGGCTGTTCGCGGACAGGATGCGAAGCGAACGGGGGTCGATCAGCACGAAGGACTCGTGCCGTAGCCTTGAGGACCGGGGCTACCTGGGCATGTCGCCGACGGGGGCGGCGGGCATGTCTGGGGATGAAGAGGATTCGCCGGCCTGCGGGCCGCCAGCTGACAGCAGATCGATCGCCGAGAGCAAGGCGTCACCCTCGACCGGGCCAAGCAACAGCAAGGACTTGCCCGTTTCCCGATCTCGTAGCTGCAAGGCCGGCGTCGCGCTGACGCCGTTCTGGGCCGCCTCTTCCGCCTGGGCGTGAATCAGCGTATCAGGCCGATCACTTGCCAGGCACTGCTTCGCGGCCGGTGTGATATCAGGATAGGCCAGGCCCCCGGGTAAGCCCTGTCCATTGCTACGGGTGTTGGCATAGGCCCATTCCAGCGCCTGCCAGAACGCCGTCTGGCCGCCGGCGGCACCCATACATTCCACCAGCCGTGCGCCTGCTGTGGCCACTGGCTCGTGTATCGCCAATGGTAGGTGGTGCCATTGCCAGTTCGCTTCGGGATGGGCATCGATCCAGCGTTTCAGGATTGGGAAGTAGCTTCGGCAGAACGGGCATTCCAGGTCGGCATACTCGATGATGGTGTAGCGAGCACCGGGCCGGCCATAGCGCCACGGTGGCCCGGCTTCAGGCGATGAGGTTGCGGTCGTAGGTGCTGATTCGTGCTGATGGGCGGGCGCTGTTAAGGCCTGTCCATCGGTCGGTGTCGTCGCCGGGCGCAACAACAGCCAGATGGTCATCGCTGTCACCACCATCGCCACCAGTCCCAGCGAGACAGTCCGGGCGCTTGGTTGTCCAGGCCAGCGCATCACACACCACCCCCGGCCAGCATTCCCAACGGCAAGGAAGCGATGCCCCTGGCCCGGTCGATCTTCTCGGCCACCTTGAAGGCGGCATCCAGCTCGCCGATGCCGTGCTGCTGCATCAACTGGAAGCGCTCAGCCTTCTCCTCCGGCTCGGTCTGCGCCAATGCGAGATAGAGGCTGGGCGGCACCGCGCGGAACAGCACCTCCATCGACTTGCTGAGGATCACGCCCTCGGTGAACTTGCCGGCTTCCTTGCGTGCCGAGAGCATCAGCGCCTTCTGCGCAGGGTTCAGTTCCCGGAAGCGTGCGATCTTCTCCACCTCGTCCGGTGGCATGGACAGGCAGATCCACCACTCGATCATGTTGAGCATGGGCTCGGCCGCCTTGGGCAGGTCGTCGATATTCTGCGTCGCCAGCCAGTACCAGGCTCCCAGCTTGCGCCACATCTTGGTGATCTTGACTACGTAGGGGGCGAGCAGTGGGTTCTTGGTGATGATGTGGCCTTCGTCAGTGACGTTGATGATCGGCCGGCCGAGAAACTGGTCGCGCTCGGCGATGTTGTTCACCGTGTTGATGAGGCTGATGTAGGCGATCGAGAGCTGGGCGTTGTAGCCCTCGCGGGCGAAGGTCGCCAGATCGACGATGGTGATGTCGGCCTCGGGCCACGGTGTGCCGGGCCGGTCGAACATCTCGCTATCCACACCCTGGCAGAACATCTCCATGGCGTCGGCCATTTCCAGCAGACGAGCACGGCGGACCTCGGGCAGGGTCGCGTCCTGGGCGCGTTCGCGCAGCGCATCGCGCACGTCCCGCGTGAGCACCGTGCGTTTTGCCGAGGCACAGCACCGGGCTGCTTCCAGAATGCACTGGCGGATCAGGCTGCGGTCGGCGCGCGTCATGCGGGCCTCTTCCTTGTCTTCGCCGCCGGTGATCATCAACCGCGCCGTGATCTCCAATTCGCCCAGCACGTCGCGCTGCTCGTCGGCTTCGTCCGCCCGTTGTGTGATGGATGCTTCATCTTGCTCTTCATCCAGCGCATCGACGTCCAGGGTCTGCACCTGATTGGGCGTATCGACCAGCCGCCAGGCGTCGGCGAACGGTGCCAGGCTCACCCCGGCGCCGGGCGAGAGTTTGATTCGGTGCACCGACAGGCCCAGGCGTGCGGCGAAGTCCCCGAAGAGACCGAACGAGTTGCCTGCCTCGACGATGAACAGGCGCGGCCGGTAGATCGCGGTGACCTGGTTCAGGATGTTGTTGAGCGTTGCACTTTTGCCCGAGCCGGTTGGGCCGAACAGGAACAGATGGGCGTTCATCTGCCGATCCAGCCGATTCAGGGGATCGAAGGTGATCGGTCCGCCGCCCCGATTGAAGAAGGTGATGCCCGGATGCCCGGTGCCCTGGCTGCGGCCCCAGACCGGAGCCAGATTTGCCGCGTGCTGGGCGAACATCAGTTGGGTGTACCACTGGCGCTTGTCCATGGCAGGGTCGAAAACGCAGGGCAGCCAGCGCAGGTAGCTGTTGAGCGGCGCTACCTCGTCTTCCTCGCGCACCGGCTGCAGGCCGGCGTTGAGCATGACGTTGACCAGTTGAAGGCCGCGCGCATCGAGTTGAGCCAGGTCACGCCCGCGCAGGTAGAAGGCCAGTGCTCCGCGGTAGAGTTTGTGAGCGCTGCCGATCAAGTTGCGGGCTTGATGTACGTCTTGACGAGTCTGCTCGGAGGCAAGTGTTTCGCCCACGGATTTGCGGCCCAGGTGGTTGAGGTGTGCCTCCAGCACGTCCTGGGGCGTGGCAACCACGGTCAGGCACATCACCGTGTCCTCGGGCATCTGGTCGAACAGTGCATTGACCGCATCGCCACCCTTGCGCGTCTCACCGGTGAGGTGACCGGTCGCCGGGGGCATGCGCAGCCGATCCATCACGATGACCCGGTGCGGCAGGCCATCGAAGTGCCAGGTGCCGCTGTCCAGGTCGGAGTGCGGTGGGCCGAAGAACAGGCGCTGGGCGAAATCCCCGCTGGCGAGTTCGATCTCGCCCTCGTCGATTTCATCGGGATAGCGGGTCAGCGCATAGAAGCGCTCTAGATCTTCGACCTCCGATCCCAGCAAGGTTGGATGCGGGTTGAACCAGCGCAGCAGCCAGTCGTGGATGTCGGCTGCGCCCAGGCGCCGGGCCTTCACGCCGGCGTTGGTCAGGCCACCCACGAGGCGGTCGCAGATCGTGGCCAGCACCTGCTCGGGCGATTGGCCCCGGCGCAGCAATGCCGACGCAGTACGCCGATACACCACCATGCGCACGCGCCGGACCTGCCCGCGCCACGGCAGGCGCGTCACCGTGGTGTCCTCGAACAGGCCGCCGGGTTTGGCGATGGCGCGCAGGTGATGGGCGAAGAAGCGCAGGTAGAAGTCGCTGAAGGCGCTGCCCTGAGCCCGCGGCCGCAGATAGCCGGCCAGTTCGCGCAGGTAGTTGTCCCAGCTTGCTTCGTTCTGGGCATAGAGCTGAACCACCCAGGGATGCTCGTCGAGTTCGTCGAAGGAATCCTGCAGCGCGTTCTCCAGCGCATTGCGTGCCTGCCACAGCCAGGCCAGTTCGCGCCCTTCGGTGCCGACCGCGGCCAGCTCGAAGAAGGCCGCCACGGATTGGCCGTCCTCGAGCAGCATGCATTGCGACTGCGGCAGGTATTCCACCCAGGGCAGCAGATCGGCGAAGGATGGCGCCACCTCGTAGAGCGCCTGGGTGTCCTCTTCGGTGGCCGGCTTGCGGCTCCGAACGCCACCGGGTTCGCCGATGCCGTGTGCGGCCAGCCGTGCCACATGCCGCGTCCAGGCATCGTCGGCTGGCCTATCCTCGGCGACAGGCGCCGTGGCCTTGCGCAGGAAGGAGAACGGCATGGACCGGGCCATCAGTAGTCCTCCACCCGCTCGCCAGGCATCGCGTACTGCACCCGCTGGTACAGCGGAAACACCGTCGAGTAGCCGGGTACCGGCACCGGGTCGCTGCCGGCCAGGTGCGGGAAGATGTACATCACCAGATCCGGGTTGGGTAGGCGCCGAAACTGGCGCTGGATTTCGTTAGCGGCGCTGCGGGTGTAGGCCGCCTGCCTGGCGGCTGTGGTTTGCAGGTCGATCTCCGTCAGCGGCCGGCGCAGGTCCTGGCGGGCATCCAGCAACCGCCGGCCGGCCAGCACTCCGCTGGTTCCCTCAATGGCGCGGCCGCCCGTCTCCTGGTGCCATACGTCCAGCATGGTGTGGTTGCCGTGGGGCAGTACTTCGTCCTTGCTCGTGGCACAACCGCCCAGCAAGACGAACGTGAACAGCGCCGCCAAGGCTTCAATCGAGGTCCGACGCATGGTTGCCTCCGGGACGATGGTTGACCCGACGCCCCTTGGCGTCGTGGTCGATGTTGAGGGGATGTTCCAGATGCACCGCGACCCTGGCCGAAGGCGGCACGTAGATCGCCGCGAAGGCCTGGCCGTAGAGCTTGTTGACCCAGTCGGCCATGTCGCGCACGCCACCGGCCAGGATGCGCCCCATGGCTTCATTGCCCGAGATGCCCACCGTGCCCAGCGAGCCGTTGCTGTTGGAGACCACCGCCACGCTGCCGTTGTCAGATTGGATCAGCGAGGCGGCGCCGGCACCGGCCGCGGTGATCAGGGCCTGAGAGCCCAGGTACTGCTGGGCGTTGCTGCGCCGCTCGCCGGAGACGCAGGGGATGCCGTAGGGATCGCTGATCCAGCCCAGACCACCCTGGGTCGTGCCGTTCCCGCTTCCCGTGCCACCGGTCTGATTGGTGTTCTGGCCGCGCCCGCCGTCTTCCGGCACGGTGCGGATGGTGCCGTCCTGGAAGACGAAAGTGACGCTGCGAATCTGGCCGCGCACGCAGGATAGCGTCCAGTCGCCCGAAGCGGTACCACTGACCACGGCGCCGGCCACATCGGGGATGTCGATGCCATTGGCCGTGAGGTTGTCCGGGCCAATCAATACCTTGAATGGGTACGGGTCGTTTACGGTGCCATCGATGGGCACGCGACCGATCAGCGCCGTCATGGCAATCGAGCCCATCAGCGTCGAGTTGGCCGGCACCGTATAGACCGGCCTGGCACTGCTGTCCACGGCACGCCGACCAATGTCGGTTGCGGTATCGGTCATGCTGTCGGCCACGCCGGTGAGTGTCTTCTGCGCGGGGGCGAAGCTGGTCGGGAAGACTGGCGTACCAGTGGAGGCGCCGCTCTTTACCGGTTTGCCATCGTCGGGCTCCACCCAGCGGGTACCAGCGGCGCCGGGCCGGGCACCCCCGGCTAGACCGCCGAAATGTCTGCCGTCACCGTCTTCGAGCCCCAGACCGATGGGCAGATCGGCCTGCCCAGCTTGCGTGTCCTTGCCCGATAGGCCATCCAGGCGTCGTTGCAGATCTTGCAGCAGGCCCTGTGTCTGCTGTCGCTCGTTGCTCAACTGATCGCGATCCTGCTGCAGGCGACCGCGCTCACCGTCCAATGCGCTCTGGATGCGCTGGTCGATGGTGCTTTCTCGGGCGCGCATGCGCTCGTTCTCGGTCTTCTGGTTCTTGTTGTCGTTGAGCGCCGTCTGCAACTCGTTGCGCAATTGTTTGACCTGGGCGACCAACGTGGCCACGGTGTCGCGCGGTGTATCGCCCTCGATCCCCAGAGCTTTCATTTCCTCGGGGGATAGCTGATCGGCGCCGGGCTGAGAAGACTGAGTCTTGGGATTGCTGGTCGAGAGCTTCATGCCAACGAACACAAGGGCCAGCAACATCGGGATCAGCAGCCACTTCAGCAGCGGATTACTCTTCATCGCGCATGCCTCCTGTGCTCGGGTGGCCTACGCCGGTGGCGCCGGCTGCACCCGGTGGCGGCAGGTTCTGTACCGCATTGATGGGCGCGATTTTCGGTAGCAGCGATTCGGCCAGGCCGTGACCACGGGTGACGAGGTAGACCACCGTGGTGTCGCTGGTACGTCCTGCCGGATCGAGGTTCGGGTGCTGGAAGGTGGCAGCCACGAAGTTACCCTGCAGTGCCCGTGGGTCGAGTTCCAGGGGCCGGGCCGAGGTGTTGGTGAGTTTGACCGCAGTGACCCACTGATCTTCGAGCCGCCAGGCCGCCAGCGCTTGGGCGCGTACCGGCAGCGTCGGCAGCAAGGTGTCCAGAGAGATGTTGCGGCGCAGATTCACGCGGCCGATGCCGGGCACGGGCTCCACGGTGCGCAGCGGTGCGTAAAGGTTCTGTGCGGCGTGGCGGGTCAGGATCACGGGCACCGGGGTGGCGCGCCGGGTGAAGGTGCCGATACTCTCCCCCGTGCTGCCGGATTCGTCTTCATCGGCACGGGAAGTGGCAGGATTTTCGGGGCGGGATGGCGTCCCATCGCCTTCGACGATACGGATCGGTTCCAACGGTGCCTGGCCCGCCTTGGCTGGTTCGG
The DNA here is from genome assembly GCA_001897745.1 of Candidatus Accumulibacter sp. 66-26. Taxonomy (GTDB): domain Bacteria; phylum Pseudomonadota; class Gammaproteobacteria; order Burkholderiales; family Rhodocyclaceae; genus 66-26. The sequence goes on from MKUH01000030.1 coordinate 67,458, forward strand.
CGGCAATGTCCAGCAGGATCAGCGCGCCGGATTCCACGTCCTGCAGTTGCAGCCGGGTCGGTGGAATCGCTTCGCTCGCCCGCAGGTAGATCGCGCCGCCCGCGCTCTGCATGCGCAGGTGGGCGCCGAGGCTGTCCGGCAGGCCGATGCGCACGTTGCGGTCGACGAAGATTACGCGCTCCTGGCCGACCAGCAGCGGCACGGCGAGGGGTAGGCGCTCCCAGCGGAGGATTTCGATGGCGTGGCTTGTGGCGACAGAGCCCAGGCTCAAGAGGAGACTCGCCAGGGCCGACGAGGCGAAGCGTTTCATGGTGCGCCTCCTTGCAGAGTATCTGCGGCATCAGGTGGGTTGGTCGTCGCGGCGGTCGGCGTTTCGATGCGCTGCGGCGCCCTTGCATGACAGTCCAGCGCCAGGCCGAAGGGGTTTCGCTCCGGGTCGATATCCATGCGCACGACTTTCAGCGCATAACGCACCAGGGCCCGCTTGACCTGTTCCGAGCCCAGGTATTCGTCGGCGCTGACATCCAGCGTGACGACCCAGTCGTTAGCGGATACCGCACGCACCCGCAAGGCCGGATCGTCGCCGTAGCCGCGCCCCGGAATCTCGTAGATGCCGCGAACGCGCTGGCGCAGCTCTCCGTTGTTGCGCCGGAATTCATAGTCCTGTTGCAGAAAGGCGCGGCAGCTCGGCGTGAGGTAGGCTGCCAGCGACTTCAAATTGCGTGGGTAATCCTGTTCACCGTTGCTCGGCCAGCGCTGGGCCTGTTGCCAGATATAGAAGGTGAAGGCGTAGACGCTCTCCGGTGGCACATCCCACCACTTGCGGGTGCTGCCCGAGCGCAGGTCCGGCGGGACGTGGATGGTCATGTTCTTGGGGGCGCTCCACCAGCCCAGGCCCAGCAGCATCGCCACCACGAACAGCGCGGCAAAGGCCAGGCGCAGCGTCTTGATGTGGGCCTGCAGATGGGCGACTTCGTTTCGAAAGCGGCTCATGGTGTACCTCTGGAGGAGGGGGGCCGCAGTCGCCGCGTGCTCCACCTGCCCGAGCGGGTGATGAGCCGGCGTCCGCCAACATGGGCAGCGAGTGCCGGGTAGTGGATCGTGAGCTGCCACTGGAGCTGGCGGTACAGCCAGGTGTCGGGCCGGCCTCGCTTTTGTCGACGCAGGAAGCCGCCACCAGCGAATACACCAATGCCGATGCCCGCGACGATCAGTGTCGGCACCATGGCAATGCTGTGGGTCAGCCAGGCCAACGGTACGCCGGTCAGGAAACCGGCCACCGCCGACAGCCCCGCGCAGATCCACAGCTCGTCGGCGGTGAGGCCGCGTACGACCACCGGATGCCGGTTCAGCCGGTGCGGCAGGAAGGTCACGAGCCCATCACCGGGGTTTTCCTTGGCGTCAGCCATTGCTGCCCGCTTTCACAGTACGCCGGTGGCCTTGGTCAGCAGCCAGATGCCGACGACCAGCAGGATGGCACCCACCGCCACGGTCAGCCCGAACTGGCCCCAGGTTGCGCGGCCGGTGTGAATCTCCGCATACCGTGTATAGGCGTGGTAGCAGACGCCCACGAACATCGAAGCGACCACGAGCAGTGCAATCAGCAGCACGATGTCGTAACCATAATTCTGCAACGTCTGCATGATGCCGCTGCCGGCACCACGCGAAGGGTCTTCCATGGTCGGCAGACCGGCAGCCAGCGAAATCAGTGGGGTGAACGCGGCACCAGACGCAAGCAATGCGACGGCTGCACGCCGGGGGTTCAAAGGAAAATTCATGGATTCACCCTTTCGTGAAAGTCAGGACAGAAGGAAGAAGCTCAGCACCAGATATATCGCCAGAAAACGAACGGCGACACCGAGAAACTGGCGTTCGGACAGCCGTTGTTCCGCCCAGCCCACGTAAGCCGTACGGATGGCCCATACCCCCCACAACAGGAGGACAGCGAAGACGAAACCGAGCACAACAGCGGAAACCTCCCCGGGCGAAAAGCCGCCGTTGGCCTGAAAGGCAGCAACCTGATCGGCGGAAGGCGTCATGGAGAAATCTTCTCGAGTGCATCGCGACGCAGGTAATCGCCACTCAATGGAATCGGGTCGCGGGGCTGGGCACGCAGGGGGACGAGGTAATCCTGCAGACCGGCTCTTACACGCTGCAGGTCGCCGCGCAGCCGGTCATAGTCGAAGTGGTAGCGGGCGCGTTCCTGCGGTGCTGTGCTGGCCGCGTGTTCGGCAAGACGGTCGGCCAGTTCGATCTGCCGCACGAGGGCCGCGAGGCGCTCACGCTCGGGCGAGTCGTCGGCGGCATGGGCGGGTTGCAGAGTCGCGCAGGTCAGGACGAGCGCACAAGGTAGCGCGGCCAGCGTATGCGGCCATGCGAAGATGCTGCGGCAGGTCTGTCCCATCGTGCCATTCCCGGTTGAGGCGAATGATGTGATGCTGAGGCGGGCGCTCAGTGCTCGCAGCAGGGAAAGAGAATCAACGGATGACCGGATTGATGTCCTAGCGGAACACCGTCAAGATGAGCAACCAAAATAACACTCCGACACGAGTCGTTTTTGGTCATAAGCATTCTGTTTAGAATTGTTATTTCCAACTCACCCATGCTTGTATAGAATCGATCCTCTAGAGACTTCTACGAGTCATGATCGCTCTCATGGGAACACTTGCCATGTACTCCCCCATCCCGCTGCCCGTCGAACGGGCGATTCGGAAATTCGGTGCCGACATTTCACTGGCGCGCCGACGGCGACATATCTCCCAGGCCTCGCTGGCCGAGCGCATGGGCGCATCTCTGTCTACCGTGCGGCGAATGGAGAAAGGCGATGTGCGGATACCCATCCACTTCTTCGCTCGCGCCCTGCATGTCTTTGGTGAAATTCAGTCGCTGGAAAATCTCCTGGATACGGCCAAGGACGACATAGGCCTGACGCTGATGGATGAGCGCCTACCCAAGCGGGTGCGCAGCAAGCCTGCCACCTCGGGGGCGCTGTGAAGGCGCCTGTCACTTCGATCCGCCGGCAGGTTCAGCTCTGTGTCGGCAAAGCGGGCGTGCCGGTGGGGTCGCTCGTGTATGTCCGCCAGGGGCGGCGCGAGAATAGCGCTTTCGCCTACGACGAGAGCTGGTTGGCCAGTCCGGCGAGTTTCAATGTGTCGGCCGATCTGCAACTGCTGGCGGGACACCAATCGCACAAGGCGGCCTCGCCCCACGATTCGGTATTCCATGGCGCCATCGCGGACACCGCGCCGGATGCTTGGGGGCGGCGCGTCATCGCTCGGGACCATGCCAAGCGTCGCAAGGGTGATCCGGGACTGCCGGCCCTCACGGAGCTGGACTATCTGCTCGCGGTGGATGACTTCAGCCGGGTTGGCGCACTACGCCTACGTGACCCGGATGGCACCTGCTGGCACCGGACGACGACGGGTGGGCGGCGCAGCACACCACCTCTGATCGAACTGGAGCGGGTCTTTCTGGCCAGCCGGGCGGTCGAGCGCGGCGATGAAACCGCCGAGGATTTGCGTTATCTGCAGGGCAAGGGCACCTCGCTGGGCGGCATGCGGCCCAAGTGCACACTGGTGGACGAGGACGGCAGACTCGCCATCGGCAAGTTCCCGAGTGTGGGCGATGCGCGCAGCGTCACCCGTGGCGAGGTGCTGGCCTTGAAGCTGGCGGTGTTGGCAGGCATTGATGCGGCGCCGGCACGGATCGTTTTGCTGGGCGAGGTGCCGGTGGCTGTCATCGGACGCTTCGATCGCGATGAGGCGGATGGCCGCATCCCGTACCAATCCGCTGCGTCCCTGCTGCAGGCTTCACGCGAGGAAGATCGTAGCTACACCGAGATCGCCGATGCCATCCGCACCCACGGCCACGCCCCCGCTCAGGATGTGCGGCAACTCTGGCGGCGGCTGGTATTCAATCTGCTGATTACCAACGTGGACGACCACCTGCAGAACCACGGCTTCCTGCATGTGGCCCACGGTCAGTGGCGTCTGGCGCCGGCCTTCGACATTAATCCGTTCCCGGACAAGGAGAGGGAATCGAAGACTTGGCTGTCCGAGCGAGATGGGCCGATCACCGATGTGGGTATGCTGATGGCACGCGCCGCCTACTTCGGGCTAGACGAAGTGCGGGCTCGCGCCTTCCTTGCCGAAGTGCATGCCGTGGTGGCGAACTGGCGGCAGGTGGCACTCAGCGCAGATGTGGGCTTGCGGCAGTCGGAGCTGGATGACTACGCGCCGGCATTCGAGCATGAGCAGATGGTTCAGGCGGCCACCTTGCTCGGGTGAGCATGGACATGGCAAGAACATGTAAAGTGCAAATCAGTGTATGCCCTCATAGCTTATGCCCAGAGGATTTTTGCTGTGCGAGTCAGTCTTGCGGCAGGTTCGATTTTTGTGCTAAATCCGGCTTGAGTTTCCAACCTCGAAACATGGTCTGGATCACGATTGTTGAATGCATCAAAAGAGGATTCCAGAATCCATGATCAATAATGACAATAGAGAATATAAGGCATGCCAATTCCCATAATTGATCTCTTTGCTGGTCCCGGAGGTCTCGGTGAGGGATTTGCATCTCTGACGGGGCACAAGGAACGACCTTTTTTCGAGATCGGACTTTCCATAGAAAAAACTCCAGTCGCACATCGCACGCTTACGCTGAGAGCAGTGTTCAGGCGTTTGCGCGGCACCAATGATGTAAGGCATTATTACAGCTACATACGTGGCGAGATTGATGAAGCCTCATTCCGCAAGATTCCTGCTGTTGCCAATGCCTTCGCGCATGCGGAGAAAGAGGCGAGATGTCTTGAACTGGGCAAATCCGATGAAGAAAACATCGACTCTGAAATCAGAGCAGCATTGAGAGGGCAGGAAACCTGGATTCTGATCGGGGGACCTCCGTGTCAGGCGTATTCCGTCGCAGGCCGCTCCAGGCGTGCCAAGGACAAGGAGTTCCACAAGGACGAAAAGCACTTCCTCTACAGGGAGTACCTCAGAATCATCCAGGTTCACAAGCCGACTATCTTCGTGATGGAGAATGTCAAGGGCTTACTCTCGTCTACCCATTCCGGCAACCCAATGTTCGAGAAGATCATTGCTGATCTTTCAATGCCGGCGGATGGACTCGAGTATGAGATTCGATCCTTCATCAAGAAAGGGGCCGGTGATTCACTGGAGCCAACCGATTACATCATCCATTCGGAACAATTCGGGATACCGCAGTGCAGGCACCGAGTCATTTTGCTCGGAGTAAGGAAGGGGTTGGACATACCGCAACACGAATTGCTGACTCCTGTTTCCCGTCCGGCCACAGTCAGCGAGACCATTGGAGATCTTCCGAAGATCAGGAGCAGATTGTCACGGGGAGACTCATTGGAAGCTTGGCGTGGGGCTGTCCAAGCGGCTTCTTCGTATGTCAATGGATGGGGAACTGGAATGGAATCTTCCATGATCCAGACACTACAGGCCTTTGCTGTGGCCGCCATCCATTCCTCAAGCGGAAGTTCGTATATTCCAAGAAAGTACAGAAGGCCGAAACGACCAACCGAGCTCCAGAGGTGGCTGCATGACCGGAGTCTGGGAGGTGTCTGCCAGCACGAGTCCCGTTCGCATATGGCATCCGATCTTGCCCGATATCTCTTTTCGGCCGGTTATGCTGCAACAAGAGGCTATTCCCCAGGGCTGGATGTATTTCCCCCTCGGTTGCTGCCAAATCACGTCAATGTACGCGCTGACAGAGAATCCGAAAAAATCCCTTTCAAGGATCGGTTCCGGGTGCAGTGCGGGAACGAACCCGCCACCACTGTAGTGGCTCACATTGCCAAGGATGGTCACTACTACATCCACTATGACCCCTCGCAGTGCAGAAGCCTTTCTGTCCGAGAGGCTGCACGGCTCCAGACGTTTCCTGACAACTATTTCTTCGCAGGGAATCGTACGGAACAATACACTCAGGTCGGAAATGCCGTACCGCCGCTTCTGGCCTACAAGCTGGCAAAGGTCGTGCGAAGTCTCCTGAATGAAATGAGCAGGAAGAAGCGACGAAAGACAGGGGGCACGGAGCGGACACCAATCTCAGTGGATACGAACTGGCGAGGGCAGTCGGAAGGTAGCAGACCGCCTCTGTTTGCCGAGGCCGACTAGGGATCGATTTCGCCCACGATCAGAGCACTCTCCTTGCCATGAAGCCACTCCTCGACAATTCGCGCAGTTTCCTCGATCGAATGCTTCAATGCGCATTCCCAGACAATGCCGACACGCCAACCAAGAGCCTGGAGCATCTCAACATGGCGCCTGTCGCGTACGATATTCTCCTGGAATTTTTTCTGCCAGAATTCCACGTTGGTCTTGGGGGTGGTGCTATAGCGGCAGCCGTTGTGCCGATGCCAGAAGCAGCCGTGGACAAACACTGCCGCCCTGTGTTTCGGGAACACAAGATCAGGGGAGCCGGGCAGCTTTCTGACATGAAGTCGATAGCGGAATCCCCTGACGAAAAGAAGGGAGCGAAGGGTCCGTTCCGGCCAGGTGTCCTTGCCGCGAATGCTCGACATCATGCGGCTGCGCTGAGGGGTAGTCGGGACGCGCATGGCCTTGGAGGCATTTCATCTGGATGTCTGCGGAAAACGCCGCTTCGCACATCCGCCAGCCAATCCGACCGAGGGGAAGTGGCTGGCGAGACGATATCCGGAAGCTTAGCATGCAGCTGATTCGCAAGAAATCACGAGGGGGATATTGATGGCGCGGGAGCACAGACACCCACCAAGCGCGGCCTGCCTATCGGCCTCGATGAGGGATCTTGGGTACTCACTCGAAACGGCCATCGCTGACCTGGTCGACAACAGCATTTCCGCTGGCGCAGACATGATCGACATCATCTGCAACGTCTCCGGCGAGCATCCTCTTGTCGCCATTCTGGATAACGGCAGGGGAATGACGGAAGGTGAGTTGCTGGCTGCAATGCGCCATGGAACCGGTAACCCCAGACAGTTCCGTTCACCAAAGGATCTCGGGCGTTTTGGTCTTGGGCTGAAGACGGCATCGTTTTCTCAATGCCGCTCTCTAACGGTCGTGAGCAAGAGAGGTGGTGCTCTCCACGGGGCTGAATGGGATCTGGATCGAATCGATGCTGCGGACGATTGGCTATTGAGTATCTTGGATGGGGCAGACATCAAGGTGCTGCCCTATGTGAACCGACTTGTCAGTCACGGCACTGCCGTCATCTGGCAAAAACTCGACCGATTGATGGAAGACGAGGCTGGAGATCGTCGGGACGAGATCGTCAACGAGAAGCTCGCAGTGGTGGGCAGGCATCTCTCTCTTGTATTTCACCGGTTTCTTTCCGGCGAGATCAAGGGCTATCCCAGGATTTCAATTGCCATCAATGGCCACCAGATAACCGCATTCGATCCTTTCTGCAGGAAGAATCCGGCTACACAGGTGCTTCCAGAAGAAATAGTTCGGATTGGTGAAGCCGAAGTACGTCTGCAGCCCTATGTGTTGCCGCACCATAGCCGTCTGTCCGCATCCGAGTATGACTACTATCAGGATCGCAGTGACTTCATCTCCAACCAGGGGGGCTATGTCTATCGAAATGGGCGCCTGATGGCATGGGGTGACTGGTTCCGTCTGGTGCCCAAAGGTGAGGCCACCAAGTTGGCGCGGGTGCAGATCGATTTTCCCAATTGTCTCGACGAAGCCTGGACCATCGACATCAAGAAATCTCGAGCACGCCCACCGCATGCTGTACGGGAACGCCTGCGCCAGATCATTGCCAGGATTGTTGGCCGTAGCGTGACAGTGCATCGGGGGCGCGGGCAGAAGCTGTTCCAGGAAAACCGGGCTCCGTTCTGGGAACGCTACGTCGATCATGATGGCATTCGATTCGCGATCAACGAGCAGCACCCGCTCATCGCATCGCTAGGGAAAAGACTCTCCTCCGAGGATGCAGACCTGCTTCGCGTATTGCTTGATTCGATTGCTGCTTCCCTGCCGGTGGAAATGATCTATTCCGATTACTCGACCCATCCTCGCGAGATCAATCAGAAAACAGTGGATGAAAGCTTGACCATGGACCGCCTGAGGAGTTTGCGGCAGGTCCTGTACGGCGACGGACCGGGTGATGCGAATGCCTTTCTTCAGATAGTGCGTTCCACGCATCTTTTCGATGGTCAGATCGAACTGGCCGAAAAATTCACCAGCGAGGCATTTGCATGAGCGTCACAGCCATCACGGAAGAACGGAACATCGCCAACGCGCTCATCTCGGGCCTTGCCAACATGCCCGAGACGCCAACGCGTGAGCAGGTGGAGGAAAAGGCAAAGCAGCTTGCCGCAATATTCGGCTATGCGGGGGACCTTCGCAATATCGTCACCGAAGCGATGGAATCGGTGGTAACCCGTATGGGGTCAGGCGTCTCGCTGATCGATGTCAATGCGAAACACGATGATCAGTGGGTCCACAAGCGCGAAGACATCAGTTGGACCTACGCCAGGGCGTACGAGGAATTCCTTCGCAATGAAGGCTGGCCTCCACAGATGGTCCAGTCACTGAGCGATGTCACGACCCGCATTCTCGGGCACCTTCAGGATCCATTGAGTGAAGGCACGAGCTGGAACCGTCGTGGCCTTGTGATCGGGCATGTGCAGTCGGGAAAGACAGCCAATTACACTGGCCTGATAGCACGTGCAGCCGATGCTGGGTACAAGTTCATCATCGTCATTGCCGGCATTCACAACAATCTACGCAGGCAGACACAGCAACGGCTCGACGAGGCCTTCATTGGCCGGTCGAGCGATCCTGAAGATAAACGCAAGAAGATCGGTGTTGGTCTCAGCCAAGGGTATCCACATCCGGCAACACTGACGAATGTGAACAGCGACTTCAACAAGAAGACGGCAACCGAGAGTGGTTGGGAGCTCAACGACTTCAGCAAGCCGATCATCCTGATCATCAAGAAGAACGTCACGACGCTGACGGCACTGCACAGATGGCTGAAGGAACTGAACGCGGAAAAGGATGGCCGCATTTCGAATGTGCCCATGCTGTTGATCGATGACGAGGCAGACAACGCATCGATCAACACGAACAAGGAGGATCTGGATCCGACCCGGACGAATGCCATGATTCGACGCATTCTGGGGCTGTTCGCGAAGTCCTGTTATGTTGGCTATACGGCAACGCCCTTTGCCAATATTTTCATCAACCCGGACGCCTATGACGATGATGTGCAGGAAGAGTTGTTTCCTCGCGATTTCATCTATTGCCTCGATGCACCAACATCCTATTTCGGAGCCGAGAAGGTGTTTCTTGACGAGGCAAGCAGTCAATCGATCGTCATTCCTATCGATGACTGCGAAGATCTCATTCCCTATTCGCACAAGCGTGATGATCCAGTCATGGAGTTGCCGCCAAGTCTCTATCGTGCCCTTGACCAGTTCCTTGTCGCCCGTGCCATTCGAAATCTTCGTGGGCAGGTCGGAAAGCACTGTTCAATGATGGTCAATGTCTCCCGTTTCGTGCCTGTGCAGAAGGCTGTGCGCGATTTTCTGAGTCTCAGGGAGAAGAAGATCAGGGAGGCGGTCCGTGCCAACTACGCGATGCCGGAGGAGGTTTCGTCAAGAAACGCCTATATGCTGGGATTGAAGCAGGCCTTCGATGCCGAGTACGGCGATGCCGGCTTCGATTGGGCCGAAGTGAAGGCTGCACTCAACGGAGTCTTCGATCACCTTCAACTCTATGTCATCAACAGTAAGAGCGACGAGGTGCTCGACTACACCCGGTACGAAAAGGAAGGCGTCGGATTGACTGTCATTGCTGTCGGTGGTCTGAGCCTCTCGCGCGGTTTGACCATCGAAGGATTGACGGTCAGCTACATGTATCGCAACACCAAAATGTACGACACGCTCATGCAGATGGGGCGTTGGTTCGGGTACCGGCCTGGCTTCGAGGATCTCTGCCGCGTTCATCTCTCACGTGACTCGATCAACTGGTATGCCCACATTGCCGATGCCGCGGAGGAGCTTGTGCAACAGGTCAAACGGATGCGGCGTGATCGCCTCAGTCCGAAGGACTTCGGGCTCTATGTTCGCTCGCATCCGGACAGCCTTCTGATAACTGCAGCCAACAAGATGCGAGCCGGCCAGGAGGTCACAGTCGAACAGAGCTTCAGTGGGCGGTTGCGGGAAAGTTACAAGGTCTCCACCGATTCTGAAGTGAACGCCAGAAATTTTGCACTGATAGCCGATCACTGGCGGACTGGTTTCGGTGGGCGACCTGCAGAGCTCACCGAAAAGGGTTTCATATTCAGGGATGTGCCGATCGATGTGGTTGAGGACTTCCTGACAAGGTTCGAGTGTCATTCGACCTTTTCCGGAGAGAGGTCGAATGTGGTGAGCTATCTTGAACGGATTGCGATGAAGCGTCCGCTGGCTGACGTTCTGCTGATTTCGCCTTCTGGCGGTTCAGGCGGTGAAAGTCCGTTTACCCTGAGAAATCAGGAGCGCGTCGTTGGAAAGGACCAGCCAAATGGTACTGCGTGGCGGCTGAACAAGGATAGAGTTGCCTCGCGTGGTGATGAGAAGCTTGGCCTCAGTGAAGCGCAGCGCAGTGAGGCCGAGACACTGGCCGGTGGCGAGAACGGCTTGGGTGCGGTATCCGATACACATTACCGGATGGCCAGAAACAAACCGCTCCTCATGATTCACAGCTTGGAACCCAAGGGCGTGTCGATAGTGGGACCGATTGCCGCATTCGGTGTCAGCTTTCCCTGTGGGGACTATTCAACGACTATCAACGTTGTTGTGAACAAAGTCTGGCTCCAGCAGATGCAGGGGTATGCCGACGATCCTGACGAAGAGGAGGACTATGATGCATGAGTCCTCGCCGTGGGATTGCATCACAGTTCCGGGAGCGGACTTCAATGTAAGACAGCTTGCCGGTGAAAGGGCTGTTCCGTGCTTCTGGGGACGAGACAGCAGTGGGGCCTGCCTTTTCATTGTGGAGCTTCAGGGCAATCATGCCGATCAGTATCGGAAAGCCGCAGTCGCGGTAAACGGGATTGATGTCGATCTGCGTGGCAGTGACAGAGGGATGCAGCGCCTTGTTCTTTCCCTTGAGAGGCAGATTGACCGTGACCTGTTCGAAGGGCTCTGCAACACGCTAGCAGCAGCATTGGAGCACGCTACTGACTCAGCCAGTTCGCTCGCGGTTTCCCTCGCACATATCCGCCGATGGAAGACATTCATGTCCGGGTGCAGCCAGCATCTGTCGGCTGAGGAGGTCCGGGGGCTCTTTGCCGAAATCATTTTCCTGATGGAACTGATTGACCGGATGACTTCGATCTCGTCCGCCGTTGAAGCCTGGCTTGGTCCAGAGAGGTCGCACCAAGACTTCATATTCGGCAACACGGCTGTCGAGGTCAAATCACTCTCCGGGGCAGAGCGCAGCACGATTCGAATTTCGTCGGAAGACCAGCTTGAGTCACTGAACGATGCACTCTTCCTGCGTATATATCGCCTGAGTGATCTGCCTGGTTCAGTGGATGCGCGTTCACTCAATGAAATTGTCGCAGCAGTTCAGGCCAGGCTTGGCGAGGCGGATGCCGTGGAGGCCTTCGATCGCAAACTGGTTGCCCATGGCTATGCCCCGCTTCCCGAATATGATGAACCTCGCCTTGTCGTCAGCGAAGTGCGAAGCTATCGAGTCAATGATGGCTTTCCTCGCCTCATGCGATCACAACTGCCTACAGGAATAGCGGGGGTTGCCTATGATATTCGACTGGAAAGCATAGTCCCCTATGAATGCAATGGCGTAGCTGTTTTCGGAGATGGGTAATGATGCAGACACGCGAGGGGTTCTTTCACGACTTTCGCCAAGAGCTTCTGGCCGGCGCTGAGAGCAACGGTAGCTTTCTCCTTTCCGAATTCATGGAAACGGTTGCGAATGAGCTTCTCGAGACTGGCTTTACAGAAGGTTTTGAGCTTTGCCATTTTCGTGCTCAGCGTGGCATGCGTGTGGATGGTCATTGGTTCAACGATGAGGGGGGCTTGGATCTTTTCATTGCCGATTTCGATTCTCGCGATGAACTGATCTCCCTGAGCAAGTCGGAAGTGGATGCCGCATTCAAGCGCATTGCCAACTTTTTCGAGGCGAGTCTCACGAAAGGACTGGCTGATGAACTGGAGGTCACATCGCCAGAGTATGGCCTGTCCAGACAGATCCATGATCGCAGGGAAACAATTCGCCGCCTCAACCTGTTTCTCTTTTCCGAGCGCACCCTCAGCGAGAAGGTTCAGGAGATTCCCGATGCTGAAGTGTTGGGAATCCCGGCCAGTTACCACATATGGGATATCTCTCGACTGCATCGCCAGAGGAGTTCCCGTAGTCACAAAGAGCCCATCGATCTTGATTTTGCCCAAAGGTTCGGCAAGGAGATCCCGTGCATCCCTGCACATTTGGGTACTGCTGCCTATCAATCCTATCTGGTAGTGATGCCCGCCGACATCCTGGCAAGTCTTTATGACGATTTCAGAGCACGCTTGCTTGAACAGAACGTGAGGACATTTCTTCAAGCCAGAGGCAGCGTGAACAAAGGGATAAGGGCCACCATTCTGAACGAACCAGGAATGTTCTTTGCCTACAACAACGGGATTACGGCTACAGCACAAAGTATCGAGGCAAGGATGACTGATTCGGGTCTCGTCATCACAAGGATCGTGGACCTTCAGATCGTCAATGGCGGTCAGACCACAGCTTCACTTTTTCATACAAGGGAACGTGACAAGGCGGATCTTTCCCAGATATTCGTGCAGATGAAATTGTCGGTTATCGACAGTCAGCAAAGTGAAACGGTTGTTCCGAAAATATCGGAGTATGCAAATACACAGAATCGGGTGAATGCTGCTGACTTCTTCTCCAACCACCCATTCCATGTGCGAATGGAAGGGTTTTCCAGACGTATCTGGGCGCCGGCACAGAAAGGCGTGCAGCGTGAAACGCGATGGTTCTATGAACGTGCACGGGGTCAATATGCAGACGCCCAATCAAACCTCACGCCCGGAGAACAACGTCGCTTCAAGGCAGAGCACCCAAAGCCGCAGATGTTTACGAAGACAGACCTCGCGAAGTTCGAGAATGTCTGGGACGAGCATCCAAGATGGGTGAATCTCGGCTATCAGAAGAATTTTGCGAGATATGCGATGCGGATCGGCAGTGAATGGGAAAAGTCATCCGATACATTCAACGAGTTCTATTTCAAGAGAGCCGTTGCGCGTGGGATTGTGTTCCGAGCGACGGAACGGATCGTTTCGGCGCAGCCCTGGTACAACGGAGGGTATCGCGCGAATATTGTGGCCTATACGCTTGCTGTGTTGGGCGAAATCACGAGACGCAGGAAGGAAAACATCGACTTTCTGGGGATATGGAACGCTCAGAAAGTAGATCCAGTTCTCGAAACCGCCATTGCCATTGTGGCAGGCGTGGTGAACGAGGACATAATCAAGCCTCCGAATGGTATCTCGAACATTTCGGAATGGTGCAAGCGAGAGGCATGCTGGACGCGGATTCTGGTTCGTATAGAGGATGTCGAGAGGTTGCTCCATCAGGATTTCTACGATCAGCTCCTATCATTCGAGCTTCAGGCGGCAGAGGCCAGGTCCGCCAAGAAAACACAGAAAGTCGATAACGGTATCGAGGCACAGCAGCAGGTGCTGGCTATTTCAGCTCGGGAATGGGAGTGTCTTCATCGCATCTTGCTAGAGAAGAGGCTTCTCACACCAAAAGAGATCGGAATTCTCAAGATTGCTATGCAGATACCTGCGAAGCTCCCCACTGAAAAGCAGTGTGCGATCCTTCTAGATGTTCTAGGAAAGGGGCGTGCGGAAGGAGCTATTGTTGATGCTTAGGTTGTTGACGGAAGTTGGCCATCAAACGTTTCCTGCCAGTGCTGATGTGCAGCGATACATTGGCCTATGAAATCAGCAATCAGCAATTTCTTCGAGGCACTCAACAAGGAAGAGGCCAAGCTCGTTCCCCGACTGGCTGGCGACCGTCTTGGTATCCAACTCAGGTGCGCGTTGAGCGAACTCGACTGGTATCACTACAACATCACAAGAACCCAAAAACCAACCTATGAGCAGCAAGAGCACTATTACATCCTCCAGCTTGGAGTGGTGCGACTAATCCACCTTGCTCTCAGTAGTCGGCCATCGTTCGATGCTCCGGTGGTGTCTTTCCCACGGAGCCCTGAGCTGTCTAGGGCCGTTTTGGAGCTTGCCTCGGCCCTAGGAATGATTCAGCACGGTCGCCGCGTCGCTCAGTACGTAGCCATGGGGGTGGGATCGATTGTGGAGGGCGAGCAAGGCGAATTCAACGTGAAGTTGCCGGAGAAGCTCGTGAATAGCTCCGGCCATGAGAAGGATGTCCTCGAGGGTTTCACATTTGAATCCAGGAGACAGTTCGAGCATCTTATGCAGGCAGAACCGATCCGGAACCTGGACGTGGAGGTTGAGGAAAAGCTATCTGCCTTGGTTCGGCCTTGGGGAAGGTATTTCATTGGATATGATGCCGACCCATTGCTCGATGACTATTTCTTCGGATTGGCTTACCAAAATATCCAGTTGCAGGAAGGCTTCGACAGCTTCCACTATGCTCTGAAGTTCGGGGGGGTGCGTTATCAGCATTATGTTCTTGCTCTGACATTTTTGCTGTCCAACTACATGAGGCACGAGAGGTTTGCTGAGGCGCTGGTCAGGAAAGATGGATCAATAAGGCTGGAAAACGTGCTCACCATTACCTCGGATGTGGAGCCGTTCATTGCAGATCTTAGGGAGGCGGTGAACTGCTTTGGTAGTGTGTTCGAGGATTTTGAAGAGTTGGGAGTGGACGATGCAAGAACGGTATTTGATGTGCTCTCCTGTGGGAGGCACAACTTGGACCTCGTATCTCCACCGGGCGCCCCAATTCCTCTGGTTGTACAGTGCTCCGATCAAGGACTCATTCGATGCCTTGCGGGCGCACGTAGTGAACCAGTGAGATTCTTGCTGGAGGCGCTGCGATACCAATTCCCGAAGGATTACGACCGAAATCAGTGCTCGCGTGAAGGATCTCTTCAGAAAGCCATCAAGCGGATTCTTGGAAAAGCGTTCAACGGAATTTCATTCCACGAGAATATTCAAGCCAAGGTGCCCGAGAAACTGCTGACAGACATAGATTTGGTTGTGATGGAGAAGGCGACCGGGCTTGTTCTGCTCTGCCAGCTAAAGCATCAGGACCTCTATGGATTTAATCTTCATGCAGAGCGAACTCGCGGTACGCGCCTCGTCGAGCAAGCACATGATTGGTTGGTTGCCGTTGATAGCTGGCTTCAGAAGGTAGGGCAGCAGGGGCTGCGAAGCGCCCTGCAACTTCGCAATGAGCATCCTCCCTTGCTGGTTTACCGCCTGGTGATTGCCAAGCACTTTGCCCATCAACTGAAGGAAATTGCATTACATCAGAAGGCGCTTTATGCAAACTGGCCCCAACTACTCTTGGCAACAGAAGTGGCATCGCGGGGAGCCTCGAGCCGTGGACTGATTGAGCTCGTTGACCGTTTGCGGGAAATCCCCGAGCTTCAGTCTGCCTACGAGCATCTGCCTGAAGGGCGGACGAAATGGAGTGTGGGCGACCTGACCTTCTCGACCTTCCAGTCTGACTGAATAATACGAGGGGGGATCGGCCTATTCTGACCTTAGGGGGCACTGTTGGTCACAGGTACTTCTTGAACGTCCCCGCCGCAATGTCCACCGCAGCTCCCAGCATCACCGCACTGGGCAGCAGAATCAGCAGCGGATGCACGCTCACCGGCAGCGCCAGATAGACGACCCACGGCAATACGGCCAGCGGCATCAAGCTGGCCTTTGCGCGATGGTAGAGAAAGCCTGATTCCCGCCCGGCTCCGAAGCTGCGTATGTCCCGGCGTACCAAGCCATCCACAAGGCCCTCGAAGGCGGCCAGCAGGAACAGCGGCACGGTCAGCGTCAGCACCAGCAGCCGCACGAGAAAGACCATCATCATGTAGGCCGAGGCGATCAGGTAGCCCTCGACATGCATGTAGACCTGCCCCAGGTAGTAACGAAAGTCACGGGCCTGGCCCTGGGCGCCAGTACGGGACTGCGTGGCGGCATCTCGTATCCAGTCCATCAGTCCACTCTTCACGAACAGCCATTCGTAGGCCCGTTCCACGAGTTGCCGTGCGCTGTGCCCAGGCTCCTGCACCAGCACGCTGCGCGTGAAACTCTCCGAGACCAGTGCCAGTTCGTGGTTGAGCATGGTCTGCGCGTGACGCCAGCCTTCCTCGGGCCAGAAGAAATGCATGCCGACGCATTCGATCACGATGCACAGGAAGAGCGAGCCGCAAAGCACCCCGAAGAACCGGAACGGCAGCGTCACCAGGCCGGCGATCAGCCCCTGCTGGCGGACTTGCTGGCGCTGCGCGGCGACGGCTGGATCGCTCACGCCGAGCCTTCTTTCGCTGCTGCATCGTCCGCCTCCCGGCCGGTGGTCATCTGCTGGAAGTCCGCCAGCAGATCATCGGGTAGGGCTCGTTCCTGTAGGCCAGGTACGCCTTGGTTCTCCCACCACTCGTCCGCCTCGACGTAGTGCTGCCGCATGTAGCCTGCCAGTTCCTGCAAGTCCCTGGGCATCACCTCGTCCGGGTCGGGCGCCGGCAGTGGCATGCGGATTTTCCACAGATGGCCGCCTTCGATCAGCGCGAAGCACTGCCCCTTGGGCAGGCCGACTACGTGCGCCGGTTCGATCAGTGGCACGCTGTTGCTGCTGATGCGGTCCTGGGTGTTGGAGGTGAAGGCGGTGTTGCCGGTCGGATCCGAACTGTCGGTGGCACCGCTCATCACCGTCGTCGCATACACCTCGACCTTGGGCAATTGCCGCGTCAACAGCTCGGCCGTGGCTGTTTCGCGCACGCGCAGCATGAACAGATTGTTGAAGTTGCCGACCACCTGGCCGGCCTTGGCCCGGTTGCCGATGCGGGCCTCGATGTCCGAGAGCGTCTGGGTGTATGCGGTAACCTGCACCCCGGCACCGCCGCCCTTGTTGATCATCGGGATGAACTCATCGCCCATCAGCTCGTTGAATTCATCGGCATGGACGTTGATCGGCACCTTCACACCGGTCGTTGCGCCCGGCAGGCCATCATCGATGCCGAACTTGTAGATGTGCCCGGCCACCGACACCAGGTCGCTGAACATCGAGTTGCCGACCGCGGCCGCCACTTCTGCATCCGACAGCGCATCCAGCCCGACATAGACCACCGCGCGCTTGCGGATGATCTGCATCCAGTCGAAGATCGGCCGCGGGTCGTCGAGGTCCGAGTAGTTTGGCGCCAACAACTGCGCGATCTTGCCGGTGGTCAGTTTCTCCAGCAGCGGCAGGAGGCTGGCCACGATCTTGTCGAAGTAGGTGCGGTCATAACGCACCGCGCTGCGCAGGCCATCCAGCACCGGGTCGTAGACGCGCACCTGGGAGAGATACTGCTCCAGCGCCACCACGCGCTTCTCCCGTCCCACCATGTTGCGCGGGATGTTCTTGTCGTTGAGCCGGGCCTCGAGCTGGACGATGATTTCCCAGGCCCTGGGCTCGCTGCGGGCGAAGAAGTGCTGGGCGTATTCGATGAACAGTGCGTCGATATTGATCACGTGGCGCTGGATCAGCAGGTAATCCGGACGTTGGTCCAGTTCTACCAGGGCACGGGCGATGATGTTCACGAAACGCCAGGCGAACTCGCGGAAGGCGGCGCTGTTGCCCTCGCCCGAGAGCTGGCCGGCGATGCGGGTGGCGACTTCCGAGATGCGCCCAAAGCGCCCTACCGCGTTGTAGCGTGCCGAGATGTCCGGCCAGCCCAGGTGAAAGACGTAGAACTCGCCCTCGCGCCCGGCACGGCGAGCCTCGACATACATGCGCTTGAGCAGATCGGCATCGCCCTTGGGATCGAAAACGATCACGACCTCGTGCTGGCCGCTAACCTGGCGGCGAATATCCTGGGTGATGAACAGCTCGGCCAGACGGGTCTTGCCCACCCGCGTCGTGCCCAGTACCAGCGAATGCCCGACCCGCTCGCCCAGCGGCAGGCTGACGTCCACCTCGTTCGGCTCGATGCCATGCAGGCGTGGCAGGCCGCCTACCGGCGGCAAGGGCCGGGCCGGGTTGAGCGGGCTATCCCAGGCCAGTGCCCTGGCTAGCTTCGAAAACGGAAACGGCGTGAACTCCAGCCGCTCCTCCAGATGCCGCGCCCATTGGTAGGCCACCGCCGGTTCCACGTAGCGGCGGAATTCCGGCCGGTAGGTCTGCATCAGCCGGTGCGTGTGCCGCTGGTCCCAGCGGAAGCCCCTGCCGATGAAGAGCCGCTGCTGGCTCACCGGCACGTCGCGGCTGGTCATCACGTAGCGCGGCAACCGACGGATGTTGCGCCGATAGCGCAGGATGGCCCAGGCCTCGCGCAGACGGATGGCACCGAAGGTCAGGAAGGCCAGCGCGCTGCCCATACCCAACAAGGGACTCAGTGCGAGCGACCATGGTGCTGCCAGGCAAAGCAGCGCGGCACCGGCACACACCGCGACGGTGTAAAGCTCCACCGCTGGCCGCAGCAAGACCTCGACGGCTTGGGATTGGGCCATGGCGGACGTTTCACCGGGCTACTGGTCAGGGCTCGATGCCGGTGGCGGTGATCAGCACCGGGTAATGCCGCAGGCCCAGGCGCTGCGCCAGATCGTCCCCGGAGGCTGGCGACAGCATCAGGCCTGGCGCCAAGCGGCGCAAAGCTGACAGCGCCTCGGGGGTGGTTACGTTGATCACCAGGCCCACCGCGCGCAGCTCCCGTAGGGTTTGATGTCTCTGTCGGAGCCAAGCCCTCGAACGATCATCATCGCCGACCAGGAACAGCGGTGACAGCCCGGGTGCACGGATCACGCGACGCGGTTCTTCACCCGGTGAAAGCCGTGCCGAGCGTACCGGCAGCATGGCCGCCTCGGCTTCGGCCGGCCCGCCGATGCGGGGTGATGGCGTCGGCACAGGTGGCCTGCCCGGCGCGTTCTGTGGGTTCAGCGCCCGGTAGTACGGCAGGGCCGAGACGCCACCCCGGTCTTCGACAACGATCAGTGGATCGGAGGTGGCCTGGGCGGGGGAGATGGCTGCGGCGAGCAAGCCCGCTACAAGGATGAGAGGCGTGTGTGTCATGGCATCGTGCTCCTGGTGGAGGGCTGGGCTGCTGCCAGCGAAGTCCCCGGCCCGAGCACGCGGGCCAGGTGTTGTTTGACGCTGCGGCGATAACGGGCGGCGGGGGCGCCACCTGCCGGCCGGTGATAGCGGCCGATGGCGGACAGCCAGTCCTCGCCGGGCACGTACTGCTCCTTCAGGATGTCGGCGGCGATCGCCAGGTTGCGGTACGGGTCCAGCAATTCGCAGGGCTCGGCATAGCGATGCACCTGGTAGCCGAGGTTCACCTGGCCCAGGCCGGCGTCGATGCGATGGGCCGGGGTGTGGCTCAGCGCCCGGCGCAGGCCGGCACAGGCCTGGATGCGGGTAGGGTAGCGTTCGGCCTTGCCGGCGACATTGAGCGTCCAGGGCCAGGGGATCAAGCGGCCGCGCAGCCGCATGCCGCTCTCCTGCAAAGCCACGGCGAACAGCACGGGAGATGGCACCCCTGCCTGCCGGGCGGCGATCTGGTAGGCCGGTGGAGGCACTTCCTGCGCCCATCCCCCCGTTCCCCAGCAACAGGCGGCCGACAGTAACAGCGCCCGAACCCCCGCCCACCCTACTGCCGCTGCCATTGGCCGTTCTCCTCACGCACCACAGCCGGCAACTCGCCCGGCAGACCGAGCGACAGCCAGCGCCCGGCGTCATGGTTGAGTGTGATCGCGCGGGCGCGGACCCGGCCGGCATCGACGCCCGTCTGGGTAGCCCACTGGCGGATGCGGGCGTCCTCCTGGCGACTGCCGACCATGTAGACGTCGAAGGCGGTGCCGGCGGCCTGCAACTGCCGCACACGTTGCTCGCACGGTATGCAGTCAGCCTTCACGAATACCGCCAGCCGGCCCGAGCCCTTGTTGCCGACCGTCGACGACAGAGCACCGGGCAGATTGACGCGCAATTGGCCGGGGTAGAGGCGCTTCCAGGCGGCGTCATAGGCTCGCTGGTAAGCCAGGGTCTTGTCCACGCGTTGGGATTCGGCCTTCACCTGCAATTCGGCATAGCGCTTGCGTTCCTCATCGCTGCGCGCTTCGATCCCCAGCGCGGTGAGCGGATCGAGATTCGGCGAATAGATGCCCAGCGGCCCCTGCATCACCTGCTGGTAGCGCGTCCACTCATCGGGACGCAGGCCCCAATCCTTGGCCAGACGTTCATGGAGCGCGACGTCAGCGCTGTCCCGCACCTGGCTCTGGGCCGTGCGGGCAGGCGCTGTGGGTGCTGTTTGTGCTTCGGCGTCGACCATGCCGAAAGCCAGGGCCATCAAGACCATGGCCTGCACTGGCGTAGGAACTCCTGCCTGTTTCATTGTGTGCTCCTACGGCAATGGGATGCGCACCGTCTGCCCATCGACCCCGAACACAGCAGCACGGGCCTCGATGGCTTGCAGGTGCCAGTCGCCTGCAGCATCGCCCACGCGCAGCAGCGAGATGTCGACAACCGAGGCTGCGCCGGGTGCAGCCACCGACAGGAAGCGCTCGCCACCGCGTAATTCCAGTCCGATCACGTTGAAGGGTGGAACGGGTACCTGGGGCTTGGCGGGTTCGGGAGCCCGGCGCGGGGCGGTGGTCACAGCGGGCGCTGCTCTCTTCAGTCGTGCCTCGATCGCACTGACGCGCGCCTGCAGGGCCTGGACCTCGTTCGTATGGTCGTCGGCAGCCTGTGCATGCTCGGTTTGAGCCAGGCGTTCTTCCAAGGTCTGGCGCACGGCATCGAGGTCGGCTTGGGCAATGGGTTTGGGTTGGCGCCTGACGGCCTCGATCTGCTGTTCAAAATCGCCAACTCGTGCCGTCAGTGCCTGGATATGTGCCTCCTGGGCACTGCTACGGCTCTGCTCGGCCAGACGTGACAGCCCGACGCTGTTGATGATTGCCAGCACGCTCACGAACAGCAGCCAGGCACACCCGGCAATCACGAACCAGCGGCGGCGTTGAGGCTCGTCGCCGGGAAACGGGATCTGGGACGTGGTCATGGCTGAACCTCCTGCGATTGTTCGCCTTCCGCATTGGAAACAGGTGCTGGGCCGTTCGACGCCAAGGCACCGTTGCGCACAAAACAGACCTGACGAGCAGCATCCTCGACCGCCAACTCCCACACCGGCCCGGCCAGAACCAGCAATGCATCGCGCAGGGTCAAGGGGCCGAGCCGCAGGTGCGCAGCAGGCAACGGCAGCGCGTACAGGGATGTCGCTTCCTCGGTCTCGCACAGCCGGTAGCCCGAGCGCCGCAGAACATGACGCATGGCGTCGCCGACGTGGGTGTCGAGTTGCTGGGGGATGGTCACCTCGACCACCTGCTGCATCAGATCCCGTTGAGCGGGTTCCGGCACCAGTTCAATCAGGGTGTAGCGGCCGTAGCGGGCAGCAGTAGCATTGCGTTCGTCTGGGGCAGAAACCGGTGCAGGGCTTCGTGCTGCTTTGGTAGGCATCTGAACGGATTCAGACGGGACTGTCGTCGTGCACCCCGTGAGCAAGAGCGCGCCGGCCAAGCCGCTAATCGTGGCTGTCTGGCAGAGGAAACTCGCGAGTAGTCGCATGGTAGCGGCTCCTAGACATGGAGCCGCTACCTTGGTGCTATTTCCTGCTGAAGGCATCCGCCAATAGGGAACCTCTCCTCCCCGGATTGGCCATGTTCCTTCGATGTCGATGTCAACGTTGCCCTTTGTACGGCAGACTGTCTGCAACGGGCCAATCCGAACCAACAACGATTGCGAAATACCATGAATCCAAACGACGAACAGGAACACCGGTGTGGATTGATCGATCACCCCGGCCTACAGGTGCTAATGCCTCACCTGAAGAGCTATCTCACCAAGGGGGTGGCTGAGCTGCAATCAGGTCGAACACCGTTTCCGAGGACGGCCGCAGAGACTTATGCGTGTGGCGTGGCCGAGCGAGTATCGGAGCTGGACAATGCGCTGCAGGCCCTTCGCTTGACGCTGGATTTCGTGATGGATCTGGGCAAGCAGTCCAGCCCAGACCCCGATGTGTACCGCTACCACTACGAGAACTTCGTTTTGCGCGTCATCGGCTTCGTCGACCGAGCACATCGCCTGGTTGGTGCGGCTTTTTTGCTGGATAAGGTCAAGTTCGAGAGTAGCAGCGGGAACAGATTCGTTCAGTCCCAAGTGAAGGGGGAGCATCCCGATATCCATGCGGCGCTGTTGGGCGTCGCGGATGCAGTGGATGGCTATCGAGGGCCACGCAACGAACTGATCCACTCGTCGGCTTTCAGCAGCCGAGAACTCGGGTTGTTTCAGTCCATCCGGCAGTTTCGTGTGGACACGGGCGACATCGATACCGATGAGTTGGCGCGCCGCCATTACGCGGAGGGGTGTATGGAGATTGCCTTGACCATTGCTCGTCTGGTCGAGGTGCTGACGACGTTGCTGGACTGCCTTGCGCCACTCTTCGTCATAGCGGCTGAACACGACGTAAGCCCAGAAAAGAAATCGGCCCCCGAAGGAGCCGATCAAGTGTGACGAGAGCTCAATGAACCAATTGCCGCGCCAGCGCTACCTCCACCGAGTCGCCATCCTGGTTCAGGATATCCAGCCCCGATTCAGGTACGTCGCCCGAGGTCGATTGAGACACCATGATCTTCCGCGCCATCAGTCCTAGGCAGGTCATCTGCGAGGTGTTGGCGTAGCCCAGATAGATCACGCGCACCGGTTGCTTCTGGCCGATGCGCCATGAGCGCCGGGCGGCCTGTTGCAGCGAATACACGTTGTAGCCCGACTGGAGGAAAACGATGGTCGGGAACTCCAGCAAGTCCAGGCCGGTTTTGACCAGCTCCGGATTGGTGACGAGTACGTCGATGCCGCGATCCAACTGCTCAGTGATCCAGTCTTCGCGGCGGGCGGCATCGACGCTCGCGCGCAGCACCGCCACCTTGAAGCCTTCCTGCTCCAGCAGCATCTTCAAACGCGACGTGGTGTCGCGCGTGCCGGTGTAGACCGTATAGACCAGGGTCTTGCGACCTTCTGCTTTCTCCTGCTTGCAGATTTCGATCAACTCACGCTCCTTGGGCATCACCTCCAGCTCGTTGAACTGAGCCGGGACGAAAGCCAAGGTCTGGCGCGTGCGCGGATGTAGCACGGTTTCCGAGCGGAAGCAGCAGTCCGGCCAGGCCAGCAGCACGTTGAGGACCACGCCGAGCAGTGTCGTGTCGCGTTTCGCCAGGGCCTGCTTCAGCGCCTGGTTCAGGCGACCCGCCAGATCGCGGTAGGCCGCGGCCTGCGTCGTGTCCATCGCGACTTCGCGGAACGCCTCGTTGTAGGGCGGTAGCACGTTGCCGCCGATGTCCTTCAACTTGAGGAAGATCGTGAACGGCAGGATGCAACGCAGCACGCCCTTGGGCCCGAAACCCGGCGCCTTGACCGTGCGCACCGATACCTTGGTGCCCTTGGCCGTCTTGTGCGCCGTGCCTGTACTCTCGGAATAGATGTCCTTGAGCACGCCGTGATCGCGCATGAACGCCATCGCGGCCGAGGTCATGCTGCCGCTCTTCGTTGGCCGGTAGCCGTCTTCGATCATCCGCCCAGGTAGGGCTCGGAACAGCAGGTGGAACAGGTCGTCGCCGTAGCCGCCCATCAGTGTGCCGGTGAGCAGCAGCGTCTTGCGTGCCTTGGCCGCCAGCACGCCCATGGCCTGGCCCTGGGCGCTACCACCGTTCTTGTACTCGTGCGCCTCGTCGGCAATGAGCAGGTCGAAGGTGCCTTGCGGCAGGTAACGTTTGATGAACTCGGACGGTTGGTAGCCGCCTTCGCCGAAGCCGAACTCCATGTTCGCCATCGCGCGTTCCATGCGGTGCGCCTGGCGGTCGGAGAAGACCAGTTCACCCCGGTCGTCCATCAGGTTGATGAACTCGTGGATGTTGTCGCCCAGCATGGATGCCAGGAAGGCATCGCCGAACTTCTGCATCAGCTTCTGCGCGGTGACTTCACCGATGGTCGGGATGCGTTTCAGGGCTTTGAGCACGGACGAGGACTGGTCACTGGCGGACAGGCCCCTCGGGCGGATCAGCGTCCACAGCGGTGCGGCGCAATGGCTGCACTTCCTGCGAAATTCCTCGGCTTCCAGCGCGACCGGATTGATCGGCTCGCCGTCGAGGTCGGTGATGATGTGGCCGCAGTCCGGGCAGGACGCTACGTCGCCATGGCGGGTACGATGCCGGGTGAAAATGGGCTTCCAGTGGAAGCCCATCCGCATCCGCACGCGCCCCAGGACGAAGAACTCCTGGCCCGAAGGCTGGGCGCCGAGCCGCTCGCGCAGCTTCAGCAACTTGACCAGCGTGTCCGGGCCATTGAGCACCCAGACCTTGGCGTCGGCCACCGTTTCCTGAATTTCGCGCCGCCACTTGTAGACCAGGTGGGGTGGCGAGAGCACCAGGGTGCGGCAGTAGCCTTCGGCGTTGAGCACGGCGGCCGTGGCGATGCCGACGGTCGTCTTACCGCAGCCCATCTCGCCATTGACGATCGCGGCGCGTTCGCCACGGTCGACCAACAGCTCGGTGGCGGCATGGACTACCTCGGCCTGGGCCGGGAACAGCTTGCGCTTGAGACTGGCCAGTACGAGCTGGCGTTGTGGCCGCGCCTGGCCGGCGTATACCGGAGGATTGGCGCGGTTGAGCGAGTCGAGCAGTTCGTCGCCGAACTCGGACACGAAGTCCTGCAGGCTCAGCGTCAGGGGAGAAGTTGCCGCTTCGAGCAGGTCGTCCTGCACAGCGGTTTCGGGATCAAGGGACATGGTGATGCTCCAGAGAGTTGGGGGCATGCACATCCCCTTACGGGGCGATGGCATGCCCCGTGGTGGGAAGAAGGAAACGGCAAAAGCCGCTCGTGGCTCAGTATTCGCTGGGCAGCAGCAGCGTTGTGACGCTGCGATCCCATTCGGTGATGATCCACAGCTTGAGATCGGGCGTGATCTGGTAGGACGAGAACAGGCGGTCAGCGCCAGACTTCAACGCAGCATCGTTGAGTTGCCGGTCGTGATCGCTCAGATCGCCCCAGTCGCCGGCCAGATGCCGAAGCAGGTAAGGTGTCGGATTGATCCGGCCGCGACGAACCAGTTCATCGATGCCGACCGTCATCAGGATTTGGCCGCTGGGAAAACGCGCCTGTTCGGCGAGGGAAATGACGTGTGCCATGGTGCTTCTCCTTCAAGAAAAACGGGCCACGGCACCCTGGCGGGGTGACATGACCCCGGTGGGTGAAAGGATGACGGCAAACCGTCGGGGAACAACGCTCAGCGGATGGTCAGCACCTCACCCCGCGTTGCAGAGCCCGGCGTCATGTCCCAGGCGCGGATGACCGGCACGAACCTGTCGGTGAGGATGCGGGTCTCGGCTACGGAGCCGTCGTCGCGTTCGGTGTATTCCGTCTGCAGCGACTTTTCCTTGTGGGTGTCGCCCTTGACGACGAGCACGCGGCCCGTCCTGGACTTGACCACTCCCGAAATCGCGCCTGCGGCCAGGGCCAGGGCGAGATGCCAGCGCGACAGGGCTCGCGCCGGTGGCCGCAGTGATTGCTGCGCGGCACCCAGGTGCGTGTCGAGCGTCGGCCAGAGCCCTTGCAGCCGGCCGGCTTCTTCGGCGAACTGCTCGGGCTCCATCGTCACGCGATAGAAGTGCTCCGGCTCGGCGGGGCTGGCAGGCACCGTGTATGGCAGGAACGGCCATTCGACCGGCAGCTCCGCCGCTTCGGCGTCACCTTGCCCGATCTGCAGCAGCAGCGCGCGCGTAGCTTTGACCGACTCCGATGCCTGGTCGCGCTGGCGAACCCGGCGGCCGAAGATCACGACCTGCTTGAACTGCGCTTCCACCGCGCGGTAGATGCGCAGCTCGGCGAAGTGGCGTGTCAGCCATCCAACCAGTTCGGCGTCCAGCACGTAGTGCGGCACGATGAAGACCAACACCCCGCCGTATTGCAGCAGCGGTAGCGCACGCTGGTAGAACAGTTTCTCCAGCCGGGCACGGCCCTGGCCCTGGTAGCCGACGTTGCCGTCGGCATCCTTGGATAGGTCGCCATACGGCGGGTTGAGCCACAGCAGGCCGAAGCTCTGCCGACTGATCAGCGTGTCCATCAGGTCGCCGTGGATGCAGCGATCGACCAGTTGTCTGGCCTGCTGCGCCCGTTCGACGTCGTACTCGACGGCGAAGGCCCGCACCTGCTCGCGCCCGAGGGCATGAGCAGTTTCGCCGATCGCCACGCCTTCGCCAGCGCAGGGATCGAGGATGCACATGGGGCCATCGCTGGGTGCCAGTGCGGTGAGTACTCTCTCGAGCGTGGGCTCGTCCGTGGGGAAGTACCCGTTCTTCACGAAATTGCGGGCGAGCCGCGGGAACATGAGGGCCATGGAAATCTCCTGGTGAGGGATGAGGGAAGACGGACAGGCGTGGGAATGTCCGTGGTACAAGGTGTCAGGCCACTGCTTCGAGCAGTGGCATGGCTACCGGGTGGGGCCGAGATATCTCGGCGTTGAGTGCGCCGCTGCGTATCAGGCCGCCCAGGGTCTGGGTCAGCACCGGCACATCGATGACGAGCCGGTGACCTTCCAGGGGGCCAAGCGCGAACGGTAGGCGGGTCAGCATCGACTTCGCCTGCAGCAGTTCCAGCACAAGGTCTCGCCAGGGATCGAGCAGCGGCAATGGGCAGGTGTCACGCACCAGCGTCCACAGTCGGTCGAGCCGGTGTGGGGTGTCACGCAGCAAGAGTGCCAGCGCGCTGGCGTTGGCCTTGTCGGGCCGCACGCAACGGTGGTCGAACAGCCATACATTGGACAGGGAACCGAACAGCGTGCGCCGGTAGGCGCGGGTGGTGCGCTTTTCCAGGTTTTCGACGTTGCCGACGAAGACCGGGATGCTCGCGCCTTGTTCGGTGATGACGTGAAACTGCTCCAGACCCTGCGTGTCGCGGCCCAGAGTCAGACGGGCCAGGAACTCCTGGACGGCGGTGTCGCGCGCCCAGATCGAGAGAAAGACCAGGTTGCCGTTCTCGTCAGCGATGCAGCCATCGGCCATCAGGTCGGGGCATTCATCGATGCGGTACAGCGTCTTGGGGGAAGAAGGTGCAGGCATGGTGAAATCCTCCTGGATGAAAACGAGGCACCCGTGCCCTGGCGGGGCAAACGGATGCCCCGGTTGGGAAACAGACTAGGTCTTGCTGGCGTGGAAGCTACGAACCCGTTCGCGCCATTCGGCGCACTGGATCGGCACCATGTCCAGGTAATGCAATGGACACGAGTAGTAGTACGGGTGCTCGGCTTCGATGAGGGACTTGTAGCCCCACTCGCCACCGGCGCTTTCCAGAAGATGGCAACCGATGAAGCATGTCGACTCGCCGGCGGCAAGATTCATGACGCCGGCGCGTTTGGCAGTGACGCGGACCACGCTCCACAGCACATTGTCGACCAGGGTGTGATCAACGATTTCGCTGCGGATGTGTTCGCCGTTCTGTGGTGCAGTCAGTTCGCGGATCAGTTGGTCGCGCGTCAGACGAACGAATGTCCAACCCATGAGAAGGCTCCTTGAAGTTGAGGCCGGAGCTTCCCATTGGGGAGAAACCCCAGCGGGTGGTGGAATGCCGCATGTGCGGCGGTCGAATCAGGCCTTGGCGAGGTGCCAGTCCTGGGACAGGGGGGCGAACTCGTAGCCCAGTGCACCGAGGCGGTCGCGCTGCTGACGCAGGAGACGGCGATCGACGGTGGCATCGAGCTTGACGATCTCGCCCAGCGGCCAGAGCGTGCCGAACAGCGCCGCGTCGTCGGCCGAAGCCTCGGGCGCTACATCGACCGGCTTGCTGCCGAACGGCGTGGTGTCGATCAGAGGATCGTGCTTCTGGCGTGGCTTGGCCTTGGTGCTTGCTTTGGGCATCGGCGCCTGGGCTTCCTCGTCGATCGGGTCGATTTCCTGCGGACTCAGCTGGCGGGCTTCGTCACGGCTCAAGGCATCGATGTTGGACAGCGTCATGCCGCCCAGGAGGGCGCGGATTTCGATGACCATGCGGCCGTTGGCGGAGTAGGTAGAGGGACGGATCTCGACAATGGCGAAATTACCCTCGTACTTGCCTTCGGCGTACTGGTCGAGTTCGGCGTTCTTGACGACGAACTCCCCGATCGAGGTGGCGAGGCGGCCGACATTAAAGTCGCCGTTGCGCCCGTGGATGGTCTTGATGGCCAATTGGCCGGGGATGGTGATCATGGAGGTCTCCTGCGGACGATGAGAAGGCAAGGCCCCGGGGATGGGGCCCTGCGGATCAGAACGGCTCGGCAACGGCCGCTGTGGGAGCATCGGCGGTGCTGTCGATGGTTTCTGCTTCAGCGCTGGAAGGCTCGGTAACTGCGGGTGCCTCGGGGACTTCCGTTGCGCCTTCGTCGGCATCGGTCGGCTTGGGCTCGGCCTTGTAGACGAGCTGGCCGTCGACCTTGATCCAACTGACGAACAGCAGGCGAGCCTTGAGGCTGACGCCAGGATTGCCGGCGTTCTTCCCCTTGGAATAGGTGAAGATGTCGGTCCACAGGTCGCCCAGGCGGAAGCCGATCATCACCTTCTTCTCGGCGTCGACCGCCTGGATGCAACGGCGTACCAGGTGCTGCGCTTCGGTGCCCGAGACGCGCGTATCGAAACGCACGTACGAAACCTCATCGCTGGGCCCATTCAGGGCCGCGATGTCGCAGGCGAGGAAGGCATCGCCTTTCTTGGGTTTCACTTCGCGGATGCGATTGAGGTACCCGAGGCCGGTGATGTGCAGGTCGAAATAGGACTTGTCGGTGGAAGTGGTCATGGTGAATCTCCTGAAGAACAAAGCGGAGACACACCCGACCCAAGGCGGGGAAGGTGTGGAACCCCCGCGTGGGTTGAAGGAACAGCTTGAATGGCATCACCATCGGAAACCGATGGGCGTTCGCGCGTGGATGCCGGTACGAACTGGTGGTGATCCACGCGGCCAAAACCGCGTCGTAGCCTTGAGGATCGGGGCTACCTGGGCATGTTGCTGACGGATGTCGGCGGAACATGGGGGAAGCGTGGTGCCGGAATAGTACGGACGCGAGTACCAATCCGCATTGATGCATGCCCACATTGGCGGCAGGTGTCCTGCCTCTGTCACAGCAGAAATGTGCTGCCGGTATTGAACCGATCGAACTGAGTGTTTATATGTAGCGCTTGAATGCTTCCATAAGCACGCGTTCATCAAGCTCGTTCGAATAGCTTTGCAATCTGCGGAGAGAACGGCTCTCAACAAAATCACCACGCCAGAGGAACCAACGCCTCTGGTTATTGGCGATGCGTTTCCACGGCCTCTCCGGCGTATTGAGGAACACAGCCTCGCCCCTTGTCGACTGATCAGCGATGTAGACCGGCCATAGATTTGCGATGTCCAATCCGCAACAAGCTACCTTGACCATCTTTTTTGAGGGAAATTGTATTTGGATGCCCAGACTTACCTCGTCAATCTCAATTGCATAACCATTTTGCGATGGTAGCGCCTGTCGCAATTCTTCGAGCAATGAGGCTGCGGCTGTTTCAACGAGTGCGACAACCCGCCGGACGTTAGTCGCGACATCCTCCGGAATAGGTGTTCGCCCGGAGCTGTACGCTTTGTCTTGATCTTTGGAAACTCGCGCTGCAGCGCACCAGATGTCGCTCACGGTAATACAGGATCGAGCTTTTGCGATCTTGTATTCCGCAGAACTCATGAGGGTTTGCATGAAATTCACTCCTTAGATGGGTGGCATTTACGGATATGTTTGGGCGGAACCCATGATACACCAAATAGAGTGTATTACACTTAATTAAGTGTAAATTGCAGGCCCAATGAACTCCTCCGGTCTGTCCACGCGAAGGCCACCAAAGCGACATCTAGATCGGAGCCTTGGACTGCCCGTCAAAGCAGAGAGCAGCAGGTGTGTGCCTGAGTCGCTGCGGAATCGGCCCTGCGCCGTCACCGGCGTGGCCCAGGAATGAAACGAGTCCCTGGGCTCGAAAGGTGGGCTCACTCGTCGTATATCGGTAGCCCGTCCAGCACCTGCGCATCAGCATCGAAGACCAGCATGCGCACGTCGGCAAGCGCGGCTAGGTGTAGCACGCGCACGAGGGATTCCGGCACTCCCTTCGCGCGGCCCTCACGCATCAGCCGCTTGCCGGTGATGGCCTCGGCTATGCGCAGATGGTCGTCCGTCCAAGGCGTGGCTATCAGCTTCACGCCAATCGTCGGGCTGTACGGAATGCGGAAGGCGATGAACAGGAAGGTGCTCGGTGTGTCGATGTCCGCCAGGTCGACAAGAAATCGATGCGCATCGGCATCGACATGGGCACTGCTGATTTCCCAGCACCGGCTATAGAGACCGGTCTCGAAGCGCAGGCGACGCACAACTTCACACGCCGCCTCCGCCGAGTAGGTGTCGCCCACATGCAGCGACTTGCCTCCTTCTTCGGCCATGACTGCATGAACAACCGTGCGGACAATTCCATTCCGCTGGCACTGCGCATCCAAATCGTCGGGTACCTGCTGACTTTCGGTGATCAGCGCAAAATGTTCGGAGAAAATGCAGGGAAAGCGCTCGATCTGACTGTCAGGTAGATGTGCCTGTGAGGCGTGCAACGGCAGATAGGTCAATGGGTAGTCATCGTCGTAGGAAATCGCCATCAGTCGCTGAATGCTCAGGCCATCGTAGCCACGAATGAACGGATTGTTGCGATGATCGGACATGGGGTTCCTCGTGCAGAAAATGGCCGAGGCAACCCCCTGCCGGGAATCGAGCCCCGGCGGGTGAATGAGATGAATATTGCGGTCAACGGGGCAACCGATGCGTTTTTCAGAGGCTCGAAGTGATCACGGTGCCACAGCCTTGATCGGGATAGCGTACGGTCAGGACAGGCTTTCCGTTGTGATCGCGAAAGGACGTGCCATCCGGGACGTCCACCCAGTCAGACCAATCGAAAACCTGCAAGGTCTCGCCCTTGAGCAGACGTGCTCTGAACCAGCGGCCAGGCAAGCGTTCGTCTCCGTAGAATCCGGCTGCGGTACGGTCATGGTGGGCATTGAGCAAGCACACCATCTGACGCAAGCTCAGAGGGGCATGCGGCGATCGCGTGCCGCGCTGGCATGCAGCACGACTGGAGAATGTTCGGACCATGAAATGCTCCTTGAAAAAGGAGGGACATGGCCCCAGCAGGGACGCATGTCCCTCGTGGGGTGGGATGAAACAGGCGGGGCGGTGACTTACCAACCGTTGTAGTTCAACACCAGATCAGCGATGACCCGGCGCCGTTCAAGATCCAGGCCGCCCAGATCGGAGAGACCCTCGAAGCCGCAGCGCTTGAGCATCGCACCGCCCTCTCGAGCGTTGTAGAAGCTCACCATTGCCGACAGGAACATGCGCTGTCCGCTGCTCAGCACACCCAGCGCATCGTTGAGGATCAGGATGTTGGGACGCAAATCCGATTTGCTGGTGGCTTGCTGCAGCCCTTCGGGGGTGCCATTGCCGAACCATTCGGTACCGGCAATTTCAGCGCCACGCTTCCAGGCTTGAAGAAACGCACGGGGTGCGTGTTCGAAATGCGCCTCTTCCAGCGCGACTCGATCGAAGATTTCCTGACGCAAGGGCAGGTTCATGATGAAACTCCTTTCAGTTGGGGATTAGGAATGGTCGCGTTGCGTCCAGGCGTTGTTGGCCAGGGCCAGCTGGGCTGCTGCATGGGAAGGGAAATACTCGACGGACTCCCTCGATATTGGGCCTTCGTCGTTCTGCGTGCCGATGTAGTAACTGGCAGCGCTACGCAGGACTTGCAAGGGCAGTTTCAGCCCGGTGCAGACAAGGGCGAGCACGCCATGGCGTACAGGCTCGGTCGGTGATGTCGTGGATGATTCAGGCATGCGCTACTCCTCGGGTAATTCGGGAGCACGCATCCCAGGGGGATCGATGTCCCGTCGGGTGGTGTTGAAAGTGCATCATCGCCAGCGTGGCGAGTGTCCGCACAGGTAGATGCGAAGCGGACTGGTTCGATCAACGCGACAAGCGCGTTACAGCATTGAAGATCGGAGCTGCCAGGGCATGGTGCTGAAGGCTCAGCAGCGCATGGCCTGAGGATGGAGGGCTGACTGGGAATTCGCTATGGGAAAAACGGACTGGGAACAGGCCACTTTAGGTAAGCTCTTGGAGAGGAGTGAGCATGGCTCAGTTGCCTAGCCGTCAAGATGCTCAAGCTGTGTCTACGTCAAGCAAAGCGGGGTTTCCTGCTAACATGTTTGCA
>MKUH01000031.1:0-3306 GCA_001897745.1 Candidatus Accumulibacter sp. 66-26
CGCAGGGGGCGCAGGGGAGGCAGGGGAGGCAGGGGAGGCAGGGGAGGCAGGGGAGGCAGGGGAGGCAGGGGAGGCAGGGGACGCAGGGGGAGAGGTGGAAGAGCCGCGTGGCCCCGCCTCAGGTCCGCTCGCCGCGGTCGCCCGTCGCCGGCACGAGGAGATCGCGGTAGGCGTGCCAGGTGGCGTGGCCGAGCAGCGGCATGACGACGATCAGCCCGGCGAACAGCGTGGCGAAGCCGAGGGCGACGAGAACGACGATGCACGCCGCCCACAGCAGCATGGTCAGCGGGTTGCGCGCGCAGGCGGCGAGGCTGGCGAGCGCCGCGCTGACCGCGTCGGTGTTGCGGTCGAGCATGAGCGGGACGGAGACGACGCCGATCGCGAAGACGAACAGCGCGAAAAAGCCGCCGACGGCGAAGTAGATCAGCGCGAAGAGCGGCTGTTCGAAGGCGAAGAGCGCGCGCACGACGTCGGCGAAGGTCGGCAGGCCGGCATTGTCGAAGGACAGCGCGAAGACGACCATCGACGCGCGCGCCCAGACGAGCAGGACGATGGCCAGCACGGCGGCGAACACGCCGATGTTGGCGAGGCGCGGCCGCCAGGCGAAGAGGCTGGCGGCGAGCGGCGGGTTCTCGCCGAGTTCGAGGCGGCGGCTGATTTCGTACAGCCCCATGGCGAGGAAGGGGCCGAGCAGCAGGAAGCCGGTGGTCAGGCCGGCGAACAGCGCGTAGGCGTGCGCGAAGACGTACTGCATCAGCCAGCCGGCGGCGGCGTAGCAGCCGCCGTAGAAGATGCTGTGCCAGCCGCTGCGCCGCAGATCGACGTAGCCGGCGCGCAGCCAGCGCAGCGGGGCGTCCGTGCCGACGGCGCGGACTTCCGGAAAGAGGTCGGCGGGGTTGCCGCCGGCCGGCTTGATCGCATCGCTCATGGCCGTCTTCTCCGCCTCATGTCGCAGGGCGCGCGCCTGCGGGCCGCGTTCCTGCTCGCGTTCGCCGATTGGTGTGTGCGGTGTGTGCAATGTGACAGCGGCGCGGGGCGGCGAGTTTCCCGGCGCGTGCTTGACAGCCCCCGATCCGCCGGGCATAACTCGGCGGGTTCATAACATTCGCAAGGCCCGCCGCGGTCGGGCGCAAGGGAAGGGAAATCGTGGAACTGCTGTGGTGGCACTGGGTCGTCCTCGGCCTCGCGCTGGTCGGCGCGGAAATGCTCGTGCCGACCTTCTTCCTGCTCTGGTTCGGCGTCGGCGCGCTGCTCGTCGGCGGCGCGCTGGCGCTGGCACCGGACCTCGCGCCGAGCGTTCAGGTGCTGCTGTGGACGGCGGCGTCGGTTGCGCTGACCGTCCTCTGGTTCCGCTACTTCAAGCCGCGCACGAAAACGCAGGCGGGCAGTTCGGCGGCGCAGATCGTCGGCGAGGTCGGCCTGCTGACGCGCGCCGTCGCGCCTTTCGAGCGCGGCGAAGTGCGCTTCCAGAAGCCGCTCGGCGGCTCCGATACCTGGACCTGCATCGCCGACGAAGCCATCGCCGCCGGCGAGCGCGTGCGCGTGCTCGCGGTCGAGGGCAGCCTGCTCAAGATCACCAAGAACTGACACCGGGAGAACTCTCATGGAAGGCTTCGGCATCGTCGCCATCGCGCTCTTCGTCTTCGTCGCCGTCACCGTGGCGAAGGGCGTGCGCATCGTTCCGCAGGGCGAGGAATGGATCGTCGAGCGGCTCGGCAAGTACAACAGCACGCTACTGCCCGGTCTGCGCTTCATCATTCCCTACCTCGACCGCGTCGCCTACAAGCTGGTCACCAAGGACATCATCCTCGACGTGCAGGAGCAGGAAGTGATCACGCGCGACAACGCGGTGATCCTGACCAACGCTATCGCCTTCATCAAGGTCACCGATCCGGTCAAGGCCGTGTACGGCGTCGTCGATTTCGCCGAGGCCATCCGCAACCTGATCATGACCACGCTACGCTCGATCTGCGGCGAGATGGAACTCGACGAGGCGCTGTCATCGCGCGACAAGATCAAGGCCCGCCTGCGCGAATCGATCGCCGACGAGGCGGTGGACTGGGGGCTGACCGTGAAGTCGGTGGAAATCCAGGACATCAAGCCCTCGCCGTCGATGCAGAAGGCGATGGAAATGCAGGCCTCGGCCGAGCGCGAGCGCAAGGCCATGGTGACGCGCGCCGAGGGCGAGAAGCAGTCGATGATCCTGCAGGCCGAGGCGCGTCTCGAATCGGCCAAGCGCGACGCGGCGGCGCAGATCAACCTGGCCGAAGGCT
The DNA here is from genome assembly GCA_001897745.1 of Candidatus Accumulibacter sp. 66-26. Taxonomy (GTDB): domain Bacteria; phylum Pseudomonadota; class Gammaproteobacteria; order Burkholderiales; family Rhodocyclaceae; genus 66-26. The sequence continues at coordinate 2,274 of MKUH01000031.1, forward strand.
CGGCCGAGGCGATCCGCCGCGTGACGCTGGCGATCGGCGACAACTACACGCCGATGCTCTACATGCTCGGCGAGAAGTACGTCGGCGCCCTGCACAAGCTCGGCGAGTCGGACAACGCCAAGATCGTCGTCCTGCCCGCCGACCTGCAGGAAAGCCTGGGCGGCCTGCTGCGCCGCAAGCCGGTTTAGAAGCGAAGGGGAGGGCGGCTCAGTCGGCGAGCCGCGATTTGCGTTCGGCTTGGATGCGCGCCATGAAGCGCTGGATCAGCGTCTCGTTGAGGCCGGACAGGCCGACGAAGCGGCAGCCCATGTGCCAGGCCTGCTTGCCGGTGGTGCGGTTCTCGACCGGGCGCATGTAGCGCACTTCGAGCGTGACGGCGAGAACGCCGGTGTCGCGCAGGTCGATCCAGCAGTTTTCCAGCTTTTCGAGCGGCTCGAATTCGAGTTTCTCGCTGCATAGGACGCCGATGCCGCCGACCGAGATGTCGTGCAGCGGCAGTTCCTTTTCGTCCGGCGTGCCGCGCCGGATACGGCAGATGTAGGGCGTCACCGTCGGCAGATCGAGGCGGAAGACGTCGCGCCGCTGCAGGCGCAGCAGGCTCTTCGGCAGCGGCACGGCGAACACGCGCTGGCCGCGGATCTTCGTCTCGCGGCCGCGCGCGGTGCTGAACTGGATGCGGATGCCGTCGATCAGCGAGGTGAAGATGCTGTGCTCGGCGTTCAGGAAGGCCTGGTTGACCTCCTCGGTGCTGGCCACGTCGAAGTAGAGGTGGCCGTCGTCCTCGGCCATGTCGAGCAGAACCGTGAGGAAGCTGTGCTGGCCGTCCTGGAAGACGATCGTGATGCGTTCGCTGCGCTTGATCATGCCGCGCAGCTGAAAAATGATCTCGCGCCGCCCGTGCATCGTGCAGCGTTCGATTTCCTCTTCGGTGTAAGTGTTGTCCATGGTGTCTTGCGTTTGCTGCAGCCTCGGTGCGTCTGGGTCGCCGGCCCGGCAGGGGGGGCGGCTGGCGATGATAGCAGAACGGCGGGCG
>MKUH01000031.1:3332-86826 GCA_001897745.1 Candidatus Accumulibacter sp. 66-26
TACTGCCCGGCCCGATCCATTTCGACAAAGGAGAAGCTCCCATGGCGCATTCCCCGCTCCAGACCCCGTCCGCTTCCACGCTCCACTCCGCCCGCCTCGCCCTGCGCGCCGGCGCCCGTTTTCTGTGCGGCGCGCTGCTCTGCCTCGCGGCGGGCTTTGCGCTGGCCGGCCCGGCGCAGCAGAAGACGCAGGTTCCCGGCTTCTACCGCCTGATGGTCGGCGCCTTCGAAGTCACCGCGCTGTACGACGGCTTCATCGACCTCGACAGCGCACTGCTCAGCAACGCCAGCCCGCAGGAAGTGCAAAGTCTGCTCGCGCGCAGCTTCCTCAAGGGGCCGAAGGTGCAGACGGCGGTCAACGCCTACCTGATCAACACCGGCGACAAGCTCGTCCTGGTTGACGCCGGCGCCGCCAAACAGTTCGGCCCGACGCTCGGCCAGATCGGCGACAACCTCAAGGCAGCCGGCTACGACGCGGCGCAGATCGACGCCGTGCTCGTCACCCATCTGCACGGCGACCACGTGAATGGCCTCATTACCGCCGACGGCCAGCCCGCCTTTCCGAACGCCGAAGTCTGGTCGGCGCAGGCCGACAACGATTTCTGGCTGAACGAGGAGACCGCCGCGCGCGCGCCGGAGAAGGCCAGGCCCTTCTTCAAGATGGCGCGCGACGCGGCCGCGCCCTACCGGCAGGCCGGCAAATGGAAGACCTTCGACGCCGACCGCGAAATCCTGCCCGGCATCGCCGCCGTCGCCGCGCACGGCCACACGCCGGGGCACAGCGGCTACCTGCTCAACTCCAACGGGCAGCGCATGCTGATCTGGGGCGATATCGTGCATAGCCACGCCGTCCAGTTCGCCCGTCCGCACGTCGCCATCGAATTCGACGTAGACAAGAAGCAGGCCGTCGCCGCCCGCCGCGCCCTGTTCGCCCGAGCGGCCAAGGAAAAGCTGCTGGTCGGCGGCATGCACCTGCCCTTCCCCGGCATCGGCCACGTCCGCGCCGAAGGCGGAAAGCGCTACGCCTGGGTGCCGGCGGAGTTCGGGCCGATTCGCGAGTAGGCCGACGGATTTCTCAGACGAGGGCGCGAAATGCGCCCTCGTCGTTTCAGGAGGGCGCCGCATGCAATCAACTTTGAGCTTGGAGCGCAGGCCCGGACAGAATAGCCGCCTGAACCTCTGCGCAATGGCCCGCCGATGCCCTTGCTTCCCGAATCTCTTGCGGGAGGCGAAGCAATTTGACGATTGGCAAACATTCGGCATAAATTGGCTCTCCGACTGCGTACCGTTATCGCATTACTGGCCAGTGAGTAACGAATGGCATGAGCATCGACCATCGCGCTATCGTGCAGGGCTTTCCCGGTCTTATTATGGTACTGGATTCAGAGCTGACGATTGTCGAGGTCAGCGATGCCTACAACCGCGCCACCATGACCCACCGCGACGACATGCTCGGGAAGGGCCTGTTCGAGGTGTTTCCCGACAACCCGGGCGACTCGGCGGCCGATGGCGTGAACAATCTTCTTACCTCCCTTCAGCGCGTATTGAAGTCCGCCGCGCCAGACACGATGGCGGTTCAAAGATACGACGTCCGCAGACCGCAAGAAGAGGGGGGCGGCTTCGAGGAACGCTACTGGACGGTGATCAATTCCCCCGTTCTGAGCGACGACGGAAAGATTCGCTACATCATTCACAAGGCCGAGGATGTCACCGAGTTCATCCGTCTCAAACAAACGGGGCTGGAGCAACATCGCCGTAATGAAGACTTGAGCGAGCAGTTGGCGCAAGTCGAGGCGGACATCTTCGAGCGTTCGCGTGAAGTGGCCGCGGCAAGCGCCTTGCTGAAAACACACAACCAGGCATTGGAGGAGGCCAGGGCCGCGGCTGAGGCCGCCAACCTCGCCAAGAGCGCGTTTTTGGCCACCATGAGTCACGAGATCCGCACGCCGATGAATGGGGTGCTCGGCATGACCAACCTGCTGCGGCGGACCCCGCTGGACGAAAAGCAGCGGGGCTATCTCGGCAAGATCCAGATATCCGGCGAACACCTGCTCGCCATCATCAACGACATCCTCGATTTTTCGAAGATCGAGGCCGGAAAAGTCCAGTTGGCGAGCGACGATTTTCGCCTCGCCGACCTCCTCCGGGATACATGGTCCCTCATGGGCGAGCGTGCTGACGCCAAGGGGCTTGAACACAAAACCGCCTGTGAGCAGCCCGACATTTTCCTTCGGGGCGATGAGTTCCGGCTCAAACAGGCATTGATCAATTTCCTCGGGAATGCCGTCAAATTCACGGACAAGGGCAGCATCACCCTCGCTTGCCGGGTGGTGGCGAAGACGGAGGCTGATTACCTGCTCCGCTTCGAGGTGACGGATACCGGCATCGGCATGACGGCGGAACAGCAGGAGCGGATATTCAACGCCTTCGAGCAGGCGGACAACAGCACCAGTCGCAGGTACCAGGGAACGGGGCTCGGTTTGGCCATTGCCCAGCGCATCGCCCGACTGATGGGCGGCGACACGGGCGTTGCCAGCAGCCCCGGCCAGGGGAGTACGTTCTGGCTGACCTGCCGGCTTGCCAGGGGGGAGGACGCCAAACCGGCTCCCTCGGCCCTTGTCGAAGCCGCCGAGGCAATCTTGCTCCGGGACTACCCGGGGCGAAAGGTCCTGGTGGCGGACGATGAGCCCATCAACAGGGCCGTCGCCGGCTACATGCTGGAAGATGCCGGCTTGGCGGTCGACATGGCCGAGGACGGCCGGCAAGCCTTGCTGAAAGTTCAACAAGGAAACTACGACATCGTGCTGATGGACATGCAGATGCCGGAAATGGACGGGCTACAGGCAACGCAAGCGATTCGCGCCCTGCCTGGGCGGGAGAGCCTGGTCATCGTCGCCATGACGGCAAATGCTTTCGATGACGATCGCGTGCGCTGCCTGGCGGCCGGGATGAACGATTTCATCTCCAAGCCCGTCAAGCCAGAAGAGCTGTTTGAGAAACTGGTGCATTGGTTTCGGCTGCGCAGTCACTGATCTTCTCCGGCGAGAGCAGGCATTTTTTCGGCAATGTCTTGCGTGAATGACGGCTTCTCCGCGAGTTGACGCTCCCGGCGCCTTGTTTCGTCGCTCCCTCCCTCGTTACACTTCGCCCTTCCGCCATTCTTCGCCGCCCGCCGCCATGCTCTCTTCCCCCGTCGCCATCGATTCGAAACTTCCCTGGGTCGGCACCACGATCTTTACCGTGATGTCCAAGCTCGCCGCCGATTGCGGGGCGATCAATCTGTCGCAGGGGTTTCCCGACTTCCAGGCCGATCCGGCGCTGTTCGCGGCGACCGAGCGGGCGATGGCGGGCGGGCGCAACCAGTATCCGCCGATGGCCGGGATGCCCGAACTGCGGGGCGCGATCGCCGACAAGGTCGAGGCGCTGTACGGGCTGCGTTACGACGTCGATCAGGAAATCACGGTGACGGCCGGCGGCACGCAGGCGATCTTCACGGCGATCGCCGCCTTCGTGCGCGCCGGTGACGAGGTGATCGTCTTCGAGCCGGTGTACGACAGCTACGTGCCGGCGATCGAGACGGTCGGCGGCCGCGCCATCCATGCGCAGCTGAAGTTCCCCGACTACAAGCCGGACTGGGCGCAGGTGCGCGCGCTGATCTCGCCGCGCACGCGCATGATCATCATCAACACGCCGCACAATCCGACCGGCAGCCTGCTTGAACCGTCCGACCTGGAGGAACTCGCGGCGCTGACGCGCGGCACTGACATCGTCGTGCTGTCCGACGAGGTGTACGAGCACATCTGTTTCGAGGGCGAGCACCAGAGCGTGTGCCGTCACCCGGCGCTGGCGGCGCGCAGCATCGTCGTCTCGTCCTTCGGCAAGACCTACCACATCACCGGCTGGAAGATCGGCTACGTGCTCGGCGCGCAGGCGCTGATGAGCGAGTTCCGCAAGGTGCATCAGTTCAACGTGTTCACGGTCAACACGCCGTGCCAGCTGGGGATCGCCGAGTATATGCGGGACGCTTCGCGGCACCTCGGGCTGGCCGATTTCTACCGGCAGAAGCGCGATTTCTTCCGCCAGCAAATGCAGGGGTCGCGCTTCGAACTGCTGCCCTGTCGCGGCACCTACTTCCAGCTCGCCCGCTACAGCGCGATTTCCGACCTGCCGGACCGCGAGTTCGCGCAGTGGATGACGCGCGAAGTCGGCGTCGCGGTGATTCCCGTCTCGGTCTTCTATCGCGACGGCCACGACGACCGCGTCGTGCGCTTCTGCTTCGCCAAGCAGGAAGCGACGCTGGCGGCGGCCGGCGAGCGGCTGCGCCAGGTCTGAGCGCTTACTGGCCGGCGCTGCGCACCGCCCAGACGAGCAGGGCGACGGCGAGGACCAGCAGGAAGAGATAGAAGCCCCACGGTTTCTTCTTCTCGGCGTAGGGGTCGGCGAGCGAGCGCTCGGCGCCTTCCGGCAGTTTCGCCAGATGCGTCAGCGAGGTGCCGAAGGGGATGTTGATGCGCGCCCGCGCGTTCACCGCCCAGCCGTTGGCGTCGAGGATGGGGCCGAGGTTGCGGTTGCGCAGCTTGAACCAGGCGAGCGCCATCGAGGGGCCGGAGATCATCAGCATCAGGCCGCCGACGGCGAGCGGCATCTGCCACCAGCGCAGGCCGAGAAAGCCGGTGACGACGGCGGCCAGCGCGGTGCCCAGCGCGCCGACGGCGAGGCCGATGGCGGCGAAGATGCCGGCGAACTTGGCGACGTCGAAGGGCGCCGGGGCGCCCGCCGGTGCCGCCGCGGTCGGCGTGCCGGGCGCGGCGGCCTTGGCCGCCTCGGCCTTCTTCTGGGCGTCGAGCACGCCCGACGCGGTCATGTCGTCGGCGGCCTTGGCGCGTGCCGCGGCGAATTTCTGGAACTGCTCGCCGACCAGCCGCACGAGCTTCTTGTACGGCGTCCAGAATGCCTGCCGGATGCTGATCGGATGCTCGATCAGCTTGGTGATCGTGGCGTCCCAGTCCTTGCCGTCGCGGTCGTAGAAGACGCCGTTGCGGCCGACCATCAGCTGGTCGGCGTCGCCCGCCGTGAAGGCGGCGGCGATCGTCATCTTTTCGCCGCCGCGCACGCAGTCGCAGTAGGCGAGATAGACGCCCGAGAGGGTGGCCAGCGCGGCGTGCTTGGCGGCATCGAGGACGTGCACGCAGAGGTTGCAGCTGCGCCCGTCGAGGAACAGCGTGCCGGCCTGGAAGACGGCGCGCAGATGCCCGTTGCCCTTGCTCGTCACGTAGAAGTCGCGGAAGGAGACGAAGTTGTTGGCCAGCGCGCCGAGGTCGCGCGCGTAGTGCGCCAGCCGTTCGACGGCTTCGATGGCGTTGGCCTCGCCTTCGAGCGCCTTGTCGCGGGCGATCAGCGCGCCGATCAGCGCGAGGCCGTCGCCGGCGGCGATTTCCTGCAGGCGGGCTTCGTCGATGGCGGCGAGCGGCGTGTCGACGCGCGCGGCGCGCCAGGCCTCGTGCGCGGCGAAGCGGGCGCACAGCGCGCTCCAGTCGGCGGCGCTCAGGCTGTCGCGGTCGCCGAGCAGCGGGGCGACGGCTTCGCTGCGCAGGGCGGAGATCGCGGCGCTCCACGCCGGGTTGAGCGCATCGTCGAGCGGCAGCGCGCGATTGGCTTCGACATAGGCGATGGGCAGCGCGGCGACGTCCTCCGGGCAGTGCGCGAGGTTCTTCGCGGCGAGGGCGAGGAAGCTTTCCTCGGAGCCGTTCAGCGCGGCGCCGGCGCGCGGGTCGAAGGCGGCCAGCCGGCAGCGCGTGAAGTAGTCGTCGATCTTGGTGCGCACGGCGGCGAACGCGGCGAAGGCGCCTTCGGTCGCGGCGCCGAGCGGCAGCAGCGCCGCGTCGCCCTGCGGCGCGTTGCGCCAGTCGGCCAGCGCGCGCGCGTCGGCGAAGAAGCGCTCGAGGATGTCCTGGTCGATGCCCGGCTCGCCGCTGCGGTCGGGAACGCTGCCGGCGTGTTCGACGATCTCGCCGATCAGCTGCTTGAGCCCGTCGTCGTCGGCCGAGGCGACGGTGATCACGCCGTCGCCGTTGAACTGCGTCTGCGCGAAGATGTGCGCGCTGTCGCTGGTGTCGGCGGCGCTGATCGCATCGCTGCCTTCCCGGCCGAGGTTCTTCAGGATTTCGCGCGCCGAGGCGAGCAACTGGCGGCCTTCCTCGCTCGCATCGTCGATGGCGGCGAGCGGCAGCGGGTCGGCGCCGGCGGCCAGCAGATCGTGGTCCTTGAGCAGCGAGCCGGTCCATTTGAGCGCGGCGATCAGCTCGGGGGCGCGGATGTGGCCGTCGCCGTCGCTGTCGAGCAGGGCCAGCGTGCGCGGGTCGAATTCCATGCCCTGCGTCGGACAGGAAAGGGCGACCCACAGCTTCTGGTCGAGCTGGTCGAGCGCCAGCAGGTCGGCGCCGGTGTCGAGGCGGACCTGATCGAAGCCGCCGGCGCGGAAGAAACGCCAGGTGTGTTTTTTGTCGGTCATGATTTTTCCTGTCGGACGGGGGAATTGGCGACGCCGGCCGAGGGCGGCGTCGATGATCGTTATGTTTCCGGCGGGCGCCGCGCGCGGCGCCTCCTGCGTATGCCCATAGTATAGGTCGCTCAGTCGTCGCCGAACACCGCCCGCCACAGGGCGCGCACGGCGTCGATGCGGCGCAGGACGGCGGCGCGCTCGACGCGCGCCTTCGGGCTGCCGTTCAGGCGCTTGCCGTGCTGCAGGCGCCGGTATTCGCGGTAGGCGTTGCGCACCGGGTCGGCCAGTTCGGACGGGATCAGGCCGAGGTCGGCGGCGATTTTGAGCAGCGCGATGTTGCCGAGGTTGCCGCACAGTTCCGGGTGCGCGTGCGCGTGGCCAAGCACCAGGTACTGCACGATGAATTCGACGTCGATGATGCCGCCCGGGTCCTGCTTGATGTCGAATTCGTCGTCGCTCTTCGAGGCGTGCGCGTCGAGCATGCGCGCACGCATGGCGAGCACCTCCTCGCGCAGCTTCTTTGGGTCGCGCGGCTGGCGCAGGATGTCGTCGCGGATCGCGTCGAACTGCGCGCCGAGCGCCGGATCGCCGGCGCAGAAGCGCGCGCGCGTCAGCGCCTGGTGCTCCCAGACCCAGGCGTTGTTCAGCTGGTAGTCGCGGAAGGCGTCAATCGGGCAGACGAGCATGCCCGAATCGCCGTTCGGGCGCAGGCGCAGATCGGTCTCGAACAGGATGCCGGCCGCCGTCTGGCTCGACAGCCAGGTGTTCATGCGCTGCGCGAGGCGCGCGTAGAGTTCGCCGGCGCCCGGCTCGGGGTCGTCGTGCAAGAAGACGATGTCGAGGTCGGAGGCGTAGCCGAGTTCCTTGCCGCCGAGCTTGCCGTAGCCGACGACGGCGAAGCGCGGCGGCCGCCCGGGCTGCGGATGGCGGCTCTTGAGCTTGTCCCAGCACAGGTCCAGCGTCTTCTGGACCATGATGTCGGCGAGCTCGGTGAGATGGTCGGACAGGCTTTCGACCGTCTGCAGGCCGGCCAGGTCCTGCGCCAGCAGGCGGAAGACCTGGGCGTGGTGCGCTTCGCGCAGGAGGTCCATTTCGCGTTCGGCGTCGCCGGCGTGTTCGGCGAGGCGCGCGTTCAACTCGTCGCGGAAGGCGCTCCAGTCGGTCGCCTCGTCGTAGAGGCGCGCGTCGAGCAGTTCGTCGAGCAGGATCGGGTGGCGCGTCAGGTATTCGGCCGCCCACGAGGAGCCGCCGATCAGCTCGGCGACCTTGCGCAGCGCCTGCGGATACTGCTGCAGCAGGGCGAGGTAGGCGCCGCGCCGGCTGATCGTTTCGAGGAAGTCGAGGCCGCGCTGCCAGGTGGCGTCGGGCGTCTTGGTCGCGGCGGCGGCGTCGATCAGGCGCGGGCCGAGCGCGTCGAGGCGTTCGCGGTTGGAGGCCGGCAGCTGCAGATAGCGGCTGCCGCCGCGGAAGGCCTGCAGGCGTTCGAGCATCGCCTGCGGCTGGCGGAAGCCGAGCGCCGAGAGCGCTTCGAGCGCCGCCTCGCCCTCGGTCTGCCCGCACCACAGGCCGGTCAGCGCGTGCTCGCCGTCCTCGGGGTCGGAGAAGACCTGTTCGAAATGGCGGGCGACGCGGTCGCGATGCCCGTCGAGCACGGCGAGCAGCGCCGGCCAGTCGGCGAAGTCCATCGACGCGGCGATCTGCGCGCGCGCTTCGGGATCGGTCGGCAGCATGTGCGTCTGCGCGTCGTCGACGTACTGCAGGCGGTGCTCGAGGCGGCGCAGGAACTCGTAGGCCTCGCGCAGCTCGCGCTCGCTGTCGGCCGGCAGCAGGCGGCGCTGCGCGAGCAGGGCGAGCACCTGCAGCGTCGGGCGCGTCTGCAGCGCGCTGTCGCGGCCGCCGCGGATGAGCTGGAAAACCTGGGCGATGAACTCGATTTCGCGGATGCCGCCGGGGCCGAGCTTGATGTGGTCGGCCATGTCCTTGCGCGCCACCTCGCGGCGTATCTGCGCGTGCAGGTCGCGCATCGCGTTGATCGCGCCGAAGTCGAGATATTTTCGGAAGACGAAGGGGCGGACGATGGCCTGCATCGCGGCGACCCATTCCGGCTGCAGGTTGGCGCCCTCGTTCATGGTGCGCGCCTTGATCCAGGCGTAGCGCTCCCACTCGCGGCCCTGCGCGATGAAGTAGTTCTCCAGCGAGTCGAGCGAGCAGGCGAGCGGGCCGGAATCGCCGTTCGGGCGCAGGCGCATGTCGACGCGGAACACCTGGCCGTCGCCGGTGACTTCGCCGAGCGCGGCGATCAGGCGCTTGCCGAGGCGGTTGAAGAAATCGTAGTTGTCGATCCGGCGCCCGCCGTCGACGCCGGCCGTCTCGCCTTCCTCGGGGTAGACGAAGATGTAGTCGACGTCGGACGAGACGTTGAGCTCGCGCCCGCCGAGCTTGCCCATGCCGATCACCAGCAGGCGCTGCGCCCGCCCCTGGCCGTCGAGCGGTTCGCCGAACTGGGCGGCAAGCAGGCGGTGCACGAAATCGAGCGCGTGGTTGGTCGTCACGTCGGCGAGCTGCGTCATCGTCTCGACCACTTCGGCGAGCGGCGCCTGGCCGCCGAGGTCGCGCACGACGAGGGCGGCCATCGTGCGCTGGCGCAGGCGGCGCAGGGCGTGCTTGAGGGCGTCCTCGTCGGCCGGCGCCTCGGTTTCGAGGAAGGCGCGCATCGCCGCCGCGTCGAACGGCCGATCGGCGTGCGCGGCGAGCCAGTCGGCGACCTCCGGGCGGCCGGCGAGCAGCTGGCGCAGCCAGCGGCTGTGCGCGAGGGCGGAGGGCCAGGGTGCGGCGGGGGCGTGGAGAGGGGCCGGGGCGGTCGGGGTGTCGTGGCTTGCGCTGCTCGTCATGTTCTTCTCGTCGCTGGCACGGAACGATGGAATCGTCCGCGTTTGAAATGGTTGGCGCCGCCAAAGCCGTTACAATTGACGCCTGATCAACTGTTTCGCGTATCCCGCCATTCTAGTGACGCTCCGCAATATTTGGCAAAAGCCCGTCCGGGCTGCCGACGCCTGATGCGCCGCGCAGAACTGCGTCCGGCGCTCTACCATCGCCTGCACCGCCTGTTGCCCTTCGTGGCGCCGCCGGCGGCGCGGCGTTTCTGGCGCGGCCTGCTGTGGGCCGGGCTGGCTCTCTACTTCGGCTTCGTGCTGCTGGTGCTGGCCCTGCGCTACAGCGTGCTGCCCAACATCGAGCACTACCGCGCCGACATCGAACGCCTCGCCTCGAACGGGCTCGGGCAGACGGTCAGCATCGGGCACATCGCGGCGAGCTGGGACGGCATCAACCCGGACCTGATCCTCTCCGACGTGCGCATCGCCGACGCCGAGGGGCGGCCGGCGCTCGCCTTCTCGCGCGTCGAGACCGTCCTTTCCTGGTGGTCGGTGCCGGCCCTGCAGCTGCGCCTGCGCCTGCTCGCCATCGACGAGCCGACGCTCAACCTGCGGCGCAGCGCCGACGGCCGCGTCTTCGTCGCCGGCATCCCGCTCAACCAGGAAAACAGCGACAGCGACGTGTCCGGCTGGGTGCTGGCGCAGCAGCGCGTCCGCATCCGCGGCGCCACGCTGGTCTGGGAGGACGAACAGCGGCAGGCGCCGGCGCTGGTGCTCGAAGACGTGAACTTCGGTCTCGACAACAACGGCCGCCATCACCGCTTCGGCCTGTCGGCGCTGCCGCCGGAGGCGCTGGCGGCGCGCATCGACCTGCGCGGAGACTTCCGCGGGCGCGATCTGGATACGCTGGGCGCCTGGAAGGGCCAGCTCTTCGCCGAAATCGACTACACCGATCTCGCGGTCTGGCAGCAATGGATCGACTACCCGGTGGCGCTGCCGCAGGGACGCGGCGCGCTACGCGCCTGGATCGACTTCGCCGACGGCGCGCCGCGCGGGCTGACCGCCGATCTCGCGCTGCGGGACGTGCGTCTGCGCCTGTCGCCGAAGCTGCCGGTACTGGCGCTCGAGCACATGCAGGGGCGCCTGACGGCGAAGCTGTCGGCGCGCGGCTGGCAGGTCGGCGGGCGGGCGATCGAACTGGCGACGCTGGCGGCGTCCGGCGCCGATGCGCCCCGCGCCGCGGGCGAGGCCGCCCCGGCGGCGCACCCGGCGATTAGCATCGCGCCGACCGATTTCCTCGTCGACTGGAATCCGGACGCCGACGGCAAGGAGGTGCGCGGCAGCGCGACGGCGAGCGCGCTCGACCTCGACGCGCTGGCCGCGCTCGCCGCCTATCTGCCGCTCGACGCGCACACGCGCCAGCTGCTCGCCGATTTCGCGCCGCGCGGCCGTTTCGCCGATCTGCGCGCGAGCTGGCGCGGCGACGCCGAGGCGCTGCAGAGCTATGCGCTGAAGGCGCGCTTCGACGACCTAGCGCTCAAGGCGCACGGCTATTTCCCCGGTTTCAGCGGTCTCTCCGGCACGGTCGATACGAGCGAGCAGGGCGGCAGCGCGACGCTGCGCTCGGACAAGGCGACGCTCGACCTGCCGAGCGTCTTCCCCGAAGCGGCGATCGCGCTCGACACGCTGAACGCGCAGGCCAAATGGAAAATTTCCAAGGGCGAACTCGATGCCGAGCTGACGCGCGTCGAGTTCGCCGGGCCGGACGCCGCCGGCTCAGCGCAGGGCCGCTACCGCCATACCGGCGAGGGGCCGGGGACGATCGACCTGAGCGCCGCGCTGACCCGCGCCGACGGGCGCGCCGTCTGGCGCTACATGCCGCACGCGGTCAACGCCAACGCCCGCCACTGGCTACGCGACGCGCTGGTCGCCGGTACGGGAAGCGACGCAAAACTGGTGCTCAAGGGCGACCTCGCGCACTTCCCCTTCGTCGACAAGGAGCACGGCCAGTTCCTCGTCACCGCCAAGGCGCACGGCGTGACGCTCGACTACGCGACAGGCTGGCCGAAGATCACCGGCATCGACGGCGACCTGCGCTTCGAGGGCGCCGGCATGGTGGTCGACGCGCAGCGCGGCGCGCTGCTCGGCGCGCAGCTGTCGCACACGCGCGCCGAGATCGCCGACTTCGACGCCGACGTCTCGGTGCTCACCGTCAAGGGCCGCGCCGAGGGGCCGACCGCCGAATTCCTCAAGTTCATCGAGCAGAGCCCGGTCGGCGAGCGCATCGACCACTTCACCGAGGACATGCGCGCCGCCGGCAACGGCCGCCTCGACCTCGGCCTCTCGATCCCGCTCGACCTCGCGCTGATCGACAACTCCAAGGTCGACGGCACCTACCGCTTCCAGAACAACGAAGTCACCGTCGATCCCGGCCTGCCGCCGCTCAAGCAGGTCAACGGCACGCTGACCTTCACCGCCAGCGAGCTGAACGTCCCCGAGATCACCGCCACGCTGTTCGGCGGGCCGCTGCGCATCAGGGGCGCTTCGCAGGCGGACGGCAAGGTGCTGATCACCGCCAACGGCACGCTGAGCGTCGAGCAGATGCGCAAGCAGTCCGACCTGCCGCTGCTCGACCATCTTTCCGGCAGCGCCGCGTATCGCGGCGAAGTGCGCGTGCGCAAGCGCAGCGCCGATCTGGTGGTCGAATCGACGCTCGCCGGCCTCGCCTCCAGCCTGCCGGCGCCGCTCAACAAGAGCGCCGCCGAGACGCTGTCGCTGCGCTTCGAGAAATCAATGCTGCCCGGCGCTCCGGCGGGGGCGGCGAACGTGGCGCGCGACCAGCTGCGCGCGTCCCTCGGCGATGCGGTGCAGATGCAGCTGATCCGGCGCAAGCAGGCCGGCGCCGGCGGCGGCTTCGTTCCCGAGCGCGGCGCGATCGCCGTCGGCCGGCCGCTGCAGCTGCCCGAGAGCGGCGTCGCGCTGGGCGTCAGTGCGCCGCGCGTGGATCTCGACTTCTGGCGCCGCGCACTGCTTTCACCGAGCGCGGCCAAAACCGCCAACGCCGGCGCCGCGAGCGCCCCGCCGGTCGACGCCGTCAACCTGAAAACCGGCGAGCTGATCCTGCTCGGCCGCCGCTTCTCCGACGTCGATCTCGGCGCCACGGCGAGCGGCAGCGCCTGGCAGATTCGCCTCGCCTCGCGCGAGGCGGGCGGCGACCTGCGCTGGGACGGTGCCGGACGCGGTAAGCTGAGCGCCCGCTTCAAGCATCTTGCGATGGAACCCTCGGGCGCGGCGCCCGGCCAGGCGCCCGGCGAGGCGATCGACGAACTGCCGGCGCTCGACGTCGTGGCCGACGATTTCTCCGTCGGCGCGCGCCGCTTCGGCCGCCTCGAAGTACAGGCGCGCAACGAGGCGCGCGTCTGGCGCCTCGACAAGATCGCGCTCAGCAACCCCTACGGCACGCTGAGCGGCAGCGGGCTGTGGCGCTTCGCCGGCAGCAACCGCACGCAGCTCAATTTCCGCCTCGACAGCGGCGACGCCGGCAAGCTGCTCGACCGGCTCGGCTACGCGGGCGCCGTGCGCGGCGCGTCGGCGCAGCTCGAAGGCAAGATCGGCTGGAACGCGCCGCCGGTCGACCTCGACTACGCCACGCTGTCCGGCGAAATGAAGGTCGAGGTCGGCAAGGGCCAGTTCGTCAAGCTCGATCCGGGCGCCGGCAAGCTGCTCGGCCTGATCAGCCTGCAGTCGCTGCCGCGCCGCATCACGCTCGACTTCCGCGACGTTTTCAGCGAAGGTTTTGCCTTCGACAGCATCGCCGGCCAGCTCGCCATGCAGAACGGCATGATGCGCACCGACCGCCTGCAGATCGACGGACCGGCGGCGCGCGTCGTGATGCGCGGCGAAACCGACCTGCAGCGCGAAACGCAGCGCCTGACGGTCAACGTGCAGCCCGAGCTGGGCGGTACCGCGGCGCTCGGCGTCGCGCTGCTCAATCCGGTGGCCGGCGTCGCCGCGCTGCTGGCGCACAAGATCCTGCAGAATCCGCTCAACCAGATGTTCGGATTCGACTACCTGGTGACCGGCACCTGGGACGATCCCAAGGTCGAGAAGCTGTCGCGTTCCGAGGTGCCGGCCGCCGCCGGTCAGCGCCTGCCGAATCTGTCCAACCCGTCCGGAGCCGCCCATGACGCCACCCCATGACAATCCGCACGCGCCGCGCCCGCCGAAGAACGCGCGTATCGCCGCCGTGCAGATGATTTCCACGCCGCGCGTGGAGGACAACCTGCGCACCGCCGAGCGCCTGATCGCCGAAGCCGTCGCGCAGGGCGCCGAGCTCGTCGCGCTGCCCGAGTATTTCGCCATCATGGGCATGAGCGAGGGCGACAAGGTCAAGGTGCGCGAGGCCGACGGGCACGGGCCGATCCAGGACTTTCTCGCCGAGACGGCGCGCCGCCACCGCATCTGGCTGATCGGCGGCTCGATGCCGCTGATCGCGAGCGACCCGAACAAGGTGCTCAATTCGAGCGTCGCCTACAATCCGCAGGGCGAGCGCGTCGCGCGCTACGACAAGATCCACCTGTTCGGCTTCCAGAAGGGCGCCGAGCGCTACAACGAAAGCGCGACGATCGAAGCCGGCAGCCAGCCGGTCGCCTTCGACACGCCGTTCGGCCGCGTCGGCCTGTCGATCTGCTACGACCTGCGCTTTCCGGAGCTTTATCGCGCGCTCGGTGTCACAGACTTGCTGGTGATCCCGGCCGCCTTCACCGAAACGACGGGCCGCGCGCACTGGGAAATCCTGCTGCGCGCGCGCGCCATCGAGAACCAGTGCTACGTGCTGGCCGTCGGCCAGGGCGGACGGCACGAGAACGGCCGCGAAACGCACGGCAACAGCATGCTGATCGACCCCTGGGGCAACATCGTCGACCGCAAGCTGAAAGGCCCGGGCATCGTGATCGGCGAACTCGACCACGCGCAGATCGCCGAAATCCGCGCCAGCCTGCCGGCGCTCAAGCATCGCGTGATGTGAGCGCCCCCGACGTTACAACGCGCCTCCACGCGCAACACAGCCACAACGGAAAATCCATGACCGCCAAAGCCGCATCGAAATCCTCCTCCCTTCTCCTGCAGGCCGAGAAGACCCTGCTCACGCCCTACGGTCTGGATGCCGGCGACCTGACGAAGCTCTTCGGCACGATCATGGCGCACGACGTCGACTACGCCGACCTCTACTTCCAGTACAGCCGCTCGGAGGCGTGGAGCCTCGAAGAGGGCATCGTCAAGTCGGGCAGCTTCAACATCGACGAGGGCGTCGGCGTGCGCGCGATCTCCGGCGAGAAGACGGCCTTCGCCTACTCCGACGACATCAGCCACGGTGCGCTCGGCGACGCTGCGCAGGCCGTGCGTGCGATCGCCGCGGCCGGGCAGCAGCGGCGCGTGCCGGCGCTCAGGAAGCGCAACGGGCGCGCGCTCTACGTGCCGCACGACCCGCTCGCCTCGCTCGACGCGACGGCCAAGGTCAAGCTGCTCGAACGCCTCGAAAGCTACGCGCGCGCCGAGGATCCGCGCGTCGCGCAGGTCATGGCGCACATCGCCGGCGAGTACGAGGTGATCCTCGTCGCCGGCAGCGACGGCCGGCTGGCCGCCGACGTGCGTCCGCTCGTGCGCGTCTCGCTCACCGTCATCGTCGAGGCCGACGGCCGGCGCGAGCAGGGCTCGGCCGGCGGCGGCGGGCGCACCGACTACCGCTTCTTCAGCGACGAGGTGCTGCGCACCTACGCGCGCGAGGCCGTGCATCAGGCGCTCACCAACCTCGATGCGCGGCCGGCGCCGGCCGGCACGATGACCGTCGTGCTCGGTTCCGGCTGGCCCGGCATCCTGCTGCACGAAGCGGTCGGCCACGGCCTCGAGGGCGACTTCAACCGCAAGGGCAGCTCGACCTTCTCCGGCCGCATCGGCCAGCGCGTCGCCGCCAAGGGCGTCACCGTCGTCGACGACGGCACGATTCCCGACCGCCGCGGCTCGCTCAACATCGACGACGAGGGCAATCCGACGCAGCGCACCGTGCTGATCGAGGACGGCATCCTCAAGGGCTACATGCAGGACAGCCTGAACGCCCGCCTGATGGGCGTCGCGCCGACCGGCAACGGGCGCCGCGAATCCTTCGCCCACCTGCCGCTGCCGCGCATGACCAACACCACGATGCTGGCCGGCGACAAGCGTCCTGAGGAGATCATCAAGTCGGTCAAGAAGGGCATCTACGCGGTGAACTTCGGCGGCGGCCAGGTCGACATCACGAACGGCAAGTTCGTCTTCTCGATGTCCGAGGCCTACATGATCGAGAACGGCAAGGTGACCTACCCGGTGAAGGGCGCGACGCTGATCGGCAACGGCCCGGAGGCGATGACGCGCGTCTCGATGATCGGCGACGACATGCGCCTCGACCCCGGCGTCGGCACCTGCGGCAAGGACGGGCAGAGCGTCCCGGTCGGCGTCGGCCAGCCGACGCTGCGCATCGACGGGCTGACCGTCGGCGGCACCGCCTGATCTATTTTTTCGACTTGATGCAAATCATAATTCCCGCTCCGGATATCGCTTAGAGTCCGCCAGTTACTCCTTTTGAATAACCCGCCGGCGCAAGATCGGCCTGTTATGGAGCGCGGATGGAACGTCGGAGCGGGGATGCCGGATTGGCCCACGTCGTGCGCATCGCCCTGCTGGCGCTGCTCATGGCTTTCGGCAGTCTCGCGCAGGCGCAGATCGCCGACATCAATTCGGCGATCAACAAGGCCGGCCGCCAGCGCATGCTCTCGCAGCGCATGGCCAAGGCCTATCTGCAGATCGGCCTGAGCGTCGATCTCGAACGCTCGAAGCGCACGCTCGACGGCGCCATCGCCCTTTTCGACCGCCAGCTCGTCGAACTCAAGAACTTCGCGCCGACCCCGCAAATCCGCGACACCTACCTGCAGCTCGAACAGAACTGGCTGGCCTACAAGGACGTGCTGATCGGCAGCGTGCCCAGCCCAGACGGCGCCCGCAAGGTGCTCGAACTGAGCGAGTCGGTGCTGCGCCTGGCGCACGCCGGCACCGAGCAACTGGTTTCCACTTCCGGCAGCGAGAGCGGCCCGCTGGTCGGCGTCGCCGGGCGCCAGCGCATGCTCTCGCAGCGTATCGCCAAGTTCTATCTGGCGCAGGTCTGGGGCGTCGCGCCGGCCGGCGGCGCGGCTGAACTCGACAAGAGCCGGCGCGCCTTCGCCATGGGCCTCAAGGCGCTGGCCGGCGCGCCGGCGACGACGCCGGCGATCCGCGAGGAGCTGGAACTGGCGCACCGTCACTGGCAGCAATACGAACACGCACTCGACGCGCGCGAACCGGGCGACCGCCGGACGCGCGCCGCCAACGTGGCGACGAGCAGCGAGCGCGTGCTCGACACGATGGACACGATTACCGGCATGTTCGAAAAGCTGGGCGGCTAGCCCGGCGACACAAGGACGCGCGCGCGGAGCGCGGCGATGGGGACACCATGAGAAAAACAATCTGCGGGCTGCTCGTCGGCTTCGTTTTCGCCTTCCTGATCGACGCCCTCGGCGGCAGCGCCTACGCGCAGATCGCCGACGTCAACGCGGCGATCAACAAGGCCGGGCGCCAGCGCATGCTTTCGCAGCGCATCGCCAAGTCCTATTTCCAGCTCGGGCAGGGCATCGCCCCCGAACAGTCGATGCGCACCCTCTACAGTTCGATCTCGCAGTTCGACCGCCAGCTCGTCGAACTGAAGAACTACGCGCCGACGCCCGAAATCCGGGAAACGTATCTGAAGCTCGAAAAATCGTGGCTCGGCTACAAGGACGTCCTGGTCGGCGCCGCGCCGAACCAGGCCAACGGCAAGAAGGTCCTCGACCTGTCCGAGGAGGTGCTGGCCCTCGCGCACCAGGGCACGCAGCAGCTCGAAAAGCATGCCGGCACGACGGCCGGGCGCCTGCTCAACATTTCCGGCCGCCAGCGCATGCTGGCCCAGCGCATGGCCAAGTTCTACCAGGCGGCGGGCTGGAACATCGGGGGTGCGCAGGCCGCCGGCGAGATCGACAAGGCGCGCAAGGAATTCGCCGCCGCTCTGCAGGAACTCGCCGCAGCGCCGGTCAACACGCCGGCGCTGCGCGACGAACTGGCGCTCGTCGCGCAGCAGTGGTTCTTCTTCGAGAACGCGCTCGACCAGCGCGCCAGCGGCGACAAGCGTCTGGCGACCAATGTGGCGACGACCAGCGAGCGTATACTCGAGGTCATGGAGAACGTCGTCGGCCTCTACGAGCGGCTGCCGAAATAGGGCGCGGCTCGCCGGGCCGGCGGTCTGGCGCGGTGCGACGCGACGCTCTCGTTTCGCTTCACCTCGCCCGGTCCGGATGGAGTGCCTGATGCCCGCTGCTGCAAACCTCGTCGAACGTCCCGCCGCAAACCCCGCCGCAGCGAAGCGCGCGGCGATCTTTTCCGTAAAGCCCCTGCGCTTCGCCGCTTCCGGCGCGCTGGCGCTGCTGCTCGGCGCATGCGCCGGCATACCGCCGGACGGTTCGTCGACGCCGAGGCTCGCCCGCCTTTCGGTCGAGGACATGGCGCGGCTGGCGCCCGATGCGCCCAAGCTTTCTCTCGACGATCTGGTCGCCATGGCGAAGGCCGGCAGCACGCCGGAGGCCATCGTCGCGCGCTTCCGCCAGTCCGGCGCGCGTTTCGACCTGGCGCCGGGGCAGGTCGTCGACCTGCACGCGCGCGGCCTGCCGCTGCCGGTCCTGCAGGCCATCCACGAGGACCGCGAGAAGGCGCTGCGCGCCGACCTGACGCAAATGCTCGTCGAGCGCGACCAGCAGTGCAGCGCCGAGGTCGCGCAGGAGCGCCAGCGCGCGCGCAGCGCCGTCGATCCCTTCTGCGGCCCGGCCTTCTACGGGCCGCTGCGCCCCTATCCGATTTATCCGTATTCGCGGCGCGGCATGTTCTGGGGCTGGTAGGCCGGTCCGGCGCCCCGCCTACATGGTCGGGCGCGCTTCGCCGCCCATCGTCAGCGGATTGAAGGGCTTGCCGTTGATCGTCAGCTTGCCGTTGGCGAAGGCGATCTTCGTGCGCAGCACGCCGCCGTCGCGCTGGATGTAGCCCTGTTCGGCGAAGCCGGCGAGCTGCTGCTGGAACATCGCCTCGCGCATCGCGACCTCCTCGGCGCCGGCTTCGCCCTTGCCGCCGAGTCCGGCGAGCAGCGCTTCGGGCAGTGCGATGTCGGCGCTGGCGTCGAGCTTGCCGAGCAGCACGAGCGGGTTGCTTATTTCTTCGGGCTTCAGTTCGCCGAGCCGCGCGCGCGCGGCGATCAGCGCCTCGCCGTGCGGGCTGCGGAAGCTGACGCGGTCGACGCTGATCTCCGGGCTGTACTTGAGCAACTCCAGCGCCGGTTCGGCGAGCGGCGCCAGCATCTTCGCCGGGTTGGCCTCGCCGGCGGCGAGCGCGGCCGGGTCCGCGGACTGCTTCATGAAGGCGCGGTGCAGCTTGGCCAGCGTGCGCGCGTGCAGATGCTTGAACGAGAAATCGTAGTGCGCCGGACCGTAGTCGTGCGCGCCGAACTGCACGGTTTCCGCCCCCGTCCGCGCGACGATGTCGAGGAAGTCGCCGTTCGCCGGCATCGCCACGTCGTAGACGACCTGCTTGAGCAGCAGCGCTTCGCCGTCCTCCTTGCCGTTCGCCACCTCGAACTGGGCCACCGTGAACTTCTGCGTGCCGGCGTAGAGCAGCGGCTCGTCGTCGAACATGCGCTGCTGCTCGCCGTCCAGGCGCAGGCCGCTCAGCAGTACCCGCAGGCCAGCGCTGTCCTTGATCTCGAGGCGCGGCGCCTCGGCCTGCATCGTGTAGTGCCGCATGCCCTTGGCGAAGTCGACGCTCATGCGGATGCCGTCCCAGGCCGCGCTGCTCGTCTTGCCTTCGGCGTCGGCCGGGAAGTCGACGGCGAACGCCGGGCTGCTCATGCGGCTGACGCCGCCGCCGGTGAAGCGGTATTCGGTATGCGCCAGCAGCGGCTTCTGGCCGCCGAGCACGGCGGCGAGCTTCTCTCCGGGCTCGCCTTCGACCGTCAGCTCGCTGTCGGCGACCGCCGCCGCCAGCGTCGTCAGGCCGGGCAGCGGGCCGTGCTGGATGGTGCTGCGCAGCGTCAGGCGCAAGGGCTGGGGCGTTTCCGTCGGCGCCGCCGGGGCTGCGGGCACGTTGCGCGCCTTGGCGAAGTCGCGCAGGAGGTCGCCCAGCAGTTCGATGGTCACCGTCTCGGTCGCGCCGAACAGGCCGCGCTGGTAGTCGCGCGCGACGACTTTCGTATAAGGCTGCTCGGCGAGCAGGCGGTATTGCTCGGCGTGCGCCGCCTCCACCTGCCGCCCGAGCATCCAGGCCGCAGCCGGATAGGCCAGTACCAGCGCGCCTGCGGCGAGTGCGATTGCGACGGATTTCTTCACGGTTGTTTCCCTTTCCTGATGGCGATGCCATTTGCAAACGAGGGCGCCATCATGCCATCGGGATCGGTCGGCGGGCAATGCTTGTGCGGGCGCCGTAGTCCGGAATACGTCCCTTTTTTTCCGCTGCTACGCCAGCCCATCATTCAGAGTTGCTTGCGCTTGTCGGGCGCAGAGCCGGTAGGAACAGGCGTTGATCGTCAGCACGCCCTCTGTGGCGCGTACACGGGGATGCCTGCTTGCGGGGGCGATATCAGTTTGACTGGACGGTGGGTTTGAACCCTGTCCTGGTTACCAGCCCCGCTTGGGTAGATTGCCTTACTGACCGCTATCTGGACGAAAAGGGCGAGTTTCCGGTGATCGCTCTTGAAAATCCTTTGGGCAGGTCGGTTCCAGAAGAGAAAATGGCGTACCGGAAATAACTGCCGTTTTGGTGAGCAAGCGTTATCGGTTAATTTCATGACCGGCGGAAAATAGCTGGATGCAGGCAAATTGCAAATGCGCCATGAGCACCGAACCCGCGGGTTTCAATGCGTCGATCAAATACGCTGCCTATCCTTCGCCGCACGCGCGACAGCCTCGCTACCCTTATGCCCCCAAAACGGAAAAAATCGCCGCCTCGCCCCATCGCTCTCTCCGACGGTCCCTTGCCTCCGCGCTACGCCGGCCGCTTCGACGGCTGTCTGCTGGTGTTCAGCGATGCCAGCCTGAAGCGGCACGGCGGGCTGGCGGCGGTGTTGTTCGATGGGGAGGGCGTCGCACCGCAGGTCGCGACGTGCAGCGTGCCGGCGGCCGGCAGCAACGAACTGGAGCTGCAGGCGGCGCTGTTCGGGCTGGCGCAGGCGCGGGCGCATTTCCCGGGGCGGCCGCTGGCGCTGTTCGCCGACAACCAGGACGCGGTGCTGCGGCTGGAGCGCGCCAAGGCGTCGGGGCTGGCGCAGGAGCCGGCGTTGGGCAGGATGTGGGCGGCCCTGGGGTGTCGCGAGGGGTTGGCGGAGACGCTGGCCGACGCCGCGCTGTGCTGGGTCAAAGGGCACGGCAAGTGCCGCGGCAATGCGCTGGCCGACGCGCATGCGGCGACCGCCGCCGGTTAGCGGCCGGCGGGCGCTGCTGCAGTGCTCTGGCTTGTTTCGCCGGCCAGCGCGCGGGCTATCGCGTTTGGCCTATTGCGCCGGACGCCGCGTCAGCAGCAGGCCGCTTTCCAGGTGGTGCGTGTAGGGGAACTGGTCGAAGACGGCGGCGGCGCTGACGGCGTGCGTGGCGTGCAGGGCGGCGACGTTGGCGAGCAGGGTCTGCGGGTTGCACGAGATGTACAGGATGTGCTCGAAGCCGCGCGCCAGTTCGAGCGTCCGTTCGTCCAGCCCGCTGCGCGGCGGGTCGACGAAGAGCGTCGAGAAGCGGTAGCCGGCGAGGTCGATTTCCTTCAACTGACTGAAGTCCCGGCTGCCGGCCAGCGCGGCGCTGATTTCCTCGCTGGAGAGGCGGACCACGGCGACGTTGTCGAGGCCGTTGGCGGCTAGGTTGTGGCTCGCCGCCTGCACGCCGGACTTGCTGACTTCGGTGGCGAGCACGCGTTCAAAGAGCGGCGCCAGCGCGACGGTGAAGTTGCCGTTGCCGCAGTACAGTTCGAGCAGGTCGCCGCCCAGGCCGGCCGCCTGCGCGCAGGCCCAGGCCAGCATCTGGCGGTTCACGCCGCCGTTCGGCTGCGTGAAGCTGCCTTCGATCTGCCGGTAGCTCAGCGCGCGGCCGTTCAGCTCGAAGCTTTCGAGCAGCCAGTCGCGGCCGATCACGATCTTGCGTCCGCGGCTGCGGCCGACCAGTTGCACGCCCAGCGTTTCGGCCAGCCCCTGTGCGGCGGCTTCCCAGCGCTTGCCGAGCGGCTGGTGGTAGATCAGCGTGACCATCAGTTCGCCGCTCAGGGTGGCGAGAAAATCGACCTGGAAGAGATTGTCCTTCAGCGTGTTGCTGGCCTGCAGCAGTTCGCGCAGGCGCGGCATCAGCGCGTAGATCGGCTCGGCGACGACCGGAAAGTGGTCGATGGCGACGGGTTGCTTCGGGTCGCTGGCGGCGAACATCGCGTAGTCCACCCGGCGCTGCGCGTCGTGGAGCATGCGGAATTCGGCGCGCAGGCGGTAGTGCAGCGGCGCGGATGCGATCACCGTGGGCTGGGCGACGCCGTAGGGCGCGAAGTCCGCGGCGAACAGGGCGACCTTTTCGGCGAGCAGGGCGGGATAATCGGCGGGGACGATGTGCTGTAGCGGCATGAAGGGCGGGAAGTGGTGCCGTTGCGCGGGGCGGAACGGGGATGGAACAGCGGGGGCGCAGCGCGCCTGTCGTGTGCACGCCGTGCGATGTTCGTGGCGGAAGGGCGCGCTGCGGATCGGGCTGTCGGGCCGAAGGCGGACTATACACGGCCCGGCCCGCCCGTCCGTCGATTTGCGCAATTCGTTCGGTTCGCTCAATCCGCTCGCGTGGCGTCCGGCGCAATCTCCCGGCGCTCGTCCGCCAGGCGGACGACGGCAGTTGGCGGCACCGGTGCGCTGACGGGCGGCCCGGAGGGGGCGCAGGTTTGCGTGAGCGCGGCGGCAGGGCCGGCGTCGGAAGCGTGCCCGCCCGGGCCGCGTCGCCCCGTGTGGACGGAGCGGGTGATGCGGGCGATGCGGGGAATGCGGGGAATGCGGGGAATGCGGGGAATGCGGGCGGACGGAGCGGCTGCCTCTGCGCTCAGCCGGGCTTGCGGTAGTCGTCGGCGATCCAGGCGCCGGCGCGCGCCGCGCTGAGCTTGAAGTCGGGCGCCACGCGCACCTGTGCGAGCTCGTCGCCGGCGGCATCATGGGCGGCGAGCAGGGCGTGCGGATCGTATTCGTCGGGAACGATGTCGAGCGTGACGCGGATGCGCCCGGCCGGCGTGTCCAGCGTGAATTCCTTGTGCAGCGCCGCGTACAGCTGCTGCTCGTGGCGGCGCAGCACTTCTGCGGCGGTCTTGACGAGGGTGGCGAAGGCCGCCGCGTCGAGCGGCTTCGGGTTCTTCTTGTCGCGGCCCATGGTCCACGGGCCGACCAGCGCGGGATCGGCTTCGCCGTCCTTGATCATTTCGACGGCCCAGCCTTCGTCGTCCTCGTTCTTGATGACGCGGGCGGTCCAGCCCTTCTGGCGCCACAGGCGCGCTTCGAAGATGTCGCAGGATTCGTCGGACTCGGTGAGTTCGTTGCCTTCGGCGGCGTTCGGGGGCAAGGGAGTGAGGGGCGTTGCGTTTTCGGTCATGCGCGGATTTTACCGCCCGAAGGCGTATTGCCGAAATCCGCCGCTCGCCGGGGCGAGCCCGCCGTGGGCGAGGTGCCGTCTGCACGTTGCTCCGCACAATTTTCTTGACGGGTTTCCTCGGGGAGTGAAAAGATGCCGTCCGGGAATCGGTTCGCCAAAAAAACAGGATGTCCGGGCAGTAGCGCTCAGGGGATAACAAGGGGAAAAATGAAAACGCTTTATTCGATTCTCGGTCTGACGCCCGAGGCCACGACGGCCCAGATCGAGTCGGCCTACGCCACCTTTCTGGCGAAACTGCAGAGCGGGGCCGGCGGCCTCTCCGCCGAGGAGGCCGGCAATCAACTGGTGGCCGTCAAGGAAGCCTACGCCGTGCTGTCGAACCCGGTGGCGCGCCAGCGTTACAACCAGAAGCTGTTCGCACCGGAAACCTTTCATGCGCAGTCCGCTGCCACGGCGTTCGGAGCAAGCACCGGTGCCGGAAGCACTCCCGGAGGCGGCTTCGGCATCGCGAAGATCGCCGTGGTCGGGGCCATTGCGCTGCTCGGCCTCTACCTCTACAGCAACAGCGTCAAGGAGCGCGAGCGCCTGCGCATCGAGCACGAACACAAGGTGCTGATGAAGGCGGTGCAGGTCGAGGAAGACCGGCAGAACCACAACGCGCAGGTGCAGGACGTGATCCTCGAAAAATCGATCAACCAGGTCGACGACCGCCAGCTCAGGATGGATCAGCAACACTTCGAGCGCGAATCGGCGATGGCGCAGCGCCAGGAAATGCAGCAGCGGCAGCTCGAAATGCAACAGCAGCAACAGGCGCTGCGCGAAGAGGAAAGGCGCCAGCGCCAGGAGCAGTCGCAGCGGCAGCAGCAGATACAGAGCGAGAAGCGCTACCTGCAGCAGCTGGAGCGCGAGCGCTACGGTCGTGTGATCACGCATTAAGGGCGTTGCCTGCCCGGCGGCGTCCGCCGGGTCGAACGCGCTTCCGGCGGCCGGCGCCCAATGCCTGGGCGGCCGGCCGCTTTGCCTTGCGCCGCCTGCGTTTGGCGTTCCTCCGCCGCCCCCGTACAATTCCGGCCACCTCTCCCGGACGCCCATACCTTGCCAAGCTCCCGTTTCCTCTCCCTCGCAGCGCATTCGCTGTCCTGCCCGCCGGCGCCGCGCGCGGAGGCGGCATGAGCGCATTTCCGCAAATCCGCTGGCAGGAGGGCGGCGTCGAACACGTCGCGCGCTGGCGTTCGGAAAGCGGCCTGCCGCCGCCGATCCGGGTGACGGTCGCCGACGACACGATGACCGCCGATGCCGCCTGGCGCCTGGCCTGCGAAGGCGGCGCGCTGCTCTGGCGCGGCGATTTCCAGAACGCGCGGCAGCTGTTGCAGGCGATGGCCCGGCGCAGCGAGCGCAAGCCGCAGCGCAAGGCGCGCCAGGGTGGGGCGGCCGCCGCGCCGCCGGCCCCCGCCGACGCCTTTCACCGGCACCGGCTGGCCCAGTCGCAGCGCGCCCGCACGCTGGGCATGCTGCTCCTGCCGTTCGACGGCGATTACGGCATTCCGCTGCGTCGCGCGCCCGATGCCCGGGTCGCCTGCGCGGAGGCCTGGGGGCCGGCCGACGGCCCCTGCGTCGCCTCGCTGCGCGAACTGCTCGGCCTGATCGGCGCGCACGAATGGCGCAAGAAGGGCGTCGCCATTCCGGCGCTCGGCGCGCGCATCCATCCGCACTACGGCGTTTTTTCGCCGGTGCGCGGCGAATACGTCGAACTCGTCGCCGAGGCGCCGCTGCCCGCCGCGCTCGCCGAATCCAGCCTGGCGTTCGACATCGGCACGGGAACCGGCGTGCTGGCCGCCGTGCTGGCGCGGCGCGGCATCGCGCGCGTGCTGGCGACCGACCAGGATCCGCGCGCGCTGGCCTGCGCCCGCGCCAACATCGACCGGCTCGGCCTGGGCGGGCAGGTCGAGACGGTGCAGGCCGACCTCTTCCCCGCCGGGCAGGCGCCGCTCGTCGTGTGCAATCCGCCGTGGGTGCCGGCGCGCCCGAGCTCGCCCGTCGAATACGCCGTCTACGATCCGGAGAGCCGCATGCTGCGCGGCTTTCTCGCCGGCCTCGCGGCGCACCTCGCGCCCGGCGGCGAGGGCTGGCTGATCCTTTCCGACCTCGCCGAGCATCTCGGCCTGCGCCCGCGCGCCGAACTGCTCGCGCTGATCGACGCCGCCGGCCTCACGGTGTTCGGCCGCAGCGACGTGCGTCCGCGACACCCCAAGGCGAGCGATCCCGGCGACCCGCTGCACGCGGCGCGCGCCGCCGAGACGACCTCGCTGTGGCGGCTGGCGGCGCGCT
This sequence comes from Candidatus Accumulibacter sp. 66-26, assembly GCA_001897745.1. Classification (GTDB taxonomy): domain Bacteria; phylum Pseudomonadota; class Gammaproteobacteria; order Burkholderiales; family Rhodocyclaceae; genus 66-26. Next base: position 28,762 of record MKUH01000031.1, read on the forward strand.
GAGCGCCGCCGGGTTCGTCGTTTTTTGCGGCGCGGGCCTCAGCCCGAACTGCGGGCGACGAAGCCAATCAGCAAAACGACGTAGAACATCGCGCCGAACATGGCTTGGCCTTCGACGCTGACGATGCGTCGCCCGCCGGCTTTCCCGACGTAAGCGCTCCAGGCCGGGAAGGCGATCTTCTTTCCGCTGCGCAAGGTCGCGCCGCGCCAGCGGCCTTGCGAGCCGATCAACAGCAGCGTTTTCCCCGTGCAGTAGAAAACGCTCCGGACGAGAAGCTCCGAAAGGAATTCCAGCATCGCTTCGACGACGGGTATCGGGGTTTCCCGGATGGCGTCAGCCGATTTCGATATCGAGCCGGTGCTCGACAACGTCGAGGTCGTCGTAGAGCGTGTGGGTGTGCGGGAACAGCGGCAGCTGCGCGCGCGGCGCCGGCGTGGCGCGCGGGGCGGGCACGGGCCGCGCGGCGTGGCGCGGCGGTTCCGGCAGCAGGCAGTGAAGGATGTCCAGCCATTTGACCTCGCCGCGCGGCAGGGCGGCGAACAGGCGGTCGGCGGTTTCCGGCGCCAGCCGCTCGGAGCCGCCGTTCTCCGCCACGAAGACCGCGCAGTCGTAGCTGCCGCCGTGCGCCGCGAGGATTTCGAGGCGGTCGTGCACGGCGAGCAGCGCGTTGTGCAGGCCGAGCTTGCTGGCCGGGTGGATCGAGTAGTCGTTCCAGTGCGGCTCGGCGTCCGGAGGGCGGTCCCGGTCGGCCGGCGCCTCGGGCAGCAGGGACGACCAGTAGCGGACGATGAATTCCATTGCGCGAAGCCCGGGATTGGCGCCGCGCCGGGCGGCGCGGCCGGCCTCCATTGTCCCTGCGCGGCCCGCGCCTGTCCATGCAAGGGGCGCCGGCGACGCTCAGGGCGCGGCGAGGATCCAGGCGGCGATCTGCGTCACCGCCTCGCGCTCCAGCCCGTTGAAGCCGTGGTAGGCGAAGGCCTCGCATGGATCGCCGCGGCTCCGGCCGCCCTGGAGGGCAAGCAGTTGCTTGCGCGGTACCGTTTCCAGCTTCTCCATCAGGCGCGGGATGTCGGCGAAGGCGCAGCGCTTGCAGGCGTCCTGTTCATGATGGACGACCAGTACCGGGATGCGCAGCCTGTCGAGCGGTAGCGCCGGCACCGGCCGTGCCCGTGGATCGCTCAGGATGGTCGCGCTCAGCACCAGCCCGTCGGGGCCGTCGGGCGCCGCGAGTTCGGTGGCGACGAAAGCGGCGGATTGCGTGCCGCGGCTGGTGCCAACCAGCCATACCGGAGCTTTGGTCTGCGCGCGCGTCCACGCGATGACGGCCTGGAGGTCGGCGACGTGTTCTGCGGTCTGGCGGAAGTTGGCGAGGTAGGGCGCGCTCTGGCGATCGGACGGCGCGTCGGGGATGACGACGCGCAGACCCTGTTCGGCGAAGAGTTGGCGCGTGCGGACGAGAAAGTTGCCGGCGCCCCAGCCGAAGGTGTCGGCGGAGGAAATCTGCAGCCCGCCGTGGCCGCCGGCAAGCAGGATGACCGCCGCCCTGGCGTCCGGCGGCCCGAGGACGAGTAGGCGCTGCGTGATGCCGGGCCGCGTCGGAATGTCGACGACCGTGGCCGCCTCCTGCGCGCCGGCCGCGCCGCCGAGGGCGCCAATGAGCAGGAGGGTGAAGGCGTGAAGCAGGGCGCGGCTGCGGCGCAGGGCGGTTGTCATCGTGGGCTCGTGATTCCATGGGCGATGTCGAACATTAAGCCCTGTCGGGCGCGCGGCTGCCAAGGCCGGCGTGCGCGCGGCGGCGGTCGCTGCGGAAGGCAATGAGCCGTCGCGCGATGGCCGGTGCGCCGGCGGCGGCCTTGCTTTCTGGCCCCCTCATTCCGTCTGCGCGGCGTCGGCGTTCCAGGCCGTGACGACGAAGCGCAGGCGGCCGCTAATGCCCGGCGTCGTCTGGCTGTCGAAGGGAATGCGCACTTCGACCTTGCCGCCGCGGATGCTCTTGGCGTCGATGCCGGTGTCCGCGTTGACGCTGCCCTGGTTCTGCCAGGCGTAGCTGACCTGCCATTTCTCGCCCTTCGCCGCCGGCGGGACCATTTCGAGGGTGAGCGCATTGCGGAACAGGTAGCCGCCCTCGTAGTGCTCGTTGATCCACAGCTTGCGGTCGATCTCGTAGTCCGGGACGCGCACGCCGAGCGCGAGGCTGTAGGCCAGCGAGCGGTGCTGCGGATTGACGCGCGCGCGGTTGGCGAGGAAGACGGAGGACAGGTAGAGCGAGCCGTTCTTCTTCGGCGCCGCGCTCCAGTCGGCGTGCGCGAGGCAGGCGACCGAGTCTTCCTCGGCGGTGCGCCGCGTCAGGAACCAGAGCTTGCCGCGCGGCGCGGCGAGCACCTCGAACTGGTAGAGCGCGTTGACCTTGCGCCCGGCGCCGGCGGCTTGCTGCACCTGCTGCGGCAGGCGGATCGTGTCGATGTCGACCCAGACGTCGACGCGCACGTCGCCGAAGAGGAAGCGCGTCAGGTTCTGGTAGGCCTCCTCGCTGTTCACGATGCCGAAGTAGCCGGAGTGCGCGCGGTAGGCGAAGGCCTTGGCGCACGGCGCGCCGGGCGTGCCGTCGGCCTTCAGGCCCTGCAGCGTGGCGTTCTCGATGCGCACGAGGCCGTCGCTGCCGTGCCCGGCGAAGGTGCGCGAGGCGCCGAGCGCGACTTCGTAGTCGAGGCGGTTGCTGCCGACCATGCAGAAGACGCGTTCCGGCGGAAAGCGCTCCTCGGGCAGCCAGGCGACGCTGCCGGTCGCCGCGTAGGCGTCTTTCAGGTCGAGGTAGCGCGCCATCTCGCCGCGGTTGAAGTTGTTCATGTCGGCGAGCGACAGCCACGACGGCGTGTTCATCCCGGCCATCTCGATGCCGTCGTGCGGCGTCGCGTAGGTGAAGAACTTGTCGACGAAGCGGCGCGCATTCTTCTTGTCGTTCGCCGGGTTCTGCAGCAGGCCGCGGCAGACGAGGCCGCCCATCGAGTGCGCGACGAGGTGACAGCGGAAGTCGTCGGGCGCGATGCCGTTCTCCGGGTTGGCGCAGACGAGGTCGCGCACGCGCAGGATCAGTTCGCCGAGCTTGGCCGAGAAGGTCTCGATCTCCGGCGTCCGGCCGATGCCGAGCAGGCGCGATGCCTCGTCGTAGTAGCGGTAGATGACGATGCTGCGGCTGCCCAGGCGGTTGTCCGGGTCGGCGCTCCACTCCGGGTCGAGGATGTCGTAGCCGTCCTCGTACACGTCGCGGTAGCCGAAGTCGGAAGCGAGGCGGACGACCGGCGATTCGAAGATGTACTTGCGCGGCTGGCGCGTCTTGTCGGGCACCGCGCGATAGACCGTCGAGCCGAGGTTGAAGCCGCAGAACGGATCGGCGGTCGTCGCGTCGATCTCGCCCGGCGTCATCGCGTAGCCGCGCACGTAGATGATCGGATGGAAGGGCGTGTTGGGATTGGCCATGGCAGTTTCCTGTAAAGCGGAGGGCGTCGGGAGCGCGGTGCGCTTGATCGGGGCGTCGAGGTTCAGGGATACAGCGCCTTCGGCAGCTCGAAATGCGGGCCGTCGAGGAAAGCCTTCTTGCCGGCCTTGCGCCGGCGCGCCGCATAGTCGCTGACGATGTTCTCCGGCAGGCTCTGGCTGGCCGTGAAGTCGATGTCCCAGGCGGCGCCCCAGCGCAGCGGTACCTGCAGTTCGCGCGCGGCGATGCGCACGGCGTCGGCGATCCGGTAGATCGGCCCCCATTCCCAGCGCGGCTTGCCGTTCACCCAGGGCACGAGATCGACGGCATGGCCGCTGAGGTGGCGCGAATCCATGGTCTGGCTGGCGCCGCTGGCGACCATGCGCTTCTGCTCCTCGACGCTGCGCAGGCCGTCGAGCACCGCGAAGCCCTGCACCGTCAGCGCGATGGCGCGCCGGACTACGGCGACCAGATCGGGATGCACGCCGTCGAGTTCCTTGAGCGATTTCGCTCCGAGCTTGAACTGGCTCATCGCAAGTCTCCTTGTTGCGCGCGCTGCGGACCGGGGTGCGCGAGGGGAAGAACAAAAGCATATTCAAGGTAGCAGAAGATTTGCGGATTGCCATGCCGCCGGACTGCACCGGTGCGGGGGAGCGAGGGCGGGCGCGGCGTCGCACTGTGTCGAAGCGCGGGGGAAGACGGTTATTGCGCCGCACAATCGGCGTAATCCGCGCTAGAATCGGAACCCCTTTTCGCACTCCATTTTTCAAGCCATCGAGCCCAAGGACGCACCATGACGCCGCACAGCAAGCCGAATACCGACGACGTTCGCATCAAGGAAATCAAGGAGCTGGTTCCGCCCGCTCACGTTTTCCGCGAATTTCCGGTCGACGCGCGTGCGGCGCAGACGACCTACAACGCGCGCCAGGCCATCCACCGCATCCTGCACGGCGCCGACGACCGCCTGCTGGTGGTGATCGGGCCGTGCTCGATCCACGACGTCGACACCGCGCTCGAATACGCGCGCAAGCTGAAACCCGAGATGGAGCGCTACGCCGACGATCTGCTGATCGTCATGCGCGTGTACTTCGAGAAGCCGCGCACGACGGTCGGCTGGAAGGGCCTGATCAACGACCCGCGCCTCGACAACAGCTTCCGCATCAACGAGGGCGTGCGTCTCGCGCGCCGCCTGCTGCTCGAACTCAATGAACTCGGCCTGCCCTGCGCCACCGAGTTCCTCGACACGATCACGCCGCAATACACGGCCGACCTGATCGCCTGGGGCGCGATCGGCGCGCGCACCACCGAGTCGCAGGTGCACCGCGAGCTGGCCTCTGGCCTGTCGTGTCCGGTCGGCTTCAAGAACGGCACCGACGGCAACGTGCGCATCGCGATCGACGCGATCCGCGCCGCGCAGTCGCCGCACCATTTCCTGTCGGTGACCAAGGCCGGCCACTCGGCGATCGTGTCGACGACCGGCAACGAGGACTGCCACGTCATCCTGCGCGGCGGCAAGGAGCCGAACTACGACGCCGCGCACGTCGACGCCGCGGCCAGCGAAATCGCCGCTGCCGGCCTTGCCGCGCGGCTCATGGTCGACTTCTCGCACGCCAACAGCCGCAAGCAGTACAAGCTGCAGGTCGAGGTCGCGAAGGACACCGCCGCCCAGCTCGCCGCCGGCGAGGAGCGCATCATGGGCGTGATGGTCGAGTCGCACCTCGTCGAGGGCCGCCAGGACCTGATCCCCGGGCAGCCGCTCGAAGCGGGCAAGAGCATCACCGACGCCTGCATCGGCTGGGACGACTCGCTCGCCGTGCTCGATATCCTCGCGCAGGGCGTGCGCGCCCGCCGTCTGGTCGAAGCCGCGCAATAAGCACTATGCTGCCGGCGCGTCGCCTGCCGCTCCTGTGGGGCGGGCTGCTTCTTCTCGTCGCCTTCCGCTTCTGGTTCGCCGCCGTCCTGCCGATGACCGGCGACGAGGCCTACTTCGTCCTCTGGGGCGAGCATCCGGCGGGCGGCTACTACGACCACCCGCCGATGGTCGGCTGGTGGCTCAGCGGCCTGCTCGCCGTGGCGCGCGCCGAATGGTGGCTGCGCCTGCCGGCCGTGCTGCTGCCCTTCGTCCTCGCCGCCGGCGCCTGGTGGCTGGCGCGCCCGCAGGGCGGCGAGCGCGCCGGCGCGGCGGCGCTGCTCGTCCTGCTGCAGCCGGCCAACGTGTGGAACGTGCTGATCACGACCGATACGCCGGTCATCCTGTTCACCCTGCTCTCGGTGCTCGCCTACGTCGCCGGCCTGCGCGCGGCCGGGCGCAGCGCGGCGCTCGCCTGGCACGGCGCGGCCGGCGCGCTGCTCGGCGCGGCCTTCCTCGGCAAGTATTTCGCCGCGCTGCTCGGCGTCGCCTATCTCGCGCACGTCGTTTTTGCGCGGCGCGACGCCGCGCGCTGGGCGGGTTTCCTCGTCCTGCTCGCCGGCGCGCTGCCGGCGCCGCTCTACAACCTGTGGTGGAACAGCGGCCACTGCTGGGTGAACATCCTGTTCAACTTCATAAACCGCAACGAGGGCGCCGGCTTCGCCTGGCCGAACCCGCCGCTCTACCTCGCTTCGCTCGCCTATCTGGCGACGCCCTGGCTGCTCTTCGCACTGTGGCGCGGGCGCGCCGCCGTGCGCGCTGCGCTGCGCTCCGACGCCGCAGTGAACGCCGCGTGGTGGCTGGCGGCGGTGCCGCTCGGCGTGTTCGCCGCGATGTCGCTGACGCGCTCGGTCGGCCTGCACTGGCTGGTCTCTTTCATGCCGCTGCTCGCCGTGCCGGCCGCCGTCGCGCTGCCGCGGGCGACGCTCGCGCGTCTCGTGCGCTGGTCGGCGGCCTTCGCCGCGCTGCATATGGCGCTCGTCGTCGCGGTTGTCGCGCTGCCGCTGGAAACCTGGAAGCAGAGCCGCCTGTACGACGGCATCGTCCTCACCGTGCGTTCCGACGAAGTGCTCGCCGAACTGCGCCCCTATGCCGACGACTACCTGTTCGCCATGGAAAGCTATTCGGCGGCGGCAACGCTGGCCTACAACGCGGCGCGCCCCTTCGCGGTCTTCGGCGAGGGCTCCTTCCACGCCCGCCAGGACGACTTCCTCACCGACTGGCGCGCGCAGGACGGGCGCAACGTGCTGATCCTGCGCAAGAGCGAAAGCGACGCCGCGGCCTACGCGCCGTTCTTCCGCAGCGTCGAGGTGCGCGACTTCACGCTGCACGGCGTGCGCTTCTCCGTCGTGCTCGGGCAGGGCTTCGATTATGCCGTGTATCATGAACGCGTACTGAAGCGCGTGCGCGAGCGTTTCTACCGCATCCCGGCCTGGCTGCCCCAGCGCGGCTGCGAGTTCTGCGAGCGCTACTTTCCGGAAGCGAAGTGAGCCCAGGTGAGCCACGAATGACCCACGAGAATGCCGGCGGAAGCGGACCCGGAGCGGGCGGGCTGCGCCCCTATCTCAAACTGCTGCGCCCGCACCAGTGGGTGAAGAGCGGCTTCGTCCTCGTCGGCCTGCTTTTCGGTCACGCCTGGGGCGATACGCAGCTCGTCGTGCGCGTGCTGTTCGCGCTCGCCGCCTTCTCGCTTTCGGCCTCGGCGATCTACGTGATCAACGATCTGGCCGACCGCGAGCAGGACCGCGCGCACCCGAGCAAGCGCCATCGCCCGCTCGCCGCCGGGACGGTCAGCACGACGCAGGCGCTGCTGCTCGCCGGCGCCTGTCTGCTGGCGGCGCTGATGCTGGCCTACGCCGCGTCGGCGACGGTGCTCGCCATCATCGTCGGCTACACGCTGCTCAACGTCGGCTACACGCTGGGCCTCAAGCACATCGTCCTGCTCGACGTCTTCATCATCTCGGCCGGCTTCATGCTGCGCATCCTCGCCGGCACGCTCGGCGTCGGCATCGCGCCCTCGCACTGGCTGCTGCTGTGCGGCCTGATGATCACGCTCTTCCTCGGCTTCGCCAAGCGGCGCGCCGAGCTGGCCGCGCTCGACGGACGCGGCGCCAGCCACCGGCAGGTGCTCAGCGACTACGACCCGGCCCTGCTCGACATGCTGATCGGGGTCAGCGCGGCCGGCGCCATCGTCAACTACAGCCTGTACACGGTCAGCCCGGAAACGGTCGCCATGCACGGCACCAGCCACCTGATCTACAGCGTCCCCTTCGTCGTCTACGGCGTCTTCCGCTACCTCTTCCTGCTCCATCGGCGCGGCGGCGGCGGCGACCCCGCGGCCGCCCTGCTGCGCGACCCGCACCTGATCGGCGCCTTCCTCGGCTGGCTGTTCACGGTGCTCTGGCTGCTCCGCTGATCGCCTGATCCGGCTTCGGCGCCGGCGCGCTTTCTGCGCGCCGAACTTTTGCCCCGCCGGTGCGCTCAAACTTCCTGTGCGCGGCGCCCGTTGCGGCCGCGACTCCAGGGGGTTCGCCCATGGCATCCATCCTTCCCGTCGCTTCCGGCAGTCTCTTCGCACCGCTGCCGATCTCGTCCTTCGCCGGCGTCTCGTCGTCGTTGCCGCTCGTCGCGGCGCTCGGCCTCGGGCGCACGGATTCGAGCGTCGTCGAATTGTCCGGCTCGGGACGCCTGCTGTCGGCCGTCGCCACCTTCCGGGAACAGCTCGCCGCGCTGCGTCCGGGGCAGGCTGAGAGCGGCCTCGGGCAGAATTTCGGCAACGATCTCGCCAGTCTGGCGGCCGAGGCCCAGTATTTCGTCGACGCCTTCAACGGCCTGCAACAGGCGACCGACGGCGCGCAGGGGATTTTCGATGCCTTCGGCGGCGGCGTGCTCGCCGGCCGGATCGCCGCCGCGCAGGCGGGGCAGGTGGGCGCGACCTACGCCAACGGCGAGTCGACGCTGACGCGCCTCGAACAGCTCGGTATCCGCTTCGAACCGGCATCTTCGGCGTTCGCGGGGCAGCGCCTCGGCATCGATCTGGCGACCCTGCGCAGCGCCTTCGCCAGCGACCCGGCGGGCGCTTTCGCCCTGCTTGGCAAGGCGGCCGACGCTTTCGCCGGGCAGGCCGACGGCTATCTCGCGCAGGCGGCCGACGCGGCCAGCGCGCTCAGTCGCTGGAGTTGGCTGGAGGATAGCCTGGCGCTGAGCGGCGGGCTGGCGGGCAACAGCCCGGCCTTCGGCCTCTCCGAGCTTCTGCTGCTCGGTTCGCTCGGCCAGGGCAACAGTGCCGGTCTGTTGCAGACCCAGTTGGCGCTCGACCAGTTTGCGCTGGTGTCTACGCTGCTGTAGCGCTCCGGGGCCGTCTCTGGTTCGGGCGAAAGTGCGGACCGGACGCGGTCGCCCGGGAGTGAAAGGGTGAAAAGGAGTGGATCATGCGAATTCGAATGCTTCCGTGCCTGCTGCTGCTCGCCGCGCTGGGCGGCTGCGCGACGCAGGCCGAACTCGCCGCGCAGGCCGAGCGCGACGTCGACCGGATGGTCGCGATCTACGGACCGGCCTGCGTCAGGCTAGGCTTCGCGCGCGACACCGATGCGTGGCGCGACTGCGTGCTGCGCCTGTCGATGCAGGACACCGTACAGCGCGGCTATCCGATGACGAGCACCTGCGTCGGCCGCCGCGGCTTCGTCGACTGCACCTATTTCTGAGCCGGTGGCGGCGCGGCTGGCTTCCCGGCGCCGACTGCGTGTACAATCGCGCCCTGTCATTGGGGAGTAGCCTCCTTCCGCTCGAGAAGGGGACGCATCAACAGACTTGGCCGACCGGCCATGGTGCGTCCGACCGCTGGGTTTGGCGAGACCTTTGACGTGGTGCCCCGAGCCGGGTTGGGCGGGGGCATTGCGTCATCGGTAATCCACCGCCCGACCCCTCCGGACCCTCATGGAAGCCTTCCTCGTTTCGACCGGCATCGTCGCGCTCGCCGAAATCGGCGACAAGACGCAACTGCTCGCCTTCATCCTCGCCGCCAAGTTCCGCCGGCCGCTGCCCATCATCCTCGGCATCCTCGTCGCCACGCTCGCCAACCACGGCTTCGCCGGCGCCGTCGGCGCCTGGGTGACGACGCTGCTCGGCCCGCAGACCCTGCGCTGGGTGCTCGGCGTCTCGTTCATCGCGATGGCGGTGTGGACGCTGATCCCCGACAAGTTCGACGAGGAGGACGCCAAACTGGCGCGCTTCGGCGTTTTCGGCACGACGCTGATCGCCTTCTTCCTCGCCGAAATGGGCGATAAGACGCAGATCGCCACGATCGCCCTCGCCGCGCAATACAATGCGCTGTTCGCCGTCGTCGCCGGCACCACGCTCGGCATGATGCTCGCCAACGTGCCGGCCGTGCTGTTCGGCGACCGCATCGCCGCGCGCATGCCGGTACGCCTCGTGCATGGCATCGCGGCGGCGATCTTCGCCGTCCTCGGCGCCGCCACGCTGCTCGGCGCGGGCGACGCCCTCGGTTTTTAGCCAAGTCAGGAGAAGGCCATGCGTAGCGCACTGTTGCTGATCGACATCCAGAACGACTACTTTCCGGGCGGCGCCATGACGCTCGACGGCAGCGACGCCGCCGGCGCCCGCGCCGGACAGCTGCTCGCCGCGTTCCGCGCGGCCGGGCGGCCGGTGATCCACATCCGGCACCAGTCGGTGCGCCCCGGCGCGACCTTCTTCCTGCCCGGCACGCCCGGCGCCGAAATTCACGCAAGCGTCGCGCCGCAGGCCGGCGAGCCGGTGCTCGACAAGCACTTCCCCAACAGCTTCCGCGAAACGGCGCTGCAGGAGACCCTGCAGAAACTGGGCGTCGAGGAACTGGCGGTGGCCGGGATGATGACGCACATGTGCGTGGACGCCACCGTGCGCGCCGCCTTCGATCTCGGCTACCGCTGCCGCGTGGCCGGCGACGCCTGCGCCACGCGCGGACTCGAGCACGACGGCGCGCAGGTGCCGGCGGGGCAGGTGCACGCGGCCTTCCTGGCCGCGCTGAACGGGATTTACGCGACGGTCGAGCCGAGTGCGGCGGTCGCGCAGAAAGTCGCGCAGAAAGCCGACTGACGAAACCGGCTGACGGCGTCGGCCGTCGGCGGTGCCGGGCGTCTCGGGGCGGAGCGCCCGCCGCGAGCCGGCCGGACTCAGTAGCCGCGGTTCTTGCCGTGCACCCAGAGCACGTCGCCGCGGCCGCCGGCCTTGTTGAGCAGACGGCCGAGCACGAACATCAGGTCGGAAACACGGTTCAGGTATTTGCGCGCGAAGTCCGAGACGCCGGCGGCGCCGGTCGTCACGTCCTCGCCGTTGGCCAGATGCACGACGCGCCGCTCGGCGCGGCGGGCGACGGTGCGCACCAGATGGGCGTAGGCCGCGGCGCGCGTGCCGCCGGGCAGGATGAAGTCCTTGAGCGGCGTCAGGTCCTCGTTGAAGCGCTCGACGAGGTCTTCCAGACGGTCGACGTGCGCCTGGCCGATGATGCTCATGCCCGGGATGCAAAGCTCGCCGCCGAGGTCGAAGAGGTCGTGCTGCATGCCGGTCAGCCCCTCGCGGATGTCGTCCGGCAGTTCCTCGGTGAGCAGCAGGCCGAGCGTCGAGTTGAGTTCGTCGACCTCGCCGATCGCTTCGATGCGCAGGCTGTCCTTGGCGACGCGCGAGCCGTCGCCAAGGCCGGTGGTGCCGGCGTCGCCGGTGCGGGTGACAATTTTCGAGAGACGGTTGCCCATGATTGATTTCCTGACGAGAATGCTCGGGATTATAGCCGAGGATTTCCGATGCCCCCGCCGCTGCCGCCGCTGCGCTTCTGCGCCAACCTGAGCTTCCTGTTCGCCGACGCCGCTTTCCCCGAGCGTTTCGCGCGCGCCGCGCGCGCCGGCTTCGCGGGCGTCGAGTACATGTTCCCCTACGCCTGGGCGGCCGACGAACTGGCGCGCTGTCTGCGCGACAACGGCCTCGTCCAGGTGCTGCACAACCTGCCGCCCGGCGATTGGGACGCCGGCGAGCGCGGCATCGCCTGCCTGCCGGGGCGCGAGGCCGAGTTCCGCGCCGGCGTCGAGCAGGGCATCGACTACGCGCGCACGCTCGGCTGCACGCAGCTCAACTGCCTGGCCGGCCTCGCGCCGGCCGGCGCCGATAGCGACGATGAGGTCGATGGCGCCGAACTGCGCGCCGAAGTGCATGCCACGTTCGCCGCCAACCTGCGCTACGCGGCGCGCCGGCTCGGCGAGCACGGCATCCGCCTGCTCGTCGAGCCGATCAACAGCCGCGTGGACATGCCGGGGTTCTGGCTGGATACGCCGCGCAAGGCGCTGGCGCTGATCGAGGAGCTGAACGAGCCGAACCTGTGGCTGCAGTACGACGTCTATCACGCGCAGATCATGGAAGGCGACCTGACGCGCACGCTCGAAGCGAATTTCTCGCGCATCGCGCACATCCAGATCGCCGACAACCCCGGCCGCCACGAACCGGGGACGGGCGAGATCAACTTCCCCTATCTGTTCGACCGGCTCGCGCGCCTCGGCTATGCCGGCTGGATCGGCTGCGAGTACCGGCCGCTGGACGACGCCGAGGCCGGTATGGAGGCTGCCACCGAGGCTGGTTTAGGCTGGCTGCCGCGCGCCTGAGCGCCTACCAGAACTTCCACCACCACTTCTTTTTCTGCATCGTCTGCTCGACTTCCTGCGACCACGCGCTGTACTGGCCGAGGCCGGCCTTCTGGAAGTGCATGCCGAAGCGCCGGTCGCTGTCGTTGATGTGCTGCACCAGCCAGTTCTTGAGGAAGTGCAGCAGTTCGAAGGTGATCGCTGCGTTCTCGTGGTCGAGCTTGTGCTGCAGGGCCCGCACCTGCGCTATCAGGTCCTCGTGCTGCTGCTTGTGGATCTCGAAGCCCGGGTAGTGCGTCATGCGCATCAGGCTTTCTTCGAGCAGGAAGTGCGTGCGCGTGTATTCGGCCAGGCGGTCGAGGATCTGGCGCGAGGTGGCCGTGCCGTGATGCTCGCGGATGGCCGTGTGCAGCTGGTTGAGCAGGTCGACGAGGACCTTGTGCTGTTCGTCGACCTCCTGGATGTTGATGCTGAACTCGTCGGTCCAGTGGAATAGATCGGTGGCGCTCATGCGGAAATCCTCCCCGAGGGAAAAGGTATGCCCAGCCTACGACGCTTCGCCGGGCGCGCATCTGACGCAGGTCAACGGGCGGACGGCGCCGGCCGGAATGCGATACCGGCGATTTGCACGAACGGTGCTTTGGTGTATTCTTTTTACAAGTTGTCAGACAACCTGATCGGATCATGGGAATCAACGAACTGAAGAAAATCGTTCGCGCCCCGCGCCTGAGCGAAGAAGTGTCCAACGCGCTGGAAACGAAGATCGCGCGCGGCGAACTCGCGCCGGGCGACCAGCTGCCGACCGAGAAAGTGCTCGCCGAGACCTTCGGCGTCAGCCGCGCCGTGGTGCGCGAAGCCGTGGCGCGCCTGCGCGCCGACGGCCGCATCGAGACGCGCCAGGGTTCCGGCGCCTTCGTCGCGCAGGCGCCGAAGAGCCTCAACTTCCGCTTCTGGCAGGGCGACGGCCCGGCGCTCGTCGAACTGCGCGACATCTTCGAACTGCGCGCGATGATCGAGACCTCGGTCACCGAACTCGCCGCCCGCCGCCGCATTCCCGAGGACGTGGCGGCGATGCAGCGCCACCTGCAGGCGATGGACGACGCGATCCGCGACGGCAGCGACGGTTCCGAGGCCGACGACGATTTCCATCTGGCGGTCGCCGCCGCCACGCACAACACCTACGCCTATCGCCTGATCGAGTTCCTCGGCCGCCATTTCTCCGATTCGCGCCGCCTCGCCTGGGTCGATCCCGGCCGCCGCGAGACGCTGCCCGAGGAGGCGCAGGCCGAGCACCGCGCGATGTTCGAGGCGATCGCCGCCGGCAACCCGGCGCGCGCCCGCCGCTGCGCGCAGGAGCACCTGCGCGGCGCCGCCCTGCGCGTCGGCATCGACCTCGCGACCGACCTCTCGGAAGAGGGCCGCTAGCTTGCCTCCGGGCACGTCGGCGCCTTCTCCTTTTCTTTCCTCCTTTTCCCCGTTCCGCTGCTTCTCAAGGATGCCCCATGAGCACTGAAAGCACCCCGGCCGCTCCGCGTTTCGACGTCGACCGGCGGCTTCTCGTCGCGCGCCTGCGCGCCGTCCTGCCGCCGCGCTCGCTGCTCGTCGACGAAGAGGACCTGCGCCCTTACGAATGCGACGGCCTGACCGCCTACCGCGAGCTGCCGCTGATCGTCGCGCTGCCGGCGAATGAGGGCGAGGCGCAGGCCGTGCTGCGCATCTGCCACGAACTGCGCGTGCCGGTCGTGCCGCGCGGCGCGGCGACGGGCCTCTCGGGCGGCGCCATGCCGCACCGCGACGGCGTCGTCGTCTCGCTCGCCAAACTCAAGGAGATCGTGCGTATCGACCCGCTGGCGCGCACCGCCGTCGTCCAGCCCGGCGTGCGCAACCTCGCCGTCTCCGAGGCGGCGGCGCCGTACAAGCTGTACTACGCGCCCGATCCCTCGTCGCAGATCGCGTGCACGATCGGCGGCAACGTCTCCGAGAACTCGGGCGGCGTGCATTGCCTGAAGTACGGCCTGACCGTGCATAACGTCCTGCGCGTGCGCGGCCTCACCGTCGAGGGCGAGGTCGTCGAGTTCGGCAACGCCGCGCTCGACGCGCCGGGCTACGACCTGCTGGCGCTGATCAACGGCTCGGAAGGCATGCTCGCGCTGATCACCGAAGTGACCGTCAAGCTGACGCCGAAGCCCGAACTGGCGCAGGTCGTCCTCGCCTCCTTCGACGACGTGACCAAGGCCGGCAACGCGGTGGCCGACATCATCGCCGCCGGCATCATCCCGGCCGGCCTCGAAATGATGGACAAGAAAGCGACGCACGCCGTCGAGCCCTATGTGAACGCCGGCTACGACATGAACGCCGAGGCCATCCTGCTCTGCGAGTCGGACGGCACGCCGGAGGAGGTCGCCGAGGAGATCGGCCGCATGAAGGCGGTGCTCGAAAAGAGCGGCGCGTCCGAGATCCGCGTCTCGCAGAGCGAGGCCGAGCGCCTGCTGTTCTGGGCCGGGCGCAAGGCCGCCTTCCCGGCGGTCGGGCGCATCACGCCGGACTACCTGTGCATGGACGGCACCATCCCGCGCAAGAACCTTGCGCGCATGCTGATCGCCATCAACGAGATGGAAGCGCGCTACGGTCTGCGCTGCGCCAACGTCTTCCACGCCGGCGACGGCAACCTGCACCCGCTGCTGATGTACGACGCCAACCAGCCGGGCCAGCTCGAACGCGCGACCGCCTTCGGCGCCGAGATCCTCGAACTGTCGGTCGAACTCGGCGGCACGATCACCGGCGAGCACGGCGTCGGCGTCGAGAAGATCAACCAGATGTGCGCGCAATTCACGCCGCTCGAACTCGACGCCTTCCATCGCCTGAAGGCGGCCTTCGACCCGGCCGGCCTGTTCAACCCCGGCAAGGCCATCCCGACCGCCGCGCGCTGCCGCGAGTACCGGCAGACCGGCCGGCCGGGGCAGGGCGGCGCCTTGTCCGGCGCCGTTCCCGGCACTTCCTCCAACTTTCCCGACGCTCCGAGGTTCTGATGACGGCAGTGCTTGAACAATGGGCCGGGCGCGTGCGTGCGGCGGCGGCCGACGGCAAACCGCTGCGCCTGCGCGGCGGCGGCAGCAAGGATTTCTACGGGCGGGCGGTGGCCGGCGAGGCGGACGATTGGCTCGACACGCGCGAATACGCCGGCATCGTCGCCTACGAGCCGACCGAGCTCGTCGTCACCGCGCGCTGCGGAACGCCGCTCGCCGAGCTGGAGGCGGCGCTTGCCGAAAAGGGCCAGGCGCTCTCCTTCGAGCCGCCGCATTTCGGCGCCGGCGCCACGGTCGGCGGCTGCGTCGTGGCCGGCCTTGCCGGACCGCGCCGCGCGCAGGCCGGCGCGGTGCGCGACTTCGTGCTCGGCGCCAAACTGCTCGACGGCCAGGGCGACCTGCTCGCCTTCGGCGGTCAGGTGATGAAGAACGTCGCCGGCTACGACGTGCCGCGCCTGCTCGCCGGCAGCCTCGGCACGCTCGGCCTGATCGCCGAGGTCTCGCTGAAGGTGCTGCCCTTCGCCGTGGCGACGCAGACGCTGCGCTTCGCCATGGCGCAGGAGGCGGCGCTGGCCAGCCTCAACCGCTGGGGCGGCCAGCCGCTGCCGATCACCGCCTCGGCCTGGTGCGACGGCGTCCTGCATCTGCGCCTCGAAGGCGCCGCGGCCGCCGTTTCCGCAGCGACGCGCAAGCTCGGCGGCGAAATGGGCGGCGAGGCCGTGGCCGCGCCGGAAGCGGCGGCCTTCTGGGCCGCCCTGCGCGAGCAGACGCACGCCTTCTTCGCCGCCGGGGCGCTCGCCGACGCGCCGCTCTGGCGCCTCTCCGTGCCCTCGCTGACGCCGCCGCTCGACCTGCCCGGCGCGCAGCTGATCGAATGGGGCGGCGCGCAGCGCTGGCTGCGCGGCGGCGAGGCGGCAACGCCCGCCGCCATCCGCCAGGCGGCGCAGCGGGCCGGCGGCCACGCCACGCTGTTCCGCGCCGGCGCCGGCGAGCGTTCCGTGTCCGACGTCTTCCAGCCGCTCAGCGCGCCGCTCGCGCGCATCCACCGCAATCTCAAGACCGCCTTCGATCCGCACGGGGTTTTCAATCCCGGCCGGATGTACCCGGATTTCTGACAGCGACCGACCATGCAAACCAATCTTGCCGATTTCATCAAGGACACGCCCGAAGGGCGCGAGGCCGACGCCATCCTGCGCACCTGCGTGCATTGCGGCTTCTGCACGGCGACCTGTCCGACCTACCAGCTGCTCGGCGACGAACTCGACGGGCCGCGCGGCCGCATCTATCTGATCAAGCAGATGCTCGAAGGGCAGCCGGTAACGGAGAAGACGCAGCTGCACCTCGACCGCTGCCTGAGCTGCCGCTCGTGCGAAACGACCTGCCCGTCGGGCGTCAAATACCACCGCCTGCTCGACATCGGGCGCGCCTTCATCGACCGGCAAGTGCCGCGCAGGGGCGTCGAGAAGCTCAAGCGCTTCCTGCTGCGCGAGGCGCTGCCGCGCCGCTGGCTGTTCAAGCCGGCGGTGCAGGCCGGGCAGCTGCTGCGTCCCGTGCTGCCCTCGGTCCTCGCCGACAAGGTGCCGACGCCGGTCGACGGCGCGCCGCGTCCGTGGCCCGATTTTTCCACGCGCCCGGTCGCCCACAAGCGGCGCATGATCGCGCTCGCCGGCTGCGTGCAGCCCGACCTCGCGCCGAACACCAACGCCGCCACGGCACGCGTGCTCGACAGGCTCGGCATCGAGCTGTTCGAGCCGGCCGGCGCAGGCTGCTGCGGCGCGCTGCGCTTCCACCTCGACGCGCAGGAGGCGGCGCTCGCCGACATGCGCCGCGTGATCGACGCCTGGTGGCCGCACATCGAGAGCGGCTCGGTCGAGGCCATCGTCATGACCGCCTCCGGCTGCGGCGCGCACGTCAAGGAATACGGCGACCTGCTCAAACACGACGCGGCGTATGCGGAAAAGGCCGCGCGCGTCTCGGCGCTGACCCGCGACGCCTCGGAAGTGATCGCCGCCGAGCGCGAACGCCTCGCCGAACTGCTGCGCGCGGCGAGCGGCGGCGCGCCGCTGAAGGTCGCCTTCCATTCGCCGTGCACGCTGCAGCACGGGCAGAAGATCCGCGGCGTCGTCGAATCCCTGCTCGCCGCCGCCGGCTACGAGCTGTCGCCGGTCGCCGATCCGCACCTGTGCTGCGGCTCGGCCGGCACCTACTCGATCCTGCAGCCCGAACTGTCGAAGCAGCTGCGCGACAACAAGCTCGCCGCGCTCGGCGCCGGCTCGCCGGCGGTCTTCGTCACCGCCAACATCGGCTGCCAGACGCACCTGCAGAGCGGCAGCGCAACGCCGGTGCGGCACTGGATCGAACTGCTCGACGAACGCCTCGCCGGCGCTGCGGGCGGGACTCCGGCCCCGGCCTCTATCTCCGTCTGACTCCGCGCTGCGTCCGGCCCCCGCGCGATCCCGCAGCGGGGTGGCCGGGCGTGGCCGCTGTACGCATCGAGCGCCCGCGGCGCGTCGGCGCGGCCGCCCCTTCGGCGAACCCGCGCGGACGGGGCGGCCGCGCGCCGCTTCGCGGGCCGACAAGACGAGCGGCGCTACGGCGAAGACGGTAGAATCCAGCGGTTGCCTGCCGACCGGGATCGGCGTCGCGGAACGCTCTCCCGGCAGGACGATCGGCAACGGGATACGGCGAACGGGGTGGGCAATGGACGAAGGCGGAAAAGGGCGGGACGCTTCCGGCGGAGGCGGCGCGGATGGCGAACGGCGGCGCGACGAGCGCCTGCGCGAGCAATTCGAGTCGGCTTTCGCGATGGTCGAACCCTTCTTCGACCCGGCCCAGGGCTGGGGCGGGCACTCGCTCGAACACCTCGCCTTCCGCGTCGTGCGCGACAATTTTCCCGACCTGAGCAGCGAGGACGTACACGCGCTGGTGGTCGCCGCGCACCGTCTCTACATCGAGCGCAACCCCGGCGGCAGCGGTCATCTGACGCGTCCGGAAGAACTGCGCCGGCCGAAGCTGTGAGCGCATCGCGCGAAATCGAAGCCTCATGGCGCTGAGCATCGACGCCTGCATCGCCCAGCACCAGGGCGACCGCAAGGAACAGCAGGACCGGGTGGCGATCCTGCCCCATCCGCAGGGCGGCGGCGTCGTCCTCGCCGTGCTTGCCGACGGCATGGGCGGCCACACCGGCGGCACGCTCGCGGCGCAGCAGGTGATCCACACCGCACGCAACAACCTCGAACACTATTCGGCACGCGCCGACGCCGCCGGCGGCCTGCTCAGCGCCAGCATCAACGAGGCGCACATGCTGATCAAGGCCTCGCGCTTCATCAACGAGAAGGACCCGCACAGCACCGCCGCCATGCTCCTCATGCAGCCGGGCAAGGTGGCCTGGGCGCACAGCGGCGACAGCCGCATCTACCGCTTTCGCGGCGACCGCCCCGCCTTCCGCAGCGCCGACCACTCCTATGTCGAGCAGTTGCGGCGCCAGGGAAAAATCACGGCCGAACAGGCGCTCGTCCACCCCAACCGCAACATCCTGCTGACCTCGCTGGGCGGCGGCGATGCGCCGACCATAGCCCTCGGCGAGGACGACGACCTGCAGGCCGGTGACAGCTTCATGCTCTGCTCGGACGGCCTGTGGGCCTACTTCAGCGACAGCGAGCTGGGCGCCGTGATCGCCGAGCACCCGGCGCGCGTCGCCGCCGAAACCCTGATCGACCGCGCGCGCGCAAGGGCGCGCGGCGAGGGCGACAACATCTCGCTGGCGATCCTGAAGCTGAGTTAGGTGGCAATGGCAGAGGCGGCGAGAGGGAGGCTTCAGCCCTTGCGTTTCGTGTCGCCGCGGCCCAGGCGCTCTGTCGTTCGAAGCGGGGATCGGCCCGGACGGCCGCGAACGATCGCCGTGTCCCGCCAGCGTGCGCCGAATGGCGATCGGCGAACGGTGCGGCGACGCTTCGCTCGCCTTGAGACGTCTATTTTTTCTCGAAGGCCGCCGGCGACTTCACGATCAATTCCTCGATGATGAATTCCAGCGTACGGTGCAGTGAGTCGACGACCGCAACGAGATTCATCCGTGGGTTCCGGATGAGGCGGATGTTGAAACCCTCGCATACGGCATTGATGATTTCGAGCGGGCCGACGAGGTCTTTTTCCTGCAAGCTGAGACCGCGCAGCCGCAAGCCGTCCTGGAAAAGCTCCACAAAGAATCCGGTTGCCTTTTTATCCGCCGCCTGGACGATCTGGGCAACAGCCGGATTGCGCGCCGCCTCGGCAATGATTTCGAGCATCAGCGAAGCGTCCTGGTAGTTCACGGTTTCGTGGATCACGAAATCTGCATCGGTCGCCGCGCGCAGCAGGTCGCCGCCGCCGCTTTTGTCCCGGATGCGCTGGCAGATGGTCAGCAGATATTGCAGTTCCCGGTCGACGATGGACGAGATGATGGCTTCTTTGTTCTCGAAGTAGTGATAGATGTGGCCGACGCTCATGCCGGCGGCCTTCGAGATTTGCGCCATGCTCGTGTTGTGAAAGCCGTGTATCCGGAAGCACCCCGTTGCGGCGTCGAGCACCTGGGCCTTGCGCAATTCCGCGCGCGACTGTTCGCTCTGGAGATGTTCGTTTGCAGTCATAGCAGCTTCCCCTGTCGTGCCCGAAGGGCTTTTCCGTCCTTATCCAAGGCCGGTCATGGTTTCGGTTGGCGGAAAAATCTGTTCTTGTCGATTGCGCGGATTCTAATTTAGAATGATCGCTCTAACTAGAGTGAATGTTCATTCTACTCAATTTGCTCGTCTTTTGAACCCCTTACCCGTAGAACGAGGTTGGTTATGGCAATCAGAACTAGGTGGCTGCTTCCGGTCGGCGCCGCATTGGTGGGCGGCGGGCTGATGCTGAGCGGCTGCGGGCCGCAGGCCGGCACGAATGCGGCAAGTCCGGTGCCGGATGTCGGCGTCGTCGATATCCAGACGCAAGCCGTGACCCTGACCACGGAATTGGCGGGAAGAACCTCCGCTTTCCAGGTTTCCGAAGTTCGCCCGCAGGTCGGCGGCATCATCCAGAAGCGGCTGTTCGTCGAAGGCGCCGACGTCAAGGCCGGCCAGGCGCTGTACCAGATCGATCCGGCGATCTACCAGGCGACCTACGACAGCGCGCGGGCCAGCTTGGCCAAGGCCGAGGCCAGCCTGATCGCGACGCGCAACAAGGCCGCGCGCTATGAAGAACTGGTTGCCATCAAGGCGGTCAGCCAGCAGGACAACGACGACAGCCAGGCCGCGCTCAAGCAGGCGCAGGCCGACGTGGCGGCGGCAAAGGCGGCGGTTGAAACGGCGCGGATCAATCTCGACTACACCCGCGTTTCGTCGCCGATCTCGGGGCGGATCGGCCGCTCCAGCGTCACCCCCGGCGCCCTGGTGAGCGCCGGGCAGTCTTCTGCGCTGGCCACCGTGCAGCAACTGGATACGATCTACGTCGATGTGACGCAGTCCAGCGCCGAACTGCTGCGCCTCAGGCGCGAGCTGGCCGGGGGGCAACTCAAGGCTGCCGGGACCGGCCAGGCGTCGGTCAAGCTGATTCTCGAAGACGGCAGCGTTTATCCGCAGGCCGGCAAGCTGCAGTTTTCCGATGTCACCGTCGACCAGAGCACGGGCAGCGTCACGCTGCGCGCTGTATTCCCGAATCCCGGGGGCGATCTGCTTCCCGGCATGTATGTCCGGGCCGTGCTCGAAGAGGGCCGTGAGGATCGGGCCATCCTGGCGCCGCAACAGGGGGTGACTCGCGACACCAAGGGCAATCCGACGGCGCTGGTGGTCGGACCCGACAACAAGGTCGAATTGCGCGTTCTCAAGACCCGTCGGACCGTCGGCGACAAATGGCTGATCGGCGAAGGCCTCAAGGCCGGCGACAAGCTGATCGTCGATGGCCTGCAGAAGATCGCGCCCGGCGTCCCGGTCAACCCCGTCCCCGCGACGCCGGCAGAGAAGCCCGCGACGCCGGCTGCCGCCAAGCCGCAGTAAGAGGTCAATCCATGTCGCGTTTTTTCATTGATCGCCCCATCTTTGCCTGGGTGATCGCCATCGTGATCATGCTGGCCGGCGTACTGGCCATCCGCACCCTGCCGGTGTCCCAGTACCCTCCGATTGCGCCGCCTGTCGTCTCGATCAGCGCAAACTATCCAGGCGCCTCGGCCAAGACGGTCGAGGATACCGTCACCCAGGTCATCGAACAGAAGATGAAGGGTATAGACCACCTGGCCTACATGTCTTCCGCCAGCGATTCGGCGGGGACGGTGACCATCACCCTGACCTTCGACACCGGGACCGATCCGGACATCGCCCAGGTCCAGGTCCAGAACAAGCTGGCCCTCGCCACGCCCATGCTGCCGCAGGAAGTGCAGCGGCAAGGGGTGCAGGTTGCCAAGGCGACCGACAACTTTCTGATGATCCTCGGTTTCGTTTCCGAGGACGGCAGCATGACCGACATCGACCTCGGGGACTACGTCGCCTCGAACGTTCAGGACGTCGTCGCGCGCATCAACGGAGTCGGGGAAACCCAGCTGTTCGGCAGCAAGTACGCCATGCGCATCTGGCTCGACCCGGCCAAGCTGCAGAACTATCGCCTGACGACGACCGATGTGAGCGATGCGATCATGGCCCAGAACGCCCAGGTTTCCGCCGGGCAGCTGGGCGGCATGCCCTTGCTCAAGGGGCAGCAGCTGAACGCCACGGTGACCGCGCAGAGCCGTCTCCAGACGCCCGAGCAGTTCGGCAACATCATCCTGCGCACGACGGCCAGCGGCGCCACGGTCCGCTTGCGCGACATCGCCCGCATCGAAATCGGCGGCGAGAGCTACGACGTGATCTCGCGCTACAACGGCAAGCCGGCCACCGGTCTCGCCATCAAGCTCGCGACCGGCGCCAATGCGCTGGCGACGGCGGAAGCGGTCAATGCCAAGATGAAGGACCTGTCGCCGTTCTTCCCCGCCGGCATGAAGGCGGTGGTGGCCTACGACACGACGCCCTTCGTCAAGATTTCGATCGAGGAAGTGATCAAGACGCTGGTCGAGGCGATCATCCTGGTTTTCCTGGTGATGTACCTCTTCCTGCAGAATTTCCGCGCCACGCTGATCCCGACCATTGCCGTTCCGGTCGTTCTGCTCGGCACTTTCGGCGTGCTCGCCGCGGCCGGCTATTCGATCAACACGCTGACCCTGTTCGGCGTTGTGCTGGCCATCGGTCTGCTGGTGGACGACGCCATCGTCGTCGTCGAAAACGTCGAGCGGGTGATGACCGAGGAAGGTCTGTCGCCCAAGGAGGCCACCCGCAAGTCGATGGGCCAGATCACCGGCGCGCTGATCGGCATCGCCCTGGTCCTGTCCGCCGTCTTCGTTCCGATGGCCTTCTTCGGCGGCTCCACCGGCGTCATCTATCGCCAGTTCTCGATCACCCTGGTTTCCGCGATGGTGCTCTCGGTCGTGGTCGCCCTGGTCCTCACCCCGGCGCTATGCGCCACCATGCTCAAGCCGGTAGGCAAGGGGCATACGGCCGGCGAAGGCGGTCTGCTGGGCGGCTTCTTCGCCTGGTTCAATCGCGTGTTCGACCGCACCAACAGCACCAGCCAATCGCTGATTCAGCGGATGCTCCGGCGCAGCAAGCGCTACCTGTTGATCTACGGCCTGATCGTCGTCGGCATGGGGGCGCTGTTCATGCGCCTGCCCACCGCCTTCCTGCCGGACGAAGACCAGGGTTTCCTGATGGCCCAGGTCACCCTGCCGGCCGGCTCGACCGCCGAGCGGACGCTGGAGGTGATCGAGAAGATCGAGCATCATTTCCTGGAAGACCAGAAGGAGGCCGTCGACTCGGTGTTCACGGTCATCGGCTTCAGCTTCGGCGGCAGCGGTCAGAACAACGGTATCGCCTTCACCAACCTGAAGGACTGGAGCGAGCGCCAGCGGCCGGACCTCAAGGTGGCGGCGGTGGCCGGCCGCGCCATGGCGTACTTCTCGACCTTCCGCGATGCGATGGCGTTTGCCTTCGCGCCGCCGGCCGTGGTCGAGCTCGGCAACGCCACGGGTTTCGACTTTCAGCTGCAGGACCGCGCCGGCCTCGGCCATGAGAAGTTGATGGCGGCCCGCAACCAGCTGCTCGGCATGGCGGCGCAAAACCCGGTGCTGGTCGCCGTGCGTCCCAACGGCCAGGACGATACGCCGGAGTACCGGCTCGACGTCGATCTGGCCAGGGCCGGCGCGCTGGGGCTGACCCAGGCCGACATCAACAACACGCTGCAGACCGCGTGGGGCAGTTCCTACGTCAATGACTTCATCGACAAGGGGCGCGTCAAGCGGGTTTACCTGCAGGGTGAGGCCTCGGCCCGCATGCAGCCGGAGGACTTCAACAAGTGGTTCGTCCGGAACAGCGCCGGCGACATGGTGCCGTTCTCCGCTTTCGCCTCGGCCCACTGGTCCTATGGCTCGCCGCGCCTGGAGCGCTACAACGGGCTGGCCTCGGCGGAAATCATGGGCGATGCGGCGCCGGGACACAGTACCGGCGAAGCCATGGCGCAGATGGAGGCGATGGCGGCCAAGCTGCCGGCCGGCATCGGTTTCGAGTGGACCGGGCTGTCCTACCAGGAGCGCATGTCGGGGTCGCAAGCCCCCGCCCTGTACGCCATTTCGCTGCTGGTGGTCTTCCTCTGTCTGGCTGCGCTCTATGAAAGCTGGTCGATCCCGTTCGCCGTGATGCTGGTGGTGCCGCTCGGTGTCATCGGCTCGTTGACGGCGGCGTCGCTGGGCGGCCTGTCGAACGACGTCTACTTCCAGGTCGGTCTGCTGATGATCATCGGCTTGTCGGCCAAGAACGCGATCCTGATCATCGAATTCGCCAAGGAGCAGATGGAGCACGGCAAGGAGCTGGTCGAGGCGACGCTGGAAGCGGTGCGCCTGCGCCTGCGTCCGATCATCATGACTTCGCTGGCCTTCATCCTCGGCGTCCTGCCGCTCGCCATCTCCAGTGGCGCCGGTTCCGGTGCCCAGAACGCGATCGGCATCGGCGTGATCGGCGGCATGCTGAGCGCAACCGTGCTGGCCGTGCTGTTCGTTCCGCTCTTCTTCGTCGCAGTGCGTCGAGTTTTCAAGGGCAAGGTGCTTGCGCCGGCCCGGGAGGATCGCTGATATGTACCGAACCATCCTCGCTGCCGCGCTGGCCACCGTGCTGGGCGGGTGCTCGACGCTGGCCCCCGATTATCTGACTCCGGCGGCGCCGGTGCCGACCCAGTGGCCGGCCGGATCGGTCGCGCCGGTTGCATCCTCGCCGGCGGTTGTCGGCTGGGAGCAATACTTCACCGACCCCAGGCTGCGCCAACTGATCGCGCTGACGCTGCGCAATAACCGCGACCTGCGCGTTGCCGGGCTCAATATCGAAAAAGCTCGCGCCCTGTACCAGATCCAGCGGGCCGACCTCTTCCCCGGCATCAATGCCGGCGGCAGCGGCACCGGTCAGCGCATTCCGGCTGGCCTGTCGAACACGGGGCGGGCGACGGTGTCGCATGAGTACAGCGCCAACCTCGGCTTTTCCGCCTATGAGCTGGACTTCTTCGGGCGCATCCGCAGCCTGAAGGATCAGGTGCTGTATCAGTTCATGGCCACCGAGGAGGCCAGGCGCAGCGCCCAGATCAGCCTGATCGGCGAAGTGGCGACGGCGTATCTGGCGCTGGCCGCCGACAGCGAGCGCTTGCAACTGGCGAACGAGACCCGGCGCAGCCAGCAGGCGACGTATGAACTGACCCGGCGCCGTTTCGAACTGGGCAGCGCTTCGGCGCTCGACCTGCATCAGGCGCAGACCAGCGTCGAGACGGCCCGCGCCGACGTGGCGCGCTACACCGGCCAGCTGGCGCAGGATCGCAACGCGCTGGCGCTGCTCGCCGGCGACGATCTGCCGGCCGACATCCTGCAGGTCGATTCGCTGGCGAGCGTGGCCGGCATCGCCGGCATTCCGGGCGGCCTGCCTTCCGAATTGTTGCAGCGTCGTCCCGATGTCCTGCAGGCCGAGCGCCAGTTGCAGGCCGCCAATTCCAGCATCGGCGCCGCCCGGGCCGCTTTTTTCCCGAGCATTACCCTGACGGCCAGCGGCGGTTCGGCGAGCACTCAGCTCTCCGAATTGTTCGCTTCCGGCACGTCGGCCTGGCGCTTCGTTCCCCAGATCACGCTGCCGATTTTCGACGGCGGGCGGATCCGGGCCAATCTCGACGTCGCCAAGGTGCAGGAGCAGATCGCGCTGGCGCAGTATGAAAAGGCCATCCAGACCGCGTTCCGCGAAGTCGCCGATACGCTGGTCCAGAACGTCCCCCTGCAGCAGCAGCTGGCGGCGCAGCAAGCGCTGGTCGAGGTGACTTCGGCCAGTCATCGCCTGTCGCGGGCGCGTTTCGACAAAGGCGTGGATAGCTACCTGGCGGTTCTCGATTCGCAACGTGCCGAGTACGGCGCGCGGCAGAACCTGATTTCCGTCCGTCTGGCCGGCCTGGCCAATCAGGTGACCTTCTACAAGGCCATGGGCGGCGGCGCCGACTAATCGGGCTCGCTTCGGGCGCACTCGCGGCCGTTTCCGGTCTCCGGCCGCGAGTGCGCCGTCGCCGACGGCGGCAAGCGAATGAGCGCGCATGAAAAGGCCGCCCCAGGGGCGGCCTTTGCGTTTTTGTCGTAGCAGTCGATGCGAGCCTACTTGCGCCCCAGTCCGCCGAGCAGCGCGGCGACGACGCGGCGCGGCTTGTGCGGGTGTTCCATGTGGGCGACGACCTTGGCCGTTTCCGTGTCGGCCGGGGCGGCGATCGGGTGCGGTTCGGCGCTTTCGTAGGGCTTGCTGAAGTCGAAGCCGTCGGCCGCGATGTGGCCCGGGCGGCTCGGCCGCTTGGCCGGGCGGCCGCTGCTGCTGCCGCCGAAGTCGCGTTCGCCGCGCTCGCGGCGGCCGCCGCTGCGCTCGGGCGCCGCCGGCGCCGGCGCGTGGGCCGGCGCCGGGTGGCGGTGGCCGCGCTTCTTGCCGCTCGGCGGGTATTCGTAGTCGAACTCGGGCTCGTAGCCGGTGACGACGACCTGTTCGATCTGCAGCTTGATCAGCTTCTCGATGTCGACGAGGTACTGCACCTCGTCCGCCGAAACCAGCGACACGGCGTTGCCGCGCTTGCCGGCGCGGCCGGTGCGGCCGATGCGGTGCACGTAGTCTTCCGGCGTGTGCGGCAGCTCGAAGTTGATGACGTGCGGCAGTTCGTCGATGTCGAGGCCGCGCGCCGCGACGTCGGTCGCGACGAGCACGTCGATCGAGCCGTCCTTGAAGGCTTCGAGCGCCTTCATGCGGTCGATCTGGCTCTTGTCGCCGTGGATCGCGTCGGCCTTGATGCCGGCCTTCTGGAGTTCGCGCGCGAGGCGCCCGGTCTCGATCTTGGTGCGCGTGAACACCAGCACCTGCTTGAACTCGTCCGAGCGCAGCAGCTTGGTGAGCAGCGCGCGCTTGTTGCCGGCGGCGACCGGGTGCACGCGGTGCGTGATCGTTTCCGAGACGGTGTTGCGCTTGGCGACTTCGACCAGCACCGGCGTTTTCAGCATGGTGTCGGCGAGCTTCTTGATCTCGTCCGAGAAGGTCGCCGAGAAGAGCAGGCTCTGGCGCTGCGCCGGCAGCATCGCGAGGATGCGCTTGATGTCGGGGATGAAGCCCATGTCCAGCATGCGGTCGGCTTCGTCGAGGACGAGCGCCTGCACGCTGCCGAAGTTCAGGCACTTCTGTTCGTAGAGGTCGAGCAGGCGGCCGGGCGTCGCGACCAGCACTTCGATGCCGAGGCGGATGGCGGCGATCTGCGGCTTGATGTCGACGCCGCCGTAGGCGCACAGGCTCTTGAGCGGCACGTACTTGCTGTAGGTCGCGACCGATTCGTGCACCTGGACGGCGAGTTCGCGCGTCGGGGCGAGGATCAGGATGCGGACGGGGTGGCGCGCCGGCGACGGGCTGGGGCTGGCGAAGGGGAGGATGCGCTGGAGCAGCGGGAGGGTGAAAGCGGCAGTCTTGCCGGTCCCGGTCTGGGCGCCGCCCATCAGGTCCTTGCCTTGCAAAACGAGCGGGATGGCCTGCGCCTGGATCGGCGTGGGGCTGGTGTAACCCTGTTCGGTGATGGCTTTCAGGAGTTCCGGCGCTAGGCCGAGTTCATCAAAACGCATCGGCAAGGCCTTCGAATGAATGTGTAATCAATAGCATGAGGCCGAAATTATACACGCTTCGCCAAAATTGGCGGGGAGGCTTCGCGGCCACCGCGGAGGCTTCCCGGCGGCGCTCGGCGGGCGCGCGCTGGGCCGGCGCGTCCGCCAACCGTGCCGTGGGAGGAGGGTGGCTCCGCTGCGCGCGGCCGGGAGCGGCGGCGTCAGCGTGCGCCCGTTCCGGCCAGGCGGGCGGCGTCCGCAACTTTTGCCATAATGGCGGCTGGCCGCTTCGGCGTATCCCGCATCCGCAAGTTCAGGAAACGAAATGAAAAAGAACCCGCTCGGCGACAGCAGTCTGCAGGTATCCGAAATCTGTCTCGGCACGATGACCTTCGGCCAGCAGAACAGCGAGGCCGAGGGCTGGGCGCAGCTTGACCGCGCCTTCGCCGCCGGCGTGAACTTCATCGACACCGCCGAGATGTACGCGGTGCCGCCCTCCGCCGCGAGCTTCGGGAAGACCGAGACGATCGTCGGCAACTGGCTGGCGCATCAGCCGCGCGACCGCGTCATCGTCGCCACCAAGGCCGCCGGACCGGGGCGTGCGCTCGACTGGATTCGCGGCGGCCCGGAGGCCTTCGACCGGCGCAACCTGCGCAGTGCGCTCGAAGGCTCGCTGGCCCGCCTGCGTACCGACTACGTCGATCTTTATCAGCTGCACTGGCCGGCGCGCAACCAGCCGATGTTCGGGCAGTGGCAGTTCGACCCGGCGCACGAGCGCGCCGCGACGCCGATCCGCGAAACGCTGGAGGCGCTCGCCGAGCTCGTGCAGGAAGGCAAGATCCGCTACGTCGGCGTCTCCAACGAGCATCCGTGGGGCGTCATGGAGTTCGTCCGGCTGGCGCGCGAGCACGGGCTGCCGCACATCGTGTCGATCCAGAACGCCTATCACCTGATGAACCGCGTGTACGAATACGGGCTGGCCGAAGTCTGCCACCGCGAGCACGTCGGGCTGCTCGCCTATTCGCCGCTCGCCTTCGGCACGCTCTCCGGCAAGTATCTGGCCGACCCGCAGGCGAGCGGGCGCATCGCGCTGTTCCCCGGTTTCGGCCAGCGCTACGCCAAGCCCAACGTCGACGCGGCGGTTGCCGCCTACGCCGGACTCGCCCGCCGGCACGGCCTGACGCCGACGCAGCTGGCGCTCGCCTTCGTCTATTCGCGCTGGTTCGTGGCGAGCACGATCATCGGCGCGACGAGCCTGGCGCAACTCGACGAAAACCTCGCCGCGCGCGAGCTGACGCTGTCGCCCGAACTGCTCGCCGAGGTCGACGCGATCCACCTGCGCTACACCAACCCGGCGCCTTGAGCCGTATCCGTGTCGTCGAATCCGCTTACCCCGTTCGAGTTGTCCGATTTGTGCGATCCCTTCGGCCGTCCGCCGCGCAACGTCGACGACGCCCGCGCGCTGATCGGCGCGATCGAGGCGTTGCTCGCCGCGCGGGGGATCACGCTACGTCCGCCGCCGCCCGAGCCGACCGCCTGCTGCGGGCGGGGCTGCTCCGGCTGCGTCTGGCAGGGCTATTACGCGGCGCTGCTCGGCTGGCGCGACGCGGCGAAGAATCTATTATTTGTAAAAACCGGCGATTAGGTGCATAGTGCCGGCCAGCGATCTTCAAGTAGCGCTGTTGTTGTTCGGTTCTGCACCCGCGATTCCGTGGGCTTTTTTCCCTGCATCACCCTGCCGTCTTGACCTTCGCCCGCAGTCGGGGCAAGCCCCTTTTTTTCGTTTTTTCAAGGATTTTCAAGATGGCAGCAGGTACCGTGAAGTGGTTTAACGACGCCAAGGGCTTCGGTTTCATTTCCCCCGAAGGCGGCGGCGAAGACCTCTTCGCTCACTTTTCCGCGATTCAGGGCCAGGGTTTCAAGACCCTGAAGGAAGGCCAGCGCGTTACGTTCGACGTGACGGCCGGCCAAAAGGGCCCGCAGGCCTCGAACATTTTCCCCGCTGACTGATTCTGCAATCTCTTAGCGACGTTCGGCGGTCTGCCTTCCGGCGGATCGCTGGCGCATCGGGTACGGCGCGCACTCGGTCTTCGGATCGCAGCGCCCCGCGCCCGGAAGCCCGGCGACGCCGGGCTTTTTTCTTTCCGATCTTTTTCAGGAGACGTGGCGATGGCCAAGGAAGAACTCATTGAAATGAACGGCGTCGTGAGCGAAGTGCTGCCCGATTCGCGCTTTCTCGTCACGCTCGACAACGGTCACACCCTGGTCGCCTACACGGCGGGCAAGATGCGCAAGCATCACATCCGCATCCTCGCCGGCGACAAGGTTTCGCTCGAACTTTCGCCCTACGACCTGAGCAAGGGACGCATCACCTTCCGTCATATCGAAGGGCGTTCGCCGGTCGCTCCGCAGCGGCGTCGTTGACCCGTACGCGACCCGCTATTGACTGATTCCGCAGCCGCATCCGGCTATCGGGTCCGCCGCCAGTGCATCGCCGTCGCCGGCGGTGCCGACCTGGAAATCCGCTCGCTGCTCGACCGGCAACAGTACGCCGACCCGCTCGGCGAAGCGGCGGCAGCGGGAATCTCGCCGGCCTGCCGGCCTCTCTTCGGGCAGCTCCGACCTTCGGCGCAGAAGCTCGCCGACCTGATGCAGCGCTGGGACCTCGGCGTGCTGCGCATTGTGGCCTGGCGCTGGCTCGCCTGATCGTCCATCGGCGCCACGGCCACGTGACGCCAGCGACGGCCACCCGCTGACCGAAATCTTCCAGCTCGCCAATCTCGCCCTCAACCGCCTGCCGGCGCTCAAGTCCCGCAGCGGCAAACGGGGGCGCGCTAGCCCCCGAACTCGGCGAAATCAACGAAATCGACCTGATCATCGCCAGCGGCGTGCTCTACGAGCGCAGTCAGCCGGAATTGATCGCCGCCTTCATCGCCCCGCATGCGGCGCCCCTTAAGTCCTGGTCGGCGATCCGAACCGCGGCAACCGCCCGGACTTTACCCGCCGCATGCTGCTCGCCTGCTTCGTCCTGAGCGAAACGCGGCTCGACGCGCCACTCGCGGACGCGTGCCGCACTACCAGCGCGCCTGACGTACGCGGCGCGTGCGCCGGATTCGCGGCGCCTTCGCCTTCGCGCCGATGCCGCGCCGTTCGCCGCATAAATGCGGGCGCGCGGGGTGCGGAGCAGTGGATTTTCCCGCGCATTGAAAAAGCCGGCCGGATCACTCCGTGCCGGCTTTTCCGCTTTGCGCTCCCGGTTTCCCGGCCAGGCGCGCCGTTCGCGCGCTCAGTGCTTCTCGGCCGGCGCGGCGCCCTTGTCGTCGGCCTTGGCCTCGCCGGCCGGCGCGGTCGGGGCGGCCGACGCTTCGTCGCCGGGCGCCGCCTTCTTTTTCTTGTTCTTCGTGCCGGGCGGCGGCGGTGGCGGCAGCTGCGGCGTGATCGTTTCCAGCTTGTTCTCGCGCATGTAGGCGTCCATGTCGCGCCAGCCTTCGTAGATCGGCGCCTTGGGCAACCAGACGTAGATCGAGTAGCAGTCCTCGATGGCGCGTCCCGACTGCCGGCAGGCGCCGCCGACCGCCTTGCCCTCGGCCTCGTCGCGCGCGGCCTTGACCGCCGGGGCCTCGATGCCCATGCGCTGCTGGACCATGTCGCAAGCGCTCAGGGCGAAGAGCAGCGGGGCGGCGCACAGCGCCCTGCGCAGGAAGGTCTTCTGCTTGACGAACACGGTATTCCCTGGATTTTGATGACGGATACGCGGCATTTTAACCACAAACGGCCGTGCCGGCGGGCGCTTCGCCGCGACGGGCGCCATTCGCGGATGCCGCTCGCCGCTGAAAATTTGTGCAGCGCGGACGCATGAGCTTCCCGCCCGACGGGGGCGGAGGACTATAATCGGCGACTCCCCGCAGACTTCAGGAAAGTGCAATGTCCTCCCGGAAACTTCTTCCCGTCCTGGCCGCCGTGTCCCTGCTTTTCGGCAGTTTCGGCACCGCCCAGGCCCGCACCCAGATCGATTTTTCGCACCAGCTCGACGAGGCCCTGGCCGAGCGCCTCGAAACGCTCGTCGAGCGCTTCAACGGGCAGCAGAAGGACTACCAGCTGCGCCTCGTGCGCCGCGTCGAGGGCGAAGCCCCGGCCGATCTCAACCTCGTGACGCGCGAGGAACAGGCGCGTTTCGTCGCCAACCGCGCCAAGTTCAAGCCGCTCTACGAGGTCATGCGCGAGGCCAAGGAGCCGCTCGACAGCGGCAAGCTGGCGCCGGAATTGCGCGTCGGCATCAGCGACGCCAAGGGCAAACTGTTCGCCCTGCCGGTCGCCCTGTCGACGCCCGTGCTCTATTACAACAAGGCCGCTTTCCGCAAGGCCGGCCTGGACCCCGAAACGCCCCCGAAAACCTGGTGGGAAGTGCAGCTGGCGGCCGACAAGCTGTTCGACGACGGCAGCCGCTGCCCCTACACCACCTCGTGGCCGGCCTGGGTGCACATCGACAATCTGAGCGCCCTGAACGGCGCCGAAGTGGCCGACGCGAAGGGGCGCCTGACCTTCAACGGCCTCGTCCAGATCAAGCACGTCGCCCTGCTGTCGAGCTGGTACAAGAGCAAGTTCTTCGCCTACTTCGGCCGCCGCGACGAGGCCGACCACCGCTTCGCCGCCGGCGAGTGCGGCATGCTGACCAGCACCTCCTCGCTCTATGCCTCGCTGCGCAACAACCCCGCGTTCGAGACCGGCGTCGCGCCCTTGCCCTATTACGATGACGTGCGCGGCGCGCCGCAGCAGACGCTGGCCGACGGCGCCTCGCTGTGGGTCGGCGCCGGCAAGAAGCCGGCCGAGTACAAGGGCATCGCGCGCTTCGTCAGCTTCCTGCTCGGCGCTGAATTCCAGGTCGAACTGACGCGCGCCGGCGGTTTCCTGCCGATGACGCCGGTCGCCCGCGCTGCGGCGAAGAGCAAGCTGCTCAAGGCCGACATGCTCGGCCTCGACGTCGCCTACGCGCAGTTGCAGGGCAAGGGCACGCTGCGCGCCCTGCGCGTCTCGCAGATCGAGCCGGTGCGCATCATCGTCGAGGAAGAGCTCGAAGCGGTGTGGGCCAACAAGAAGCCGGCCAAGGAGGCGCTCGATACCGCCGTCCTGCGCGGCAACGCCGTGATGCCTTCGCTGAAGGCCCTGCAGCCGCTGTGATCCCGTGAGGCCGCGACCGCAGCCCGGCTGGCCCTTGCCGGCGCTCTTCGCGCATCGCTGCGGCGGCGCGCTGGCGCCGGAAAACACGCTGGCCGGGCTGCGCCTCGCCGCCCGCCTCGGGGTCGCCGCCGTCGAGTTCGACGTCATGCTGTCGGCCGACGGCACGCCCTGGCTGATCCACGACGAGACGCTGGAGCGCACGACGAACGGCCGCGGGCCGGTCGCGGCCAGCACCGACGCGGCGCTCGCCGCGCTCGACGCCGGCTGCCGCCATCATCCGGCCTGGGCCGGCGAGCCGCTGCCGACGCTGCGCGCGGCCGCCGCGCTGTGCCGCGAACTCGGGCTGCGCGCCAACGTCGAGATCAAGCCGGCTGCCGGGCACGAGGCGCGCACCGGCGAGGTCGTCGCGCGGCAGGTGCTCGACCTCTGGGCTGGCGACACGCTTCCCCTCGTTTCCTCGTTTTCGTTGCGGGCGCTCGATGCGGCGCGCGCGGCGGCGCCCGGCCTGCCGCTCGGCTGCCTGTGGGAGCGGCCGCCGGCCGACTGGCGCCGGCGCCTCGACGCGCTCGGCGCGGCGACGCTGCACTGCGCCGCCGGCGACCTCGACGACGCCGTGCTCGCCGAAGCGCATGCGCACGGCGTTCCGGTGCTCTGCTACACGGTGAACGACGCCGCCGCCGCGCGCGACTTGCGGCAACGCGGCGTCGCGGCGCTGTTTTCCGACCGCATCGACCTCCTCTCCAGCCTCGTCGGCGAACCGGGCCGCAGCGCCTGAGCGCGGCGCGCGCCATGCGGGCGCAGGGATCTCGGCGCGGGCGGCGCCTGTGCCAGGGGCATTCGGTGCTAGAATCCCCCACCTTTGCATTTCGTATCCAACTCTTTGAATAAGCCCCTTTTTTGGGACAAATCACGATGAAAAGCGCCGAAATCCGCGAGAAGTTCCTCAAGTTCTTCGAATCCAAGGGCCACCAGATCGTGGCCTCGAGTTCCCTCGTGCCGCACGAGGACCCGACGCTGCTGTTCACCAACGCCGGGATGAACCAGTTCAAGGACGTCTTCCTCGGCTTCGACAAGCGCCCGTACAAGCGCGCCACCACCTCGCAGAAATGCGTGCGCGCCGGCGGCAAGCACAACGACCTCGAAAACGTCGGCTACACGGCGCGCCACCACACCTTCTTCGAGATGCTCGGCAACTTCTCGTTCGGCGACTACTTCAAGCGCGACGCCATCGGCTACGCCTGGGAACTGCTCACCGTCGTCTTCAAGCTGCCGACCGAGAAGCTGTGGGTCACCGTGTACGCCGAGGACGATGAGGCCTACGACATCTGGACGAAGGAAATCGGCGTGCCGGTCGAGCGCGTCGTGCGCATCGGCGACAACAAGGGCGCGCGCTACGCCTCCGACAACTTCTGGATGATGGGCGACACGGGACCCTGCGGTCCGTGCACCGAAATCTTCTACGACCACGGCGAAGGCATCCCCGGCGGCCCCCCCGGCTCGCCCGACGAGGACGGCGACCGCTACATCGAAATCTGGAACAACGTCTTCATGCAGTTCAACCGCGACGAGGCCGGCGTCATGCACCCGCTGCCCAAGCCCTCGGTCGACACCGGCATGGGCCTCGAACGCATCGCCGCCGTGCTGCAGCACGTGCATGCCAACTACGAGATCGACCTCTTCCAGCAGCTGATCGGCGCCGCCGCGCGCGAAACCGCCTGCGCCGACCTTGCCAGCCCCTCGCTCAAGGTGCTCGCCGACCACATCCGCGCTTGCTCCTTCCTGATCGCCGACGGCGTCATCCCGGGCAACGAAGGGCGCGGCTACGTCCTGCGCCGCATCATCCGTCGCGCCATCCGCCACGGCTACAAGCTCGGCGCGCGCGCCGCCTTCTTCCACCGCATGGTCGCCGACCTCGTCGCCGAGATGGGCGACGCCTATCCCGAGCTGAAGTCCGGCCAGGCGCGCATCACCGAGGTGCTGAAGCAGGAAGAGGAGCGCTTCTTCACGACGATCGAACACGGCATGGCGATCCTCGAAGCCGAACTGGCGGCGATGCCGGCCGGCGGCACCTTCAACGGCGAAACCGCCTTCAAGCTGCACGACACCTACGGCTTCCCGCTCGACCTCACTGCCGACATCTGCCGCGAGCGCGGCGTGACCGTCGACGGCGCCGCCTTCGACGCGGCAATGGCGCGCCAGAAGGAGCAGGCGCGCGCCGCCGGCAAGTTCAAGATGGCCGCCGGCCTCGAATACGACGGTCCGGCGACGACCTTCCACGGCTACGACAACCTCGAATTCAAGGGCAACGTGCTGGCGCTGTACAAGGACGGCGCGGCGGTCAACGAACTGAAGGAAGGCGAGATGGGCGTCGTCGTGCTCGACGACACGCCGTTCTACGCCGAGTCCGGCGGCCAGGTCGGCGACCGCGGCGCGCTGCAGTCGCCGCACGGCATCTTCGCCGTCGAGGACACGCAGAAGATCCAGGCCGCCGTCTTCGGCCACCACGGCGTCGTCAAGACCGGCACGATCAGCGTCGGCAACGGCGTCAATGCCAAGGTCGACGTGCTGGCGCGCGCGCGCACCGTGCGCAACCACTCGGCCACGCACCTGATGCACAAGGCGCTGCGCGAAGTGCTCGGCGGCCACGTGCAGCAGAAGGGCTCGCAGGTCGATCCGGACAAGACGCGCTTCGACTTCGCGCACAATGCGCCGATGAGCGCCGAGGAGATCCGCCGCGTCGAAGCCCTCGTCAATGCCGAAATCCTCGCCAACGCGGCGGCCGAAGCGCGCGTCATGAACATCGACGACGCGCAGAAGACCGGCGCCATGATGCTGTTCGGCGAAAAGTACGGCGACGAGGTGCGCGTGCTGACCATCGGCAGTTCGAAGGAGCTGTGCGGCGGCACGCACGTCGCGCGCACCGGCGACATCGGCCTCTTCAAGATCGTCGCCGAGAGCGGCGTCGCGGCCGGCGTGCGCCGCGTCGAGGCGGTCACCGGCGACAACGCGCTGGCCCTCGTGCAGCAGCAGCAGGCGCTGATCGCCGAAGCCGCCGCCGCCTTCAAGGCGCCGGCGCAGGAACTGCCGGGCAAGATCGCGCAGGTGCTGGACAACGTGCGCGCGCTCGAGAAGGAACTGGCGCGCCTCAAGTCCAAGCTCGCCGCCGGGCAGGGCGACGACCTCGCGACGCAAGCCGTCGAGGTGAAGGGCGCCCGCGTGCTGGCCGCCGTCATGGAAGGCGCCGACGTCGGCGCGCTGCGCGAGACGATGGACAAGCTGCGCGACAAGCTGAAGAGCGCCGCCGTCGTGCTCGCCTCGACGAGCGACGGCAAGGTCACGCTGATCGCCGGCGTCACCGCCGACCTGACCGGCAAGGTCAAGGCCGGCGAGCTCGTGAACATGGTCGCCCAGCAGGTCGGCGGCAAGGGCGGCGGCCGCCCGGACATGGCGCAGGCCGGCGGCACGCAGCCGGAAAACCTGCCGGCGGCGCTGGCGTCGGTCGCCGCCTGGGTCGACGCGCGTCTGTAAGCGCCGCTTGCGTTTGCTGCGACGGGCCGGCGGGCGATCGCCGGCCCGTTTTTCGTGCACCGCGCCGGCCGCCGCCGGGACGAAAAAAAGCCGGCGATCGCTCGCCGGCTCTGCCGTATCCGGACGTCGCCTCAGTAGCGCGCATCCTTGGGCTTGCCGCCCTTCGGCCAGTCGTTCATCTTCTCGGGGAAGTCCGGGCGCGGCATGTGGGAGAAGTACTCGGCCACGTCCACCGCGTCCTGATCGGCCAGGCTGGCTTGTCCGAGCGGGAAGCGCTGGCCGTGTCCCATCGCCATGTTGCTCTTGACGAAGGCGGCCGCGGTGTAGGTCCGCGCCATGCCGGCGCCGATATTGAACGACTTGTCGCTCCACAGCGGCGGGAAGACGTAGCTGCCGTCGGCGTGCCGGACGCCTTCGCCGTCCTTGCCGTGGCAGACCTCGCACTGTTCGGCGTAAACCCGGCGGCCGTTGTCGGGATTCGGCACCAGCGTGCGGTCGATCTTGCCGGTGCCGCGTCCGGGTACCGTGTCGCCGGCCTTGGTGCTGCCCTTCATCCAGTCCATGTAGGCGACCATCGCCTTCATCTCGGCCGAGGTCTTGGGCAGCGGCTTGCCGTTCATCGAGCGCTTGAAGCAGCCGTTGATGCGCTCCTCGAGGTCGATGACGCGGCCGGCGCGCGGCGCTTCCGACGGGAAGAAGGCGGCCACGCCGACGAAGGGCGATCCCTTGGCGACCGTCCCGCCGTTCAGGTGGCAGCTGCCGCAGTTCAGTTCGTTGCCGACGTGCCCCGGCAGCAGCGCCTTGGTTTCGGTCATCAGGCGCATGCCGAGGACCAGTTGCTCGGCGTTCTTCTCGCCGAGCAGGGCGGCGAAGCGCGGCGTCGGGAAGTCGGCAGGCGTCGCCGGCGTGCCGCCGATCTCCTTGCGCA
Source organism: Candidatus Accumulibacter sp. 66-26 (assembly GCA_001897745.1). Classification (GTDB taxonomy): domain Bacteria; phylum Pseudomonadota; class Gammaproteobacteria; order Burkholderiales; family Rhodocyclaceae; genus 66-26. Next base: position 65,598 of record MKUH01000031.1, read on the forward strand.
CCTTGGCGACCTGGCCGGCGTTGATCGGGAGGCCACGGTTGCCCCACTTGGTGCGGACGAAGGTGACGATCTCGGCGATCTCCGCGTCGGACAGGCGGCTGTAGTCCGGCATGCCGAAAGCCCGGGGTGAGTGCCGGGTGACGGCCGATTGCCAGCCGCTGAGGACGATGTGGATGACCGAGGTCGGATCGGCCGCCTGCACCGAGCCGTTCTGCGCGAGCGGCGGAAAGACGTCGCCGACGCCGCGGCCGTCGCGTCGGTGGCAGGTCGAGCAGAACTGCACGTAGCCGAGGCCGCCCCGCGTTTTGTATAGCTCTTCTGCGCTGGCTAGGACGGGCGCGGCCGGCGCCGGGCGGGCGGGGCCCGCCGCCGGCAGGGACTTCAGGTATTCGGCGAGGGCGGCGAGGTCGCCGTCGGTGAAGTGCTGCGTGCTGTGGGCGATCACTTCGGTCATCGTGCCCGAGGCGATGCCGTGGCTGTTGCGGCCGGTCTTCAGGAAGCGCACGGTTTCCGGCACCGTCCACAGATCGCGCAGATTGACCGCGTGCCAGCCGTCGACCGTGAAGCCGGAGAGGAAGGCGCTGCCCGCGCTGCCTTCGTGGCTCATCGTCTTTTCCTGGAAGGCGATGCCGCGCGGCGTGTGGCAGGCGCCGCAGTGGCCCGGACCCTGGGCGATGTAGGCGCCGCGGTTCCACTGCGCCGAGCGGCCGGTGTCGACCTTGAACGCCTTGCCGTCGAGGAAGACCGCGTTCCACAACGACAGCCCCCAGCGCATGCTGAAGGGCCACTGCATGTCGTTCGGCCGGTTGGCCTGCTCGACCGGCGCGACGCCGTGCTGCAGATAGGCGTAGAGGGCGCGCATGTCGTCCCTGGCCATCTTGGCGTAGGACGGGTAGGGCATCGCCGGATAGAGGTTGTGGCCGCTCGCCGAGATTCCTTCGCGCATGGCCCGGTCGAACTGCTCGAAGCTGTAGTTGCCGATGCCGGTCCTGGCATCCGGCGTGATGTTGGTCGAGTGGAGCACGCCGAACGGCGTCTTCATCTCCAGGCCGCCGGCCATCGGCTTGCCGCCCGGGCGGGTGTGACAGGCGACGCAGTCGCCGAGGCGGGCGACGTATTCGCCGTGCTTGAGCGTCTCGGCCGGGATCGCGTCGGCCGCCGCGGCGCCGCCGGCGGCCAGCGCCAGCAGCAGGAAGAAGGCGGTGCGGAAGGCGCCCGTCGGGCGCCGGACTGTCTGATTTTTCATATGACCTCCAGAGGGATTGGCGATCAGCTTATGCCCCTGTCGGCAACGCGGGAATCGGCATCTCCGCCGATGGCGCTAGGTATTTCTCCCTATTGCCTGGCCGCTGCCGCCGGCGCTTGGCGATAATGGCGCTTTACTTTCACACAGCGGGACGAATCCATGCCTTGTTCGATGTATCGCGCGCGCCGCGGGCGGGCGCCATGAACGCCTGGCGCTACTGCCCGCAGTGCGGCGCCGGCTTGGGCGAGGCGGCGCTCGGCGGCCTGCCGCGTCAGGTGTGCGCCGCCGGCTGCGGCTTCGTGCATTGGGGCAACCCGGCGCCGGTCGTCGCGGCGCTCGTCGAGATTGACGGACACGTCGTGCTGGCGCGCAACCAGGCCTGGGTGCCCGGCGCCTTCGGTCTGATCACCGGCTTCCTCGAACGCGAGGAGGACCCGGCGCAGGCCGTCCGGCGCGAGGTGAAGGAGGAACTCGACCTCGACGCCGACGCGGCGACGCTGATCGGCGTCTATCCCTTCGCGCGCAAGAACGAGGTGCTGATCGCCTATCACGTCGCCGCGCGCGGCACGATCCGCCTCAACGAGGAGCTTGCGGAATTCCGGCTGGTCGCGCCGGACCGGCTCAAGGCGTGGGATTACGGAACGGGGCTGGCGGTGGCGGACTGGCTGGCGCGTCGCCAGGGCTGACCGGGCCGTTTGGAGCGTTTGGGGCGTTTGCCGTAAACGCCAGCCAGGCTTCGTAGCCGCCGCGCAGCGGGCGCGCCGTGCGGTAGCCCCGGCGGCGCAGTTCGACGGCGGCCTGCACCGCGCCGGCGTCGGCCGGGCAGGCGCAGAGGGTGACGATGGCAGCGCCTTTCGGCCAGTCGCCGACGGCCAGCGCGAGGCCGTCGCGGTCGGCGACGACGGCCTGCGGCAGCCCCGGCAGCGGGCCGCTCGCGGCGATCAGCGCCGGGCCGCGCAGGTCGAGCACGAGGGGCGGCGTCGCCGACGCCAGCGCGGCGGCGAATTCGTCCGGTGCGATGTGTGCGATGCGCGCCAGCCGCTCGAAGCGGAATTTCTGCCACAGCTTCCAGCCGAGCCAGACGCCGACGATGCCAAGGACCACGACGGCGGCCAGCGCGCCGTTGTCGTTGAGGACGGCGATGGCGCGCTGCACTTCGCCGCGCAGCAGCCAGCCGGCGAGGAGCGCCGAGCCGGCCCACAGCGCCGCGCCGGTGCCGGCGGCGACGAGAAAGCCGGGCAGACCCATGCGCAGCGCGCCGGCGATCGGCGGCGCGACGGTCGAGAAACCGGGAACGAATTTGGCGACGACCAGCGACCACAGGCCCCAGCGCAGGAAGCGCGCCTCGGTCTGGCTGACGCAGGAGCCGGGGTTGATCGACAGCCGGCAGAGGCCGGACAGAACGCGGTAGCCGAAGGCGCGGCCGGCGCCGTACCACGCCCAGTCGGCGAGCACCGAGGCGAGCACGGCGGCGGCCAGCATCCACCCGGCCTGCGTGCCGGAGGCGGCGAGGCTGCCGGCGACGAGCAGGGTCGGCACCGCCGGCACCGGCAGGCCGAGCTGCTGCGCGAGGACGTTGGCGAAGACGACCCAGACCGCGTCGCGTTGCAGGGCAGCGCCGAGCGGGCCGAGGTCCATGGTCAGCGCACCGGCGCTTCGACCAGGGTGCCGTGCTGGTAATCGGCGATCGCCTGCTCGATTTCCTCGCGCGTGTTCATCACGAAGGGGCCGTACTGCGCGATCGGCTCGCCGATCGGCTGCGCGGCGAGCAGCAGGAAACGCACCTCCTGTTCGCCCGCCGCCACGTCGATCCGCGTGCCGAACGAGAAGACGCCGGCGCTGCGCGCGCGCAGCGGGCGGGCGTCGGCGGCCGGGCCGACGAGCAGGTTGCCGACGTAGGGGTAGGCCAGCACGGCGTGTCCGGCGGGGATGTCCTGCGCGAAGCGGGCGCCGGCCGGCAGGCGCACGTCGAAATAGCGCGGTGCGGTGGACAGCCCCTGCATCGGCCCGTCGATGCGCCGGCCGCCGTCGTCGAGCGTGCCGGCGATGACGCGGGCGCTGCCGCCGCCGGCCAGCTCGACCTGCGGGATCGTTTCCGGCTGCAGGTCGCGGTAGGCGGCGGGCTTCATCTTTTCGCGCGCCGGCAGGTTGATCCACAACTGGAAGCCGTGCACGCGGCCGTGCTCCTGCTGCGGCATTTCCGAGTGGATGATGCCGCGCCCGGCGGTCATCCACTGCACGCCGCCGCTTCTCAGATCGCCTCGATGCCCGAGATTGTCTTCGTGCAGGAAGTGCCCTTCGAGCATGTAGGTGACGGTCTCGAAGCCGCGGTGCGGGTGCGCCGGGAAGCCGGCGATGTAGTCGTTGGGATCGTCCGACGAAAATTCGTCGAGCATCAGGAAGGGATCGACGCGCTGCGCCGGGCTCTGCCCGAGACTGCGGCGCAGCTTGACCCCGGCGCCGTCCGAGACGGCGATCGAGGGGATCACCTGTTGCAGGGTGCGTGTGCTCATGTTCGGCTCCGGGGCGGCTGCGGAAAGGATTCGGACGGCGCGAACCGTTCAGGCGGCGAGTCGTTCGAGCTGCTGCTGCGCGCTGTCGAGGGCGGCGTTCTTGCGTTCCTCGCCCATGTTGAGACCTTCCGCATACACGAACTCGACATCGGAGAGCCCGATGAAGTTCAGGAAATCGCGCACATAGGTCGTCTGGCTGTCCTTCGCGGTGCCGGCGTAGAGGCCGCCGCGCGCTGCGAAGATGTAGACCTTCTTGCCGCCGAGCAGGCCGACCGGGCCGTTTTCGGTGTAGCGGAAGGTGACGCCGGCACGCGCGATATGGTCGAAGTAGGCCTTCAGCGTCGACGGGATGCCGAAGTTGTACATCGGCAGGCCGATGGCGATGGCGTCGGCGTCCTTGATCTGCGCGATCAGCGCGTCGGAGAAGTCGACCACCGCCTGCTGCTGCGCGCTGCGCTCTTCCGGCTTGGCGAGGAAGGACAGGAAGCGTTCGCCGTCGAGGTGCGGCACCGGGTCCGTGGCGAGGTCGCGCACGACGACCTGGCCGTCCGGGTTCTGCGCCTGCCAGGCGGCGACGAACTTGTCGGCGAGGCGGCTCGACTGGCCGTTGTTGGAAAAGAGGCTGGCGTTGATCTGCAGCAGGGTGCTCATGAAGTTCTCCTTGGCAATGTCCGGTAGTGGATGGCTCCATTTAACTATTTGCCGGGGAGATAAAAAAGATCAAAATATCGCTAATTTCTATCAGGTATTTAGATAATGAGTTCAGGCCCGAATATCGCGCTCGACCAGTGGCGCGCCCTTGTCGCGGTGGTCGACGCCGGCGGCTACGCGCAGGCGGCGGAGGCGCTGCACAAGAGCCAGTCGGCGGTGACCTACGCGGTGCAGAAGATCGAGGCGCTGCTCGGTGTGAAGGCCTTCGAGATCGAGGGGCGCAAGGCCGTGCTGACGCCGACCGGGCGCATGCTCCACCGGCGGGCGCAGGCGCTGCTCGCCGCCGCCGGCGATCTGGAGGAGGCGGCACGCACGCTGTCGGCCGGGTGGGAAGCGGAGATCGGACTGGCCGTCGAGGTGCTTTTCCCGGGCGATCTGCTGCTCGACTGCCTGGCGCAGTTCGGCGCCGAAAGTCCGCGCACGCGCATCGAGCTGATCGAATCGGTGCTCGGCGGCACCCCCGAAGCGCTGCTCACCGGGCAGGCCGATCTGGCCGTGACGCCGCAGATTCCGCCCGGCTTCCTCGGCACCTCGCTGCAGCGCATGCGGCTGCTCGCCGTGGCGCATCCGGCGCACGCGCTGCATCGCCTGGGGCGTGAACTCGACTACGCCGACCTCGCCGCGCACCGCCACGTGACGGTGCGCGGCACCGGCGCGCGGCGCGACCGGCGTTCGGAGACGGTCGAGGTCGAGCAGCGCTGGACGGTCAGCCACATGGCTACCTCGATTGCGGCGGTGCGTGCAGGCTACGGCTTCGCCTGGCTGCCGGAGGCGCGCATCGCCGGTGAGCTGGCGCGCGGCGAACTGAAGGCGCTGCCGCTGCGCGGCGCGGAGGAACGCTTCGTCGAACTCTATCTGGTGCTCGCCGACCCCGAGTTCGCCGGGCCGGGCGTGCGCCGGCTGGCCGAAATCCTGCGCGCGGCGGTCGCGCGCGCCGACGCGTAGCGGCGCGGGCCTGTCGCCGCATCCGGACGTGCGCCGGGATTCCGCGTCTTACGCCGGCAGCGGGATCGGCATCATTTCGATGTGCCCGGTCGCGGCGTAGGTCGTGCAGCGTTCCTCGAACTCGCGCGTGCTCTTGGGCATCGCCACGCGCGCGCGGGTGATGTAGAAGATCAGGTCGCGCCCGTTGCACAGCAGGTGGGTGCCGGCCGAGGCGCGGCGCTTGTCGGCTTCGTCCGCGGCGGCGTCGGCACTGGGGACGAGGCGCGGCGCGAAGCCGGCCAGCCGTTCGCCGGCGGTCACGAGATTGGCCCACACGTCGAAGATGTCCGGGTCGGTGCGCAGGGTTTCCGTCTTGATGCGCGCCGCCGCGGCGAATTCGCGGATGATCGGACCGACGCCGGCGAACAGCGGCTGCTGCGCGAAGGTGGCGACCATGGCGTCGGCGATGCGGTCGATGTCGCCCATCGCCTGCGCGATCTTCAGGTAGCGGCTGGCGTAGAAGTCCTCGAGCGGGATCGAGAAGGCGCGGAAGGGCTCGCCCCACAGCTCGTCGATGCCTTCCTCGCCGCTGCGGTGCAGGACGAGGCGGGTCAGCGACAGCGCTTCCTGCAGGCAGCGGCCGCATTCGCGCATCAGGTCGTTGTTCGAGGCGACGACGACGCCGGTCGATTGCAGGTCGACGAGGCGGGTGAAGATGTCGGTCGCGCGGTTGACCAGCGCGCCGGCGTACATCGCGCCCTTGACCCGCTTGCGCCCCGGATCGCTTTCGCTTTCCCACGCGCTGCGGGCCTCGTCGAGGCGCCGGCCGGGGATGTTCAGGCCGTGCTCGGTGTGGTTGAAGAGACGGCGGGTGAGCGCCTCGATCAGGCGCTTGCGCGCGAGCGGGGTGTCCTCGGGCACCGGGTAGGTCTTGATCCAGTAGCCCTCGTAATGGACGCGGGTCTGGCCGTCGATGCAGCGCGTGCTGCCGGGTTCCGGGATGTCGTTCATGGCGGGTCGGACGGGGTCGGAGATAACTTTCATTGGACGCCTGATCGCGTGAAAAGTCGCGTGACGGACGTCACGAAAACGGAGCGCGCGGGAGGCGCGACGGGGCTGAGCGGAAAACCGTGCAAGGAACGCGCCGCGTCCGCGTGCGGCTGCCGTCGGCGCGCGGCGCCGATAGCGTCCGCCGCCGGGAGCGGCGCCGCCTCAGGCGTTGCTGCGGCCGAGGTTGTTGGCCCAGGCCAGGGCCTGCGCGAGGCTGGCGCTGAGGGTCTGCGCGTTCAGTCCGGGCAGGGCGCGCAGCGCTTCCTCGGCGCTCTGTGCTTCGGCGTGCTCGGTGCTCTCGACGAGGCGCAGCAGGTTGCCCAGCGTGCCGCCGTGTTCGCACAGCGCCTGCTTGACGCGCGGCGCGACCGGCAGCTGGCCGAGGATGTCGGCGATGGCGACGCCGAGCAGCGCCGGCATCAGCGACATGATGCCGGTCATGAAGGCGTGGTCGACGAGTTCGCGGTTCTGCGGCTGCAGTTTCTCGGCCAGCAGCTCCATCAGGCGGCCGCGCGTGGCGGCCAGCTGCAGCAGCGGGTTGATCGTCTGGGCGCCGCCCTGCGGCGCGGTGTATAGCAGCAGCTGCAGCCAGCGCTGCAGCTGGCGCCGGCCGAGCAGGGTGATGGCGTGGCGTAGCGAGGTGATGTGCGTGGTCAGGCCGCTCGACGCCGAGTTGGTGAGGCGCAGCAGGTTGAGCGTGAGTCCGGGCTCCTGCTTGAACTCCTGCTCGATGCGCAGCGTGTCGGCGTCCTCGATGACCAGCCCGAGCAGGCGCAGCAGCGCGATTTCGGAGGCGTTGAGGCGCTTGCCGGCGATCACCGTCGGCTGCGCGAAGTAGTAGCCCTGGAAGAGATCGAAGCCGATCTCGTGGCAGTGCCGCATCTGTTCGCGCGTTTCGACCTTTTCGGCGAGCAGGCGCTTGCCGAGCGGCTTCAGCTCGTCGACGAAATGCAGCAGGCGCTCGGCCGCCACCTGCTGCACGTCGACCTTGATGATCTCGGCCAGTTCGAGCAGCGGCCGGTATTCCGGGCGGCCGTCGACGACGTCGTCGACGGCCAGCGTGAAGCCCATGTCGCGCAGCTGGGCGCAGCGTTCGAGCACTTCCGGCGACGGCTGCACGCTTTCGAGGATTTCGAGCACCACGATTTCCCGGGGCAGCACTTCGATCAGCTCGCTGAACAGGAAGTTGTGGTCGACGTTGATGAAGCCGCGGTAGGGGCCGAGCGCGTCGCCGATCGAAAGCTGGGCGAAGGCGTTGGCGATCACCGTGGCGGTCGCCAGCGAGTCGTCGTCGAGCACGCCGGCGGCGTTGACCTGGCTGCTGCGGAAGAGCAGTTCGTAGGCGACGAGCTGCTGTTCGCGGTCGAGGATGGGCTGGCGGCCGAGAAAGACTTCGGGGGCGGGGGGCGTGGCTGCGGTCATGGCGGCGGGTTTCCTGGTGCGGGCCGGCGGGCGGCGTTCAGAAGGGCAGGGCGAGGCCCGGGCGGGCGGTCGTCAGGACGCGCCGGAAGTCTTCCTGGATACGCGCCAGCGCCGCGGCGTCGTCGGCCTCGAAGCGCAGGACGACGACTGGCGTCGTGTTCGACGGGCGGGCGAGGCCGAAGCCGTCGGCGTATTCGACGCGCAGGCCGTCGATCGTGATGATTTCGCGCGCGCCCTCGAAGCGCGCGTCGCGCTTGAGGTCGTCGAGCAGCGCGAAGGGTTCGCCTTCGGCCATCTTGATGTTCAGTTCGGGCGTCGACTCGCTGTTCGGCAGCGCCTGCAGCACGGCGCTCGGGTCGGCTGAACGCGAGAGGATTTCGAGCAGGCGGACGCCGGCGTAGAGGCCGTCGTCGAAGCCGAACCAGCGCTCCTTGAAGAAGACGTGGCCGCTCATCTCGCCGGCCAGCGGGGCGCCGGTCTCCTTGAGCTTGGCCTTGATCAGCGCGTGCCCGGTCTGCCACATCAGCGGCTCGCCGCCGTGCTGGCGGATCCACGGCGCCAGCAGGCGCGTGCATTTGACGTCGTAGATGATCTGCTGGCCGGGGCAGCGCGCCAGCACGTCGGCGGCGAACAGCATCAGCTGGCGGTCGGGGTAGATGATCTCGCCGTCCTTGGTGACGACGCCGAGGCGGTCGCCGTCGCCGTCGAAGGCGAGGCCGAGTTCGGCGTCGCCGCTCGCCAGCGCGGCGACCACGTCGCGCAGGTTCTCGGGCTTGGACGGGTCCGGGTGGTGGTTCGGGAAGCTGCCGTCGACCTCGCAGAACAGTTCGGTCGTCTCGCAGCCGAGGCGGCGGAAGAGTTCGGGCGCGATGCCGCCGGCGACGCCGTTGCCGGCGTCGATGACGATCTTCATCGGGCGCGCCAGCTTGACGTCGGACAGGATGCGCTCGAGGTAGGCGGCGCGCACGTCGGCCTGCGTGCGCGTGCCGGCGCCGTGCGTCAGGCGGCCGGCCTCGATGCGCTCGCGCAGCGCCTGGATGGCGGGGCCGGACAGCGTTTCGCCGCCGACCACCATCTTCAGTCCGTTGTAGTCTGGCGGGTTGTGGCTGCCGGTGACCGAGACGCAGCTGTGGCAGCCGAGGTGGTAGGCGGCGAAGTAGGTGAGCGGGGTCGGCACGCAGCCGACGTCGATCACGTCGATGCCCGCGGCGCAGATGCCTTCGGCCAGCGCGCCGGCGAGTTCCGGTCCGGACAGGCGGCCGTCGCGCCCGACGGCGATCGCGCGCTGCCCGCGCTCCTTCGCCAGCGAACCGAGGCCGTGCCCGATGCGGCGCACGATGTCGGCGGTCAGCGTTTTGCCGACGATGCCGCGGATGTCGTAGGCCTTGAAGATTTCGGCGGGCAGGGGAGTGTTCATCTCAAACCTCTTGCTGGAAAAAGTGGAGGATGCGCTGCGGCAGCCAGTCGAGCCGCCCCGGCAGGTCACCGCTGACGAAGCCGACGTGCCCGCCATGACGCGGGAATTCGGCGCTTACTGTAGCCGATATCTGGCGCGTCGTCGGCAGTGCGCCGTACGGAAGGAAAGGGTCGTTGCGCGCGTTGAGCAGCAGCGTCGGCAGCGCGATGGCGGCCAGCCACGGCTTGCACGAGGCGCGCCGCCAGTAGTCGTCGGCGCCGGCGAAACCGTGCAGCGGCGCGGTGACGACGTCGTCGAACTCGTACAGGCTGGTGGCGGCGCGCATGCGCTGGCCGTCGAACAGGCCGGGGTGGCGTTCGAGCTTGATGCCGGCGGCGCGCTTCAGCGTCTGCAGGAAATGCCGCGTGTAGACGCGGTTGAAGCCGCGCCCGAGGTGGTGGCCGCAGGCGGCGAGGTCGAGCGGCGCGCTGATCGCGGCGGCGGCGCGCAGGCAGCCGGCGGCCGCGCCGCCGCGTTCGCCCAGCCACTTGAGCAGCGCGTTGCCGCCGAGCGAGACGCCGACCGCGAACAGCGGGCGTTCCGAAAAGCGTCCGGCGAGGCGGCGCAGCACCCAGTCGATCTCGTCGCTGTCGCCCGAGTGATAGGCGCGCGGCAGGCGGTTCGGCTCGCCCGAGCAGCCGCGAAAATGCACCACGACGCCGTCCCAGCCAATGTCCTTGAGCGCATGCATGAGGGCGACCGCGTAGTGGCTGCCGGAGCTGCCTTCGAGGCCGTGGAAGAGCGCCACCAGCGGCGGCGCGGCGGGCGTCGCCGCCTCCGGTGCCTCGGCGGAACTTGCGGTATCGGCGGCGGCCGGCGCGTTCCAGTCGAGGTCGATGAAGTCGCCGTCCGGCGTTTCCCAGCGTTCGCGGCGATAGGGCAGCGGCGCCGGCCTGATCAGCAGCGGGTAGATCGTCTGCGCGTGCCCGCCGGGCAGCCAGCTCGGCGCGCGGTAGGGAATCAATGCAGCGTCCTCGGCACGCCGTCGCCCGCCTCGTCGTGGCCGTCTTCGCCGGCCGCCGAGGCGTGGTGCGCGAGCAGGCGCCAGCCGCTGGCGCCGCGCTGGAGGACGTTGGTCGCCAGCAGCGAGCCTTGCGGCGTCGTTGCGTCGCCCGCGTAGAGCGTTTCGACGACGCTATGCACGGCGAGCAGCATGCCGCTCCAGCGCACGCTGTGCGCCACGCGCACGGTGAAGCGCGGGTTGCCGGCGAAGATGCCGCGCCAGCTTTCGCGGATCGCGGCGGCGCCTTGCAGGCGCTGGCCGGTGGGATGGATGCAGACGATTTCCTCGTCGTCCGCCCAGACCGCCATCAGCGCGTCGAGGTCGGCGCGCGCGATGGCGTCGTAGAAGGCGTTTTCGGCATCCTCGGCGGTGGCGAAGATGGCAGTCATGCCGGCCGGCGGTCGGAGGTCGCGGCGAGGCAGGCGTCGAGCACGCGCTGCGGTTCGAGCTTGTTCAGGCAGTCGAGGTGGCCGAGCGGACACTCGCGCTTGAAGCACGGGCTGCATTCGAGGTGCAGGCTGATCACCTGCGCGTGCTGCGAGAGCGGCGGCGTGAAGCCGGGCGAGGATGAGCCGTAAACGGCGACCAGCGGCCGGTCGAGCGCGGCGGCGACGTGCATCAGCCCGGAGTCGTTGCAGACCACGAAGTCGGCGGCGGCGATCAGGTCGATGGCCTGTCCGAGCGCGGTCGTGCCGCACAGGTTGCGGATCGGCATGCCGGGCGCGCACAGGCCGATGATTTCGTCGCCGATCGCCCGGTCCTTCGCCGAGCCGAGCAGCCACAGGTCGTAGCCGCGCACCGCGAGTTCCTCGGCCAGCGTGGCGAAGTGGCGGGCCGGCCAGCGCTTGGCCGGGCCGTATTCGGCGCCGGGGCAGAACACCGCGACCCGGGACGGGCGGGGGATGCCGAGCGCGCCGAGCGCCGCCGTCTGCTGTTCCCGCGTCGATACGAGGCGCGGTTCGGGCAGCGGGCGCGGCAGCGGCGCGCCGGGCGCTTCGGCGAGCTGCGCGAAGCGTTCGGCCATCTGCGGCAGCGCGGCCTTGTCGAGCGTGTGGCGGATGTTGACCAGTCCGTAGCGCGATTCGCCGGTGAAGCCGATGCGCTCGGGGATGCCGGCGAAGAAGGGGACGAGCGCCGACTTGATCGAGTTGGGCAGGACGTAGGCGCGCTGGTAGCCCTCGACCGAGAGCTGGCGGGCCAGGCGGTGGCGAGCCCGGAGCGACAGGTCGCCGTGCGCGAAGGGGCTGTCGATGATGCGCCCGATCTCGGGCATGCGTTCGAGCACCGGGCCGACCCAGCGCGGCGCCAGGGCGTCGAGGCGCAGGCCGTGCGCGTGTTCGTGCAGGCGCCGGAACAGCGGCTGGGCGAGGATGGTGTCGCCGATCCAGGAGGGCGCGACGATCAGGGCTTTCATGGTGCTGCGGTCACTCTCTCATCCGGCCGCCGGGCCGCGCCGACTGCCTTGGCTCAATGGTGGCCCTTGGGCAGTTCGCCCTTGAGCACGTAGTGGGCGCTGCAGTAGGGGCAGGTGACTTCGCCGGTCTTGGTGACGTCGAGATAGACGCGCGGGTGGCGCGCCCAGAGCGGCGCGTCGGGCAGCGGGCAGGCCAGCGGCAGGTCGTGCGCGGTGATTTCGACGGTCTTCGGAGTGTTTTCAGCCATGATGCGGAGCCTTGCGGTCTGGAGTGGTGGAAAAGCGCAGCCTAGACGTAGGCCAGCCAGTCTGCGTGCGCCGGCACGCGGCCGTTGACGCAGTCGAAGAACAGGTTCTGCAGTTGGGTCGTGAGCGGGCCGCGGCGGCCGGCGCCGATCTGGCGGTTGTCGACTTCGCGGATCGGCGTCACTTCGGCGGCGGTGCCGGTGAAGAAGGCTTCGTCGGCGCAATAGACTTCGTCGCGCGTGATGCGCTTCTCGATCACCTGGATGCCGAGCTCGGCGGCCAGCGCGAGCACCGAGGCGCGCGTGATGCCTTCCAGGCAGGACGTGAGGTCGGGCGTGTACAGCTTGCCGTTCTTGACGATGAAGATGTTCTCGCCGGCGCCCTCGGCGACGTAGCCGTCGACGTCGAGCAGCAGCGCCTCGTCGTAGCCGTCGGTGGCGACTTCCTGGTGTGCGAGGATCGAGTTGGTGTAGCTGCCGACCGACTTGGCGCGGCACATGTTGATGTTCACGTGGTGGCGGGTGAAGGACGAGGTCTTCACGCGGATGCCTTTTTCCATGCCTTCGGCGCCGAGGTAGGCGCCCCACGGCCAGGCGGCGATGGCGACGTGCGTGCTCAGCGTGGTGGCGGCGATGCCCATCGCTTCGGAGCCGTAGAAGACGATCGGGCGGATGTAGCAGGATTCGAGATTGTTGGCGCGCACGACTTCCTTGTGCGCGTCCATGATCGTCTGCTTGTCGTAGGGCATCTTCATCTGGAAGATGGCGGCCGAATTGAACAGGCGGTCGGTGTGCTCCTGCAGGCGGAAGATGGCGGTGCCCCGCTCGGCCTTGTAGGCGCGCACGCCCTCGAAGACGCCCATGCCGTAGTGCAGGGTATGGGTCAGGACGTGGGTCGTGGCTTCGCGCCAGGGCACCAGTTTGCCGTCTTGCCAGATGAAGCCGTCGCGATCCGCCATGGACATGGTTCAGTCTCCGTTTGCCGCAAAAATCGAAGCGGAAATTCTAGCCGATTTTGCCCCCCGGTTGGCGGTAAAATAGCGCCTTTGCCCTGATAGCAAAGCCTTTCCCATGATCTGGAAACCCAACGTCACCGTCGCCGCCGTGCTCGAACGCGACGGCAGATTCCTGCTCGTCGAAGAGGAAACCGAGGACGGCATCCGCTACAACCAGCCGGCCGGGCACCTCGAATGCCGGGAGGCGCTGTGCGACGCGGCGGTGCGCGAAACGCTGGAGGAAACCGGCTACGCCTTCGCGCCGCAGTACCTCGTCGGCATCTACAGCTGGCGCAACGAGGCGAAGGACGTGACCTACCTGCGCTTCGCCTTCGGCGGCGAGATCACCGGGCACGACGCGGAACGTCCGCTCGACGACGGCATCGTCGCGGCGCGTTGGCTGACGCTGGACGAGATCCGCGCGCTGGCGCCGCGCCACCGCAGCCCGCTGATCCTGCGCTGCATCGAGGACTGGCTGGCCGGGCGGCGTTATCCGCTCGATCTGCTGACGCACTACGGCTGACGTTCCGGATCGCCCGTGCGCCTGCCGCTCCTTCCCTTGCTTCTTCTGCTCGCCGGCCTGGCCGCGCTGGGCGCGCAAGGGGCTCAGGCCGGCGAGGCGCTGACGGTCTGCTACAACTACGGCTGCCTGTCGGAAGACGAGGTGCTGTATTCCGAGGCGCAGCTGCAGGCGGTTGGCGACCTGCTCGGCGATGCGCAAAGCGCCGTGCACGAACGCGCGCTGCTTGGCGTGGCGATCGGCTGGATGCTCGGCTGGGCCGGCCGGCAGACGCCGATTGCGGCCGACCGCGGCGGCAATATGGCGGACGACGGCGTCTATGGTCGGATGGATTGCATCGACCACGCGACGACGACGACGCGCCTGCTGCGCCTGCTCGAAAGGCGCGGCGCGCTGCATTTCCATCGCGTGCTGGCGCCGGTGCGGCGGGCGCGCCTGCTGATCTTCGAGCATCATGCCGCGCAGGTCGCCGAACGGCAGCCGGCGGGCGGCGCGGATGGAACGAATAACGCCGACGGTGCGGAGGGCGGGAGCCATTCCGGCGCGGAAGAGGCGCGCTACGCGGTGGATAGCTGGTTTTTTGACAATGGACAGCCGGCGGTGGTCCTGCCGCTGGACAGGTGGTTGGCCGGAGACGGCCCGGATATCGGAATCGAGTACGGGATTGAGTATGACTAATGGAAAAACGGTGGTCGTCGGCCTCTCCGGCGGCGTGGATTCGGCGGTCTCGGCGCTGCTGCTCAAGCGGCAGGGCTGGAACGTCGTCGGCCTGTTCATGAAGAACTGGGAGGACGACGACAGCGATGAATACTGTTCGTCGCGCCAGGACCTGATCGACGTGATGAGCGTCGCCGACCGCATCGGCATCGACGTCGAGGTGGTGAACTTCGCCAAGGAGTACAAGGAGCGCGTGTTCGCCGAGTTCCTCAAGGAATACCAGGCCGGACGCACGCCGAACCCGGACGTGCTGTGCAATTCGGAGATCAAGTTCCGCGCCTTCCTCGACCATGCGCTGGCACTCGGCGCCGACAGGATCGCCACCGGCCACTACGCCGGCGTGCGCGAATTCAATGGCGAATTCCAGCTGCTCAAGGCCGAGGACGGGACCAAGGACCAGAGCTACTTCCTGCACCGCCTGAACCAGCAGCAGCTGGCGAAGACGCTCTTCCCGCTCGCCGACCTGTACAAGCGCGACGTGCGCAAGATGGCGCTCGAAGCCGAGCTGCACGTTGCCGTCAAGAAGGACTCGACGGGCATCTGCTTCATCGGCGAACGCCCGTTCAAGGAGTTCCTGATGCGCTACCTGCCGCCGAAGAAGGGCGAGATCCGCGAGCTGGACAGCGGGCGCGTGCTCGGCGAGCACGACGGCCTGACCTATCACACGATCGGCCAGCGCAAGGGCCTGCACATCGGCGGCGTCAAGGACGGCCGCGGCGCCGCGAGCGGCGAGCACGACGCCTGGTACGTGGCGAAGAAGGACATGGCCGCCAACGTGCTTTACGTCGTGCAGGGGCACGACCACCCGGCGCTCTTCGCGGATGCGCTGAGCGCCGATCAACTGTCCTGGGTTTCCGGCCGGGCGCCGCACACGCACTGGGTCTATACGGCGAAGACGCGCTACCGCCAGGCCGACGCGCCGTGCGAGGTCGAGCGTATCGACGCGCAATCGTGCCGGATCAACTTCGCCGAGGCGCAATGGGCGGTGACGCCGGGGCAGTCGCTGGTGCTTTATGAAAGCAAGGTCTGCCTGGGCGGGGGCATCATCGCGTGAAGCCGCTCGCCGGGGAGCGCGGAGCGGACACGGCGAGCCTCGACGGGGCGAACGCCGGCCTGCCGCTGCGCGCCGTCTTCTGGAGCGTCGCGCTCGCCGCGCTCGGCTACCTCGGCCTCTCGCTGTGGGCCGGCTGGCGCGCGGTCGTGGCGGCCGTGGTGCTCGTCGGACCGTGGGTGCTGCTCGGCCTGCTCGCGCTGTCGCTCGCCAACTACCTGCTGCGCTTCGTGCGCTGGGGGCGCTATCTGGCGCTGCTCGACGCGCCGGTCGCTTGGCGCATCAACCTGAACGCCTACTTCGCCGGCTTCGCGCTGACCACCAGCCCGGGCAAGCTCGGCGAGACGCTGCGCTCGGTGCTGCTCAAGCCGCACGGCGTGCCGCCGGCGGCCAGCCTTGCCGCCTTCTTCGCCGAGCGCGCGAGCGACCTGCTCTCGGTGCTCGCGCTCGCCGCGATCGGCCTCTGGGCCTACCCGCCGGCGCGCCCGGTGGTCGGCCTGGCGCTCGCCTTCGTGGCGCTCGCGCTGCTCGCCGTGCAATGGACGGCGCTGATCGCCGCCATCGACCGCTGGGCGCTGGCGCGGCCCCAGAAGTGGGCGCGGCTCGTCGTCAAGCTGTGCGAGATTGTCCTGCATTTCCGCCGCTGCTTCTCGCTGCCGGCGATGGGCATGGGCCTCGCGCTCGGCCTGCTCGCCTGGCTCGCCGAGGGCGTCGGCTTCTGGTGGCTGCTCGCCGCGCTCGGGCATCCGCTGCCGCTGACCACGGCGGTCTTCATCTACGCCTTCGCGATGCTGATCGGCGGCCTCTCCTTCCTGCCCGGCGGCCTCGGCAGCAGCGAGGCGGTGATGATCGGCCTGCTCGCGCTGCACGGCTTTCCCGAGCCGGCGGCGGTGACGGCGACGCTGATCTGCCGGCTGGCGACGCTGTGGTTCGCCGTCGCGCTCGGCGCCTTCTTCCTCGGGCGGCAGAAGCCGTGAGCGCGGAGCGGCGGCGATGAGCCTGCACTCCTGGGGACGCCTGCCCGGCGCGCCGGCCGCCGCCGAACTCGCCCTGGCTGAGCGCACGGCGCCGCTGCCGGCGGCGGACGGCAGCCTGCTGCCCTACGGCAACGGGCGCAGCTACGGCGACGTCTGCCTGAACGGCGGCGGCATGCTGTTGCGCATGCGCGGGCTCGACCGCTTCATCGCCTTCGACGCCGACCCCGGGGCTGACTTCGGTGTCCTGCGCTGCGAAGCCGGCGTCCTGCTCGCCGACATCCTCGATACCTTCGTTCCGCGCGGCTGGTTCCTGCCGGTGACGCCGGGAACGCGCTTCGTCACCGTCGGCGGCGCCATCGCCAACGACGTGCACGGCAAGAACCACCACGGTGCCGGCACCTTCGGCTGCCACGTGTTGCGCTTCGAACTGCTGCGCTCGGACGGATCGCGCCGCGTCTGCTCGCCGACGGAGAACGCCGGCTGGTTCGCCGCGACCGTCGGCGGCCTCGGCCTGACCGGCGCCATCACCTGGGCCGAGATCCGCCTGCGGCGCATCGACGGTCCGCTGCTGGCGGTCGAGAACACGCGCTTTGCCGGCCTCGACGAGTTCTTCGCGCTGAACGCGGCGGCCGAGGCGCGGCACGAATACACGGTGGCCTGGATCGATTGCCTGGCGGCGACGCCGCGCGGTATCTTCATGGCTGGCGACCACCTTGCGGCGGACGCGGCGCAGGACGCCGCGCGCAGCGCCCCGAAGAAGCCGCTGAGCTTTCCGTTCACGCCGCCCGTCTCGCTGGTCAATGGCCTCTCGCTGCGCGCCTTCAACCGGCTTTATTTCCACAAGCCGCTGCCGGCGCGCGCGACGCAGGACTACGCGCCGTACTTCTACCCGCTCGACGGCATCCTGCACTGGAACCGCATGTACGGGCGGCGCGGCTTCTACCAGTACCAGTGCGTCGTGCCGCCGGCGGCGCGCGGCGCCATTGACGAGATGATGCGCGCCATCGCGGCGAGCGGGCAGGGCTCCTTCCTCGCCGTGCTGAAGACCTTCGGCGAGCGGACCAGCCCCGGCCTGCTCTCCTTCCCGATGCCGGGCATCACGCTGGCGCTCGACTTTCCCAATCGCGGCGCCGGCACGCTGGCGCTCTTCGCGCGGCTCGACGCCATCGTCACGGCGGCCGGCGGCCGGCTCTACGCGGCGAAGGACGCACGCATGCCGGGCGCGCTGTTCCGGCGCGGCTATCCGGCCTTCGCCGAATTCACGACCTACCTCGACCCCGGGTTCGCTTCGGACTTCTGGCGGCGCATCAAGGAGTAGCAAGGCATGCAGAAAGTGTTGATCATCGGCGCCACCTCGGCCATCGCCGAAGCCACGGCGCGCCTCTGCGCGGCGCGCGGCGACGCGCTCTTCCTCGTCGGGCGCAAGGCGCAGCGTCTCGAAGAGATCGCCGCCGACCTGCGCGTGCGCGGCGCGGCGCAGGTGGATTGCGCCGTGCTCGACGCGACCGACCGTGCCGCGCACGCGGCGACGCTGGCCACCGCCGAGAGCGCGCTCGGCGGGCTCGACGTCGCGCTGATCGCGCACGGCACGCTGCCCGACCAGAAGGCCTGCGAAGCCTCGGTCGAGCTGACGCTCAGGGAGATCGACGCCAACGCGCTGTCGGTGATCGCGCTTGCCACGCTGCTCGGCGCGCGCTTCGAGGCGCAGGGGCGCGGCGCGCTGGCGGTGATCGGCTCGGTGGCCGGCGACCGCGGGCGGCAGAGCAACTACGTGTATGGCGCGGCGAAGGGCATGGTCGCGCTCTTCCTGCAGGGCCTGCGCAACCGGTTGGCGAAGAAGGGCGTGCAGGTGCTGACGGTGAAGCCGGGCTTCGTCGATACGCCGATGACCGCCGCGTTCAAGAAAGGCGCGCTGTGGGCGCAGCCCGACGATATCGCGCGCGGCATCCTGGCGGCGCTCGCCGCGAAGAAGGACGTGGTTTATCTGCCGGGCTTCTGGCGCCTGATCATGCTGATCATCCGGCTGATTCCCGAGCGCATCTTCAAGAAGCTGTCGCTCTGAGGCGTGCCGGCCGGGCGTCGCCCGGAAAGCTGCGTCGATAAACGATCCGCCGCGGGGGCGGGGGGCGGCCTCTCCGGCCGCGCTCCGGCGCGCCGCGCTTCAGCGGTTGCCGTAATCGGTTTTCAGCGAATCGATCAGCTCGTGGAAAAGTTCGCGCAGCTGCGCTTCGCTGCAGCCCATCAGCACGCCGTCTTCGAGCGTGTCCTGCGCGAGCTGGCGCAGCTCCCGGTAGTTTTCGTTGAGCACCTTGACCTTCTCGGTGCACGAGACGGGGCAGGCTTCGTCGTCGAGCCAGACCGGCAGGTTGGGGTCTTCGGGATTGGTCGGTTTCATGGGAGCGGGGGAGAGTGGGGCGGCGCAGACGAATGATAGCGCCGCCCGCCCGCTCAGGGGAGAACGAAAGTGCTCTTTTCGACCGTCCGCGTCGCCGGATTCTGCGTCGAGACGATCGTGAAGCGGATCGGCTGGGCGCCGCGCAGTCCGGGTTCGCCGGATTCACTGGATTCGCCGACGGGCGGTGCGCTCAGGGTGACCTGCAGCGGCTGGACGCGACCGGAGGCCGCCGTGTGGCGGGTCGGGCCGACGATGCGCAGGCCGGGAATGCCGTCGACGGCGATCTCGAACTCCTGCGCGAACTCGGCAAGGTTGGCGATCTTCAGCGTGTAGGCGTTCTCGACGCCGCCCTCGGCGGTTTCGCGCAGCAGGGCGCCGCGGTCGCGCAGCACGTCGACGCGCACCAGCGGGCGCTCGGCCAGCGTCCAGACGCCGAGCAGCGTGCATGCCGCGAGCAGGCCGGCGTAGATCAGTACGCGCGGGCGCCGGTACAGCGGCGCCGGCTGCCGGCCGGCCAGCTGCTGCTCGGAGGCGAAGCGGATCAGGCCGACCGGCTTGCCGACCTTGAGCATCACCTCGTCGCAGGCGTCGGCGCACAGCCCGCAGTTGATGCACTGGTATTGCGCGCCGTCGCGGATGTCGATGCCGGTCGGGCAGACCTCGACGCAGATGCCGCAGTCGACGCAGTCGCCGCTCGCCGCGCCCTTCGCGTCGCGGCCGCGCGCGGCGCTGCGCGGTTCGCCGCGTGCGACGTCATAGCTCACGGTACGCGTGCCGGCGTCGATCATGACGCCCTGGAAGCGCGAGTACGGGCACATGTGCTGGCACACCGCCTCGCGCGCGAGGCCGGCCTGGACGTAGGTGAACAGGCCGTAGAAGAGCAGCCAGAAGCCTTCCCACGGACCGAAACTGCCCTGTGCGAGGCTGGGCAGCAGTTCGCGGATCGGCGTGAAGTAGCCGACGAAGGTGATCGCCGTCCACCCCGCGACGAGCGCCCAGATACCGTGCTTAAGCGTGCGCAGCAGCAGCTTGCGCGGGCCGAAGGGGCTCTGGTCGAGGCGCAGGCGGGCGAGGTGATCACCTTCGATCTTCGCTTCGATCCACATGAAGATCGCGGTGTAGACCGTCTGCGGACAGGCGAAGCCGCAGAACAGGCGGCCGGCCAGCGCGGTGGCGAAGAACAGCCCGGTGGCCGCAACGATCAGGACGATGGCCAGCAGCAGCGCGTCCTGCGGCCAGAGGACGAGGCCGAAGAAGTAGAACTTCTCGTGCGCGATGTCGAGCAGCAGCGCCTGCCGGTGGTCCCAGGTGAGCCAGGCGCCGCCGTAGAAGACGATCTGCGTCAGCCAGACCAGCGCCCAGCGCAGCGTGTTGAAGCGGCCGGCGACGGCGCGCGGATGGATTTTTCCCTTTTGCCGGTACAACTCGATCTTGGCGCTGCGCACCCGGCTCGTCGTCTTGCTCATGCTGTTTCCCCGTGGTTGCTCCGGCGGGGCGTCGCGCCCCCTGCGGCTCCCCACGAGTAGACCATCCGCGCTGTTCCCGTAACAGTTTCAGCTATCGCGATTATCGATGGGTACAGATTCCCGGACGATGCGGGCGAAGCGCCGCTGCGCCGGGGAGGACGGCCTATGGAAGGAGGGCGGGCCGCCCCGCCGTTTTTCCTCGGCGTAGGCCGCGCTTTGCCGCCGCCCGCCGCTCCGTCTGGCCGGGGCGCCATCGGCGGGTGCCGGAGATTTCGGAAAATTAGGTGAAACCGATGGCGCCCGCCATTTCGGTGCGATTCGTCAAATCATCTGGCCGAAGAAGGCGTCCGGCAGCGCCGGAAACTGTTCCGTAAGAAAGTAGTTAAAACTGTGCCGGTGCCTTGTAGTGCAAGGGTTTTTTGCTTGATATCGATCAAGAATATGGGCAAATAAGGCGACTAGAGTTGGCGGCAGACGGAAAGCCGTAAAAACACTACGGCCAACCCGCTAGCCCGCGTTCGTGCGGGTTGTCCGACAGGCGGCCGGCGGCGGGAGCGCTTGCGTTCCCGAAAGGCCGGCAGCCGTCCGGTCGTTCCATCGTTAATCAGGAGAAAAAAACATGCACAAGGGAATACTCAAGGCGCGCAACGCGCTGGCGCTGGCAACCCTGCCGTTCGCCATGGGCGCGGCCTTCGCCGCCGACGCCCCGGCGCTGTCGGCGGAAGCCAAGGCCGCCAGCGGCAAGATCTACTTCGAACGCTGCGCGGGCTGCCACGGCATGCTGCGCAAGGGCGCGACCGGCAAGAATCTTGAGCCGGCGAACACCGCCAAGCTGGGTTCGTCGCGTCTCGAAAAGATCATGTCCTACGGCACCGAGGGTGGCATGCCCAACTTCGACGACATCCTGACCAAGGACGAGCTGAAGAACATGGCGAGCTATCTCCAGATGCCGCCCGAAGCGCCGCCGGAGTGGAGCCTGGCCGACATGAAGGGCACCTGGAAGCTGCACGTCCCGGTCGACCAGCGTCCGACCAAGAAGATGAACAACGTCAACCTCAACAACATCTTCTCGGTGACGCTGCGCGACGCCGGCGAAGTGGCGCTGATCGACGGCGACACCAAGA
>MKUH01000032.1 GCA_001897745.1 Candidatus Accumulibacter sp. 66-26
GTCAGCGTGGTCTTGCCGTGGTCAACGTGACCAATCGTGCCAACGTTCACGTGCGGCTTCGTACGTTCGAATTTTCCCTTAGCCATTTACTGTTTCCTCAAATACCAAAAATCACTTCTTGTTAATGACAGCCTCGGCGACGTTCTTCGGCGCCTCGGAGTAATGCTTGAATTCCATCGAGTAGGTCGCACGCCCCTGGGTCAGCGAACGCAGCTGCGTCGCATAACCGAACATCTCGGCCAGCGGAACTTCGGCTCGCACGGCCTTGCTGCCGCCCGGGATGTCGTCCATACCCAGAACGATGCCGCGACGGCCGGAAAGGTCGCCCATGACGTTGCCCATGTAGTCTTCCGGCGTCTCGACTTCGACCGCCATCATCGGCTCGAGCAGCGTCGGCTGGGCCTTGCGCATACCTTCCTTGAAGGCCATCGAAGCGGCCATGCGGAACGCGTTTTCGTTCGAGTCGACGTCGTGGTACGAACCGTCGAACAGAGTGAACTTGACGTCCACCACCGGGAAGCCGGCCAGCACGCCGCTGGTGACGGCATCCTGCAGACCTTTGTCGACCGCGGGAATGTATTCGCGCGGCACGGTGCCGCCCTTGATCGCATCGACGAACTCGTAGCCCTTGCCGGCTTCGTTCGGCTCGATCTTGAGCCAGACGTGACCGAACTGGCCGCGACCGCCCGACTGCTTGACGAACTTGCCTTCCTGCTCGACCGACTTCTTGATGCACTCGCGGTAGGCAACCTGCGGCGCACCGACGTTGGCCTCGACACCGAATTCCCGCTTCATGCGGTCGACGATGATTTCAAGGTGCAGTTCGCCCATGCCCGAAATAATGGTCTGACCGGACTCTTCGTCGGTGCGCACGCGGAACGACGGATCTTCCTGCGCCAGACGGTTCAGGGCCATGCCCATCTTTTCCTGGTCGGCCTTGGTCTTCGGCTCGACGGCGACGTGGATCACCGGCTCCGGAAACTCCATGCGTTCCAGAATGATCGGAGCATTGACGTCGCACAGCGTTTCGCCGGTCGTCACGTCCTTCAGACCAACCACGGCAGCGATGTCGCCGGCAAGAATTTCCTTGATTTCGACGCGATCATTGGCGTGCATCTGCAACAGACGGCCGATACGCTCCTTCTTGCCTTTGATCGAATTCAGCACGGTGGAACCCGATTCGAGCACGCCGGAGTAAACGCGAATGAAGGTCAGCTGCCCGACGAACGGATCGCTCATCAGCTTGAAGGCGAGCGCCGAGAACTTCTCGTCGTCGCGAGCATGACGAACCACTTCCTTTTCGTTGTCGTCGGTTCCCGCAACCGGCGGGATATCGATCGGCGACGGCAGATACTGAATGACCGCGTCGAGCATGCGCTGCACGCCCTTGTTCTTGAACGCGGTACCGCACAGCATCGGCTGGATTTCGCAGGCGAGCGTACGGGCACGAATGCCGGCGATCACGTCCTGCTCGGACAGCTCACCTTCTTCGAGGTACTTGTTCATCAGCTCTTCGGAAGCTTCGGCGGCCGCCTCGACCATGTTGCCGCGCCACTCGTTGGCAAGCCCGACAAGTTCCGCCGGGATTTCCTGGAACTCGAACTTCATCCCCTGCGAAGCCTCGTCCCAGATGATCGCTTTCATCTTGAGCAGATCGATCACGCCCGTGAAGCTGTCTTCGGCGCCGATCGGAATCACCACCGGAACGGGGTTGGCCTTCAGGCGGGTCTTCATCTGGTCGACGACCTTGAAGAAGTTGGCACCCGAACGATCCATCTTGTTCACGAAGGCCAGACGCGGCACCTTGTACTTGGTCGCCTGACGCCACACGGTTTCGGACTGCGGCTGCACGCCGCCGACCGCACAGTAGACCATGCAGGCACCGTCGAGCACGCGCATCGAACGCTCGACCTCGATCGTGAAGTCCACGTGCCCCGGGGTGTCGATGATGTTGAAGCGGTGCTCGGGGTAGGACTGATCCATCCCCTTCCAGAAACACGTCACGGCAGCGGACGTGATCGTGATGCCGCGCTCCTGCTCCTGCTCCATCCAGTCGGTCGTCGCCGCGCCGTCATGGACCTCGCCGAGCTTATGGCTCACGCCGGTGTAGAAGAGAATGCGCTCGGTGGTCGTCGTCTTGCCGGCGTCGATGTGGGCGCTGATACCGATATTGCGGTAGCGCTCGATAGGGGTTTTGCGTGCCACGGTAGTAACCTTCGCTAATAAAGAACGGTCGTCAACAGACTGGCTGCGACGTTAGAAGCGGTAATGCGCGAAAGCCTTGTTGGCTTCGGCCATGCGGTGCACTTCGTCGCGCTTCTTGACCGCGCCGCCGCGATTTTCGGCAGCTTCGAGCATTTCCGCGGCCAGACGCTGGCCCATCGACTTTTCCGAACGCTTGCGGGCAGCTTCACGCAACCAGCGCATGGCGAGCGCCATACGACGATTCGGACGGACTTCGACCGGCACCTGATAGTTGGCCCCGCCAACGCGGCGGCTCTTCACTTCGACCAGCGGCTTGATGTTGGCCATCGCCTGCTGGAAGACCTCCAGGGGATCCTTGCCGCCCTTGGCGGTGACCAGATCGAAGGCGCCGTAAACGATGCGCTCGGCAACCGACTTCTTGCCGCTCATCATGATGGTGTTCACGAACTTGGAAACATCGACACTGCCGAACTTCGGATCGGGCAGGATATCGCGCTTGGGTACTTCACGACGACGTGGCATAACAACCTCTCATAATCACTATTCAGTTGAAGGGCGGCAAAAACGCACCCCTCGCGGCCGCCCATCGAGGAACGGCCACTTACTCTGACGACCTTAGGCCGCCTTCGGACGCTTGGCGCCGTACTTGGAACGCGACTGCTTACGATCCTTGACGCCCTGGGTATCCAGCGAGCCACGGACGGTGTGGTAACGCACACCCGGCAAGTCCTTCACACGACCACCACGAATCAGGACCACGGAGTGCTCCTGCAGGTTGTGGCCTTCACCGCCGATGTACGAAATGACTTCAAAGCCGTTCGTCAGACGAACCTTGCACACCTTACGCAGCGCGGAGTTCGGCTTTTTCGGAGTGGTGGTGTAAACGCGGGTACACACGCCACGCTTCTGCGGGCAGTTTTCCAGCGCCGGAACTTTGCTCTTGGCGCGCACCGCCTCGCGGGGCTTACGCACAAGCTGGTTAATGGTCGGCATATTTCTATCCCCAAATTCACTGCAGCGACCGCCCCACAAGGCGACCGGCCTGCAAAAAAACCAAGGCGCACCCGAAGGCCGCCTTAGCGATTTTTATCACAGACGGAGGCAATGGTTAGCCTCCGCCGACAAAGACCATAAATTCTATGGCTTATCAAGCCCCAAGTCAACCGACTTGGGGATCCTGCGAATCCTCGACAACGACAGCTGCCTCGTCGCCGACGATCCCCGGACGACTGGCGATATCCTCGCCGACCGCCTGCTTCTTGCGCGTCGTATGGTAGGCGAGACCGGTGCCGGCGGGAATCAGACGACCGACGATGACGTTCTCCTTGAGACCGCGGAGTTCGTCGCGCTTGCCCATGATCGCCGCTTCGGTCAACACGCGGGTGGTTTCCTGGAAGGACGCCGCAGAGATGAACGAATCGGTCGACAACGACGCCTTGGTAATACCGAGCAGGACGTACTCGTAGACCGCCGGGAGCTTGCCCTCGGCCAGCACGCGATCGTTCTCGTCAAGCACGTGGGCGCGCTCGACCTGCTCGCTCTTGATGAAGCGGGTATCGCCCGGATCGACAATAGCGACGCGGCGCAGCATCTGGCGAACGATCACTTCGATGTGCTTGTCGTTGATCTTCACGCCCTGAAGACGGTACACGTCCTGCACTTCGTCGGTGATGTAGATGGCCAGCGCCTCGACGCCCTGCAGACGCAGGATGTCGTGCGGATCGGGTTCGCCGTCCACGATCGACTCGCCCTTGTTGACCACCTGGCCGTCGTGCACCAGAACGTGCTTGTCCTTCGGAATCAGGTACTCGTGAGCGACGCCGTCAAGGTCGGTGATGACCAGACGCTGCTTGCCCTTGGTGTCCTTGCCGAAGGAAACGGTGCCGGTGTACTCGGCCAGCATGCCGGCGTCCTTCGGGGTACGGGCCTCGAACAGCTCCGCCACCCGCGGCAGGCCGCCGGTGATGTCGCGCGTCTTGGCCGATTCCTGCGGCAGACGTGCCAGCACGTCGCCGACCGAGACCTGCTGGCCGTCGAGCACGGTGATGATGGTGCCGACCTGGAAGGTGATGGTCACCGTGTGGTCGGAACCGTGCATCTTGACTTCGTCGCCGTTGGCATCGAGCAGCTTGACCTGCGGACGCAGCCCCTTCGACTGCATCTTGCCGCCGCGCTTGTGGTCGATGACGACCAGCGTCGACAGGCCGGTCACTTCATCGATCTGCTTGGCGACGGTAACGCCTTCTTCGACGTTCTCGAAACGCACCAGGCCCGAATATTCGGCGATGATCGGCCGGGTGTGCGGATCCCAGGTCGCGAGCTTGGTGCCGGCCTTCGCGGACTGTCCGTCGGTGACCTGCAGCGTGGCACCGTACGGCACCTTGTGACGCTCGCGCTCGCGGCCGTTGTCGTCGGTGACGAGGACTTCGCCGGAACGGGTGATGACGATCTTCTCGCCCTTGGCGCTCGTGACGTAACGCATCGACGCGGTGAAGCGCACGATACCGGCGCTCTTGCTGTCGACCTGGCTGGCCACCGCGGCACGGGAAGCCGCGCCGCCGACGTGGAAGGTCCGCATCGTGAGCTGGGTGCCCGGTTCGCCGATCGACTGGGCGGCGATGACGCCAACCGCTTCGCCGACGTTGACCGGCGTGCCGCGGCCAAGATCGCGGCCGTAGCACTTGCCGCACAAGCCGTAGCGCGTATCGCAGGTGAGCGGCGTGCGCACCTTGACTTCGTCGATGCCGAGCTGGTCGATCAGGTCGCAGCAGTCCTCGTCCACCAGCGTGCCGGCTTCGATCACCGTTTCGTCGGTTTCGGGATTGACCAGGTCATTCACCGTGACGCGGCCGAGGATACGTTCGCGCAGGGCTTCGATCACTTCGCCGCCCTCGATCAGCGCCTTCATCGTGACGCCGTTCTGCGTGCCGCAGTCGTCCTCGATGACGACCAGATCCTGCGTCACGTCGACCAGACGGCGCGTCAGGTAACCCGAGTTCGCGGTCTTCAGCGCGGTGTCGGCCAGACCTTTACGGGCGCCGTGCGTCGAGATGAAGTACTGGAGAACGTTCAGACCTTCGCGGAAGTTCGTGGTGATCGGCGTCTCGATAATCGAGCCGTCCGGTTTCGCCATCAGGCCGCGCATGCCGGCCAGCTGGCGGATCTGCGCCGCGGAACCGCGGGCGCCGGAGTCGGCCATCATGTAGATCGAGTTGAAGGATTCCTGCTTCACCTTCTTGCCGTGGCGGTCGATCACTTCCTCGTGACCGAGCTGCTCCATCATCACCTTGGCAACCTGGTCGCCGGTACGACCCCAGATGTCGACGACCTTGTTGTAGCGTTCGCCGAAGGTCACGAGACCGTTGGTGTACTGGCTCTCGATTTCCTTCACTTCGTCTTCGGCGGCGGCGATGATTTCACGCTTCTGCGTCGGAACGAGCATGTCGTCCGAGCAGAACGAGATGCCGGCGCGGGTCGCCAGGCGATAGCCGTTCTGCATCAGCTGGTCGGCGAAGACGACGGTTTCCTTGAGGCCGCAACGGCGGAAGGCCGTGTTGATCAGCTTGGAGATTTCCTTCTTCTTCAGCGGCTTGTCGAGGACGCTGAACGGCAGCCCCTTGGGCAGGATTTCCGAAAGCAGCGCGCGGCCGGCGGTCGTGTCGTAGCGGGTGACCTTTTCCTTCCAGCCGTTCTCGCCGTCCTTCTCGTACTCCTTGATGCGCACCGAGATCTTGGCATGGATGTCGAGTTCGCCGGCCTGCATGGCGCGCTGGATTTCGGCCAGGTCGGGGAAGATCATTCCTTCGCCCTTGGCGTTGATGCGCTCACGGGTCGCGTAGTAGAGACCGAGAACGATATCCTGCGACGGGACGATGATCGGCTCGCCGTTGGCGGGCGACAGCACGTTGTTGGAGGCCAGCATCAGGGTGCGGGCTTCCATCTGCGCTTCGAGCGACAGCGGGACGTGGACGGCCATCTGGTCGCCGTCGAAGTCGGCGTTGAACGCCGCGCAGACGAGCGGATGCAGCTGGATCGCCTTGCCTTCGATCAGGGTCGGCTCGAAGGCCTGGATACCGAGGCGGTGCAGCGTCGGCGCGCGGTTGAGCATGATCGGGTGCTCGCGGATCACCTCTTCGAGGATGTCCCAGACCACCGGTTCTTCGGTTTCGACCATCTTCTTGGCCTGCTTGATGGTCGTCGCCAGACCCATCATTTCCAGGCGGTTGAAGATGAAGGGCTTGAACAGTTCGAGCGCCATCAGCTTCGGCAGGCCGCACTGGTGCAGCTTGAGCTGCGGGCCGACGACGATGACCGAACGGCCCGAGTAGTCGACGCGCTTGCCGAGCAGGTTCTGACGGAAACGACCGCCCTTGCCCTTGATCATGTCGGCCAGCGACTTCAGCGGACGCTTGTTGGCGCCGGTCATCGCCTTGCCGCGGCGGCCGTTGTCGAGCAGCGAGTCGA
>MKUH01000033.1 GCA_001897745.1 Candidatus Accumulibacter sp. 66-26
GTCCACCGGAGAATCCGGAGAGTGAAATTACAGGGCCGCTACTTCACCGGCTCCCGTCCACCGGAAAATCCGGATACCCGGAATGGATCAAGCGGCGCGACGTCATCCGCCAGCGCCCGCGCGCGCGCCGCACGGCGTGGCTGGCCGTCGCCTGCGTGCTGCTCGGGCTGGTTCCGTGGAATTTCCAGGTGAGCGGGCAGGGCGTGCTGCGCACGGCCCGGCACTATCCGCTGTTCGCGCCGGGCGGCGCCCGCGTGCTCGCCCTGCCGGTCGCCGAGGGCGCCGCCGTGAAGGCCGGGACGCCGCTGCTCGAACTGGAATCGCCGGAAGTCGAGCACCGCACGCGGCAGGCGGGCGAGCGCGTGGAGCGTCTCGGCTGGCAGGTGCAGGTCGCCGGCTTCGACGACAGCCTGCGCGCGCGCCAGCTGGTGACGCAGGAAGAGCTGAGCACGGCCGACAGCGAGCACGCCGGCGCCGGGCGCGAGCGCGAGCGCTACGTGCTGAGCGCGCCCTTCGACGGCGTGCTGCGCGACCTGCGCGCCGACCTGCGGCCCGGCGAGTGGGTCAACCGGCAGGAGCCGCTGGCGGTGCTCACCGATCCGGGCCAGTGGCAGGTCGAGACCTATCTGACGGAGAGCGAAGTGGCGCGTGTCGCGACCGGCGACGGCGGCCGCTTCTTCCCGGAAACGCGCGGTCTGCCCAGCCTGCCGCTGGAGGTGGCGAGCGTAGACCGCGACGCCACCCGGCAGCTTTCCGATCCGCTCCTGGCGAGCAGCCACGGCGGCGAGCTGATGGTGCGCGAGCGGCGCGGCCAGCTGGTGCCCGAGCACGCGGTGTACCGCGTCGTGCTGCGCGTGACCGATCCGGAGGCGGCGCGCGCGGTGGGCAAGGTGCAGCGCGGGCACGTCGTCGTCTACGGCACGCCGAAGACCCTGCTCGGCGATTTCCTGCGCGCCGCGCTCGCCGTGCTGATCCGCGAGTCGGGCTGGTAGGCGGGGCGGAAAGGCGGGGCGGAAAGGCGGGGCGGAAAGGCGGGGCGGATAGGCGGGGCCGGGCGGCGTTCGCCCGGGGCGCCGCCGGCAAGGCCTCAGGCGGGAGCGTCCGGGAGCGACAGTTCGAAGCGCGTGACGCCGTTCTGCGAAAACACCTGCGCGTCGCCGCCGTGGGCGCGCAGGATGGAGCGCGTGATCGCCAGCCCGAGCCCGGCGCCTTCGCCGAAGCGGTGGCGCGAGAGATCGGCGCGGTAGAAACGGTCGAACAGGCGCGGCAGGTGCTCGGCGGGGATCGTCGCGCCGGTGTTTTCCACTGCGATGCGCGCCGTTGCGGGCGATGCGCCGTCGAGGGCGCGGTCGACCGCGATCTCGACCTGGATGCGCCCGCCCGGCGGCGTGTGGCGTACCGCGTTCGAGAGCAGGTTGTTGAGCGCCCGGCGCAGCATCAGCCGGTCGCCCGCCACGCGGGCGTTGCCGCGGCAGGCGAGGGCGATGCCCTTGTCCTCGGCGAGCGCTTCGTAGAACTCGAACAGCTTCTCCACCTCGTCGGCCAGATCGACCGGCTCGCGGTGCGGGACGATCAGCGCGTTGTCGGATTTCGCCAGGAAGAGCATGTCGGCGACCGTGCGCGCCAGGCGCTCCAGTTCTTCGCTGTTGGACGCCAGGATGTCGCGGTATTCGTCGGCCGTGCGCGCCTTCGACAGCGTCACCTGGGTCTGCGTCAGCAGGTTGCTGAGCGGCGTGCGCAGCTCGTGCGCGAGGTCGGACGAGAAGTCGGAGAGGCGGCGGAAGGAATCCTGCAGGCGGGTCAGCATCGCGTTCAGCGTCTCCGCCAGTTCCGCCAGTTCGGCCGGCACGGCGGCGGTCTCCAGGCGGAAGTCGAGGCGCTGCGCGGTGACGCCCGCCGCGCCCTGGCGGATCGCGCGCAGCGGCGCCAGGCCGCGGCGCGCGGCGGCCCAGCCGAGGAAGCCGGTGAGCAGGGCGGCGACGACGACGACCGACCACAGCGTGGTGCGGAACGACTCCATGAAGTGCGCGTGATGCGAGGTGTCGAGCGCGAGCGCGACGCGCGCCGGCGGCGCCTGCGGAATGCCGGTCGCGGCCGGCGCAACGATGCCGCGCAGGGGCTGCCCGTCCGCCGTCGTCCATGTGCGGGGGCGCGGCGCCGGGGCGGGGAGCGGCGTCGCGGCGGCGGGCGCTTCCAGCATGGCCGACGGAAAGGCCGCGCCGACGCTGGCGTAGAGCAGCGCGCCGTCGGGCGCGACGACCATCAGCGCCAGCCCGTCGTGGCCGTACAGGATGTCGTCGAGCTGCGCCGGGACGGCGTCGAGGTCGGCCGCGCCGCGCGCGTCGCCGAGTACTTTGCGCACGAGCTGCAGCTTGCCGTTCAGCACGTCCATGTCCTGTTCCTCGAAGTGCGCCTCGACCGAGGCGCCGATCAGGAAGCCGAGCAGCAGGAGCACCGCCGTCGAGGCGGCGGCGAACAGCAGGGTGATCTGGAAGGTGATCGAGCGGTGCGCCATCAGGCGCCCCTGTCCGGGACGCCCGCCGCGCCTTCGCCGGCTTCGAGCACGTAGCCCATGCCGCGCACGGTGCGGATCAGCTTCGGCTCGAAGGCGTCGTCGACCTTGGCGCGCAGGCGGCGCACCGCGACTTCGATCACGTTGGTGTCGCTGTCGAAGTTCATGTCCCACACCTGCGAGGCGATCAGCGAGCGTGGCAGTACCTCGCCTTGGCGGCGCAGGAGCAGTTCGAGCAGCGCGAACTCCTTGGCCGTCAGATCGATGCGCCGGCCCGAACGGGTCACGCGCCGGCGCAGCAGGTCGAGTTCGAGATCGGCGGCGCGCAGGAATTCCGCGTCCCGGCTCTTGCTGCCACGGCGCAGCAGCGAGCGCACGCGGGCCAGCAGCTCGGAGAAGACGAAGGGCTTCACGAGGTAGTCGTCGGCGCCCATTTCAAGTCCGTGCACGCGGTCGTCTACGTGGTCGCGCGCGGTCAGGAAGAGCACCGGCTCCTCGTGCCCCGCCTGGCGCACGCCCTGCAGCACCTGCCAGCCGTCGAGGCCGGGCAGCATCACGTCGAGGATCAGCAGGTCGTAGCCGGCGTCCCGCTCGCTCAGCGCGAGGTGCAGGCCGTCGGTTCCGTTGCGCGCCAGATCGACGACGAAGCCGGCCTCCGCCAGCCCCTGCCGCAGGTAGTCGCCGGTCTTCGCTTCGTCTTCCACCACCAGGATCTTCATCGTTCCTTCGTTCTTTCGTCGTGCGTGTGCGTGAATTTTGCGGCGTGCGCCTGCCGGCATTTTGCGTCGGCGCGGCGTTCCCGTTGCGAAGATAACGGAAATGTAATCCCGGGGTCAGTCTCCGGTTATGCCGCGCGCCGGAAAATCGGGGCTCCGACATCCTCCGTGCGACGCGTTCCATGAAAAATTTCCTCCTCGGCGTGTTCGCGACTTTCGTCCTCGGCGCGCTCGCGGCCGGCGGCCTCCTTCACGCGGGGGTGTTCGACGTGGCGGCCGACGCGCCGCATGCCCCGGCCGTGCATCGCCTGATCGGGTGGGCGCGCGAACGCGCCATCGCGCGCAGTGCCGCCGGCATCGTGCCGCCCGCCGATCTTGCCGACGCCGGGCGAATCCGCCGGGGCGCCGGCAACTACGACGCCATGTGCGCGAACTGCCATCTCGTTCCCGGCGCCGACGATTCCGAAATCCGCCGGGGCCTGTCCCCGGTGCCGCCGAACCTCGCACAGCCGGATGGGCGCGCCGGCGAAGGCGGGGCGCGGGAAGACGCTCGCCGCTTCTGGATCGTCAGGCACGGCATCCAGGCCACTGGCATGCCGGCCTGGGGGCGCGGCGGCATGGACGATCAGGCGATCTGGGACCTGGCGGCCTTCCTGAAGGCGCTGCCCGGGCTGTCCGCCGACGACTATCGCCGGCTGGTCGCGGCGAGTCCCGGGCATTCCCACGCCGGCCTTGCCGCGCCCGCCGCCGAGCAGGCCGGGCGGCGCGAATCGAACGAAGCGCAGGCGGGGCAGGAAGCGCATGCGGCCCACGCGCATCCGCACAAGGCGGGTGCCCACGCGCATTGAGCCGCATCGGCGCGTATCGAAGCCCATCCCGCAGATAACCGAATTGTAATTTTTCGGTCAGCTTCCCGTTGGGGGGGCTCGACCAGACTGCTTGCCAATCGAACCGACAGGAGTCCCGCCATGAAGCACCCGCACCGTTTGTCCCGTCCGCAATCCTTGTTTGCTCCGTTCTTCCTTGCCGCCGCCTTGATCGCCGGCGCCGCCGCCGGCACGGCCGCGGCCGCCGATCACGGAACGCACGGCGGCCACGCCGCGAAGCCGGCGGCGAATGCCGAGGCGCCGCTGATCGAAGGCCTGGTCAAGAAGGTGGACAAGGCCGGCGGCAAGGTCACCGTGTCGCACGGGCCGCTGCCCAACGGCATGCCGGCGATGACCATGACTTTCCGCGTCAAGGAGGCGGCGTGGATCGATCGCCTGAAGGACGGGCAGAAGATCCGCTTCGCCGCCGACCAGATCGACGGCGCCATGACGCTGGTCCGCATCGAGACGCTGTGAGACTGCGCCGGCATCCGGCGGGCCGCGTGCCCGGCGGCGCCGGCCGGGAAGGGAAATCCGCATGAAACCGTTTCTTCACCGCCGGGCGCTGCTGCTCGCCGCGCTCGCCAGCGCCTGGTGCTTCGCGCTGCAGGCGCAGGAAAACACGCCGGGCGCGAGCGTCGAGAGCCTGCTGGCGATCGCCCGCGAGCGCAACCCCGATTACGCCGTCAGCCGCTACGAGGCGGAGGCCGCCGCCGAGCGCGTCGAGCCGGCCGGTGCGTTGCCGGACCCGAAGTTGCGCACCGAGCTGCGCGACCTCACCCGGATGGGCGAGCAGAACGCGACGCTCTCGCCGACCCGCGTCGGCAGCACCAAGTACCTGCTGATGCAGGACCTGCCGTGGTACGGCAAGCGCGACCTCAAGCGCGAGATCGCCGACCTCGAAGCGCAGAGCGCGCGCGGCCGGGCGCACGGCACCTGGGCCGAGCTGGCGGCGCGCATCAAGGCGGCGCACGCGCAGCTCTACACCGTGCAGCGCAACGAGCGGCTGACGCAGGAGATTCTCGACCTGCTGCAGCGCCTGGAGAAGACCGCGCAGGTGCGCTACGCCGGCGGGCTGGCGGCGCAGCAGGACGTGATCCGCGCGCAGGTCGAACAGACCGGTCTGCGCAACGAGCTGCTCGCCCTGGAAAACGAGCGCCGCCAGCTGCAGGCGCGGCTCAACGCGCTGCTCGGACGGCCGGCGCTGGCGCCGCTCGCCGCGCCCGACCGCCTGCGCCCGCTGCCGCCGCCGGCTCGCCTCGACTACGTCGCGCTGGAGGAGCGCATGCGCGCGCGCAACCCGCGCCTGTTCGCCGAAACGACGCGCATCCAGTCGGCCGAGAAGAGTCGCGAACTGGCCTACAAGAACCGCTACCCCGACTTCACCTTCGGCATCTCGCCGATCCAGTACCAGAGCGCGGTGCGCGAATGGGAGCTGATGGTCGAAATGAACATCCCGCTGCAGCAGGGCTCGCGCCGCGCGCAGGAGCGCGAGGCGGAAGCCATGCTGGCAGCCGCCCGGGCGCGCAGCGAGGCGATGGCCAATCAGGTGCTCGGCGAGCTTGCCGAGAACCTGTCCGGCATCGAGGCGGCGCGGCGCGGCGAGGAACTGGCGAGCGGCAGCCTGCTGCCGCAGGCCGAGCTGACCTTCCGCTCGGCGCTCGCCAGCTACGAAAACGGCAAGGTCGACTTCGCCACGCTGCTCGACGCCCAGCGCCAGATCCGCCAGGCGCGGCAAACCCAACTCAAGGCGCAGGCCGAAGCGCAGGCGCGTCTTGCGGAAATCGAAAGAATCATCGGAGAAGAACTATGAGCGCAGCGAATCCGCGCGCAATGACGCTACGTGCCATGAAGTTGTGTGCCATGACGCCGAGTGCAAGAGAGCAGGGCGGGAAAGTCGCCGTCGCCGCCGTCGTGGCTGTCGCCGTACTGGTGGCGCTGGGCGCCGGCAGCGGCTACTGGCTGGGACGCCAGGGAACGGATGCCGCGCAACGGGCCGCGACCGCGCCGGACAGCGCAGCCGCCCCGGCGGCGGGCGCCAAACCGGAGCGCAAACTCCTTTATTACCGCAATCCGATGGGCCTGCCCGACACCTCGCCGGTGCCGAAAAAGGACCCGATGGGGATGGACTACATCGCGGTCTATGAAGGCGAGGACGACGAGGAGGGCGGCGGGGCTGCTCCGGCCGGCCAGGTCCGCATCAGCACCGAGAAGGTCCAGAAGCTCGGCGTGCGCACCGAGCGCGCGCAGCGCCGCCCGCTCGACAAGGTCCTGCAGGTCTCCGGCCGCATCGAGCCGGACGAACGCCGCCTGTACGCGATCGCGCCCAAGTTCGAGGGCTACGTCGAACGCCTGCACGCGAACGTCACCGGCCAGCCGGTCGGCAAGGGACAGGCGCTGTTCGAGGTCTACAGCCCGG
>MKUH01000034.1 GCA_001897745.1 Candidatus Accumulibacter sp. 66-26
TAAAGTCCCGCACACAGCGTTTCACCAACAGCGGAAAAAAAGGAGGCGCCGCCCCGCCCGGAGCGGGCACGGCGGAGGAGACATGGAGAACGGCTACCGGCTCAAACTGGCGATGCAACCGGACATCCCGGCGGGCAGCAAACAGCTCTTCGAACTCGCGCGCCAGTCGCTGTTCGAGCATTTCGCCGACCTCTGCGACGGCCTGGTCATCGTCGACGCCGCGGCGAACATCGTCTGGATGAACGACAGCTATCCGCGCCGCCTGGGGATCGCCGATCCCGCCGCGATGGTCGGGCGGCCGATCGAGGACGCCATCCCGAACAGCCAGATGCGGCACGTCGTCGACACCGGCAAGCCGATCATGCTCGACATCATGGATTTCGGCAGCGAGTCCTTCGTCGTCACCCGCCTGCCGCTGCGCGACGCCGACGGGCGCATCATCGGCGCCGTCGGCATGGTGCTCTACGACGACCCGCGCCGCCTGGCGCCCGTCGTCGCCCGCTACCAGCAGATGCGCAGCGAGCTGGCCGACGCCCAGCGCCGGCTGGCCGAGGCGCGGCGCACGCGCTACACCTTCGTCAGCTTCGTCGGCGTCAGCTTTCACTGCCTCGAACTCAAGCAGGCCGCCCGGCGCGCCGCGCGCACCACCTCGCCGGTCCTCATCCTCGGCGAAACCGGAACCGGCAAGGAGCTGCTGGCGCAGGCCATCCACGCCGCCAGCCCGCGCGCCGAGGCGCCCTTCATCGCGGTCAACATCGCCGCCGTGCCGGAAACCCTGCTCGAAGCCGAATTCTTCGGCGTCGCACCGGGCGCCTACACGGGCGCCGAGCGCAAGGGGCGCGACGGCAAGTTCAAGCTGGCCGACGGCGGCACGCTCTTCCTCGACGAAATCGGCGACATGTCGCTGGCGCTGCAGGCCAAGCTCCTGCGCACGCTGCAGGAGCGCGAGCTGGAGCCGGTCGGCTCGAACCGGCTGATCCCGGTCAACGTGCGCGTGATCGCCGCGACCAGCCGCAACCTCGAAGCGATGGTCGCCGACGGCAGCTTCCGCGCCGACCTCTACTACCGGCTCAACGTCATCTGCCTCGTCACGCCGCCGCTGCGCGAGCGGCTCGACGACCTGCCGATCCTCGTCGAGCATCTGGTCGACGGCATCTGCCGCGAGCAGGAGCTGCAGCCGCGCGTGCTAGCGCCCGCCGCGATCGAGCGCCTGCGCCGCCACGACTGGCCGGGCAACGTGCGCGAACTGGCCAACGTGCTCGAACGCGCGCTGCTCATGTCGGACGGCGACTGCCTGGAAGCCGCCGACCTCGAACGCCTGATGCCGGCGCCGCGGCCGCGCGCCGCCGACGCCGCGACGGCGGCCGCCGGCAGCAGCCTGAGCGAAGCGGTGGCCGACGCCGAGCGCGCCGCCATCCAGGCCGCCCTGCGCGACTGCCAGGGCAACAAGGCGCAGGCGGCGAAGCAGCTCGGCATCTCGCGCGCCGCGCTCTACGAAAAGATCGCCGCCCTCGGGCTCGACGGC
This sequence comes from Candidatus Accumulibacter sp. 66-26, assembly GCA_001897745.1. Classification (GTDB taxonomy): domain Bacteria; phylum Pseudomonadota; class Gammaproteobacteria; order Burkholderiales; family Rhodocyclaceae; genus 66-26. The sequence goes on from MKUH01000034.1 coordinate 1,526, forward strand.
CGCCTCGGCAAGGCCTGAGGCGCGCGGCGAACGGGGCGGCGCCCGCATTTTCCCTCCGCCGACTGTCTGCACGAATGGACGCACTGTCCATCCGCGCAGACACTTTCCGCCGCCCCCCGTCCCGCCCGGCGACCCGTTTCAACAATAATCAACGAGTTGCACGGGTTGGCACGAAGCATGCAATCCATCCCCGCGTCGTAACTATTCAAACAAGGAGACAGGGTCATGGATTTTCTGATTGTATTGGCGGCATTGTGCTTCCTGATGTTCGTCGCGTACCGCGGCTACAGCGTCATCCTCTTCGCCCCGGTCGCCGCTCTCGGCGCCGTGCTGTTCACCGATCCGACGCTGGTCGCGCCGATGTTCACCGGCCTCTTCATGGACAAGATGGTCGGCTTCGTCAAACTCTATTTCCCCGTCTTCCTGCTCGGCGCCATCTTCGGCAAGGTGATCGAGCTGTCCGGCTTCTCCAAGTCGATCGTCGCCTCGGTGATCAAGGTCGTCGGCGCCGAGCGCGCCATGCTCTCGATCGTCCTCGTCTGCGCGATCCTGACCTACGGCGGCGTCTCGCTGTTCGTCGTGGTCTTCGCCGTCTATCCCTTCGCGGCGGAAATGTTCAAGCAGGGCGGCATACCCAAGCGCCTGATTCCGGGCACCATCGCGCTCGGCGCCTTCACCTTCACGATGGATGCGCTGCCGGGCACGCCGCAGATCCAGAACATCATCCCGACCACCTTCTTCAAGACCGACACCTGGGCCGCCCCCTGGCTCGGTTTGATCGGCGGCATCTTCATCCTCATCTGCGGCATGACCTACCTGCAATGGCAGCGGCGCAAGGCGGCCGCCGCCGGTGAAGGCTACGGCACCGACCTGGTCAACGAACCGGCTCCCTTCGAAGACGAGAAACTGCCGCATCCGCTGATCGCCCTGCTGCCGCTGGTGCTCGTCGGCGTCATGAACAAGGTGTTCACCGTCGGCATCCCCGTGCTCTACGGCAAGTCGCACTCCTTCGCGCCGGCGGTGATCGGCAAGGCCGCCCCGGTCGTCCAGGAAATCTCCAAGATCGCCGCCATCTGGGCCGTCGAGGGCGCGCTGCTGGTCGGCATCCTGACCGTCTTCGCGTTCGCCTGGAAGAACGTCTTCGCCAAATTCGCCGAAGGCTCCAAGGCGGCGATCGCCGGTTCGCTGCTGGCCGCGATGAACACCGCCTCGGAATACGGTTTCGGCGCCGTCATCGCCGCCCTGCCCGGCTTCCTGGTCGTCGCCAATGCCCTGGGTTCGATCCCCAACCCGCTGATCAACGAGGCGATCACCGTCACCTCGCTGGCCGGCATCACCGGCTCCGCGTCGGGCGGCATGAGCATCGCGCTGGCGGCCATGGCCGACACCTTCATCGCCAACGCGCAAGCTGCCGGCATCCCGCTCGAAGTCTTCCACCGCGTCGCGGCGATGGCCTCCGGCGGCATGGACACGCTGCCGCACAACGGCGCCGTGATCACCCTGCTGGCGGTCACCGGCCTGACCCACCGCGTCGCCTACAAGGACATCTTCGCGGTGACGATCATCAAGACGGTCGCCGTCTTCGTGGTGATCGCCGCCTACTACATGTTCGGTATCGTCTAGGTCGTCCGGCCTGAAGATCGCAGGGCAGGAACGGACGCTCGCCGGCGACTGATCCTGCCCTTTTGCATTGCCGCCGCCGACGGCGTGCTGCAAGTACAACGGCAAGTACAACGTATCCGGGAGCCGCGCGCGGCTCCCCACCGAGGAGACAAGAGATGCCCACCGCCCGCCACCCCATGGCCAATTCCCTGCGTGCCGCCGACACCGGCAAGGTCGTTTCCGCCGCCGACGCGGTGCGCCTGATCCGCGACGGCGACACGATCGCGACCGGCGGCTTCGTCGGCATCGGCGTCGCCGAGAACATCGTCGTCGCGCTCGAAAAGCGCTTTCTCGAAGGCGAGGAATCCGACGTGCACGGCCTCGGCAGCCCGCGCAACCTGACGCTCGTCTACGCCGCCGGGCAGGGCGACGGCAAGGAGCGAGGCCTCAACCACCTCGGCCACGACGGCCTCGTCAGCAAGGTCATCGGCGGCCACTGGGGGCTGGCGCCGAAGCTGCAGCAGCTCGCCGTGGCCAACCGCATCGAGGCCTACAACCTGCCGCAGGGCGTCATCACCCACCTGTTCCGCGACATCGCCGCCGGCAAGCCCGGCACCCTGACGCGCGTCGGCCTCGGCACCTTCGTCGACCCGCGCTTCGGCGGCGGCAAGCTGAACGAGAAAACGACCGGCGACCTCGTCCGCCTGATGGAGATCGACGGCGAGGAATACCTGTTCTACAAGGCCTTCCCGATCCACGTCGGGATCATCCGCGGCACGACGGCCGACCCGGACGGCAACGTGAGCATGGAGAAGGAAGCGCTGACCCTCGAAGCGCAAGCCATCGCCATGGCGGCGAAGAACTCGGGCGGCATCGTCATCGCGCAGGTCGAGCGCATCGCCGAGCGCGGTTCGCTCAACGCGCGCAACGTGAAGATTCCCGGCATCCTGGTCGACTGCGTGGTGGTCGCCGAGAAGCCCGAGTACCACATGCAGACCTTCAGCGAACAGTACAACCCTGCCTACTCGGGCGAGATCCGCGTTCCGATGTCGGCGATTCCCGCCATGGGCATGAGCGAGCGCAAGATCATCGCGCGCCGCGCCGCGATGGAGCTGAAGGCCAACGCCATCGTCAACCTCGGCATCGGCATGCCGGAGGGCGTCGCCAACGTCGCCGCCGAAGAACAGGTCATCGACCTGCTCACGCTCACCGCCGAGCCCGGCGTGATCGGCGGCATCCCGGCCGGCGGCCTGAGCTTCGGCGCCGGCGTCAATACGCAGGCGGTGATCGACCAGCCGAGCCAGTTCGACTTCTACGACGGCGGCGGTCTCGACCTCGCCTTCCTCGGCCTCGCGCAGGCCGACAAGCAGGGCAACCTCAACGTCTCCAAGTTCGGCCCGCGCCTGGCCGGCGCCGGCGGCTTCATCAACATCTCGCAGAACGCGAAGAAGGTCGTCTTCGTCGGTACCTTCACCGCCGGCGACCTCGAAATCGCGATCGAGGACGGCAAGCTACGCATCCTGCAGGACGGCCGCGCCAGGAAATTCGTCGACGAGGTCGAGCACCGCACCTTCAGCGGCCCGCAGGCGGCCAAGTGGAACAAGACCGTGCTCTACGTCACCGAGCGCTGCGTCTTCCGCCTGTGCGCCGAAGGGCTGGAGCTGATCGAAATCGCGCCCGGCGTCGACCTGCAGAAGGACATCCTCGACAAGATGGATTTCGTCCCCGTGATGAAGCGCGAGCCCGCCCTGATGGACGCCCGCATCTTCAGCGACGAGCCGATGAACATCCGCCCGGAGATGCTGGAGATCCCGCTCGCGCAGCGCCTCTACTACGACGCCCAGCAAAACCTGTTCTTCGTCAATTTCGAAGGGCTCACGGTGCGCGGCGAGGACGACATCGCGCGCATCCAGCAGGCCGTCGAAACGGCGCTGGCGCCGCTCGGCCACAAGGTCAAGGCGATCGTGAACTACGACCGCTTCTCGATCCTGCCCGAGCTGGTCGACGACTACATCGGCATGGTCAAGGGCGTGATGGACCGCCACTACACCGACGTCACGCGCTACACGGCCAGCACCTTCCTGCGCATGAAGCTCGGCGAAGCGCTCGACCGCCAGTCGCTGTCGCCCAATCTGTACGAGACGGCGGAAGAGGCGCGCGGGCGGCTGAACGACGCATCCTGAGGCGGCGCCGGCGCGTCGGGTCGCCGTTTCCGGGCGGCCGGGGGCCGGCGGAGCGGTGACGGGGCGACAGCGGGGTCGGCACATTTTCGGCCCCCTTCAGCCCCCGCATCGCTCGGCGGCGACCCGGCGAACGCGCCCCGCCCTACGTCCTACGCCACGCCCCACGCCACGCGCTGCGCTCCACTTCACGCCCTGCGTTCCGGGCCGACCGCCCGCGCCGCACGCCGGCGCAGGTGCTAATCTGCGGAGTCCATCGTCACCGGCCCGCAATCATGACCAAGACGCCGCTTTCCATTCTCGACCTCGCCCCCGTCACCGCCGGCAGCACGCCGGCGCAGGCGCTGCGCAACACCACCGAGCTCGCGCGGCACGCCGAGCGCCTGGGCTACCGGCGCTACTGGCTGGCCGAGCACCACAACATGACCGGCATCGCCAGCGCGGCGACCGCCGTGGTGATCGGCCACATCGCCGCCGCCACCTCGACGCTGCGCGTCGGCGCCGGCGGCATCATGCTGCCGAACCACGCGCCGCTGATCGTCGCCGAACAGTTCGGCACGCTCGAATCGCTCTTTCCGGGCCGCATCGACCTCGGCCTCGGCCGCGCTCCCGGCACCGACCAGGCGACCGCGCGCGCCCTGCGCCGCCACCTCGCGG
>MKUH01000035.1 GCA_001897745.1 Candidatus Accumulibacter sp. 66-26
CGGCCTGACCTTCGACGTCGAACTGAACGGCCAGCCCTTCGCCAAGGGCCTGTCCGATCAGGCCGTCGTCGTGCCGCGCTTCGGCGAGGCGGTGCTCGAAGTCAAGGCGACGAGCAACCTCGGCAGCGTGCTCAGGCAACTGCGCGAATTGCGCGAGAGCGGCCGCGAGCGCGTCGACTACCGCATGTTCGGCCGCATCACGCTCGACGGCCTGGGCAGTCTGCCCTTCGAGCGCAAGGGCGAGATCGACACGCCGCGCGTCGACCTGCCGTGCCCGCCGCCCTGACGCCGGCCCGGGGCTTTTAACGGTATATAAACGATAGCTTCGTAGCATGCGCCCATTTCGAACTCACCTTCGTTGGGGAAGTGCATGCCGAAGCCTCTACACCTGGCGCTGCGCCGTCTGGCGCCGCCCGTCCTGTCGCTGCTCGCCGTCGCCGGCCAGGCGCATGCTGCGGCCCCCGACGCCGGTTCGCTGCTGCGCGAGAGCGAGCGCAACCTGCAGGCCCCGCGTCCCGCCGAGCGGCCGCTCGCCTTGCCCGCCGCGCGGCCGATGGACGAGGACGCCAAGGCCCTGCGCGTCGCCGTCAAGCGCATCGTCATCGACGGCGCCAGCCTGATCCCGGTCGCCGAACTCGACGCCCTGGTCGTCGACCGCATCGGCCAGTCGCTGACCCTGGCCGAACTTGAACAGGCCGCCCAGCGCATCGCTGCCCACTACCGGGAGCGTGGTTGGTACGTCCGCGTCTACCTGCCCCGCCAGGATGTCACCGACGGCACCGTCCGCGTCCAGGTGCTCGAAGGCCGCTACGGCGGCAGTAGCCTCGAGAACAAGGGCCGCCGCGCGAACGGCGCCTACGTCCAGGGCGTCGTCACCCACCGCCTGGCCGAGGGCGAACCGCTGTCCGCCGCCGACCTGGAGCGCGGCCTGCTGCTCGCCAACGACCTGCCGGGCATCCGCGCCACCGGTCTGCTCGAAGCCGGTCAGTCACAATCCCAGACCCGGCTCGCCCTGACGGTGGAAGACAGCGCCTTCGTCAGCGGCGACCTCGGCATCACCAACCACGGCGTCAAATCGACCGGAGCGACGCAAGCCGTCGGCGGCATCGCGCTCAACAACCTGTCCGGCATCGGCGACCAGCTGGCCCTGCGCGCGCTGGCCGCCGAAGACATCCAGAGCGGCGTCGTCCGCTACAGCCTGCCGCTGGGCCGGGACGGCCTGCGCCTGAGCGCCCACGCCTCCACCCTGCGCTACCGGCTCGGCGGTCAATACAAATCGCTCGACGCCGAAGGCCGCGCCCTCACCGGCGGACTTACCCTCAGCTACCCGCTGATCCGCCAGAGCGAAAGCAACCTGAGCGTCTCCGCCGGCTACGAACGCCGCAGCTACGACGACGACATGCTGCGCACCGCGCTGCGCCGCCACCGGGTCGATGCCCTCACCCTCGGCCTGTCTGGCGACCGGCGCGACGGTCTGCTCGGCGGCGGGGTCAGTTGGGGCAGCCTGCAACTCACCCAAGGCCGCCTCGACATCCGCGACGTGGCCGACGACCGCGCCACCGATGCCGCCGGGCCGCGCGCCCACGGCAGCTACACCAAGCTCGCCTTCTGGCTGAACCGGCTGCAAGCGCTGGGCACGAGCGGCTGGCAGGTCGCGGCCGCGCTCTCCGGGCAGCTCGCCAGCGGCAACCTGGGCAGTTCCGAACGCTTCACCCTGGGCGGCCCCAACCAGGTGCGCGCCTATCCGGTCAACGAAGCCAGCGGCGACGAAGGCCTGCTGCTCAAGCTCGAAGTGCAACGGGAGCTGGGCAACGGCTGGCAGGCCATCGCCTTCTACGACACCGGGCGAATCCGCCAGCACAAGAACGCCTGGGCCGGCTGGCAGGGCGGCGGTGGTCAGCCGAACGAATACGGCCTCTCCGGCGTCGGCCTCGGCGTCAACTGGCGCGGGCAGGGCGCCCTGAGCGGCTGGCTGCTCGCCGTCAGCGCCGCCGTTCCCGTCGGCGGCAACCCGGGGCGGGACGCGGGCGGCCACAACAACGACGGCAGCAAGGCGTCCTCCGCCCGCGGCTGGCTCAGCCTGAGCCGGACGTTTTAAGCGCCGGCCGGTATTCACCCATTCGCGACAGGATCGATCATCATGAACCACACCTACTGCCTCGTCTGGAACGACCAAACCCAGCGCCGTGTTCCCGCCCCCGAATCCGCCCGCGGCCGGGGCAAAAGCAAGGGCCAAGCCCTCAAGCCGGCCGCGCTGCTGCTCGGCGCCGCCATCTTGCTGCCGGCCTTCGCCCAGGCCGCCGGTACCTTGGCCGCCAACGCCCTGCCCACCGGCGCCCAGGTGGTGGCCGGCCAGGCCGGCGTCGCCCAGAGCGGCAGCCAGATGACCGTCACCCAGGGCTCCGACAAGGCCATCATCAACTGGCAGAGCTTCAACATCGGCAGCAACGCCGCCGTCCAGTTCATCCAGCCCTCGACCAGCGCCGTCGCCCTCAACCGGGTCATCGCCGGCGACGCCAGCCAGATCCACGGCAAACTCTCGGCCAACGGCCAGGTGTGGCTGATCAACCTGAACGGCGTGCTGTTCGGCAAGGGCAGCCAGGTGGATGTGGGCGGGCTGGTGGCCTCGACCCTGTCGATTACCGACGCCGATTTCCTCGCCGGCAAGGCCGTCTTCTCCCGCAACGGCGCCAAGGGCGGCATCGTCAACCAGGGCGAAATCACCGCCGCCGACGGCGGCCTGGTCGCCCTGCTGGCCCCCACCGTGAGCAACGAGGGCATTGTCACCGCCCGGCTGGGCAGCGTGGTGATGGCCGCCGGCGACCGGATCACCCTGGACGCCGGCGCCAACGGCCTGCTCCAGGTGGCCGTCGATCCGGCCACGGTCAAGACCCTCATCGAGAACAAGCAGCTGATCGTCGCCGACGGCGGCCAGGCGATCATGACCGGCAAGGCCGCCGATGCCCTGTCGGCCAGCGTCGTCGCCAATACCGGCACGATCCAGGCCCGCTCCATCGCCGCGCGGGAGGGCCGCATTCTGTTGATCGCCGACATGGAACATGGCGAAACGCAGGTCGGCGGCACCCTGGATGCCAGCGCCCCGGCCGGCGGCAACGGCGGCTTCATCGAAACCTCCGCCGCCCACGTCACGGTGGCCAATAGCGCCCTCATCACCACCAAGGCCGCCAGCGGCCAGAGCGGCACCTGGCTGATCGACCCCAACGACTTCACCATCGCCGCCAGCGGCGGCAACATGACCGGCGCCGCCGTGTCCGCCGCGTTGCAGAACAACGGCAACTTCACCATCGAGACCGCCACCCAGGGCACGGCGGGGGGCAACGGCGACATCCGCGTCAATGATGCGGTCACGTGGTCGGCCAACAGCACCCTGACCCTCAAAGCCGAGCGCAACATCGACATCAACGCCGTGGTCTCGGTCAACGGCGACGGCAAACTGGCCATGAACTACGGCAGCGCCGGCAACATCAATACCCCGGGCTTCTCCGGGCGGGTGAATTTCGAGAAGTCGGGAAGCGGCCTGCTCACCGTCAATGGCCAGGGCTACGACGTCATCAAGGACGTGACGGCCTTGCAGGCCATCAACAGCGGCTTGGGCGGCAAGTACGCGCTGGGCGCGGACATTGATGTCGGCAACTTCACGCCGATCGGCGACAACTCTACGGACAGCGATGCCAGCCGCTTCACCGGCACCTTCGACGGCCTGGGGCACGTCATCCGCAATCTCGTCATCGATCAGCCCGCCATGCGCTTTGTCGGCTTGTTCGGCGCTACCGGGAACAGCAGCGTTATCCGCAACGTCGGGCTGGAAGGCGGGTCCGTGAAAGGGGGCTACGTCGTCGGCGGGCTGGTCGGCTACAACATGGGCCGCATCAGCGCCAGCTACGCCACGGGCAGCGTCAGCGCCAGCGCGCTCACCTTCAACGACAGTGCCGCGGGCGGGCTGGTCGGCCGCAACTCTGGCAGCATCAGCGCCAGCTACGCCACGGGCACTGTCAGCGCCAGCGCGTCGGGGGGCGGCAACGCCTCTGCGGGCGGGCTGGTCGGCTACAACGATGGCAGCATCGGCGACAGCTACGCCACGGGCAGCCCCAGCGACGCCACGGGCCCTGTCAGCGCCAGCGCGTCGGGGGGCGGCAACGCCTCTGCGGGCGGGCTGGTCGGCGGCAACAATGGCAGCATCGGCGCCAGCTACGCCACGGGCAGCGTCAACGCCAGCGCGTCGGGGGGCGGCTTCGCCTCTGCGGGCGGGCTGGTCGGCGAAAACCACAGCGGTGGCAGCATCGCCGCCAGCTACGCCACGGGCCCTGTCAGCGCCAGCGCGTCGGGGGGCGGCTACGCCTCTGCGGGCGGGCTGGTCGGCTACAACGCTGGCAGCATCGGCGCCAGCTACGCCACGGGCCCTGTCAGCGCCAGCACTTCGGACGGCGACGCCTCTGCGGGCGGGCTGGTCGGCGAAAACGTTGGCAGCATCAGCGCCAGCTACGCCACGGGCAGCGTCAGCGCCAGCCCGTCGGGTTTCTGCTTCGCCTATGCGGGCGGGCTGGTCGGCTACAACGGTGGCAGCATCGGCGACAGCTACGCCACGGGCAGCGTCAGCGCGTCGGGGGACCGCAACGCCTATGCGGGCGGGCTGGTCGGCGAAAACGTTGGCAGCATCAGCGCCAGCTACGCCACGGGCAGTGCCATCGCGTCGGGCGGCTCCCTCAATCGCGCGGGCGGGCTGGTCGGCGTCGGCGACAACGGTGGTACCATCACCGGCGCCTTCTACGCCACCACCGACGTCAATGGCAACGTCATCAATCACGGTGGCGTTGCAGATGGCGATTGGAGTGGCAACGCCCTCGGCACCGGCAAATCCCTGGCCGACCTGAAAAAAGCCGGAACATTCGCCGCCTGGGGGGCGAAGGTCGACGATCGGGGCGGCAGCGGCGCTGTCTGGCGTATCTACGAGGGGAACACCACGCCGCTGCTGCGCAGCTTCCTGACGGCGCTGACGGTGGATGCCGGCACCCTGGCCGACAGGGTCTACGACGGCAGCGCCGCCAGCGGCACGGTGGGCAGCTACACCCCCAGCGTGAGCGGCGCCCAACCGGCCGGCAGCCTGAGCTATACCGCCGTCAGCAAGAATGCGGGCACCTACCGCACGAGCGATGGCTCGCTGCGGCTTGGCGGGCTGTACTCGGACCAGCGCGGCTATGACATCAGTTATGCCGGGAGCAGCCTGACCGTTACCCCGGCCGCCCTGACCGTGACCACCGGCGCCGTGACCAAGACCTACGACGGCACCACCGCCGCCGCCGGCAGCGCCATCGCCAGCGCGGGCACCCAGCTGTTCGGCGGCGACACGCTCTCCGGCGGCAGCTTCGCCTTCACCGACAGGAACGCCGGTTCCGGCAAGACGGTCAGGGTCTCCGGCGTCACGATCAACG
>MKUH01000036.1 GCA_001897745.1 Candidatus Accumulibacter sp. 66-26
GAGGTCTTGGCGGACGGCTTTCGGATTCTCGAAGCCGAATCAGCAGCTTAGAGAATAAACGGGGATTTTTTCATGATTCCCGGCCGACCCTCTACCTGATGCGCATGGTCGAAAACACCCTGCGCTTCGAGCCGCCGCTCGGCTGGTTCGGCAAGATCAAGGGCGAAAGCAAGGGCGAGCGACCGGGCATGCTGGAGATCAAGAAGGCCGGCATTTTCGCGCTGACCGACGGGATCAAGGCGCTGGCCATCGAGGCCGGCCTGCTCGACGGGAGCAGCACGCAGCGCCTGGAGGCGCTACGCGCGGCGGGTGCCCTCGGCAAGCTTGGCGAAATGGGGCTGGAGAACCTCGAGGAAAGCTTCGATTTTCTCGTGTTGATGCGTCTGCGCTGCCAGGTCGAGGCGATCCGCGCCGGCCGCACGCCGGACAACTACGTCGCGCTCGACCAGCTCAACGCGATGGAACAGGGGCGGCTGCGCATCGCGCTGGAAGGCGTGGTGAAGTTCCAGACCTTCCTCCGCCACCACTTCAGCCTGCACCTGATGCGCTAGGGCAACTGCCGAGCCCTGGCTCAGGGGCTCAGCAGGACGTCGCAGCCGGCGTGATAGAGCACGTTCTGGGTGACGCTGCCGAGCAGGTTTTCCTCCAGCGTGCCGCCGCCGTGCTTGCCGAGCACGATCAGGTCGGCTTCCAGGGTGCGCGCCTGTTCGAGCAGCGCCGTCGCCGGATAGCCGTGCACCAGCAGCGGCTCGGCCGGCCGGTGCCTGGCAACGAAGGTCTGCATGCGGTTCAGGGCGTTGATGCGTTCGTGCTCGCGGTAGCGTTCGATATCGGCGTCGCTGGCGCTGGCCAGGCGCATGCGCCCTTCGAAATGCACCGAGTAGGCGTGCAGCAGGCAATGCCAAGCTTCCGGAAACGTTGCTTGCGCCAGTCGCGCGGCGCGGTCGGCGGTCGGGGAAAAATCGGTGGCGACGACGATGCGCGCGTACTCCGCGGTCGCCGGGCGGCGCACCAGGAGCACCGGCAGGCGCGTGTTCTCGAGCAGCTTGAGGGCGGTGCCGCCGAGCACGGCTTCGCGCACCCAGTTCTCGCCGTGTTCGCCGACGACCAGCAGGCGCGCCGGCAGCGCGGTCAGGTATTCGCCGATGGCCCTTGCCGCGCGTCCGCTGAGCATCTCGGTGCGCACCGGGAAGTCGGCGCCGAATTCGTCGAGCAGTTCGTCGCGCAGCTGCGCCAGACGCGTCTGCGCGACCTCCGCCGTATGCCCGGCGGCGTCGCGTACCAACCCCAGTTCGGTGCGGATTCTGGCCCACAGGCCGTCGTTGAAGACATGCACGACGACCAACGGGGCACCGCTGCGGCGGGCGATCAGCGCCGCGCGGCGCAGCGCGTGGCGGGCGCCGTCGGAAAAATCGGTGGCGACGACGATGTTGGCGGTTTGCTGCACGGCTTCCCTCCCCTTCTTTTCTTTTACTGGCGCGCGCGCAAGGCAGCGATGCGCTCCTCGAGCGGCGGATGCGTCATGAACAGGCGCTTCAGGCCGGCGCCGACGCCCCCGGAAATGCCGAGCGCGGCCATCTGCTCGGGCAGCGCCGCCGGCTCGTGCGCCGCCTGCAGGCGCTGCAGCGCGGCGATCATCTTGTTCTTGCCTTCCAGCGACGCGGCGCCGGCATCGGCGCGGAATTCGCGCTGGCGCGAGAACCACATGACGATGATCGACGCCAGGATTCCGAGCACCATCTGCGCGACGATCAGTGTAACGAAATAGGCCGGACCGTGGCCGCGCTCGTTCTTGAACACGATGCGGTCGACGAGGTGGCCGATGACGCGCGAGAGGAACATCACGAAGGTATTCACGACGCCCTGGATCAGCGCCAGCGTCACCATGTCGCCGTTCGCCACGTGCGACACTTCGTGCGCCAGCACCGCTTCCGCCTCGTCGCGGTTCATCGCGCGCAGCAGGCCGGTGGACACGGCGACCAGCGCGTTGTTGCGGCTCATCCCGGTGGCGAAGGCGTTGACGTCGGGGGCATCGTAGATCGCCACTTCCGGCATGCCGATGCCGGCCGCCGCAGCCTGCCGGCGCACGGTCTCGACCAGCCAGAACTCGGTCGAGTTGCCGGGCGAGTCGATGACGCGGGCGCCGGTCATGCGCTTGGCGCTCCACTTCGACATGGCCAGCGAGATGAAGGAGCCGCCCATGCCGAAGATGGCGCAGAAGACGAGCAGGCTCGGCAGGTTGAGGCCGCCGTCGGCGAGCATCGGCTCCAGCCCCAGCATCTGGACGACGATGCTGAGGACGAAGACGATCGCCAGGTTGGTGGCGAGGAAGAGTGCGATGCGTTTCATGGTCTTTCCCGGGGGGCTGAATCTACTCGACCGCTCAGTCGCCGTTCGCGAAGCCGAGCAACTGCAGCAGGCTGAGGAAGAGATTGTAGATGGAGACGAAGAGGCTGACCGTAGCCATGATGTAGTTGGTCTCGCCGCCGTTGATGATGCGCGAGGTCTCGAACAGGATCAGGCCGGACATGAGCAGCACGAAGGCGGCGGAGACGGTCAGCGAGAGCGCGGGAATCTGGAAGAAGATCGCGGCAAGGCTGGCGAGGAAGGCGACGAGGACGCCGACCGCGAGGAAACCGCCCATGAAGCCGAAGTCGCGGCGGCTGATCACGGCGTAGGCCGACAGGCCGAGGAAGACGGCGCCGGTGCCGCCCATCGCCAGCATCACCGTCTGCGAGCCGTTCGGCAGCGAGAGGTAATGGCCGACGATGGGGCCGAGCGTGTAGCCCATGAAGCCGGTCAGGGCGAAGACCGACACCAGGCCCCAGCTGCTGTCGCGCATTTTGCCGGTCAGGAAGAGCAGGCCGAAATAGCCGAGCAGCGTGACGATCAGGCCCGGATGCGGCAGGCGCAGGGCGACCGCCGCGCCGGCCACGGCGCCGCTGAAGAGCAGCGTCATGGCGAGCAGCAGGTAGGTGTTGCGCAGCACCTTGTGCGTGCTCAGCAGGGACGGCGCAGTCCCGGCGTGGCGGCCGCTCAGGACGTGCAGGTCGGATCTTTGGTTCATGGTGATCTCCTCGATAATCTATTGTGGGTTCAGACGGCCTCGGGCAGGAGTTCCGGGCTGTCCAGCAGATTCGGCCGGCCGGGGCCGCCGCGTCCGTTGCGCTTGATGCGGCCGACCTGGCGGGACACGCTCTGGTGCACCCGGTCAGCCACCTTGTCGATGACCTGGAAAATGTCGTCGCCGAGTTCCTCGATGACGACCAGCGAACTGTTCTTCAGGCGCACGACGATGCGGCACAGTTTGTCGGCGCCGCCGCGCGGCCCGTTGATGTCGCCCAGGCGCACCGAAACGGCATGCACGGAATAGCGGAAGCGGCCGAGCGCGGACTTCATGCGCTGACGGGCGTGCTGGCGGAGAAACGGCGCGGCGGACAAACCTCGGGCTTGCACTTCGACTTCCATGATCTCGCTCCTTGGGCAGGGTGGAGATTCAATCTACGACAAAACTTTATTAAGGTATATTCGTATTATATTCATCGATTGTTCGTATTTTACGAATCAAAAAGGGCGCGAATGAACCTCAAGCATCTCTACTATTTCTGGAAGACCGCCAAGCTGGGCGGCGTGGTGAAGGCCGGTGAGGCGCTGCACATCACGCCGCAGACGATCAGCGGGCAGATCCGCCTGCTCGAGGACAGCCTCGATACCGAACTGTTCACGCGCCAGGGGCGTTCGCTGGAACTGACCGACGCCGGGCGGCTGGTCATGGAGTACGCGGAGGAGATGTTTTCGCTCAGTGCTGAACTCGAGCAGGTGCTGCGCCACTACCCGAAGGGGCGGCCGACCGAATTCCGCGTCGGCGTTTCCGACGCCCTGCCCAAATCGCTTGCCTACCGCCTGCTGCAGCCGGCGGTCAGCCTTGCCGATCCGGTGCGCATCGTCTGCCATGAATGGGATCTCGACCGCCTGCTCACCGAGCTGGCCATGCACAAGCTCGATCTGGTGATCGCCGATTCGCCGATTCCGGCGTCGGTCGACGTGCGCGCCTACAACCACCGGCTCGGCGAGTCGGGTCTCAGCTTCCTCGCGACGCGTGCGCTGGCGGCACGGCACCCCGGCGCTTTCCCGGGCTGTCTGGCCGACATGCCGTTGCTGCTACCGGGCGAGGATTCGGCGGTGCGCCAGAAGCTGACGAGTTGGCTCGATCGTCAGCAACTGCGTCCGAAGATCGTCGGCGAGTTCGACGACAGCGCGCTGATGACCGCCTTCGGGCAGGAAGGCGTCGGCGCCTTCGCGGTGCCGACGGTGATCGAGGGGGAATATCTGGCGAGCGGCGATCTGCAGGTGCTTGGCCGCGCCGCCGACGTGCGCACCGATTACTACGCGATTTCGGTCGAACGCAAGCTGAGCCACCCGTGCGTGCTGGCGATCACCGCCTCGGCTCGCACGCGCTTCCTGCCTGGGCAGGAATAAGGCGGGAAAAGCGCTTAACCACGAAGGGCACGAAGAAAAGCAGGGATTCGAATCGCCCAGCCCTCTCGCCCGGCGGCTGATTCGAAAATCCTGCTTTGCTTTTGATTTTCTCCGTCCCACGGGGATTCCCTTCGGTCACGTTCTTCGTGCGCTTCGTGGTTTGCCCCAAGGTTTTGATGCTCAGGCGGCGAGCAGCCCGCGCAGCACGTAGGGCAGGATGCCGCCGTGCCGCAGGTAGTCGAGTTCGATCGGCGTATCGATGCGCAGCAGCAGCGTGATGCGTCGCTGTTCGCCGTCCGGGCGCGTGACGAGCAGGGTCACGTCCTGCAGCGGCTGCAGCGCGCCCTCCTCTTCCGCGACGCCGAGGATGTCGAAGCTTTCGTCGCCGCGGATGCCGAGCGAGCGGACCGTGTCGTCGCCCTTGAACTGCAGCGGCAGCACGCCCATGCCTGCCAGGTTGGCGCGGTGGATGCGCTCGAAGCTGCGCGCGACGACGGCCTTCACGCCGAGCAGCCGGGTGCCCTTCGCCGCCCAGTCGCGGCTCGATCCGGTGCCGTACTCCTCGCCGGCGAAGATCACCGTCGGCGTCCCCTGCCCGACGTAGCGCATCGCCGCATCGTAGATCGGCACCACTTCGTCGCCGGGCTGGAAACGCGTCAGGCCGCCTTCGACCGGCGAGCCGTCGGCGTTTGGTGGCAGCATCAGGTTGCGGATGCGCACGTTGGCGAAAGTGCCGCGGATCATCACTTCGTGGTTGCCGCGCCGCGATCCGTAGCTGTTGAAATCGCCGACCGCGACGCTCTTTTCCTGCAGATAGGCGCCGGCCGGCGAGCGCGGCTTGATGCTGCCGGCCGGGCTGATGTGGTCGGTGGTCACCGAGTCGCCGAAGATGGCCAGCGCCCGCGCGCCGCGCACGTCGGCCAGCTTGCCGGGTTGCGATGCGAAATCGTCGAAGAACGGCGGCCGTGCGATGTAGGTCGATTCGCTCCAGCCGTAGGTCTGCCCGCCGCTGGTGCGCACTTCGTTCCACATGGGATTGCCTTGCGCCGTGTTGCCGTAGAGTTCGCGGTAGATTTCCGGATCGCTGGCGAAGCGCATCAGGCGGGCGATTTCCTCCGGCGCGGGCCAGATGTCTTGCAGATAGACCCAGGCGCCGTCGGGGCCGCGCCCGAGCGGTTCGCGCGTCAGGTCGATGTCGGCGCGGCCGGCGATGGCGAAGGCGACGACCAGCGGCGGGCTGGCCAGATAGTTGGCTTTCAGCGCCGGATGGATGCGCGCCTCGAAGTTGCGGTTGCCGGAGAGCACGGCGGCGCAGACGAGGTCCTTGTCGGCGATCGCCGTCTCGATTTCCGGGGCAAGCGGACCGGCGTTGCCGATGCAGGTGGTGCAGCCGTAGGCGACGACCTGGAAGCCGAGCCGCTCGAGGAAGGGAAGCAGCCCGGCGTTGCGCAGGTAGGCCGTGACCACGCGCGAACCGGGGGCGAGCGAGGTTTTGACGTGCGGCGGCACGCTCAGTCCCTTTTCGACCGCCTTGCGCGCCAGCAGACCGGCGGCGAGCATGACGCCAGGGTTGGATGTGTTGGTGCACGAAGTGATCGCGGCGATCAGTACGTCGCCGTTGTCGATCGGCGCCGGGGCGTAGGCGTCGCGCGCGCCGCGCGGCCGCGCGAAAACCTCGTGGAAGCGCGTCTTCATGTCCGGCAGGTCGATGCGGTCCTGCGGCCGTTTGGGGCCGGCCAGCGCGGGGACGACCGAGGCGAGGTCGATCTCGATGACGTCGCTGTAGTCGATGTCGCCATGGTGCGGCATGCCGAACATCCCCTGCGCGCTGAAGTAGGCGCGGAAGGCCTCGACCTCGGCGCTGCTGCGTCCGGTCGCGGCGAGATAGCGCACCGTTTCGCCGTCCGGCGGGAAGAAGCCCATCGTCGCGCCGTATTCGGGCGCCATGTTGGCCAGCGTGGCGCGGTCGGGCAGGGTCAGCGAGGCGGCGCCCTCGCCGTAAAACTCGATGAACTTGCCGACCACGTTGGCGCCGCGCAGCGTTTCGGTGACGCGCAGCACGAGGTCGGTGGCGGTGACGCCGGGCGCCAGGCGGCCGTGCAGGTGCACGCCGACGACGTCGGGGGTCAGGAAGAAGATCGGCTGGCCGAGCATGCCGGCCTCCGCCTCGATGCCGCCGACGCCCCAGGCGACGACGCCGAGCGCGTTGATCATCGTCGTGTGCGAATCGGTGCCGACCAGGGTGTCCGGGTAATACACGCCATCCGTCTGCAGCACGCCGCGCGCCAGCGTTTCGAGGTTGACCTGGTGCACGATGCCGATCCCCGGCGGCACGACCTTGAAGGTGTCGAACGCCTGCATGCCCCATTTGATGAAGCGGTAGCGCTCGGCGTTGCGCGCGAATTCGAGCTTCATGTTGAGATCGAGCGCGCCGACCGAACCGTAGTGATCGACCTGCACCGAGTGGTCGACGACGAGGTCGACCGGCACCAGCGGCTCGACGATCTTCGGATTCTTGCCGAAGCGCTCCGCCGCGTCGCGCATGGCGGCGAGGTCGCAGAGCAGCGGCACGCCGGTGAAGTCCTGCAGCACGATACGCGCCACGACGAAGGGAATCTCGGCCGTGCGCGGCGCTTTCGGCGCCCAGGCGGCGAGCGCGCGGACGTGCGCGTCCGTGACCCGCTCCCCGTCGCAGTTGCGCAGGAGCGATTCGAGGACGATGCGGATTGCAACCGGCAGGCGGGAAATCCGGCCGAGTCCGGCGTCTTCAAGCGCCGGCAGCGAGTGCAGGCGACCGATCGGCACGGTGCCGGTGCCGAACGTTTGCAAGGTATGGAAGGGATCGCGCGGCATGGAAAGCTCCCGGTGAGGCTGCATGGGTCCGACCCTGGCATCCCGACCTAAGTTCCGGGCCGCCGCCGTGCGATACAGCGGCGGAACCCTCGCTCCACAGCGGGCGGAGAAGTCGCCGCCGGATGGCGAGCGGCGGTGCCGCGCTCAGGTTTCGCCGCGCTCCACCCACTTGGGCAGCGCGGGCGGCGCGTAGGCCTCAAAGCGATCAAGCAGCGCGACCGGCTCCGACTCGACGACCAGCATGCCGCGATGCTCCGGGCGAACGAACTGCTCGCCGGCGGCGTGGTCGAGGAAGGCGGTCAGCGCGTCGTAGTAGCCCGCCGCGTTGAGCAGGCCACAGGGCTTGCGATGGAAACCAAGCTGAGCCCAGGTCCAGACTTCGAAGATTTCCTCGAAGGTGCCGATGCCGCCAGGCAAGGCGACGAAGCCGTCGGCCAGTTCGGCCATCATCGTCTTGCGCGCATGCATCGACGGCGTGACGTGCAGTTCGGTCAGGCTGGCGTGCGCCAACTCCTTGCGCATCAGCGATTCGGGGATCACCCCCACCGCCTCGCCGCCGAGGCGCAGCACTTCGTCGGCGACGATTCCCATGATACCCACGCTGGCGCCGCCATAGACCAGGCGGATGCCGCGCTCGACCATGGCCTTTGCCAACCCGCGTGCCGCCGCGGCGTAGGCGTCGCCGCGTCCGCTGCTGGAGCCGCAATAAATACAGAGGCTGTTCAGTTTTTTCATATCGCTATCCTTATACTTTGGTGCGTTCGATTGCGGGCGATGGGTTCGTTCGCATGGGAGGCCCTTTCGGCAAAACCTCCCCCGGAATCCCGAGGGTTGGCGGCGGGCGTCTCCCGGCGTGCGTTGCCAATCGTTTCCGCTCGATTATAAGTTACCGGCGCGGAGGCTCGCGCAGCCTGGATTGCAGCCAATGCCGCCAACCGCCATCGACGGTTTTCCAATACAAGATTTCAGCCTGAATTTCGGGAAGCTGCGTTCATGGGGTGGCGATGGAGGCGCGCCACAAGCGGAACGCCCGGGAACGGTCGCCTATCGCTTGAGCTGGGTAAAGGCTGCAAGCTCCCATTCGCGCGCGGCGAGCAGCAGGCCGCAGCCCCTGCGTTTGGCGAGCGGTGCCGCGAGGCTCTCTTCGTGCAGTTCGGCGAGGCGCTGGCGCAGCTTCTGTATCTCGCCTTGCAATCTGGCGATTGCCGCTTCGGTCAACATGCCGTGGCAAAAAGCCATCGCCTCGTCGTTTTTCGTGAAGGCGCTACGCAGAAAATCGGCGAGTCCCTGATCGTGAAAGAAACGCCGGATCGGGCCGTCCGGAATCCAGTCGAAGTCCCGGGCGACGTTGTGGCGGATGCGGTTGCCCGGAAGCAGGTGGATCAACCCCAGCCGGTCGAGGCGCGCGAGGCGCTGCACGCATTCCGCCTGGGTCAGCGCGTAGCGCGCGCAGATATCGTCTTGCGACCACTGGTTGAGGACGCATACGGTCACCAGCAGCAACTTCGTGTCGGCCACCAGTTCCCGCTCCTGTGCCGGCGTCAGGGTGTGCAGCCGCTTTTCGGACAAGGCCGCTTCCTGCGCCAGTTCGGCCAGCGTGAAGCCGAGAAGGTTGGCGATCGCCACCAGATCTTCGGCGGATACACGGCGGCTGGCGAAGCGGCGTTTGATCGCCGATTCGGAAACGCCCATCTGTCCGGCGATGTCGCGGTAGGTCGTGCCCTGCGCGCGCAGCCGCTTTTTGAGCGTCTTGAAGATGTTGTCGAGTTCGGTCATTGACGTTCAGGTATCGTTTTTCGCTACCAAACATTATACGCAGCGCAACTTTTCCGGATCTGGTTCCGTTTCATTGAACCTTGATCCACCCTGCGAAGCATATCAACGCAGGAGACCTTCATGAGCTCGACGCTTACCCTTCCCCCGGCCAGCCAGGTTTCCCGCCTGCTGACGGCGGCCATTCTCGCGCTTCTCGTCGGCGCCGCCCTGCTTCACGGGCCGATAGAGCAGCCCGCCGACTACCACGATTTCGCAGACCGGCACGCGCTATGGGGCATTCCCCATGCACAGGACGTGCTTTCGAACCTCCCGTTTGCCCTGGTCGCGCTTTGGGGATGGTGGCGGCTGGCAATCCGCCGGCGCGCCGGGGGTCGCTCCGCCGCGTGGCCCGGCTACCGTCTGTTCCTCGTCGGCCTATTCCTGACCGCCCTCGGCTCGGCCTTTTACCATTGGGCGCCAGACAACGTGCGGCTCGTC
The DNA here is from genome assembly GCA_001897745.1 of Candidatus Accumulibacter sp. 66-26. Lineage (GTDB taxonomy): Bacteria > Pseudomonadota > Gammaproteobacteria > Burkholderiales > Rhodocyclaceae > 66-26. Next base: position 9,586 of record MKUH01000036.1, read on the forward strand.
TGGGACCGGCTGCCGATCGCCCTCGCCTGCGCGGGACTGCTGGCCGGAGCATGGTCGGATACGCACCGGCGCAACTGCGCCGATGCGGCCGCCTGCCTTGCCCTTGTCGCCGTGCTCAGCGTCGCCTGGTGGTACTTCGGCCAACTCGCCGGCCGCGGTGACCTGCGTCCCTATCTCATCCTGCAGGCCACTCCCATCCTCCTGATCCCGCTCTGGCAGTTCGTGCACCGTGCGCCACGGGAAGATCGCCGGAAATTCGGCGGCGCACTGCTGCTGTACGTGGTCGCCAAAGTCGCCGAGCTCAACGACCACGTTCTTCTCGCCGCCACCGGGATGATCAGCGGACACACGCTCAAGCACCTGCTTGCGGCGGTGGCCGCAGGGATGATCGTCCATGCGCTGGTTCGCCGTGCCGGGCGCGACGGCGCCGACGCGTCACGCCGATCTGGGCAAGCTTGACGGTCATCTACGACCGGTAGCCGCCAATCAGGCCTACGGCCTCCCGGGCATATATGCGCTGCCGCCCGGAGCGCTGAAGGCAATCCGCTTCTCGCGTTCCGCGAAAGGCGGAGAAAGCGGCTGGACATTCCAACGCAAAGGAGTAATCTGAAATCGAGTTCAGGCTGTTTGCAGAAGCGGCCGGAACGGAGGTTTTTTTGGTAACCGGAGACGCTATGGTTGAGAGTCCGCCGCAGTTTCTTGAAACGACCGAGTAGCACCCAAACGGCGAATAGCCGACTACCCCGGCCCTGAATGCCGAGGTCAAAGATGTACGAAGCCCATGTTTGAACGCATGGGCTTCCTGTTTTATAGCTACCGGTTTTCCCGATGCTGTTCCAGGCACTGCTCCAGCTTGGCCTTGGGGACGCTCTGAATCCGGCGCAAAAGCGCGTGCGACACGTCGCGGACCTTGTAGCGGATGCGCAACTCGTCTTCCAGGCGAACGAGAAGGCTGGCGGCCATTTCCGCGTCGGCCAGCGCGCGGTGGGCGCGCCCCGAGACGGGCAGCCTGGCGAACTCGAGAAGGGCGCCAAGCTTGTGGCTTGGCGCTTGCGGCAGGAGGCGGCGCGACAGCAGCAAGGAGCAGGCGAATTCCTGGCGCCGGTGTTGCCCGATGCGCGCAAGTTCGGCGTCCCAGAACTTGCAGTCGAAGGATGCGTTGTGGGCGACCAAGGGGCAGTCGCCGATGAATGCGGCGACTTCGCGCATGACATCCGCCGCCGGCGGCGCCGAGCGGATCATCGCATCGGAAATCCCCGTGAGCGCCTCGATGAACGGCGGGATGCGCATGCCCGCATTCATCAGGCTCTGATAGCGATCCACCACTTTGCCGTCGTGCAGGATGACGGCGGCAATTTCGGTTGCGCGGTCGCCTTGGGCGGGAGACAAACCGGTCGTTTCAAAGTCGATTACGGCAACAGCTTCCAAAGATGATTCCCTTTCCAAAAGGCTGGGGGAGCGCTCAAGCCTTGCTTTCGGTCGAGAGAAGCGGCGATTCCGGAGGGCTTGGCGCCCAGCGTTTTGGGCCGCCGGTTATGCCCGATTGCTGCCGCCTCTCCCCTTCTATGCGTAACCCTTGCTCTCTACGCACGAGGTTCATGTGGTTCGTCGCGTCGGGAGAAATCGCCCGCGATTGCAGCGAGCCAGCCGCGCAAAAAATAACCCCTTGAAAAGCCAAGGGGTTAGATGAAAATCAAGGGCCGACAGCTGCTCTCATTCCCATTCAATTATTTCCTGCACCTGTAAACCCGCATAAATCCTAGCTATTTGTTCGCTCACATTGCCGTCTACCGTCACTTTTACCGTCATATAGCAGGCGCTTTTGCTGGCGTGGAAAATGGACACGTTTTTGACGGGCAACTACTCCAGCATACCTATCGTCAACTATCGCCGCCAGTCTGACTGCGCCGCCCTCTTGGTGCAGGCCATCACCTATGCCAACAGCGCCCGAAGATTGCCACGAATGGCGCTCGCCACGTCGGCCGTACGCAGACCATGCAAACGGCCCAATGCTTCCACCACGGCCGCCACATCCGCTGGCTGGGAGGGCCGATCGCCCGTGCGAGTGAACGGGCCGTCCGTTTCCGTCAGCATCCGATCCAAGGGGATGGTCTGCACCATCGGAGCGTGCCTCTCATTGTCCAGCATTCCCGCGTTGATCGAGAAGTAGCAACCCAACTCCAATGCCCGCTTCGCCTCGCCCTTCGTTCCCGTGAACCAGTGGAGAACGATCTTCCCGCGCTCCGGCGGCAGATGCGTCTCAGCAAGATCCAGCACCGCCTTGGCCGATCTGATGCTGTGGACCGTGATGATCTTGCCACCAGCCTCCGCGCAACGCTGCAGCACATGCTGGAACACGCGCTTCTGCGCATCGAGTGACCTGAAGAACCGAGGACCGGCGTCCAATCCGACCTCGCCGACATAACGAGTCTCTGAAAGGTGCCGGTCCCATAGTTCGATCTCGTTCTCGCGTTCCGCGACCAACTGCGGGTGCAGCCCAAGCGCCGCCCGGACATGCTTCGTGCGCTGTGCGAGTTCGTGGTTGCGAGGCCAGGCGCGAGGTGTTGTCGTCACCGCCAGCGTGAACACCTCAGCCGCCTCAGCTTCCCGAACCGCCACTGCATGGTCTGGGTAAAGATCGAGGTGGCAATGGAATGTCCGTACCGGTTTAAAACTGACCAGGTGTACCGGTTGAATTTTGACCAGGGACGATAGCCGCCCGTCATTCAGGCTGCTGTGGATAAGTCTATCGGTTTTTCCCTTCCTGGGAAGCTCCTTCCACGTCGATGGCGAGGTGTGTGTTGGCGGTGCGCCCTCCGCGCAGGGCGGAGCCCGGAGCGGAGGGCGCACCGGGGCGCCGTCAGAAGGGTTCAGCATCCTCGGCCGCGCCCGATGTCCGCCTCGCTTTCTCCCGGGTCTTGATCTTTGATCTGGCCACCGCGCTGCTGTGTTGGAACCGCCACGAGTCGTTGCCGGTCTCGATGATGTGGCAGTGGTGCGTGAGCCGGTCCAATAGGGCCGTGGTCATCTTCCCGTCGCCAAACACGCTGGCCCATTCCCCGAAGGTCAGGTTGGTGGTGATCATCACGCTGGTGTGCTCATAGAGCTTTGAGAGCAGGTGGAACAGCAAGGCGCCGCCAGCCTGGCTGAAGGGCAGATAGCCCAGCTCATCAAGGATCACCAGATCCACATTTCGCAGCGATTGGGCGATCCGCCCGGACTTGCCGACGGACTTCTCCTGCTCCAGCGCATTGACCAGGTCCACGGTCGAGAAGAAACGCACCCGCCGTTCGTGCCGAGTGATGCCGGAGACCCCCAGGGCCGTGGCCAGATGCGTCTTGCCGGTGCCCGGCCCACCGATCAACACCACGTTGTGGGCGTTGTCGCTAAAGCTCAGGTCAGCCAGTTCATCAATCAGGTGCCGGTCCACGCAGGATTGCCCGAAGTCGAAACCGGCCAGATCGCGATGGATCGGGAAACGCGCCGCCGTCATCTGGTAGCGGATCGAGCGCATGACCCGATCCGTCCCCTCGGCGTCGAGCAGATGCTCGATCAGCCACAACGCACCTTCCACCCTGGCCTGTCCGCCAAGCTCCGTCAGCTCGCTCCAGGCCCCGGCCATGCCGTACAGGCGCAGCGCTTTGAGTTCCGCGGCGATCTCACGCATGGCCGATCTCCGGGCTGCGTAAGCGGTCGTAGCGGCCCGTGTCGGCGATCGGCGCCTCCTTCACCTCCAGATGCGTCTGCACCGCCTCCGGAGGCGCATCCTGCTTGAGGCGGCCTATCACGTTGAGGACATGTTCGACACTCACCACCCCGGATTCGAGAACCAGTTCAACGGCCACGAGAACGGCCTCCAGCCCGGCTTTGGGCACCACCGCAAGCATCTGGCTCATCACCCGGTCGCCCCCGTCGCGTTTGAGGAGCAGGCGTTGCAGGCGAATCAGGGACTCGGGCATCCCGGCAAAGGGTGCTCCGTTCCTCAACGCCCCTGGTTTGCGCTCCACCAAGGACAGGTAGTGGCGCCAGTCGTAGCAGGTCTGGCCGCGCTCGAAGCGGCGCGGGTGGCTCGCCACCACCGCGTCGTCAAAGACAATCTCGATCCGCTCCGGGTACAGTCGTTTGCTGATCAGCCTGCCCGCCAGCTCGCACGGCACCGAATAGTGGTTGCGTGCCACACTCACCAGGCAGGTGCTGGAGACCCGCCCCGGCTCTTCCACGTAGCCGTCGAACGCCGTCACCATTGGCATCAGTTGCGGCTGCTCGTGCTCAAGCATCTCGGCGACCGAGAGCGCGTACTCCGGATGACGGATTTCCTGCCAGAGGGCCTGGCAGCGGGTCAGCAGCCAGGTGTTCAGCTCCGCGAAGCTACTGAAACGCAAGCTGCCCGCTTCCTGCCAGACGCGCCGCCGGCTGTCCTGCACGTTCTTCTCGACGATGCCTTTCTCCCAGCCACTGGCGACATTGCAGAAATCGGCGTCGAACAGGTAGTGCGAGCACATCGCGGCAAAGCGGGCATTGACCACTCGGCCCTTGCCCTTCTTGACCCTGTCGACGGCGGTCTTCATGTTGTCGTAAATCCCCCGCCGCGGAATGCCGCCCAGTGCCGCAAAGCTCCGCGTGTGCGCATCAAACAGCATCTCGTGGCCCTGGCTCGGGTAAGCCACCAGCACAAAGGCACGGCTTGCGCACAGCTTCAGGTGAGCAACCAGTAGCTTTCTCCAGACTCCGCCAATCACCAGGCCTTCCTCGCTCCAGTCGAACTGGAAGGCTTCGCCCAGTGCGAACTTGAGCGGCACGAAGGCGCGGCTCGGCGCATTCGCCCCCACCCCAAGGCGCCAGTCCCGGATGAAGTCGGTGAGTACCGTATAGCCACCGGTGTAACCCAAGCCCCTGAGCTCAGCCAGCAGTGCCTTGGCGCTGCGACGGTCCCGCTTGGGCCTTCGCGCGTCCGCTTCAAGGGCTTGGATCAAGGTGGCCTGGTACGGCCCCAGCTTGCCCGGCGTGGATTCCCGCCGGTAAGCCGCCGAGGCCCCTTCCGGAGCTCTCAACCACTTCTTGACCGTGTTGCGCGACAAGCCCGTGCGCCGCGAAATCTCCGAACGGGACAGTCCGTCCCGGTAATACATCCGTCTGACCTTGCCCAGCATTTCCATGGTGATCACCTCGCTTCCTCTGCCTCAAAAAGAGGCAGGGAGGTTAAACACCCTGGTCAAATTTCAACCGGAATTCACCCCGATTGATGGTCAGTTTTCGGCCGGCAACAACAAACAAGGTGACGTAAATCCGCGTCTCGGTCTCCCCCAGGGCCGGGATGCGAAATGGAACCTGGATGAGCTTTTCGAGGTAGTTGCGTGCGTAGTCCCGCGGTCCGGTGCTGTCGGGCAGGTCGGGGAAGTGCTTGCGCACCGCATACTCGATCATCGCCTCATCGGCCGCGACGACGAATGCCGTCCGAGCGGTGAACACGAACAGCCGGATCGCTTCGAGCGTTTCGATGGCGGTGTCGGGCAAGCAGCGGTCGAGGTCATCGATCAGGACGATGAGCTGCTTGATGCCCGCGTCCTTCAGGAGTTGGTCGAACGCCTTGCGGAACGCCTCGACCTCCTCTGGCACATTCTTGGTTTCGCCCGGCTTCAGCACGGCCTTCACCTCGTCGATGGCCCTCGAGAGGCTTTCTTTCGTGGCGAGCTTGGCGGGGTCCGCCACCACCGCTTCGAGCGATGCGACGATGGCTCCGATTTGGTCGGGCGTTGGAATTTCCGTGAACGCGGTGAGGGCCAGGCCGCCGGCTCGCTTCGCGACCTTCAGCCAGTCGATGCGTCGGAAGACATCCTTGACGGCGGCCGCGGCCTTGTTCAGTGCCGGGCGCTTCTCGACCAAGCCTGTGACGATCCCCTCGATCAGGGCGATCTTCGCGTCCTCGAAACCTTGAAAACGCCATCCGTTGAACTTGAGGCACAGGACATCCTCATTGCCGGCGAAGCCCGCCTCGATCATTTCGAGCACGCTAGACTTGCCCGCACCCCAGTCGCCGTGCACGCCGATCGTCACCGGATGGTCGGGCTTCGCGCGAAGCAGCCCGATGATCGTGGTCGCGATGGCTTCGTTGTTCAGCAGATCGATCTTGGTTTCGTTGTCGGTCAGGATCATTGATCTTGCCCTCCTCCTGGTCGGTCGTCCGGCAACGTCAGCAGTACCGAACGGATGGCTGCGCACACCGCATCGCGTGGTCCATGCAACCTGAGTCCCATTGTCATCTCGACCTGCACGCCGACGCCGCGGCGCCCTCGATTGCAGATGTTCTTCGGTTCGGTGGCCGGGAATTGGTGCCCATTGCTTCGGACCTCGACGCCCAGCCCGGACAGCGCTTGGCCGACCGCCAGTTTCAATGCCTCATCGAGTCCGCCGAGGAGCACTCGTTGATCATCGCCGCCGCATCCGTGAATCGCGACCACGTGATCGCACATGGACAGGAGCGACAAGCAGCGCGGTTCATCAAATCGATGACTGGTCAGATGCAGCGCTGAGTAGTTGCCGGCTTGTCGGATTCCCTCGAACAGATAGAGATTGAAATCCCCTCCGGCCACGCCGCGCGCGATGTCCGACGTGTACTGCTCGATGCTTCCTCCGTGCGGCGCTATGACGGCGATCGACGACTTCTCGATCGGGCGTATAAGCACCCTGTAGTCCATGCCTTCGGTTTGGGCGATGGCCAAATCGGCGAAGCCCCTGTAGCTGGCGGCAAGGCTACTCATTTCGGAGATCGTGGGGTCGCTGACAGTTTTTTGAACGGCATGGTCTGCATCCGTCATTCTCTAGATCTTCTTCTCCGCACCGGAGATCGGATGCACGTAGATGAGCCCTTTGGTTTGCGCGGCCTTGACCTTCCGATCGATCAACTCCCGCAAGCTAAGGTGCTCCTCCAGCACCAGGATCAAATCCTCCCCGTCGATAAACAGCGTCTGAATCTCTTTACCCATGACGAGGCTGCGAATGACTTCAGGGCTGAAGCCATTCACGGAAATGAACAGGCCGCGTCCATATAGTTTGCCCGCCACCTTGCCCGCGAACTGGTAGACCGGCTCGTTGCTCGCAGACTTTTCCTGCCACTTGGCTTCGATGAGGTAGTGCTCTCCGTCGAACTTCACCGCGCCGTCGACCTGTTCACCGTTGACGCGGAACGCCTCTGTGGTCTCCAGGCGTGAAAGGCGAGACAGTTCCGCGAGGATGCGCTCCAACGCGTAGCCGCGTTGTTGTCGTGAGGTTTTGTTGGCGAGCAGGTCGAGATATTCGGTACGCAAATCAGCCAGCGAAGCGGTCGGTTGCTGGCGCACCGCTTCCTGGGCGGCACGTCGTTCGCGATCTGCTTTGATCTTGGCGTCACGAATCTCCTGTAGCTGACGCAGGTGTTCAAGGTTCCTGGTCGCCGCGGCTCGGTCCAACTTGCGCAGCTTATCGAAGTAGTACGGATCGAAATGCGACCAAGCCAATAGCGACTGCAGCATGGCGCGAAACGGGCCCAGCCCGTTGTCGGCACGCGCCGCCAGCGTATCGAATAGCACATCGACGATCTCATGGCGCTTGAGCGCGTTCTCGCCCTCGATCTGCAAATGGCCGACTTCGGTCTTGGTGCAACCGTGCTTCTCGAAGAAACCGACGATGTCTTTGCGGGGCCAGAATAGCGACAGAATGCAGTCCTTCATGCATCCCTTGATGTCCGCCGGAAAACCCATGTCAGGCCCTCCCCATCATGCGATCTGGCCAAGGAGTTGCTCGATCACATCACTGGCTTGGCGCTGGCGTAATGCTCTCGCCTCACGCTGCTCCGGCTCGTCCGACTCGCCCAACTCGAACTTGGCGACCGACACGGGGCCATCTTTGCGATAGCCCTCCGTTTTCTCATCCCCCGTGAAACGGCCGCGCAGGATTGCCAGCGACGCCTCGATGACTGCGCCGTGTTTGCCGCCGCGCTCCTTGTGGAAGGCCTCGGCCACGGCGTCCATTCCTTCGGGTGCGTGCTCGATGCAATAGATCAGGTCGTGCGCATCCTTGCGTTCGAAGCGCTGGTCGAACGCAAAGGACTTCAGGCAGGTGAAGCTGACGAGATTGGCGTGCTTGATCTTTTCGGTCGCGATCCCGTTGCCGCCCAACAGCTCGGCCTGGATTTCGGTGACCTGGTGCAAGTCGAAAACAATCGACGAATGCGGGATGTTCAGCGCCGAGATCGTGCCTTCCGTCGGCAGCGGCTGAACCTTGCCGCCCGCGATGTCCGGTGCGTCGGCCAGCAGTTCCAGCACCATCAGCGCACCGTGTTCGGTGCGGGTTTGCCATCGCCAGGACAGCTTCTGCTGCTTCTCGTTTTCCGCGCGCTCGAAGCCCATCTTCTTGAGGTTGTCCTCCAGCGTGTGATACGCCTCGGTGTCGGCCAGGATTTGCAGGTCGATCACGATGTCCACGTCCAGGGTGCCGGCATGCGCCGGAACCACGGGCGGCCGCGCGGCGACGAGATATCGCGGCGTGAGTCCTCCGACCAGGTACACCGATTCTTTCCACGGTCCCAGCCCACGCAGCAGGGTCACCAGGACGCGTTCGCAGTCCACCGTGTACTGGTCGCTGTAGCCGTCGAGCGTTGCGGGCTTGGCCATCAGAAGCCGATCCTTTCTTTGCGAAAGTGCTCGGCCATTTCTTTGGAGCGGCCTTCGCCGCGCAACAGGTCGAGATAGATCTGAATCGGGCTGGCCAGCCACAGGCCGCCGACCTTCTCGCGAAACAACAGTTCGCCCGGTGACTTGGCTTCGATGATCGCCAGATTGGCGCCTTCAGTGACGAACCGTGCGCCCAGGTCGCCGATCGCGGCCTCGGCGTCGGCGCCGATCAACACCCGTGTGCGTACTTGGGAGACACTGGAAAGGAACGGCGCATAGCGCTGCGCGGCGGCCTCGTGGCTGACTGCATACTGGACGTCATGCGCGTCGAAGGCCTCGCCGATCCGCATCGGCAATGTGTCCGCCTTCGCGGACGGCACATAGTAGCGACGCAGGGTCGGCGGCCGGATGGAAGCGAGCTGCTTGGCCCACGCATCCAGCAAGGCTGCGGGCTCGCGAAGGTGGCGCTCCTTGCTCGGCCCCTGCCCGCGCGACTCCAGCCAGTCGAAACGCTCAAGCTCGGTCAGCACCTGCGAAGCGGTGGCCGGCGACACCATCGCCTGTTGCGCCAGTTCCGTGACGCCGAACCAGTCCCGGTGCTGTACCAGCAGGGCGTGAAGCACCTGCGCGCGCCGTCCGGAAAACAGCGCGCGAACCGACTTCGCAAGGGTCTTGGGTGGTGGCTTGTCGATGTAGAGATATGCGCCTGGCGCCGGTAGGAACAGGCTGCCGCCACTATCGTAGTAGCCGACGCGCTCGCTTCTGAGCAGTTCCTTTGCCCCGGGGGAAATGGATTCGGCGACCAAGAGCGACAAGGGCTCTCCCTGTTCTGTCGGCCGTCCGTGGCTTGCTTCCCGAAACTGCCAGATCACCTGACGGACATCCCGGGGAAAAACAGTTTTCTTGGCTTCGATGAGCAGGACGAAAGACTTGCCTGCGACGTGAAGATCGACCTGGGCGTCATGCCCGCGGTCACCGTGCTTACTTGCGGGCTCCCAATGCTCGAGGTCGGCATCTACTTCCGGAAGCTCCCGCAGGGCATCAACGAAGCGCTCGATCAACTGTCGTTCGGTCAGGGGGGACTCAAGCATCATCGTGGCGCGAAGCCCTCTTTTACTGTCCAGTAAATATTGGCATTGTATCGAATATTCGCGCAGATAGAAATATTTACTGCGCAGCAAATAAGCGCGAGGGCCCTAGCCTGCGTTTCGGGCTAGGTGGTCAGCCTCTCCGGGTGTCTCGGCGTGCCGCCGCCGGGCTCGCGGGCTATGCCCCGCGCTTCTGCCGAATCGCGGCCGTCCGGCTTTGATCCCCGACAGCCCCAACAGGTGCCAGTGCCTGCGCGTTGCGCTTGCCTCTTGGGGATTCGCTCTTCCGGTGAGGTCGGCGCGAAGACCTGGGCCGGCTTCGTTGCCACCGTCTTTCCTGAGTGCAACGACCGCGACGGTCAGGAGCGCGCGGACGGGGGTCGTCGAGGAGGTGAGCGCCGGGTTGGTGCGGCCCGCAGCGCAGCGAGGACACCCGATCTCAGTGGACTACCCTGACGTCCGGCCATTAAGAATTCGCAATCAATTTGGCGGAGAGACAATGTCGAGCTTCCTCAAACACGGGGAAGGTCGCATTTCGCTCGGAACGCGCATATCGGGCACCCCTTCTGAGAGTATGACCAGCGCGGCAGAACGCGGCCTGCGAGAACGTCTTCCCGCCTCCTGACCAAGGCCACCACCTGTTCGTCAGTCATCAATTTGACGAAATGTGCGATCGGTAAGGCTCGCCGGGTCGGCGCCTTCACCATCACATACCCATACGACGCCACCGACTGCCCCGTCTGCCCCATCACCGCCATCCTCTGCGCGGACAACTGGATCACATCCGACAGGCACGGATGGTTGCTCCAGCGCGTCTTGAACTCCACCAACACGAGCAGACCGGAGGGCAGGCGGTATGCCCGGTCAAGTTTCGCCACCAGTCCGACGGGCGTGGAAATCCGGAACAGCTTTTCCAAGTAGACCAACTCGGCATACCGCAGCGCTGCCGGTCGCGAGGCCCGCTCAGCCCGTGCGGCATGGGTCTCAAGTGATCGCCACCGCGCCATGGCCAGCGCGAAGCCTACGACGGCAACGGCGCAACCGACGCCCCACGCTAGCGCCGACACTTGCCGCCTCCACGCAAGCCTGACCACCAGCGAAGTCCGATCGCTATCGCCCCCAAAACCATGCGCATAGGAATTTGCATTTGTGGCCATCGGCGCAGGACGACGCAGATGCTGGGTGCCCCCCGATAGTAGAGGCGGATCACCCGGCGTCCCCAAACGCTGGGTCGCAGTGCCTCGTCCCTGAACCGGCGCAGCACGTCCGTCTGCCAGGCCTCGCCGAACACGCAGGTGGCGATGAAGCAAAGCCCCTTCCGGGCGACCTGCGCGGAAGCCGCCAAACCTTCCCTATAGAAGTGCTCATGCTCGACCAGCCCGCGTGCCCGGGCTCGCTGCTGCCCGGCCGTGCGACGGCTTCCATGGAGATGCTCGAACACCACCAGCTGTTCGCAGCGGCCCATCTGCGCTAGGTCCGAAGCACTGACCATCCGGCCGCTCACCGGCCGGCGCGATCGCTTGCCCATGGCCGGCTCACGCGTCGATCGCTGGCGCGAAGAGGTCGTTGGTGATGTCGCCATTGCCCTCCTGCGCGCTACTTGCGGAAGGCAGATGAGGCGAGCCACGTCCCATCCCGGCGAAGACACCGCTCTGCGCCAGCAACCCATCGTAGGCCAGCAGCCGCAGGCGATTGATGCGTTTAACGCCCTTCTGGAACTGGATCAGATCGTCGTACAGACGGGGATGGTCGGCACGCGCCAATACGAAGACCAGGCGAATGGGCGTGGCATCCTTCACGGTATCGGTGCTCATTCGAGTTCTCCCGACGCCCCCTGAACTTGCTCCTTACCGGTAGCGGCCATCTTGCTGCTCGCGTAGTTCTGCCCGGCCAGCTGAAAACCCCGCACATTGGCGAACATCGGTTCCTTCACCTCGTGGATGCGGTGCTTCGGGAACGCCGCCTTCACCGCCTTGCGGAACAGGAACGCCCCGCCTCCGACCAGGATGATGTTCTGCAGGCTGTACGGTGCCTCGATCCACTCCTTCATCGTCGACACGGCCTGCTCGGCAACGGTCTCGGCTAGGGGCAGCAGGCGCTTCATGTCGTACGGCTTCTGGAAGATCATCGGCTGCTTGCCCGTGCGCAGCGCCAGGTCGATGGCGTCGTAGTCCCGGTACGGCGAGCCGATATCCTTGGTGATCTCCGCCGCCAGCAGGCGCAGCACGTCCGACATGCCGCGGTTGAAGGAGTAGCTCTGCTTCTGCACGAGGCGCATGCCCCGGGCCACCAGCCAGTCGAAGGTGCGCGAGCCCGGGTCGATGATCAGGCTCTGCTCGTTGCCGATGATCGCCATCTTCTGGTGCTCGGAAGCGTAGTGCACCAGCGCCCCTTGCGGCTGAGCGACGGCCATGGCCTTGCCGACCGTCACGACCTTACTGCCCCCGATGTCGTGCCGGCCGGTCATGGCTTTCTCCAGCGCCGCTTTCTTGACCGCCAAGAGCGCCACTGGCAGCCCCACCACCAGGAGGTCGATGTGGCTCACCTTCATCATGGAGAGAGCCCCCCTGAGCAACGCCATGTACTCCGGCGTCTCGGTGTATTCATCGTGCAGTTGCTTGGCGCGAAAGGTATCGGCGGCGAGACTCACGTCCGGCCCGACCTCGTAGAACAGCGGGCCGATGGGGATGCACACCGTTTTCTTGCGTTCACTGGCCTGCCACGACGGCGAGTCGTCGCTCGACGGATAGGCAACGGACGGGAAACTGGCGCAGCGGATGTCGGTACCGGCCGCGGCCGTGACGAATTTGGTGTTGCCGGATCCGACATCCACCGCTCTGACGATCAATTCCATAGAAAGACTCCGAGGTAGGGTTGAGGTCGATCAGCATCGACAGGGCGATCTGATCCCGCCACACGGAATCCCCACTCAAAGAGGCCGATTTCGGCATCGGGCTCGGCCCGCTGTCAGCGAACCGGCGATGCACGGACATTTCGCTGACACCTGAAAGCGTCATCCCCCAGCGGGGCTGCGTGTGTGTCACTACGCTCTCATTCAAATAGCTGGCATCAACCCCATGCGCAGCAGTTGCCGCCGGAGCGATCCGCGCGCGAGCACCGCCCTGAGTTCCCCCGCTCAGGACCAGAGGCAGAGATTTCCCCCGTCAAGCCCGCCCGCCGCCTCGTTGCCCGCCGCTTCGCGACAATAAATGCGCCTTACCGCAATCTCCCGGGCGCGCAAGTGCCACCCGCAATCCTCCGCAAATCGCCGCGCTTTCGAGTCGCCCGCTTGACCGCCCTACCCGCTTGGCGTCAACTACGGTTTCCCGAGGGCCATCCTGGCCCCGCTCCATCGCGGAGCACAAGGCGTCGCAGTCGTTACCTGCCCTTGAAGCGCCGGTCTCGAACCGGCAATGCCGTCGCCCTTGAGGCGGCGGTCCCGAGGCCTTTCTCGTAGTGCATGTCCCTGGCTTGGCCGGCGTTTATCGCTGGGCGCTCCCTGAAGCGCGCCAAGGCCAACAGAGCACCCGGCCGGCACCCGATGCCGTGCCCCTGTTCCCGCCATCCTTTGAGCACGCGTTCCACGCAGCTCGCGGTTGTGTTTGCCCGCTTGGGCTCCCCGCGCGCCTTCGCTCACACCCTCGACACCGCCCTGGACTTTCGGTCAGGGGCGGACCCATGCGAGTGGATGGCGCTACGACTCCAGAACCGATCCACCAGATGGCGCGAGGCTAGACCTCGCCGCCGATGCCCAAGCCACGCCCCAGAGGCCGGCCGGCATCACCACCCCCATGGCTGCAGAAATGCACGGATGGGCCGGATCAACCCGTTTCGTTTTTAAGACCGACCGAGTTGGCGAGCGCGTGCGCTGGCCGACGAACCCCTGGGTAGGTGCCGCGACGCCGTGGTCGCGCGCGGTGCCGAAGTCTTTGACCACTGACCGGCGCGGGCAACGGAATCCGTCCTGCCGGGAACTGCCCTGGATTCCACTTTCATCGCCAATATCGGCTTGTCGTTCGGGCGGCGGGCCTTCGACCCAGGAGCCATCGCCATGTCGGACGCAATCCCCAGCAACACCATTCGCCGTACCTCTCGCCGCCGACTGCAGGACCCCGCCAGCCCCGGGCGTTCGAGCCAGCAGCAACCGGCTCGCCCCCAGGGTTGGGCGGGCAAGACTCCCCAGGAAATCCTCGCCCGCTACCAGCCGGGCAAGGCGTCGCCGCTCAAGGTGCTGGAGGTCCTGATCCAACTCTTCAACACCCAGCATACGGCGCTGGAGAAAACCGTCTCACACAAGACGCGGCAGGAACGCGCGCAGTTTCTGCGGCGCTTTTTCCGTGATCTGAAGCTCAAGGCGGGCTTCAAGACGGTGCCGGACCCGCGCAACCTCGGGCAGAAGCACATCCACGCCATGGTGCAGGTCTGGCAGCAGGCGCATCTGGCACCGGCGACGATCCAAACCTACCTGAGCTTCCTGCGGGGACTGGCAATGTGGATGGGCAAGCACGGCTTCGTGCGCAAGCCGGGCCACTACGGCTTGAGCCTGGAGGACTACCAGCGCCACGAGTCCGCCCAGCGCGACAAGAGCTGGACCGCCCAAGGGATCGATGCGGAGGCGGTGATCGCCGCGGTGTGCCAGTTCGACCTCCGTGTCGGCGCGTCGCTGCGGCTGATGTCGGCCCTGGGGCTGCGACGCAAGGAGTCGGTGCAGTTCCGGCCATTCCAGCATGTCATGCCGTTCAGCGAGACTGGGCTGCCAGAGAACCGGCAGCAGGCGGATCGGTATGCCTGGGTCAAGGGCAAGGGCGGCCGGGTGCGCTGGATTCCCCTGGACAGTCCGGTTCATCTGGCAGCGCTGGAGTTTGCCCAAGGCGTGGTCGACAGTCGCGACGCCCACATGGGCGATCCGCGTCGGGACTTGAAGCGTAACCTGCGGCGGCTGGACTACGTCCTGGAGAAATTCGGCATCACCCTGTGCAAGCGGGGCGCGACAGGTCATGGCCTGCGCCATGGGGTTCTTAACGATGCCTATGAAGACATCACTGGGGTGCCGTCCCCGGTCCGGGGTGGCGGGCCGGTATCACCGGAACTGGATCGGGCGGCGCGGCTGGCGGTGTCGCAACTGGCGGGGCATGCGCGCGCAAGGGCCGCAGGTGCCTACATCGGCACGATCATCAAGCCAGGTGGCCGGCCGGTTGGCTCGCCCGAGCCGAAGGGCGACGATGACGACGCGGCGGCCGTGCCGGTGTGAGCGGCGTCCGGACAAGGCGATGCCGGGCGGGAACGATTTGCGCCGCCCGGCATCGCCTTGCGGCGTGCCTCACGCCGTCAGGGCTGGCTCGCCGGGCACCCTGCTCGTGTCGTCCGCTGCCGCTTCGGTCTGCCTGGTCTGAGCGGTGTTGATGCGCAGGCAGGCGGGCAACCAGCCCGTGCCGGCCACCGTCTGTTCCGCCCCCGTCACCACGGCATCTTTTTTGAGCGCGGCCAGCGGGCTGGCGGCATTGGCATCGACGGCCTCGGTAACGACCTCGAGGACACGTGCCTTGGAGACATGGTTGAAGTAGGACGCCCCCGTGGCCGTCCACCATTGGCTCATGTCCAACCCCAAGGCCCGCGCCAACGCCTCGTTGCTTTGCCGCTCGGGTTCGGCGCCATAGATACCCGTGACGGTGACCGCAACGACGAAGGTCAGCAGGCGCAGCACCGTCGCGTGCTCTTGGGCGAGCAGCCACGGGAAGGTGTCCTCCAGGTTCTCCGGCAGCCGCTCGGCCCAGGCGGTGCGCTCGGCCTGAAGCTTCGCCCAGGCGGCACTGGCCTCCATGTCCTCGGCGGCGGATCGCAGGTCGGATTGGCTGTCGGTCGCGCTGATGGCGAAGACGTTCTCCGAACGGCAATAGTAGAGGTCGTTGCCCCGGAAGATCTTCTGCGCCAGATGTGCGGTGATCGCGGCCAGCGCCACGTCGGGACGGTCGAGCAATTCGGCCTGGACGGCGGCGACCCGGTGGGCGGTGAGACAGCGCACCAGCTTCTCGGAATGCACGGGGCGGGTCTTGGGCGACGGCAGCGACATCAATGGCTCGTTGGTGCCGTTTTCGGCGGCTTGGCGGGCGGCCTGGACCATGTCGCTGCGGTCGTCGGGGCGGATCAAGCCGTACTTCACCGCAACGGCGCCGTTGTTGCCGACATGGACGACGCAGCCGGCCTGGGCCATCAGGTCCGCCGGCCACACGCTGAGGGCTTCGTCGAGCGCCTTGCGTCGTTCCTCCAGGCCTTCGGCTTCGCCTTCGAGCTGATAGAAGGCCTCCTCGCCGCCGTCTTCGTCGGCCAGCCTTTCCATCTGCGCGTGCAGCGCCGTGATGCGACCATCCAGGTCCTCCAGGGCGGCCGCTTCCTCGGCATCCGGTTGGCGCTTCGTCTTGCGCAGTTCGCCGTACTTGACGTACTCGTCGAAGGCATAACGGACTCGGACATCGACCCATTTCCAGCCTTCGGCCGCGATCTGCTTGGCCCGCTTTTGCAGCTTGTCGGTCGCCAGCTTTTCCAGGAGGGCCGCATCGAGCAGGTAGACCTTCTTGTCGTCGTCGCTGAACAGGTCGCGCCGTAGCGCACCGCCGGCCTTCTCATAGGCCTTGAGGGTCACGTACTTGGCGACGGCATCGCGGTCGGACTCGATCTCGCCCTGGGTCAGCAGTTGGCGCAGGTAGTCGGGACGGCGGTTCCACGACGGCAGCGCGGCCCAGGTCTGCTCCTGCTTCTGGTGATCGTCCACCGAGGCCAGCACCATCAGGCAGTCCAAGCCGATCTGGTCTTCGCGAAAAAGGGCCATCAGCTTGGGCGAGACGGTGGCGAGCTTCATGCGGCGCTTGACCACCAACGGGGTGATGCCGAAGGCAGCGGCCACGTCCTCGACCGACCTGCCTTGCCCGATCAGCTTGGCGAAGGCCGCGAACTCATCGGCCGGATGCATGGGGATGTGGAAGCAGTTCTCCGACAGGCTGGCGATCAGCGCCCGGTCGGCCGGCACGATCAGCACGGGCACGGGGTAGTTGTCGGCAAGGTCGCCGTTGCCCACCAGCAGCGTCAGCGCTTCGAGCCGGCGACCACCCGCGCAGACCTCATAGCGGCCGCGTGCGCCCTGCACGACGACGAGGTTCTGCAACACGCCGCATTCCTTGATCGAGGCCGCGAGTTCGACGATGCTCATCTTCGGGGTGTTGCCACCGGCGCGCGCCTGATAATCCTGCGAGAGGACCAGCTTGTTGAAGGGAACGAAGGTACGGGGTGACGCTTCGATGATGGCGTCGATTTCGGCTTTCGTGAATCTCATGCGGAGGGCTCCTGAACGGTTGAAGGAGGCATGCCGATGGGCATGTCCATGAATCCAGAATCTCATCCGAACCCCGCCCTTCAAGCCTCCGGGCGTCGCTGTCAGAAGTGATGCGCGAACACGGACGGCAGAGCCAATGCAAGTCGAATGGCATTCTCCTCGATCCACCGGCTCGCCGGTGTCGCGCCTAACCTCGAAACGCTGCCGCCAAACCGGCCGTTCCTGCTGGGCGCCCCTGTCGCCAACCACTACGCTGAGGCCCTCTTCCTCACCCCGCACAGGCCTTCATGCATTCCAATTCCCAGCGGCGACATCGGCGCTCGGCCGTCATGCAGCGCATCGCGGGTCTGGAGCGGGCGCTGGAACAGGCGCAGCACCTGCTCCACCAGGACGATCTCACTCCGCTCCTGAACCGTCGCGGATTCCGGCGCGCCTGCGACCGGTGGGCGGGCAACGGCCCGATGGCCATGTCGGCCTGCTGCGCGATGATCGACCTGGATGGCTTCAAGGCCATCAACGACCGGCACGGCCATCCGGTCGGCGACGCCGCGCTGGTTCACTTCGCCGCCACGCTGCGCCGGCATCTTCGCCCCACCGACACGATCGCGAGGCTGGGCGGTGACGAGTTCGCCCTGATCCTGATGAATTGCAGCGGCGACGATGCGTGCCTGCTGCTGGAACGCCTGCGGCAGGCACTCGCCGGATCACCCCTGTCAGTGCCCGGTGGCGCCGTGCCGCTGCGGTTCTCTGCCGGGGTCGCCGAGCTTCATGCTACTGAATCGCTGGGGCAGGTGTTGGAGCGTGCCGATGCCGCCTTGCTCGATGCGAAGCAACTGGGCAAGGCGATGGTCCGCCTGAGCGTTCCACCGGCGCGGTCTGCGCAGGCGGCCACGGCGAACGCGGGCGACCGACAGACCGCTTCAGCGTGCGTTCCCATCGCCATCGATGAGCGGGAAAGCGACGGGTAGTCGGATCCTCGACTGCGTGCCGCACCAAATGCCGGCGTCGTTGGACTCCACCCGATTGGACGCGCATCAAACCCCTCACTGCTGGTTGCTCATGGCCGCTCAACCCATTGCCACCCGCAATCCCCCTGCTCCACCAGGGATGTCGCAGGCGAATCGCCGACCGGTGCGCCAGGCTGCGCGCCGGAGCGGCAAACTACGAGGGCATCTGGCTTCGGCCAACGCGCGCTCGTTCGAGCGCTCCCGATTCGCCTCGGGCGTTGCGGTCGTTACCCGCCTTGTTTGTACTGACAGCATCACATCGCTGCCGCCGGTTCCGCGCCCCGTGCTGAACTGAGTCCTGCCCGCCGACGTTCGTCGGCTGGCGCCCAAGCACCTCCTTGTCGCCTTGCGCCTGGTCTGCCGGCTTCGCTATGAAGTCCGGCGCAGTCGCGTACGTCTAGCCTTTGCCAACCGGTCGTCTACGACCGTTTTCTTGCCCATCCCACCCGGGGAGCACGCCTCCCCGATGGGGCGTTGTGTTCCCCGTTTTCCTTGGAGAACACACCGATGGCCCGTCCTACCGCGCCTTCCCTGTGGCTGCCCGGGTTCGACCCGGCGGCCCCGGCCCTGCCCCGCCCTGCAGAGCAGGTTTGCCTTTCCGTTTCTTGCGAGCCCGCCGAGCCTGCCGAGGTCACCCACGTCGAGAACCTCATCGACGTAGAGCAAGAGCAGTTTGTGGACACCGTCCGCGCCAACTGGCGGGTGGTGGCCACCGCGACCGAGGCCACCCCGCGCATCCTCTGGCCGCAACTGATCCGCGCCGACCTGGAGCACCTGACCGGCCCGACCGCGAAGTTCGAGGCCAACCTGGCAGCAATCACGCTTCTGCGCCAGATCGAAGCCGAAGGCCGGCCAGCCAGTACTGATGATCGCCAAGTTCTTCAGCGCTACACCGGCTGGGGCGGCCTTCCCGCCAGCTTCAATCTCGACGCCACCGACAGCGCCTGGGCCGAACGTGCCCGTCGCTTGCAGGCAATGCTCAGTACCGAGGACTACGAATCGGCGCGCGCCTCCGTCAACAACAGCCACTACACCGAGGTCTCCGTGATCGAGGCGATATGGCAGGCGGTGGAGCGCTTCGGTTTCACCGGCGGGCGCATCCTGGAGCCTTCCGCCGGCATCGGCTATTTCATCGGTGCCATGCCGCGGAATCTGGCCGAGCGCAGCAGCATCACCGCCGTCGAGATCGACCGGGTTTCCGGTCGTATCCTCAAGGCGCTCTACGCGCCCGGCGGCGTGGATGTGCGGATATCCCCTTTCGAGAAAACCCCGCTACCCGATCACTGGTTCGACCTGGTGATCGGCAACGTCCCCTTCGGCAAGTACAAGGTCGCCGACGTGAGCAACCGGGCCTATGCCCGTTTCAGCATCCACAACTACTTCTTCGGCCGCGCCCTCGACCTGGTGCGCCCTGGTGGGCTGGTGTGCTTCATCACCAGCAGCCACACGATGGATGCCCAGTACGATGCGGTGCGCGAGCACATCGCTGCCCAAGCTCACCTGCTGGGTGCCATCCGGCTCCCCAAGGGAACCTTCGCCGGTATCGCCTCGACCGAAGTGCAGACCGACATCCTGTTCCTGCGGAAGCGGCAACGGGCCGAGGCGGTCGACGCAGACTGGCTGAAGCTGGGTGTGGTGCCCGACAGTCTCCGGCACCCCCAGTGCTACGAGCGCTACCTGCCGATCAACGCCTGGTACGCCGAGCACCCGCAGTTCTGCATCGGTCGCATCCGTCGCGAGAGCAATGGCTACGAGGAAGTACCGGTTGCCGTGTTCGAGGGCAACCTGGAGGCGGCCCTGGCCGAGCGCATCGCCTTGCTGCCTGCCGATGCTTACCGGCCGGTGGCGCACAAGGCAGCCCCGCTGCGGGTGGTGGTCCCGGCCGAGGCCGGTGCCCGTCCCGGCAGCTACCGTCTCCACCAGGGGCGGGTGCATCGGGTCGAGGGCAGCGAGATGGTCGACGTCCATGACCGGCTCAATGCCACGCAACGGGCCCGCATCACCGGCCTGTGTGCCATCCGCGACCACGCCCGGGCCCTGCTCGATGCGCAGTTGGCGGATGAAGGCGATGGCCGGCTGGGTCACC
Source organism: Candidatus Accumulibacter sp. 66-26 (assembly GCA_001897745.1). GTDB lineage: Bacteria > Pseudomonadota > Gammaproteobacteria > Burkholderiales > Rhodocyclaceae > 66-26. The sequence goes on from MKUH01000036.1 coordinate 29,742, forward strand.
TGCGGGTCATGCTCAATGGGACCTACGAGCGCTTTGTGTCGCGCTACGGTTGCCTGTCCACGCGCGCCAATGCGCTGGCGTTCCGACGCGACCCGGACTATCCGCTGTTGCTGTCGCTGGAGCATTACGACGAAGAGGCCGACACGGCCCGCAAGGCTGCGCTGTTCACCCGGCGCACGCTGACCCGGGTCGTCGAACCGAGCACGGCGGGCGAGCCGGCCGAAGCGCTGGCTGCGTCCATCCAGTGGCGCGGCCGGGTCGATCCGGCCTACATGGCCGAACTGCTTGGGGCACCCGAAGCTGCGGTGCTGGAGGCCCTGGCCGGAGCGGGCCAGGTGTTCCTCGACCCGGCGGACGGGGAATGGAAAACCGCAGACGACTACCTGTCGGGCAACGTGAAAGCGAAGCTCAAGCAGGCGGTGCTGTCCGGGAGTACCTACCAGCGCAACATCGAGGCGCTGGAACAGGTGCAACCGGAAGACCTGCTACCGGCGGCCATTGAGCCGCGCCTGGGGGCAGTGTGGATTCCGGCCCTCGACGTCGAGGGGTTCATCCAGCAGGTCCTGGAACTCAAGGACTGCCAGGTGGGCTACTCGGCCGAAGCCGGCGCCTGGTCGGTGAAGTACGGCGAGTGGGAAGCGCGGCAGAACGTGAAGGTGACCCAGGAATTCGGCACCTCGCGCATGAACGCCATTGAGCTGGTGCAGTGCGCGCTCAACGTCCAGGTGCCGACCGTGCGCGACCGCGATCCGCTAACCGACAAGTATTTCGTCAATCCCGACGAGACGCTGGCCGCGCGGGAAAAGCTGGGCCTCATCAAGGAGCGGTTCGCCGTCTGGGCCTTCGAAGATACTGAACGCCGCGAGAAGCTGTGCAGGGTCTACAACGACCTGTTCAACGCCACGCGGCCGCGGCGCTTCGATGGCTCGCACCTGAAGCTGCCGGGGTTCTCCCGCTGCTTCGTGCTGCATCCGCACCAGTTGGATTCGGTGTGGCGCATCGTGCAGTCCGGCAACACCGGGCTGTTCCACGTAGTCGGTGCCGGCAAGACGGCAGTGTGCGTCATCGCCAGCATGGAGTTGCGCCGGCTGGGTTTCGTCAACAAGCCCTGTCATGTGGTCCCCAACCACATGCTGGCCCAGTACACGGCGGAATTCGTCCGACTCTATCCGAACGCGTCGGTGCTGATGGCGAGCAAGGAGGACCTGGAAGGCGACCGCCGGCGCGAGTTGGTGTCGCGCATCGCCACAGGCGATTGGGACGCGGTGGTCATCACGCACTCGAGCTTCGAGCGCATCAGGATGTCGCCGCGATTCAGCAAGCGATTCATCAAGGAGATCATCCATGAAATAGAGATGGCAGTACGCGCCGAGAAGAGCAACGACCGGTCCAACCGGATCATCAAGCAACTCGAGGCGATGAAGAAGAACTGGGCGGTGCGGCTGGAAAAGCTGTCGGCCGACCAGAAGAAGGACGACCTGCTCAGCTGGGAACTGCTGGGCATCGACGCCCTGTTCGTGGACGAGGCCCACCTGCACAAGAACCTCTACCGGTTCACCAAGATGACCCGGGTGGCGGGTCTGCCGCTGACGAGTTCGGAACGCGCCTTCGATTTGTTCCTGAAGACGCGCTACACGATGCAACTCCATGGGCATGCGCAGCGGGGGGTGGTGTTCGCAACAGCGACGCCGGTGGCCAACACCATGGCCGAGATCCACACCATGATGCGCTATCTGCAGCCCAACCGGCTGGCGGAGCTCGGGCTGCAGCAGTTCGATGCCTGGGCCGCCACCTTCGGCGAAAGCGTCACGGCGCTGGAGATCGCGCCGGACGGCAGCGGCTATCGGATGCACACGCGCTTCGCGCGGTTCATCAACGTGCCCGAGCTGATGGCGGTGTTCGGCGAAGTGGCCGACATCCGCACGGCGGAGATGCTGGACCTGCCGGTGCCGAAGCTGCGCGGCGGCAAGCCGCGCATCGTCGCCTGCCCGGCGAGCCCGTCGCTGAAAGCCTTCGTGCAGACGCTGGTCCAGCGGGCGGAAGCCATCCGCAACGGCGACGTCAAGCCGAACGAAGACAACATGCTGGCGATCACCACCGACGGCCGCAAGGCCGCGCTGGATTTCCGGCTGGTGGCGCCGCTGGCGCGTTTCGACGAAAACGGCAAGGTGACCGCGTGCGTGCGGGAGGTCCATGCCATCTGGCAACGCACGGCGGACTTTCGCGGCGCCCAGTTGGTGTTCTGTGACTTGTCGTCCCCCAAGGGCGGCAAGAGCTTCAGCGTCTATGACGACCTGCGGGACCGGTTGATCGGTGCGGGCATCCCCGAGAAGGAGATCGCCTTCGTCCATGATTCCGAGACCGATGTCCAGAAGGCGACGCTGTTCAAGGCGGTGCGCGAGGGTCGGGTCCGGGTGCTGCTGGGCTCCACCGCCAAGATGGGGGTGGGGACCAATGTGCAGACGCGGCTCACGGCCCTGCATCATCTCGATGCGCCCTGGCGTCCGTGTGACGTCGAGCAGCGCGAGGGGCGTATCCTGCGCCAGGGCAATGAGTGTGAGGAAGTGGAAGTCTTCCGGTATGTCACGGAAGGCAGTTTTGATAGTTACATGTGGCAAACGCTGGAGACCAAGGCGCGCTTCATCGCCCAGGTGATGAAGGGCGACCAGGGCATCCGCTCGCTGGAGGATGTCGAACTGGCAGCACTGTCCTATGCCGAGGTGAAAGCCTTGGCGTCGGGCAATCCGCTGGTGATCGAGAAAGCCGGCGTGGATGCGGAGGTTGCCAAGCTCTCGACGCTATTCTCGGTGTGGCGCAACCAGCGCTATGCCAACGAAAGCGAAGTGGGCCGGCTGCCGATGATGATCGAGGCGCTGGAGAAGAGGGTCGCGCTGTACGCGCAGGATGCGGCCCGGATCGAGCCGCAGACCCTGCAGGGCATCGCCATGGAACTGGCGGGGCGCAAGATCGTTGGTCCCGATGCGGTGGGCGAAGCGCTGCGCGGGTTGGTGAGGACGGCCAAGGAAGAGGTGCGCACGGCCAGCCGGATGATCGAACGGATCGTCGGCTGGTTTGGCGGCTTCGACCTGGGCATCCTCGCGGCCCGCGGCGACGAGACGCCGAACCTGTATTTGGCGGGGCACTGCCTGTACAACGCCGAGCCCTATCAAACAGGACCGGCCCTGGTGGCCGCCTTGCTGGGTGCGTTGGAATCGGTGGGCAAGCAGCACGCTGACGCCGAGATCCAGTTGGAAACCCGCCGCAAGCGGCTGGAAGACCTCCGGCTGGAACTGGCCCGGTCCTTCGAGCATGAAGGCCGGCTCACCGACCTGCTGGTCCGGCAACGCGAGTTGCTCAAGCAACTCGACCTGGACAAGGACGAAGCCGGTAGCGCGAAGGTCGACGCCGACGAGGTACGACAGGCCGCTTGAGTTGATTTCACCCCCATGGCCGAAAGGCTGTGGGGGTTTTGTTTGGTGCAGACGGGGAAGTATCCGGAGCGCATACCTCTGTGGGAATATGGGATATTGGCCACCGCCACAAATGTAGCAGGAGAATCTGGTGACTACTTGGCAAATTGACAGGGTCGACGCCTCGCCTGAACAGGCGCGGCCCGACGCTTCCGAGGTACCGCTGAAGTGGGCACACGATGCCCGGACTGGCGAGCCGCGCTATATCCACGACGACGAGGTCGTCGAACACAAATGCACGTGCATCTGCCCTGCCTGCCAGTTGAACTTGACGCCGGTCATGCCGGGGCAACCACTTCGCGTCCGACCCACGGCGCATTTTCGTCACCTGCCAGGGGCACAGAAGGATGCCTGCGCCATTGTCGCCGCGCGCTTGGCTGCGACCCATCTTCTCCAGGAACAGGGATTCATCGATCTTCCACGACGCACCATGTCGCGAACTGCAACGGGATTCAGCGGCCAGGGTTATGAAGTCTGGGTCGAAGCACCGGCTGAACGGAGAATGATCAAGGACGCGCGGCTGCAAGACCACGCAACGGCAGAACTTACATTGGACGACGGCCGTACCCTGCTCGTCGACCTCACCGGCAGACGGGGTACCGCCGACGGAACCGGCGGACAGGCGATGGTCACAATTTCACTTTCGGCCCCGGATCTTGCCATGCTCAGTCCCGAGGAAATCCGCGCCCGCTTGCGAATCCTGCCCGATATCCGTTGGTGTTCCCATTGGAACGATCGGACGCTGGCTGCCCAGGGCGATGCAGAGGCAGTTCGGGCAGCCCACGACGCTCTGGATGAATGGGACGCCACCGACGAAGCTGATTTCCGTTCCAGCCTGACATCCGATCTCGATGAGGCGACTGTCCAGGGGTTGAGACGTGAAACCTTGTTGCATCGGGAGGTCAAGGCAATTCTTGAGCGTGCGCACCGGATCGCGACGCCCGGTCTCGAAGTATCCGTCAGGCGGGAGCCTCCCGACGAGTTCAGCGGCGAATGGGAGACCGACACGCTTCGCATGACCTGGTTTGCCCCCCCGAAAAAGCTTGGACTCACCGATGTGCAACTCGAGCAGCGTCTGGGCCGAATCGTCCCCGACGTCATCGCCAACCTGGACGGCAGCAAGATCTTCACGACAGGCATCACTGGCACCTGGGTGAACGACGATTTCGAGGAAGAGATCGAGGACACGTTCAACTTGCCCTGGCCGTCCACCTTGCTCGTGGAGGTCACGGTCACCCACGGCATCGACGAAGAGAAGTTGCAGCGTGTACGCCGACTCAACATTGCCACGCTGGAAATCGACTTGAGCAAACTCGGCGGGCGCCTGACCCGGGACGCCTTGAGCGATCTCGTGGTCCACCAGATGCTCGGTAAACGCTGGGTACATCACCCGATCTTTTCGATCAAGGAGCAGCGACTCAACGCGGTGCTCAATGAGCATCCCGTGTCACTCCGGTACAAGGAACGCCTGTTTGAATTGATGCGTCCTCATTGGCTCGCCCGACCCGTATCCGACTGGACGGCCAACTACTTGGATGCAGTGACCGCATTCCACGACGCGAACGTGCGGATCAGGAGAGCCCAGCGGCGACATCAAGGCGACGGTCCAGAACCGACGCTCCTCGGCACCCATAGCGACGAATGGACGCAGATCATGGAAGCCGCATCGGCTTTGTCGGCCCATGCCTTGCAAGGAGCCGACGATCCAGCCCTGCTCGACGAGTCCGGCCTGATTTCTCGCCTACTGTCGATCCAGCAGAACAAAGGAGTCGGATACGACGTAAGCAGCGGCTACCAGGTGCTCAACGCCATCATGCAAAGCGGGAAACACAATAAGCGCTGGGACTCGCTATACGCCGTTGCGGTGAAGGCCTATGAGTTCGAAACACACTTCACCGAAGAGCAAACCCGCAAATACAAGGCATGGCGACACGCGCTCATCGATCGAATCGATGCCGACGACGAAGCCTACCTGCGCCCGGCCACTTTCGATGCGCTGCTCAGCGCCCTCTTCCCCGAAATGGCCGAGGGTATCGGCAAGGGATACGGCCGCGTCAAGGAACAGAAATAGAAGGCAAGCTAGGAGTCTGCGCGGCAGAAGCCAAGAGTCGGCGAGGTAAGCGCTCAGGGGGTGTCGGGGCAGGTAGAGTGTGGGCATGACGAGCTATCTGCCCTATTGCCCGCAGCAGCAGATGCTGCTGCCCCAGGCGCTGCAGGAGTGGCTGCCCGAAGGGCACCTGGCGTACTTCATCAGCGACGCGGTCGATGGGCTGGATCTGAGCGCGTTTCACGCCCGGTATGGCGGGGGCGGGCCGCGCAACCAGCCGTTTCATCCGGCCATGATGGTCAAGGTGCTGCTGTATGCCTACGCCACGGGTGTGTTCAGCTCGCGCAAGATCGCACGCAAGTTGCACGAGGACATCGCCTTTCGGGTGCTCGCGGCAGGCAACTTCCCGGCTCACCGCACGCTCAGTGACTTTCGCGCTTTGCACCTGAAGGAGTTGAGCGAGCTGTTCGTGCAGGTGGTGCGACTGGCGCGGGAGATGGGGCTGGTGAAGCTGGGCACGGTGGCCATCGACGGCACCAAGGTCACGGCCAACGCCAGTCGCCACAAGGCGATGAGTTACGGTCACATGGTGAAGGCCGAAGCCGAGTTGAAGCGGCAGATCGAGGGGCTGCTCAATCGGGCGAAGGCGAGCGACGAGGCGGAGCAGCACGAAGCGGAACTGGACATCCCGGCCGAGATCGCCCGGCGCGAGGCACGGCTGGCGGCGATCGCCCAAGCGCGTGCCCGGCTCGAGCAACGCCAGCGCGAGGCCGATCAGGCGCGCGGGCGCAGCGACGACGACGACCGTCGCCCGCGGGGTGGCGACGGCAAGCCCAAGGGCGGGCGCTACAAGCGCGAGTTCGGGGTGCCCGAGGACAAGGCGCAGGAGAACTTCACCGATCCGGACAGCCGCATCATGAAGCGCGCCGGCGGCGGGTTCGACCCGAGCTACAACGCGCAAACGGCGGTTGATGAGGCTGCACACATCATCGTGGCGGCCGAACTGAGCAATAACGCCAGCGACGCCGGGCAACTGCCGGGGGTGCTGCAGGCCGTGCACGAGAACTTGGGGCAGCAACCGCGCCAGGCGCTGGCAGACACCGGCTACCGCTCGGAGCAGACCTTCAGCGATCTGGACGGATGCGGCACCGAACTGGTGGTGGCGCTGGGCCGTGAGGGAAAGCGCCAGCTCAGTTTCGACCGGCAACGCAATCCGCACACGGCGCAAATGGCCGACAAGCTCGACAGCGAGGCGGGCAAGGCGGCCTACCGACGACGAAAATGGATCGCCGAGCCGCCCAACGGCTGGATCAAGAACGTGCTGGGATTCCGGCAGTTCAGCATGAGGGGTCTGGAGCGCGTCAAAGCGGAGTGGAAGCTCGTCTGTATGGCGCTGAACTTGCGCAGAATGTGCTCCCTGAGCGCGGCATGAAGGACGAACGGCCGGGAAACTGGCCCTTGCACCACGAAAACACAGCCATCGCCCCCTCGCCAAGCAGTGCAAGGGGGGCCGGAACTCCCGCGCCCGACGCTCCGTTCGCTGATCGGGACCCAGTACCCCCTTCTATAGCGTTCTGCCGCGCAGACTCCTAGCTTGGTAATACCTGCAATGCATCCGAAGTCCCGGTGCTTGCGGGTGGCAACCCATGTCGCGGGTTTGAGCCCGAGTTGATCGCGGCGCGATACTACAAAGGCTTTCTGTGGACATCGTGTCTGCACAGCCTTCATCGGCGACCCCGGTCGCCCTGAAGTCCAGCCCAACTGGCGTCGCAGTCGTTACCTGCCTCAAGGATACCCGGCGTCGATCGGGTCCGGCCATGTCCATGGCCGTGTGTCATGTTCAGCCACCCGGCTGAATGCTGCGTCCTGCCGCGCGACCTTCAGGTCGATCGGCATCGAGCGAAGGCCCGTTCGCAAGAACCGTGGGCCTTCATCCTGCACGTGCCGCCTGGCACGTCGCCGAGCCGCTCTGCCGTCCACGGCTAAGCATCCCGAACGGGGAACCCCAAGTTCCTCGCCAGGGATGGGTGTTCCTTTCATTCCTGAAGGAGAACACCATGTTCGCAATCCCTGCGACGAGAGAGTCGCGCCCGGTCGCGGTATTGCTGGGTGGTTCCGGGTTCGCCCGGCCGTCCATGCGCCTACCGACTGTGCCGGCGTTGTTGAAGCCACTGCCCACCGTCTTCGGACGGCCCGGCAGCGCTTCCGAGTTCCATGCGACTGGAGGCTGATCATGCCGATCAGCCTCTACCGCCGGCGCATTGCCGCCACTGTGATCCAACTGGCCAAGGACGATCCGTCTCTGGTCAAGGAGGTGATCGCCCGCTTGCGAGAGTCGGGCGAGATCGAAGCCGACGATTTGGTTTACCTGGACCGGATCGCCGACCGCTGGATGAGGATTGCTGAGGACAACGGCAGGCACGCCGCATCAACGTATCCGCGTCAAGCGCGCGGGTAGCGGGATGCCCCTGGCCTTCGCCATTGCCGCAGCGATCTTTTCCAGCAGATCGGGACGTTCATCGTTCAGCGTATCGGCCCATCGGGCCAATGCCTGGTCGATGTCGTCCTGTGTGCGCGCCCCGTCGAAGTCGAGACCGAGTTTTCGGAAGGCCTCGATTTCGTCGGGCGTGAACCGTAGCGCATCGCCTGCACGCAGCATGGTGTGGGCACCTCTTGACCTGTGAGCGTTCAGCTTAGCAGCGCCGCATGTCCGTGCAACCCCGGGGAGTCCACCGCCTCCCCGACCAGGGACAGGTGTTCCCTCTCTTCGTCTTTGGAGAACATCATGTCCCTTGAGAAACCCCGTCCTCGCCCCCGGCGCTCCGGTATCGAGTCCGAGGAAGAGAGTGCCTGGGTCGGCTTCTATCGGCGCGTCGGCCGTGATCCGGCCATCGCGACCGAAGTCATGGCCCAACTCGAGTCCGATCCCGAAATGAAGCGTATCCATCTGGCGTTGTACCTGTGCTGCAAGGAATCCTTGCGTCGGCACAAGGCCCGCCAGGCACGCAACAAGCGGATCGGTCTGTTCGTCCGCTGGCTGTGCCACGGCCTGTTCGTCCGGCCGCTGCGCAGTCTGCAGAAGGGTCTGAGTCACGGCAGCGACATCGCCGTCGAATGCCTGCCCGAAGTGGTCAAGGAGCCGGCCGTGGCCCAAGTGCGCCGCCTGGCTCGGGAAACCGAGTTCACGACGGCACACACGGCCTTCGAGCAACAGGCAGCCCCGTCTGCGGCCGATCCGGTAGCAGCATCCACTGAAGCCCAGGCCTCGCCCAGCGCAAAAACACCGCGCACGGCCGCTTGACCCGAGAAGCGCCGGGCCTTCACCGGCCCGGCCTGTGATGCGGCTGCACCTGCCGTCGCATCCGGATCGCCGAACGCCCACGCCCGCTGCTCACCCAGCGGCGCGTGCGGCGCTCACGCCGATCCCCCACCACCCCATCGAGTGCCCGTGAACGCCGGCAAGACGACTTCACGGGGCGCCCACACCCGCCCGCTACGCCGTCTGCGCGCGTAGGGCCAAACCCCGCCCGCCGATCTGCCCCCGGCATGCCGCCCCATTTTTTTAGCAATGAAAGGAATCCATTGATGAGAACCGCTACTGAAATCCTGAATGCCATAGAAGCGCGCGCCCAACGCGCCATCGTCCAAGAGCTTCGCCTCATGAAGAAGGAGGTCCTGCAACTGCACCCTTCCCTGAGCCCGGAAGACCAGGACCACGCCGACGCCCTGCTGCTGAAGCTGGGTCGCCTGGAGTCCGAGCAGATTGTCGTGGCCACCGATGCCGGCACCCTGGAGCAAGAATTCCAGCAAGTCGCACAGGCGGCCTGAACCGCGGCGACACTACCGGCCAGCCGACCTTCGGCCTGCCGGACACCCAACAACCCCGTGGGGCTCACGCCCGACGGGGTGGGGTTCCACGACATTTCGAAAGGAACCCGAGATGAACAAGGTGAGTATCAATGCGGCACAGCAGCGCTACGTGATCGATTGCGGCGAGGGCTATATCTGCCTCGGTTTCTCCAACGCCCGGGATCACGCCAACCAGATCGCCTGCAAGTTGGGCCGACCCGACCTGGCGTTCACGGAAGAGGACTATGCGACCCTCGCCGGCTACGAAAAGTACGGCAGAGCCATCCAGGCCTGGAGCCAGTCGCCCCTGACGCGCACGACCTATTTCGATCCCGGCACCGATGCCAAGGCCGGCAAGGTCCTGGAATCCTGCCGCACCCGCGAACGGAAGGTCCGCCGGATCCTGGGCGACACGAGCACCGGCGAACCCTGGCTGGAAGAGCACGACGTCGTCGGCCGGATCGGCCGATCGACGGGGAGTTTGAAGGTCCCGCTGCTGATCGAGCCCGGCGAGCATGGCGGCTGCGCCATCCTGTGCGCCTGCCTCCTTGCCATCGTGGACTGGGAATCGGGCGACTTCCTGTATCGCCATGCCATCTACCGGGAAGCTGATCTGAGCATCAAGCCTTCGGGGGACGCCGACCGGTCCTGGAACGTTCTGCGGCGCGAAGAAGTCGTCGCCAGTTTCCGGGACATCGGCAAGGCCGGCGCCTACCTCGCCTTCATGCGCGGCGCGACGATCGAGCCGCGTGTCTTCCTGTGACATCGAGGGCAGTACCCGATGGAGCGACGTCTCCCCGGCAGCAACACTGGGGAGGCGGTCGCCCGCAGAAAACCAACCGTGCTACGCCGCCAGACGGCACTGGGCGTATTCGCGGTCGATGAGCCAATGCAGGAACTGGGTGTCCTTGGAGACGCCCCAGTAGTGCGCCTTGCATCGGGCGATGTAGGCGTCCAGATCGTCGAGCGTACGGATGTCCACCGGCTCGATGTCGGTGATCTTCCGGAAGCGCTCGACCTCCCGGCGAGTGAGTCGAATTTGCGAGCCGAGGCGGATCATCGTCGTTCTACGTGAAGGATTGAGCCTTCATCTTGATCAAGTTTTCCAGGCTTGTCGCGGGTTTTACGGCGGTCACGCAAAAAATTTATGCAGTGCCAATAGGCTGACATCCCGGTCACACTGGAGTGCAAGTAGGCCCTTTTGACCAAGCTGGCGGCACCCTTTGCGCCGCAGAAAGCGATCGGCACGCTCTCATCACCAACGCCATTCGTAAGCCCGTCGGATTCCGGCCGCTTGAACATTGCGTCCTCTGCATCCCCTTGAATCCACCCTACTGATGCCGGAAACTGACCGGGCTTACATGCATTCCGTCATGGAATGAAGTCCGGCCCCGAGCCGGCGTCGCAGTCGATACCTGCCTCATTCATCGTGCCGACCCAGGTCCGCACGTTCATCCCAAGCGGGGACCTCGTCCCCTTTGGGATCGGCGTTCCCGCTTTTCTTGTTTTATCGAGGAGAACGCCATGAATCTATCTGTCTTGTCCCGCGCCGATCTGGTCCGCGAATTACTCTCGCCCCTGGTTTGCGCGTCGGGTGCCAACCCTCTACACGTCAGCGATGCCGTGGCGCAAATGGGCATGCTCGGCACCACCGATACCGTTCTCGCCCATCGCTTGGGCATTGCCCGCGAACTACTGCTGCGCGACCTGCGTGAGCAGATGCGCAGCGGTCCGTTGATGACCTCACCGCAAGTCCTGCGCGATTGGCTGCGGCTGTATTGCGCTGGCCTTGAGCATGAGGTGTTCCTGGCGCTCTACCTGGACGCCCAGCATCGCCTGATCGAAGTCGAGGAGTTGTTCCGAGGAACCCTAACCCAGACGTCCGTCTATCCCCGGGAAGTGGTCAAGGGGGCGCTCGCCCGTAACGCCGCCGCGCTGGCCGTTGCGCACAACCATCCGTCGGGGGAAGCCGAGCCCTCGCGGGCCGATGAGCTGCTGACACAGAACCTGAAGCACGCGCTGAGCCTGGTGGATGTGCGGGTGATCGACCATTTCGTCGTCGCCGGCGACGCGGTAGTGTCGTTTGCCGAACGCGGGCTGGTGTAACGCCATGCGCCGCCGGCCAACCGCGTCGCGTCCGATGCTCACAGGCATGCCCACCTCATTGGGTCGGGCTGCCTTTTCGGCCGCATGAGGAGATCATCATGACGACGAGAATCCCGCCTCATTGTCCTGTTTGCGCGGGCGACGGCGTGCCGTTGGGTACGCTGGGCCGCCTGCGCTGGTTCCGTTGTCGCGACTGCGGCATGAACTTCAGTCGTCAGACTGGCACGCGCCGCAAGACCAAGTCGACGTCTCATCGAAAAGAAGGAGACCCACATGGAAGCACCTTCAGTGGCAAGCCTACGAGCGCAGGCCGAACCCCTGGCCGCGCTGTCGATCTCGCATCTGAGTCCAAGCAGCCGCCTGAAACTGGCCGATGACGAGTTGTCGGTCAACGCCTACCCGACCGACTGCGGCGGCATCATCTATGTCGGCGCACCCCGTTACCGGATGCCGACTGAAGCCGATCTGGCCACGATCTTCGAAGTCGCGGAGCAAGCCGGCATCGTGTGGCTGAAGTTCGATAGCGACGCGGCCGTGATCAACGGCCTGCCGGTCTTCGACGTGTCAAAGCCCGAGGCATGAGTCGGCACCACATCCAGCTCTCACAATGCGGCCGCGCAATCGTAGTCGTGGCCGGATGCGACCGGCCGCTGCGCCAACTGTTCCTGCCGGTGCTGCGCGACGAGGAGAGCAGGCCCACGTACAAGGATGACACTCTCTACGACAGCCTGCATGATCCTGCCATCGACTGGACAAGTGCCTCAACGCGCGCAACGTGGTGGTTTGGCATCACGCCGACCAGCCGCCGGAACTACTACTGACAGGCTGAGGGTTGTCGCCGCAGAGTTGTTCCGTGGCAGGGCGTCGTGCCAACAGGCCGACGCCCAACCGTTACTCTTCAGCAGGCGACGAATGAGGCGGCGGCGCAGTCCGAACTGTGTCGCCACATTTCCTCAGCGCCACAATTGCCCGCTCGAAACCGACCCATACCCCAGCCTGGTCCAAACCGCGGTTGGCAAGTTCCTCCCTTGCCAAGAGATTCAAATCGAGGTCGCCCTTCGCGGCAGCGACCAGAATGCGCGCAGGAACAACTTGGATAAACCCAACATCATCAACCGTAAAGCGGCCAAGCGTGTATGCCATGTTCTGTACTCCTTTCGGAGACAGTCTCCCAGCACTTTTTCGTCGATCAACCCGGCCAAAAATCGCGGTCGCGCCGACCCGGCACTAGGCATCCGGTTGCAACGCCTGGACTTGAATTCGCCTTGCTCGCGGGGAGGTCCGATCCCGGAAATAGCCATCACCTCGCCCCTTCAACGCGGTCAGCGCCTCAGGGTCCATATGGACGTTTGGCGCATTCTTCTTGGCCTCTTTGATGTCCATCGGTTTCAGCACCAACCATGTCGCAGCATTGGCCTTCACCTCAGAACCAAAATGGTCGCTCATTTGGGACGCGAGAATCATGCCGAGCCCGAACTTTCTGGCTTCAGTAAACAGCAGATTCAAGATCCGGTCAGCCGCATCAGGATCCCCTCCCCCCGTCGCGAGAATCTTGGCTTCATCGATAATCACAAATAGCCGGAAACGTTGTCGGTCATCTGCCGGCTGCACCGGGATCGGCCCCTTAAGGCGAAGCACACGGAAAATCTTTCGCAGCAGTGTTTCTGCGGCAATGTATCGAACCTCGTCAGGCAATTTGCTGAGATCGAGCCGGACATTGGTCGATAAGATTTCATCCGTAGAAACGTGCTCCTGCCGCTGGAAGATCGGGTGTTCGAAAATCTCCTGCACGGCAGCCAAACACCCCTCTATTGCGGAGCGCTGACTTTTGCGGGCATCGTCCTCCGACCATGCGGACAAAATGCGTTCAACGTCGGCAAAAGTCGGCGGCGTATTGCGCCAAGTCAGCGGATCGCCATCGTCAAAACCAGCGGTCTGGTAGGCCTCCTCTATGGCATCGCGAAGAATTGCATTCTGCCGATGACCAAGTGCCGGTACCGCATTGCGGACCATATCTCGTATAACTTTTCGTTGGTCGTAAAGACCTGTCTCCTCGGCACTCTGGGAGTCCAACTCCATTGGATTGACGCCAGTGGTACTCGACGTGCCTGATGAGAGCAAAACCGACCGAAGGCCTGGGAAATTGACATCCCCATGAAAATCGAGGACCAAGACAGGCACGCCGAAATCAACAATTCCCTTGCCAAGCACCTTGAGAGTCTCGGTCTTGCCTGACCCGGATGCTCCAAGAATCAACAAAAAGCCATTACTTTGCCGCCCGGGCAACCATGCCACCGAATTCTTGGTATTGAGTTCTTGGCCCAAGAGCAATTCCAACGACTGCTGGGCGGAAACGACGCCCGCAACTTCATCGACCTGACTGGTCCCTTCGCTACGTACCACTACCCCCTCTGAGGCATATTCTTTGACTGCCTCTTCACCGGCTCCGCCGGTGTTTTTCTGGTCGTTCGCGACCTCGCTTGCCGACTTCACTGGTACCTGGTCATTAACCAAAAGTTGGAATGCCTGTACCGGATCAATCGACGCGGAGACATGCCCAGCCACCCCAACCGGCTCGCGGTTCATGGGAGCATCCTCCCGCACCAATTTGGTCGCGGTCAGCACCAAACCTACATCCGTCCCCGCCAAGGTATTAATTTCCAGCGGGATGCCGCTTTCGCTGTGAACAGTCACTGGACTCGTGGTCGCCACACTGGCAAGTTGCACGTGAACGATACGGCCGGTAAGGCGAACCTTGAGATTGCCATTGAAGAGGTCTTGCAACAGACCATGCCAACGCTCTATATATTTGGAGTCCAGATCGCGAAGAAGAGCCGTATAGAGGTGTTCCCGGATCACTTCCCGGCGTGGTTTTGCCAAGGGCGAAACCCCTTGCCCACCAAAGACCTCTGCCAAGGCGTGAAGCGTCGCCAGAACTTGATCGACCGCGTGACCTGTAACGATACCATCGCGGATGGTGTACGGCACATTGTCGTCGTGGGTTTTGACTTCAATCACGTCAATGACCAGGTCACCACCTTCCTCTCGAAGCCCCAGAAGATCTGCCTTCTCATTGGAGTGTCCGCCGGCACTAAGCCAGCGGCGAGCGTTTTGAGTATCGAGGCTTACCGCAAGGCCACTCGGATCCGCGCGACGATACCAGCGCATGGCGATCAGTTTTCCAAGTGCGCCCTTGACGTGCTTACCCTTGTCGCCCCCCACCAGGCCGAGAATCCCGTTAGGTTCCATCGCCACCAAATCGCGCACGAGTTCTTCGAGCGTAGCCGGGTCGGCCACGAAATGCGTTTTGCGCAATTGCTGATCCAAACGTCGCACGAAGGGACTCAAATCTCGGCCGAATGTCGTGATCTGACGGGCGTTCTCGATGCGCCTGTCAATAACCTCGGCCTCGCTGAGGCGCGGCACTAGCACCCGATGGGGATCGGCAATGACCGTCCATGTGCTGTTTTCAGCCAGTTGGTCCAGCCAACTCTTCACCGACGCAACCTGGGGTTGATGGGTTGCCGTGCTTTGCTTCAATTCGCGATGGACCAGCGTTGCGGTCGCGAAGTAGGTCGCGAAGATTTCTTCTTCGGCAACCGGAACGATCATGATCTGCTTCTTGAGTTTGTTATAGCGATATTCGCAACTCGGCATCCAGGGACTGAGGTCATGCAGGCCAGCTCGCGCCACGAGCGCGGTTCGGACCTCAAAGGGGTCAAAGACAACCGTCAGGTGGGCGGGCAATGCCTGGGTTTCATCGATGAGTTCCGGCCATTTCTTGATTTCCGGATTAATGGACAAACTGATCAATCCGCGCTCTTGTCCGGCACGAATGCGATCCTTGAGTTGATCCTCCATTTCCTCGAGTTCCGAGGTCCAGCCGCGCGTGTCGTCAGATGTGTAGCGGAAGCGTAAATGCACTCCCCAGAACGTATCCTCGGCCGTCTCGTTGTCGAGATCCAATGCCTCCAATACCGATTCGAGAAAGCGTACCGGGCGCGGAGCGTTTATGAAGAGAACCTGCAACCCTGGTCGTGCGAAGGGACGAAGATGGGCGATCAACGTCGACAGGATGCCGACACTCCTGAGCCCATCCGGCTCCAGTACGCCTCGCGGTGCCTCCTTGAACAGCGGCAGGTGCGCGATAGCACCGGCATGGCCCAAGAGAGCGGGCTGCGTATTCAGCGATTCGATCTTTGGCAACACCAAGACGTTAAGCAGTTGCAAATCTTCAGCCGAGGCCGCAACCAACGTCTGCCGCTCGGTCTCCGACAATTTCCCGCCCAGCGACTGCAGATCGCGAACGATCGCGACACTGCGCCATAGGTTTAACGGGTGTACCGGCGACAGGAGATCGGCGTCTCGTCACCGCGCGCCGCGTTGCGAATCTGCGCCGCCCACAAGGTCTGCATCGCCGTCGTCGCCAAGGGGCCGAGCAGATCGGTCAGATGGGTGCAGCCCAGCCGTCCGCCAAACAGCCTTTTGACCGTCGAGGTAAAACCGGCGGCGATACGCAGGCCGAGCAACTGCCGGTAAGTGTCGGAGATGTCCCGGCATTCCGGCGACGGGCCGTGGGCCGTCAGCGGCTCGACCTCGCGGATGACCGAATCCCGGTCCACCGCGATGCGCAACCCCATCTGGTGCAAGGGCTCGTTGGCCGCAAGGCGGGGCCCCAAGGGCAGGGGCAGTTCAAAGCTGCGGGTGTCGAGCAACTGCGCCTCGATATCCCACAGGCCGTCCTCCCGCTCGTAACCTTCGCAAAGAATGCTGCGGCGATGCAGCAGCGTTCTCTTCACCGGCGGACTGAAATCCATTTCTTCTCCCATCCCGCGTCGCTCGCCCGAACCCGCCGGCATCAATAGGATTTCGGCAGGCCCAGCGCCCGCTCGGCGATGTGGCACAGCACCAGTTCGTGGCTGACCGGACCGATCAGGCCCATGATCGCCTCGCGGTAATAGCGCTCGACGTGGAACTCCTTGGCGTAACCGAAACCGCCGTGGGTCCGCACCGCGCGCGCCGCGGACTCGAAGTAGGCGTCGCCTCCCAGGTACTTCGCCATGTTGGCTTCGAGGCCGCAGGGCTTGCCCTGGTCGTACAGGGTCGCCGCCTTGAACATCATGGTCTCCGCCGCCTGCAGGCGAACCCAGCAATCCGCCAGCGGATGCTGGATACCCTGGTTCATGCCGATCGGCCGGCCGAACACGATGCGCTCCTTGGCGTACTTGGCGGCCTTGTCGATCACCGCCTGGCCGGCGCCGATATTGGTGCCGGCGATCAACACCCGCTCCGGGTTCAGGCCGTGCAGCAGGTATTCGAAGCCCTTGCCCTCTTCGCCGATGCGGTCTTCGATGGGAATTTCCAGGCCGTCGATGAAAAGTTCGTTGGAATCGACGGCGTTGCGGCCCATCTTGGGGATTTCCCGCACCGTGATCTTGCTGCGGTCCAGGTCGGTGTAGAACAGGGTCAAACCATCGGTCGGACGCGGAGAATCCTCGAACTTGGTCGTCCGGGTCACCAGCAGGATCTTGTTGGCGATCTGGGCCGTCGAAATCCATACCTTGGAACCGTTGACCACGTAACGGTCCCCCTTGCGCTCGGCAAAGGTCTTGATGTGGGTGGTGTCGAGCCCCACGCTGGGCTCGGTGACGGCGAAGCAGGTGCGGTCCTTGCCCTCGATCAGCGGCGGCAGGAAACGCGCCTTTTGCTCGGGCGTGCCGAACACCACCACCGGATGCGGCCCGAACATGTTGATGTGCACCGACGACGAAGCGTTGGCACCGAGCCGCGAGATGCGCTTGATGATGATCGCCGCCTCGGTGATGCCCAGGCCCGCCCCACCGTATTCCTGAGGCATGGTCACGCCCATCCAGCCGGCCTTGACCAGGTCGTCCACGAACTCCTGCGGAAAACGCTTTTCGTTCTCGGCGCGCAGCCAGTAATTGTCGTCGTAGGCATCGCAGATGTCGCCGATGGCTTCTTCGATCGCGCGTTGTTCTTCATTCAAGGAAAAATCCATTTTCGTGCTCCTCTCAAATAGGTGTCTTGTTTTCCAACCGATCTCATGCGGCAGCCGAAGCCGGCTCCAGAAACGCCGTCGGCACCCGTACCGGCATGTCCAGCAGCATCTGAGCGAAGGCCTTGCCCAGCGGATCGCTGCGCGGCGACGCCATGCCGCCGCCGGCCAGCGCGCCCTGCAGCAGGAAATTGAAGGCGCCAATCCCGGGCACGTCGAAGCGGCTCACCGCCCCTTCGACGAAGTGGCCGAAGTATTCGCGCACCCGCTCCGCCGTGAGTTCGGCGCGCAGCACCCCTATCCATTTCGGATCCCGGGCGATGATGCCGATATTCACGCTGTTGCCCTTGTCGCCGCTGCGCCCGTGGGCGATGCGCAGCAGCGGCACTTCCACCGTGGCCACGCCATCCAGCGACGGCAGGGGCTCGGTGTAGGTCGTGGCGGCATGCGCCGTCGTCGTTTCCTGCAACTCGGCGGGAAGCGGGACTGGCCAGTGTTCGCCGGCGACCGTTGCGCTTACCTTGAATTCCGTTTTCGGCGCCAGGAAGGAGAACAACTTGACGATGGGCGACGGGCGCGGGCGGCCGCCGCCGATGCTGGTCATGCCCGGCGCCCATGAGACGCCACCGGGGGCGAGTTCGGCGGCGAACAGTTCCAGCGCGTCGCGATTCGCATGCTCGACCACCAGCCGCAGCACCACCTCGCGGTTGACGGCAACCCGGGAGTGGGGGCCGAAAGCGGCCTCGGTGCCGATCACTTCCGAATACACCAGGCGGTAGTCGCCCATCCCGCGCGCTTCGAGCATGCGCCGCGTGCGCGCCAGGATGGCTTCGGCCACCCGCCGCGCCTTGCGCTCCGCGCGCCCGCCGATCAGGGTGATGTTGGCGACGCAGCGCCAGCCGTCGGCATAGGTGGCGGAAACCTTGTAGCAGGGGCCGGGCACGTAGCCGCGCGCGCCCTGCACCAGTACCCGGTCCGGGCCGTCGGCGCTCATGCGCACGGCGGTGAAATCGCAAATGACATCGGGCAGCAGATAGGCCGCCGGGTCGCCGATCTCGTAGACCATCTGCTCGGCGACGGTGGCCGGCGTGACCAGGCCGCCGGTGCCGGCCGGCTTGGTGACCACGAAGCTGCCGTCGGACCGGCATTCGACGATCGGATAGCCGATGTTGTCCCAGCCCTCCACCGTCTCCCAGTCGGTAAACAACCCGCCGGTGGCCTGCGGGCCGCATTCGATCAAATGCCCGGCCAGGCTGCCGGCGGCGATCAGGTCGTAGTCCCGCGCCGACCAGCCGAACTCGTGCATCAATGCCGCCAGCGGCAGGGCACTATCCACGCAGCGGCCGGTGATCACCACCTGGGCGCCGTGCTTCAGGGCCTCGACGATGGGCAAGGCCCCCAGGTAGGCGTTGGCGCTCATGACCTTGGCCGGCAGCGGCTGCCCCGAGTGGAGGTCACGGACATCCTCGGCGCGGAAAGCGTCGACTCTGGAGAGCACATCGTCGCCCTCGACCACCGCGATCCGCAGCGCCAGACCCTCCGCTTCCGCCAGCCGCTGCAGGGCCTCGGCGCAGGCGCGCGGGTTGACGCCGCCCGCGTTGCTCAGCACCTTGATGCCGCCGGCCACCACCTCGCGCAACACGCTGCGCATGGCGACATCGACGAAATCCCGCGCATACCCCGCCGCCGGATCCTGCGCCCGCGCGCGGGACAGGATCGACATGGTGAGTTCGGCCAGGTAGTCGAACGTCAGGTAGTCCAGCTTGCCGCTTCTTACCAACTGAGGCGCTGCCTCCGCGCTGTCGCCCCAAAACCCCGAGGCGCCGCCGATGCGCACGATGCGATCCGTCATTGATCCAATCTCCATGAAATCCAGTTAGGCGCGACCGTCGTCAGCGCAGCAAGGCACAACCGTTGTCCAGAACCTTCACCCCCCGTTCCTTGCTCCTGGCGCGAAAGGACAAGGTCTGCCCGTCGCGCCAGCTTTCGAAGACCAGCGTTTCTCCCGGATAGACGGGCGCCGAGAAGCGGGCGCGGACGCTGGCGATGCGCGTGGCGTCGTAGTCGCACCAGGTCCTGAGCAGGGCATGGACCGCCAGGCCGTAGCTGCACAGTCCGTGCAGGATGGGACGCTCGAAACCGGCCCGGCGGGCCAGTTCGGGGTCGGCATGGAGCGGGTTGGTGTCGCCGTTGAGGCGGTACAGCAATGCGGCCTGGGGCAGCGTCGCCAGCTCGGTCGTGCGCTGGGGTTCGCCCTCCGGCACGGCGTGCACCGGACCGGCTTCGCCGTGGGACGCACCGCTACCGCCGTCGCCGCGGCACATCAGGGTCGCGTTCAGCACCGCCAGGGCCTCACCGGTCGCGTCGTCGACGATGTGGCGCTCGGTGCGCAGCAGCGTTCCCTTGTCGCGCCCCTTGTCCAGGATCGCGACGACGCGCTCCCGCGCCCGCACGGTGGCCGCCGCCGGCAAGGGACGCAGCAGTTCCAGCGCCTGTTCCCCATAGACGATCTTGCGGAAGTCGATGCCCGCGGCGGGATCGGCCACGTAGGGGCCGGGATGTCCCAGCACCACGGCCATGCTGGGCACGACCATCAGGTCCTTTTCGAACACATAGCGCAATTGGCCGGCATCGACCGGATCGCTGCCGAAGCCCACGCTGAGGGCGTACAGCAGGGTATCCCGCACCGTATAGGTCTGGACCACGTCCTGGAACGGCCATGCGAGCAGGCGATCGACGTTCATTCCGAATCCCCTTGCCGCTCAGGCGCTCATGAATCCGCCGCCATCGGCGGAGATCACCTGGCCGGTGATGTAGGACGAAGCCTGCGACAGGAAGAAGCAGATCGGCTGGGCGGCTTCCTCGACGGACGACCAGCGCCCCATCGGGATGCGCGCCAGCAGACCCTCGCGGAATTTTTCTCCGCGCACCGTTTCCGTCATCGCCGTTTCGACCACGCCGAAGCAGATGGCGTTGGAACGGATGTCGTGCTTGGCCCACTCGCGGGCGGCGCTCATGGTGATGCCGAACATTCCCGACTTGGCGGCGCTGTAGTTGATCTGCCCGATCGTCCCCATGCGTCCGGCATCGGAAGAGATGTTGACGATGGAACGCCGCGCCGGCTGGCCGGCCTTGATCTGCGCCAGGGCGGCGCGACCGAAGGCCTGGACGCAGTAATAGCTGCCGGTGAGATTGACGTCGATGACCTGTCGCCATTGCTCGTCGGTCATTTTTTCGATCATCGCCGGGCGGATGATGCCCGCACTGTTGACCAGCCCGTGCAAGGTGCCGAAACGCGTGGCAGCGTGGTCGAAGGCGTCATTGACGAAACCGCCGTCGGCGACACTGCCGGCGCAGATCATCACCCGCTCGGCCGCGTAGTCGCGGGCAGCCGTCCGCAGGGCTTCGTCCTGCAGGTCGATCAGCACGAGGGCGGCGCCCAGTTCGTAGACCAGGTCGGCGACCGCCTTGCCGATACCCTGGGCGGCGCCGGTGACGACGATGGTTTGGCCTTCCAGGCTCATTGGATTAATCATGATCATTCCTGAATGTTGGGTTGCACGGATCGCAGCACATCACCCCCGCGCCAGCTTGGGCGGCGTGGACAGATGGAATCCGTCATAGACGGGCGAGGCGGTTTTCCTCGCCGGCAAGGTGTAATTGGGCGTGGCCATGGCGAAGGCGCCATCGATGCAGATCGTCGCGCCGGAAATGTAGGCGGCGCCCTCGGACAGCAGGAAGACGATGGCCGACGAAATCTCGGCCTCCGTCCCCGTACGCCCCAGCGGCACGTCGTTCTTGAAGCGCAGCAGCCGCTCCTGGATGGCCGGCGGATAGCTATCGACGCCGGACGAGAACACCAGGCCCGGCGCCACCGCGTTGACGCGCACGTTGGCGGCGCCCCACTCCAGCGCGGCGGTCATGGTGAAATTGACCATGCCGGCCCGGGCTGCGCCGGAATGGGCCATCTCGGGCATGCCGTTCCACATGTCGGCGGCCATGTTCACGATCGCTCCGCCATGCTCCTGCATCCATTGCAGATAGCATTCCCGGGCCATCAGGAAGCCGCCGGTGAGGTTGGAGCTGATGACCGCCTCCCAGCCATTTTTCGAGATGCGTTCCAACGGCGTCGCGTATTGGCCGCCGGCGTTGTTGACCAGGTGGTCGATACGGCCGAAGCGCTTGATCACGCCGGCGACGAGTTCGCGCACGCCCTCCTCGTCGCGGATGTCGCAGGCATATATTTCGGCATCCGCCCCGCCATCCAGCAGTTCGCCCCGGACTTTCTGCAGCTTTTCGGCATCGCGTCCGACAATGGCGATCCTCGCTCCCAGGGACGCCAGTTCATGGGCCGTGCAACGGCCGATGCCGCTACCGCCGCCGGTGACGATGACCACCTGTCCAGCGAACAGGCCGGGACGGAAAACCGAACGATATGAATTTGTACTCATCTCTTCCTCCATGAGCTGCTTGACGCTGGCATCCGACGGGATGAACCAGTCCGGGATACGGCCCGCAGCAAGGCCTTCGACCCGAGGCCATGTTGCCGGCAAGTGGCAGGGAAGCCGTCGTCGAAAGCGACAATCTTCAACGACCCGTTCATGCGCCGCTCCAGACCGGCGGACGCTTTTCCATGAAGGCGGCCACGCCCTCCTTCACGTCGTCCGTGCCCTGGGCCAGCGTCAGGTAGTGCTGCAACAGGACGAGCGCACTCTCCAGGGACAGGTCCTGGGTTTCGAACAGGGCCCGCTTGCCCAGCTTGAGCATCAAGGGAGATTTGGCGGCCAGCCGTTGCGACCAGTCGGCCACCGTTTCGGCGAAGCGGTCGGCGGCGACCACCCGGTTGACGATGCCGAGTTCCAGCGCCTCCTCGGCGGTCAACTGATCGCCGAGGAAAACCAGTTCCGACACCCGCTTGCGCGGGATGTTGCGCAGCATCAGCGTGGAAATCATGAACGGGAAGACGCCGACGTTGATCTCCGGGGTGCCGACGCGGATGCCTTCCTTGGCGAGCACCAGGTCGCAGGCCATCGCCAGCCCCAGGCCGCCGGCCAGGGCATGGCCGCTCAAGGCGCACAAAATCGGCACCTTGAGCTTCATCATCGCTTCGATGACGCCGGGGAAGCGGCCGTTGCGGGCGTGCTTGTCGAGAAGGCTTTCCTCGGCGGCGAAGCCCTTGAGGTTGCCGCCGGCGGAAAAGACCTTGTCATGGGTCGAGGCGAGCACGACGCAGCGCGCCACCGGCTCGTTCTCGACCCGCGCCAGCGCCGCGAGGAGGCCATCGACCAGTTCGTCGTCGATGGCGTTGCGCGACGCCGGCCGGTTGAGCGAAACGGTCACCACCCCGTGGCTGTCCAGGGCGTACAGGACCGCGTCCGCGTCAGCCTGGGAAACGTGTTGTCTGGACATCGACGGCCTCCTTCGGCGCTCAGGCCATCGTCAGCCCGCCACTGACGGACAGCGTCTGCCCCGTCACGTAGCCGGCCCGCTCGGAAGCCAGGTAGACCACCGCGGCGGCGATGTCCTCCGGCTCGCCGAGGCGGCCGAGGGGCACCGCCTTGACCATGGATTCGAGGAGCTTGGCGTTGGTCGGGTCCACCACCGACTCGAACCCCGGCGTCCGGGTCGGGCCGGGGCACACCGAATTGGCGGTCACACCCTTGCGCGCCACTTCCCGCGCCAGCGTCTTGGAGAAGGAAATGATCGCGCCCTTGGCGCCGGAATAGACGGCCTCGAAGGATGACCCCACCCGGGCGGCATCCGAACTGATGCTGATGATCCGCCCCCACTTGCGCTCCAGCATGCCGGGCAGCACCGCATGGATCAGGCGCAAGGTCCCGAGGTAGTTGATATCGACCACTTTCTGCCAGAAAGCCTCGTCGGTGGCGGTAAAGGGCTTCAGTTCGTCCCAGCCGGCGTTGTTCACCAGCACGTCGACCGGCCCCAGTTCTTCCACGGCCCGCTTCAGGGCCGCATGCACCGAGGCCGAATCGGCCACGTCGAGGGGCACGAACAAGGCCTTGCCGCCCGCCTTGCGGATCAACTCGACCGTTTCATTGCCTTCGGGCTCGCGCAGATCGCCCACCGCGACGGCATGGCCGCTTTCCGCCAAGGCAACCGCAATCGCGCGGCCGATGCCGCGCCCCGATCCACTTACAAACGCTACTTTTTGAGTCATTTCGGTTTCCCTCTGGTTGATGACATGAGAACTGCACCGACCCCAGATTAGGGAGTCGATGAGTATTTGGAATCGTCCGAAACGACAGAGAAGCGCCGACCGGGAATGGCGCGTTAACGGCTCAACTGCGCTGGCGGATCTCAGAGCTTGAAGCGGTCCACCACCCGATGCAGGGTGCCGGTGGCGCCATCCAGGGCCGTGGAAAGGGCCGCGACACGGGCAGCGGTCGTGTTGTTGCGCTCGCTGAGCCGCGCCACCACCTCGACGCGGGCGGCGATTTCCTGGGCGGCCTGTTCCTGATGGCCGAGGGCTGCGGTGACTTCGGTAATCGCCACGGATACCCTGTTCGCACTGGCGCTGATTTCAATCATGTGCCGGGCAGCCTGTTCCGACATGGCCTTGCTCTGGCCGGTATGGCTCACCACCCCCTCCATGTCGCGCATGGCATTGGCCACCGAAGTGTGCATCGCAGCAATCATGGTGCCGATTTCCTGCGCCGAACTGGTGGTGCGTTCGGCAAGCTTGCGCACTTCGTCGGCCACCACGGCGAAACCGCGCCCCTGCTCGCCGGCGCGGGCGGCTTCGATGGCCGCGTTGAGCGCCAGCAGGTTGGTTTGATCGGCCACCTCGCGAATCACCGAGACAATGCTGGAAATCCGGTCGGACTCCTCCCGCAAGGCGTCCATGGCTTTCCCGGCACACCCCACCTGGCCGCTGATTTTCTCCATGGCGCCGGTGGTTTGCGCGATCGCGGTGGCACCGGAATCCGCCGCCGAACTCGCCTCCTGCGCCTGGGCGAGCACGTCCCGCGCCTTGCTTGCGATGTGGCCGATGTTCGCGATCATCTGCTCGATCGCCAGGGCCATCGATGCCGAGGCTTCGGCCTGGGCGCCGGCGCTGTCGGTAACCTGGGTTCCCATCGCGGAAATCTGCTGCGAGGTATCGCCGATCCCCCGGGCGCCGGCCATCACGTCCAGCAGCGAGGTCTGCATGCTCTCCAGCAGCAGGTTGAACGAGCGCGTGGTCTGCGCCGTCTCGTCCGCTCCCCGCACCCCGGCGCGAAGGGTGAAGTCCTTGGCCTCGGCGACCTTCAGGATGACATTGCGCATGTCATTAAGGGAACCCACCACGCTGCGCATCACGACCCGGGCAAGCGCGAAAGCCAGCGCCGTCGCGACGATGAAGAGGCCGGCCATGCCGACGCCGGCCCGGCGGGCCAGGTCGTCGCCGGCGGCCTTCGATGCCCGGGCGGCGGCCTGGTTCAGTTCGACCAGCCGGTCGAGGGGCGCATCGACCTTGTAGAGGCTGTTGGACCAGCGGCCGGTGGCCACCAGGAACTGATTCATCCGCTGTTTCAGTTCGCCCCAGTCGGCAGCGCCGGCAACGTCCTTGGCGAGATTGGTCTGATACGAATCGAGACGGTGGAAATCATCCCAAAGCGTCTTGAATTCGTTCCACAAGACTTCCTCCTCGGCCGACCTGGGGAGCGCGTCATAGGCCGTGAAGGCGGACTCGCCGAGCGCCTGGAACGCCTGCTGACGCTCCAGCAGGTCCTCGAAAATCCCCTTGGCCTCGCGCAGCGCGTCCGCCTTGTCGGCCTGTTCCTCGAACACTTCGGTGCGCCAGTTCGCCGCGCTCTGCATGGTTTCGGCGACTCGCAGCCGCGCCAGGCGCACGTCGCCCAGGGCCGTCATCGCCGGCAGGTTGCGATCCCCGAGGTCGCGCAGGGCGTGGCCGACCGCCGAGATGGCGAACCAGCCGGCCATCCCGACCAGCGCAATGGCCGCGAGAAAGAAGAAGACCAGCAGATTGAGCTTGGTCTTGATCGTCAGATTATTCGTGGTGAAGCGTTTGCGCATACCCACCATGGCTGTCCCCCTTTTTTTTCGACCAAGCGTCGATCTTGGTGCGGCGACGCCTATATGGCGTCGTCGGAAAGGATATTTCGGGCAGTCATTCTTAAATGTCGGATCGGACGATGCGCACAAACGAAACGAAAAGGGACACTGCAAGCCAACGAAAACCAGGCAGAACGAGGATAGAAAAACGATGTCCACGACCCGAACATTCGGCATCACCGGTTTTGGCGGCTACATTCCGCGTTTGCGCATGCAACGCGCGGCGATTGCCGCCGCCCATCAATGGATGGCCCCCGGCCTGCGCTCCCAGGCCAAGGGCCGGCGGGCCTTTTGCAGTTGGGATGAAGACAGCATCACGCTGGCGGTCGAAGCGGCCCGCGACGCACTGGCGAACCGCCAGCGCGAGGCGATCGCCTCGCTCACCCTGGCCTCGACGACGCTGCCCTTCGCTGACCTGCAGAATAGCACCATCGTCGCCGGCGCCCTGGGGCTGGCACCGTCGGTGCGCACCCTCGACGTGGGGCACTCGCAGCGGGCCGCCACCAGCGGCCTGATCGCCGCACTGACGCAGGGCGACGCGCCGGCCTTGTTCGTCGCCAGCGACCGTCCGCGCGGCAAGCCGGCCAGCAGCCAGGAGATCGGTTTCGGCGCCGGCGGCGCCGCGTTTACGCTCGGCAGCGACGAAGTCATCGCCACCCTGCTCGCCTCCACCAGCCGCACGGCATTGTTCGTCGACCACTTCCGCGGCGAGGGCGCCCGCTACGACTATTACTGGGAAGAGCGCTGGGTCCGCGACGAGGGCTATATGAAGCTGGCCGTCGAGGCGGTACGGGCCGCGTTGCAGCAAGCCGGGGTTGCGGCGGCCGCTGTCGATCATTTCATCCTGGCGGCGCCGTTCAAGGGCGTCGCCGCGGCGGTCGTCAAGAAACTCGGCATCGCTCCGGAAGCGGAGAGCGACAGCCTCGAAGCCGACTGCGGCTACAGCGGCGCGGCCCACGGCCTGCTCATGCTCGCCCATGCGCTGGAGCGGGCCAAACCCGGCCAGACCCTGGTTCTGGTCGGCTTCGGCCAGGGTGTCGACGTGCTGGTGCTGCGCACCACCGAAGCCCTCGCATCCTTCGCACCGCGTCGCGGCGTCGGCGGCGCCTTGGCCGACGGGCAGAACCACGACGCCTACCTGCGTCTCGCCTCCTATGAAAATGCGATCGAGTTGGAATGGGGCATGCGTGGCGAGAAATCGATCAAGACCGCGCTCACCGAGCAATACCGCTCCAGCGATCAGTTCTCCGGCTTCGTCGCCGGACGCTGCCCCGCCTGCGGCACCATCCAGTTTCCACAATTGCCTTACTGCGTGACCCCCGGCTGCAACGCGCCGCGGGCGAACTTCGATCCGCATCCGCTGTTCGACGAGCCCGCCCAGGTCCTCACCCATACCGGCGACTGGCTCAGCTATTACCCGGCGCCGCCGCTGTACGTCGGTTTCGTGCAGTTCGAACAGGGCGCGCGCCTGCTCATGGAAACGGTCGATGTCGGCGCCGCCGGCCTGGAAGTGGGCACCCCGCTGCGCATGGTGTTCCGCGTCAAGGATATCGACAAGACACGCGGCTATCCGCGCTATTTCTGGAAGGCCACGCCGCTTCAGGCTTGAGGAGAGATCATTTCATGGCAACGGGAATCAAGGACAAGGTCGCCATCATCGGCATGGGCTGCTCGAAGTTCGGCGAACGCTGGGACGTCGGGCCCTCCGAATTGCTGGCGGAAGCCTTCGAGGAAGCCCTGCTCGATGCGGGCATCGAACGTAAACAGATCGAGGCGGCCTGGTACGGCTCCTGCTCCGATCCGATCAGCGTCGGCAACTCGGCCATCCCCGCCTCGATGGCGCTGCGGCTGGACGGCATTCCGGTGAGCCACATGGAAAACATGTGCGCCACCGGCAGCGAGGTGCTGCGCGCCGCCGCCTACGCGGTGGCCAGCGGCGCGGTGGATTTCGCCCTGGCGATCGGCGCGGAGAAGCTGAAGGACACCGGCTACGGCGGTCTGCCTTTCGTCTACAAGGGAACCTTCAACGACCTGTGGCTTCCCCTGGGCTCGACGCCGGCCGGCTTTGCCCAACTGGCCGCCGGCTACCGGGCCAAGCACGGCACCAGCAAGGAAGAGCTGAAGCGGGCGATGGCCCACGTTTCATGGAAAAGCCATCAGAACGGGATGCTCAGTCCGAAGGCCCATCTGCGCAAGGCGGTCAGCATGGAGCAGATCCTCGGCGCCCCCATGATTGCCGATCCGCTCGGCCTCTACGACTGCTGCGGGGTCAGCGACGGCGCCGCGGCGGCCATCGTCACCACCCCCGAAATCGCCCGCGCCCTGGGGCGCAAGGACATGGTCACGATCAAGTCCATCCAGTTGGCGATCGGTTCCGGCGTCGAGTCGGGCACCAACCAGTGGGACGGCAGCTATGTGCGCACCACCCGGGCGGCGGCGCAAAAAGCCTACGCGGAAGCCGGCATCAAGGACCCGCGCGCCGAACTGAGCCTGATGGAAGTGCACGACTGCTTCTCGATCACCGAACTGTCGACGATGGAGGATCTGTTCGTGTCTCCCGACGGCGGCGCGGTGCGCGACATCCTCGACGGCTTTTTCGGGTATCCGGATTTTCCGGTGGACGGGAGCCGGTGAAGTAGCGGCCCTGTAATTTCACTCTCCGGATTCTCCGGTGGACGCTCCCATGTTGAGCC
>MKUH01000037.1 GCA_001897745.1 Candidatus Accumulibacter sp. 66-26
CGCGTCACGGTCGGCAGCAGATTGAGGCCGCTCTCGCGCTTCAGCCGTTCGGCGCGTTCGCGCAGTTCGTCGGCGCTCACGTCGACGGCTTCGCCGGCCGTCGCGAAGGCGATCGTGTTGCCGCTGTCGCACGAGGGGAAGACCAGCGAACGCCCGGCGAAGGCCTCGGCGATGCGTCCGGCGCTGGCCTGGAAGCCGCGGCTGCGGCCGAGCAGGTTCACAGCGAACAGGCCATCGTCGCTCAGGCGCTCGCGGCAGGCGGCGTAGAAGGGCAGGGTGTCGAGCGCGCCGGCGCGCGCGTCCTTGTCGAAGCCGTCGACCAGGATGTAGTCGTAGCGCTCGGTCGCCGCGCGCACGAATTCGGCGCCGTCGGCGATGTGCACCTGCAGGCGCTGCGGATCGTCGGGCAGCTTGAAGTGCAGGCGGGCGACGATCTCGACGCGCGGGCTGATCTCGACCGCGGTGATCCTGCAGTCCGGCAGGTTGCGGTAGATGAACTTGGCCAGCGAGCCGGCGCCCAGGCCGATCAGCAGGACCTTGCGCGGCCACGGCGGCTCGCGCAGCAGGAGGCCGGCCATCATCTCGCGCGTGTAGGCCAGCTCCAGCGCGTGCGGGCGGCTGATGCGCATGGCGCCCTGCACCCAGTCGGAGCTGAAGTGCAGGTAGCGCACGCCGGCTTCTTCGCTGATCTCTATCGAATCGTTTGTCATTTCTCCACCCCTGGTTTTCCGCCGCCGCTCGCGGTCGAGTGCGGCGTGCAGCGGGCGCGCGTCGACCGCGGCGGGAGGCTACCGGAAGCGGCGGGGGGCCACAAGTCCGCAAACCGGCGCATGCGGGCGCCTGCCGGCGGCCGTTCCGGTGTATCCTGCGGCGGCGCACGCTGGGTGCGATTCAGGGCTTGCGTTATGGAACTCATCATCCCGGTCATCATCATCTTCACCTTCTTCATCGGCTCCTTCGTGCTGATCAGCATGCATCTGCGCAAGATGGGCCAGCGCCGCGCCCTGCCCGAGCGCGACGCCTACCGGCAGCGCCACGGTTCGCTCGCCTGCCGCCACTGCGGCGCGACCGGCGCGCGCGACTACGGCCTCGACGACCAGAACGACGACAAGCGCATCGTCGCCTGCGCCGACTGCGGCAAGGACCTCTTCCAGTACCTGCGCGCCGCCGCCCCCGCCGCCGTCTGATGCGGCCGGCCGCTTGAAGGCGGCGCCGGCACGGTACCGGGGCGCCCGCGCCCGGAAGCCGGCGGGCGCCGGACGCCCGTTGTTCGTCTTTACCCCTTTTTTATGCGACGCGGATTAGGATGATCCTCAGCGTCCGGCCATTTGCCGGACAGGAGGCTTCCATGAATCCGTCGCCTGCATCGCCGCCCCCCGCGCATCCGTCCGGCCGGCCGGCGCCGCCCCCCGTGCTTCCCGTCGCATCGCCCCTCGTCTCGCCTGCCGCTTCCGCACTGCCGCCGTCCGCCGCGGCGCCGTTGGCGGCCTACGCCGGCGCCGTGGCCGCCTGCGTGGCGACGGCGCTGATGGCGACACCGCTGATCGGCGTCGTCGATCTGGCCAACATCGTCATGCTGTTCCTACTCGTCGTCGTCCTCGTCGCGCTGAGCCTCGGCCGCGGGCCGGCGGTGCTCGCCGCATTTCTCAGCGTCGCCCTGTTCGACTTCCTCTTCGTTCCGCCGCGCTTCAGCCTGGCGGTGGTCGACGCGCAGTATCTGATCACCTTCGCCGTGATGCTCGCGGTGGCGCTGCTCATCGGCCAGCTGACCGCGCGCCTGCGTCTGGAGGCCGAGGAAACCGCGCGCCGGGAAACGCAGACGCGCGCCCTGTACGACATGGCGCGCGAGCTCTCGGGCGCGGTCGACGCGGCGCAGGTGCAGGCCGTCGCCGGACGCTTCGTCCGCAACGCGCTGGACGCCTCGCTGACGCTGCTGCTGCCCGATGCGGCGGGGCATCTGCATCCGGTCGACGCCGGCAGCGACGGCAGCGACGGTAGCGGCGGCAGCGACGGCAGCGACGGCGGAAAGGCCGCCGGGCCGGCCACGCGCAAGGGCGTCCACATCCCCGCGGTGCACGCCGACGCGGTCTTCGCCAGCGGCCAGGCGATGATGTTCGTCGCCGACCAGGACGGCTTCGCCCCGGCCATGCTCTTCCCGCTCAGCGCGCCGCAGCGCGTCTGCGGCGTGATGGTCGTCTCGGCGGCGAGCGCCGAGCGCGTGCTGCCGGCGGCGCGCCGTCCCCTGCTCGAAGCCGTCGCTTCGCTCGCGGCGATCGTCGTCGAGCGCTTGGATTCCGTCGCGGCGGTCCAGCACGCGCAGTTCGGCATCGAGTCGGAACGCTTGCGCAGCTCGCTGCTGTCGGCCGTTTCGCACGATTTGCGCACGCCGCTGACGGTGCTCGTCGGTCTGGCCGATTCGCTCGCCGTCGGCAAACCGCCGCTGCCGCCGGCGCAGGCGGAAACGGCGGCGGCGATCCGCGAACAGGCGCTGCGCATGAGCGGCCTCGTACACAACCTGCTCGACATGGCCCGCCTGCAGGCCGGGAAGGTGTGCCTGCGGCGCGAGTGGCAGCCCTTCGAGGAAGTCGTCGGCAGCGCGCTGTCCGGGTTGGAGGCGGGCCTGCACGGGCGGTGCGTGCGCATCGAGCTGCCGGCCGATCTGCCGCTGCTCGAATTCGACGCCGTGCTGATCGAGCGCGTGCTGCACAACCTGCTCGAAAACGCCGCCAAGTACGCGCCGGACGGCGAAATCTCGATCGGCGCCCGCGTCCTGCCGGAGGTCGTCGAGATCGCGGTGTGCGACGCCGGGCCGGGGCTGCCGCCGGGCGGCGAGGAGCGCCTTTTCTCGCTCTTCGAGCGCGGGCGCCACGAAGGCGGCACGGACGGTGCCGGCCTCGGGCTCGCGATCTGCCGCGCCATCGTCGAGGCGCACGGCGGCGCCATCCGCGCCGAGCCGCACGCGGGCGGCGGCGCGTGCTTCCGCTTCACGCTGCCGCGCGGCACGCCGCCGGCTTTCGACGCGCCGCCGGGAGAGGCGTGATGGACGCAGGCCGCGAGGAAGATTTTCCGGGCCCGCTCCGGCATCCCCGGGTTGAGGCGGCGCCCTGCGTCGCGCTCGTCGAGGACGAGTTCCAGATTCGCCGTTTCGTGCGCGCGGCGCTCGAGGACGCGCATTTCCGGGTCGAGGAGGCGGCGACCGCGGCCGCCGGGCTGGCGCTCGTCGCCGCCGCGCGGCCGGCGCTGGTGCTGCTCGACCTCGGCCTGCCGGACGGCGACGGCGTCGCGCTGATCGGCAATCTGCGCGGCTGGTCGGCGGTGCCGATCATCGTCCTCTCGGCCCGTGCGGCGGAGGCCGAGAAGATCGCGGCGCTCGACGCCGGCGCCGACGACTATCTGACGAAACCCTTCGGCATCGGCGAACTGCTCGCCCGCGTGCGCGCCCAGCTGCGGCGCCCGGCGCCCGAGCGCGGCGAGGCGCAGTGCCGCTTCGGCGACGTGTGCGTCGACCGCGCGCAGCGCACGGTCGAGCGCGCCGGCGCACCGGTGCATCTGACGCCCATCGAATACCGCCTGCTCTGCCTGCTGCTCGCCAACGCCGGCAAGGTGCTGACGCACCGCCAGCTGCTGCGCGAGGTGTGGGGCGCCGGGCAGGGCGAGAACAGCCACTATCTGCGCATCTACGTCGGCCACCTGCGGCAGAAGCTCGAAGCCGACGCCGCGCGGCCGCGCCACATCCTCACCGAGACCGGCGTCGGCTACCGGTTCCGCTTCTGACCCCGCGGGGAAAAACATGCACAAGGAACATTCGAGGGACGAGCTGGCCGCGCTGTCGCTGGCCGCGCTCGGCGTCGTCTACGGCGACATCGGCACCAGCCCGCTGTACACGATGAAGGAGGTGTTCGCCGGCGCGCACCACCCGGTGCCGATCACGCCGGACAACGTGCTCGGCATCCTGTCGCTGATCTTCTGGTCGCTGATCGTCGTCGTCACGATCAAGTACGTGTCCTTCATCATGCGCGCCGACAACAAGGGCGAGGGCGGCATCATGGCGCTGATGGCGCTGGCCCTGCGCCCGGCGCCGGAAGGTGCGCGCCGGCGCGCGGCGATCATCATGGCCGGCCTGTTCGGGACCGCGCTGTTCTACGGCGACGCGCTGATCACGCCGGCGATCTCGGTGCTCTCGGCGGTCGAGGGGCTGGAGGTGGCGACGCCGGCGCTCAAGCCCTACGTGATCCCGGTGACGCTGGGCGTGCTGGTCTTCCTCTTCGTCGTGCAGCGCGCCGGCACGGCCAGCGTCGGCCGCCTGTTCGGGCCGGTGATGGCGCTCTGGTTCGCCGTGCTCGCCGGGCTCGGCGTCATCAACATCATGGACCACCCGGACGTGCTCGCGGCGCTCGATCCGCGGCGCGCCTTCCATTTCGTCGCGGCCAATCCGCTGCTCGGCTTCCTCTCGCTGGGCGGCGTCGTGCTGGCGCAGACCGGCGCCGAAACGCTCTACGCCGACATGGGGCATTTCGGCCGCCGCCCGATCCAGGTGGCGTGGATCGGCCTCGTCCTGCCGGCGCTGGTGCTCAACTACTTCGGGCAGGGCGCGCTGCTGATCGCCGATCCGAAGTCCATCGAGAATCCCTTCTACCTGCTGGCGCCGGACTGGCTGCTGCTGCCGCTCGTCGCCCTCGCCACGGTGGCGACGGTGATCGCTTCGCAGGCCGTGATTTCCGGCGCCTTCTCGATGACGCAGCAGGTCATCCAGCTCGGCTACTCGCCGCGCCTGGAAATCCAGCACACCTCGCAGCGCGAGATCGGCCAGATCTACCTGCCGGGAATCAACTGGGCGCTGCTCGCGGCGGTGATCGCCGTCGTGCTCGGCTTCGGCTCGTCGACCAATCTGGCGGCGGCCTACGGCATCGCCGTGACCGGCACGATGGTCATCACCACCGTGCTCGCCTTCATGGTGACGCGCTACCTGTGGGGCTGGAGCCTGCCGCTGGCGATCGCCGGCGCGCTGCCCTTCCTCTGCATCGACCTGCTGTTCTTCAGCGCCAACCTGCTCAAGGTCGGCGACGGCGGCTGGTTCCCGCTGGTTTTCGGCGTCGCCGTCTTCGT
>MKUH01000038.1 GCA_001897745.1 Candidatus Accumulibacter sp. 66-26
TTGAGCTTGACCATCTTGCCGCGCGTCACCCGCACGTCGCGCGGGTTCTCGGTCGTCACCCGGTAGCCCGACGGCAGCGTCCGCTCGTCCAGCTTCATCACAAAGTTGCTGCCCCGGTCCGCCTGCGGGATCGCCGCGCAGGCGACGTGGAAACGGCCTTCCGCGTCCGTGGTGACGAGCAGCCCGCGCGCGGTGACGACCCGCACGTTCGGAATCCCCGGCTCCCCCTGGTCCTGGTAGCCGTTCGCGTTCCTGTCGTCGAACACCTTCCCGATGATGTCCGAGCAGTCGAAGGTCGGATCGGGAATCAGGCGCACCGTGGCCGAGGCCACGTTGGAGGCGATGGCGCTGCCGGAGACGAGCGCCCAGGCCTGGTTCACGTACTCGCCCTCGCCGACGCCGGCGCCGATCACCAGCACCAGGCGGTAGTCGTAGGTCTG
Organism: Candidatus Accumulibacter sp. 66-26; assembly: GCA_001897745.1. Taxonomy (GTDB): domain Bacteria; phylum Pseudomonadota; class Gammaproteobacteria; order Burkholderiales; family Rhodocyclaceae; genus 66-26. The sequence continues at coordinate 441 of MKUH01000038.1, forward strand.
GTTGCCGCCCAGGGTCTGGCTGCGCCAGGTCAGGTCGCGCCCGGCCACGGCCGGCTCGGCGGGCTGGCGGGCGCCGCCGCGCAGCTCCCGGGTGGCGGAACCGGTGCGGTACTTGAAGCCCGGCGGCATGCGGTCCCACACGTCCACCACCTTGGCCTCGGCCAGGTTGTTGCGCACGCTGACGGTGTAGGGCACCAGATCGCCCTTGGCGACGTTGACCATGGGGGTGGTCTTGGTCACCACCAGATCGCCGGCCTGCATCGGATCCAGCGGGATGTGGTTGTTCACCACGTTGCCCGAGGGCGCCGCGAAGTCCAGGGCGAAGCCGTAGTAGTACTGGGTGGAGCCGGCGCCGGCGGCGATGCCCGCCGAACTGGCCGGGCAGGCGCCCGCCACGGCGGCGGCCAGGGGCGCCGCCAGCCCCGGAGCGCTGGCGCTGTTATGGACCACGGCCGGGTTGGGCAGGGCCGTCACCGACAGGGTGCCCGGACAGGGCGGCACCAGGGTCGACGCGGTGGTCTTGTAGCGGGCCGGGGCGCTGACGATACGCAGGCGGTAGGTGCCCGAGCCGGGACAGCCGGCGCCGCCGAGCAGCAGGAACTCGTAGTAGCCGTTGGCCGCGGTAGTCACCGGGTTCTGCCCGGAAACCAGACAGGCCGGCGGCACCTGGGCGCCGGACGGGTCCAGGATTTCGACGGTGGCGCCGGCGACGGGCGCCCGGGTCTCGGCGTCGTAGATCACGCCGGAGGGGTCCAGGGGCAGGTTCTGCTCGGCCACCTCGTCCCCCGGCTTGAGGGTGATGTTGGTGATCTGCCCCGGAACCGCGGTGGTGACGCCGGCGTCGCCGCCGGACTGGGGCCGGGTGTTGAAGCCGTTGCCCCCCGGGCTGCCGAAGGAGATGGTGAAGGCGCCGTAGGTCACCGCGCCGCCGGCGGAGGCGCCGGTGGTCGGCAGGCCGTTGGCCCACTTCGGATACTTTTCTCCGCAAACCAGGTTGTCGAAGCGATAGAAGCCCTTGTCGTCGGTGCTGACCTGGCAGATCACTTCGCTGCTGCCGTCGCTGCGGGCCGCGGTGAAGCTGACCACCCAGCCCTTGACCCGTTCGTCGGGCAGAGCGTCGCTGGGGCGGGTGCGATTGTGGCTGCTGTCGAAATAGACGTAGCCGCTGACGATGGGCGGCTTGAGCACCCCGGGGGTGGCCTGGCGCGGCACTTCGCCGAACAGGTAGCCGCCGACGTTGCCGGCGTTGGCCGACAGCACGTCGGGGGTGATCGCGATGGCGCCGATGGCGTTGTAGGCGGCCTGGCTGCCGAAGTAGCTGTTGTTGACCGTGCCGCCGGCGACGCCGGCGCTTTCCTTGCCGTCGGTATAGCGCGGCTTGCCGCCGGCGTCGACGATCAGGTTCACGTCGTTCTGGTTCTCCCACAGCTTGTAGGTGCCGGGGGGAACGCCGTCGAAGCGGAAGGCGCCGGCGGCGTCGGTGGTGGCGCAGCGGGCCGGCGGATTGCAGAAGGCGGCGTCGCCGTTGAGGGTGGCGGCGGCGTCGTAGAGGGCGACGCGAACGCCGGGAATGCCGTCCTCGCCCGGGTCCTTGGCGCCGTTGTTGTTGGCGTCGGCATAGACGAAGCCGAGCAGCACCCCGCCCCGCTCGCCGAACAGGTAGCCGGTGGCGGCCACGCCCAGGGGCAGCGAGATGGCGCCGATGCGGTTCTGGCTCGGGTCGGCGCCGAAGCCGGCGTTGTTGACCGTGCCGCCGACGCTGCCGGCGGTTTCCTTGCCGTCCAAGTAGCTGTCGGGCTGGGTCTCGGTCAGCGTGTAGACGCCGGCCGGCAGGCCGCTGAAGCGGTAGCCGCCGTCGGCGCCGCTCACCGTGGTACGCCCGCCCGCGGGCAGGCTGCCGCCGGTGAGCGTGACGGTGACGCCGGCCAGGCCGGTTTCGCCCGCATCCTTCACGCCGTCGTCGTTGTTGTCCAGGTAGACGAAGCCGGCGATGCTGGAGGCGTTTTCGCGGAAGTTGTAGTTGATGCCGTTGCCGCCGGAGGGGAAGACGATGGCCGAGATGGCGTCCGTGGCGGCGGCGCCCACGGCCGAGCCGCCGAGGGTGCCGACCTGGGTGCCGGTCGCTCCGGGGTAGTTGTTGATGCCCGCCGGCTGGGTCTCGTTGAGCGTGTAGCCGGCGGCGTTGGACGGACGGACGGCGGTGAAGCCGTAGGTGCCGTCGCTGCCGGTGGTGGCGGTGCGGGACACGGCGCTGCCCTGGTCGTCGGTGCCGGACAGGGTGAGCAGCACGCCGGCCAGCTCCTCGCCCGTGTCGTAGATCCCGTTGTCGTTGGCGTCGTGGTAGACGCGGCCGGACAGGGCGCCGGTGGTGACCTCGCCGAAGTTGAACTCGGTGAAGGCCGAGGCGGCGGTGAAGGGGATGGCGCCGATGACGTTGGCGGCGGCGACGTTGCAGGCCGCGCACACGGCGCCGTCGATCAGGCCCTTGCTCTGCTTGCCGTCGGCGTAGGCCGCCGGCTGGGTCTCGGTGACGGCGTAGCCCGCCGCCCCGGCGTTGGGCAGGTTGGCGAAGCCGTACCTGCCGTCGGCCCCGGTGGTGACGGTGCAGGCGACGCTGGCGCAGACGTTCTGGCCCGCGGCGGTGAGGCCGGAGAGGGTCAGGGTGACGCCGGCGATGGGGGCTTCGCCCGCATCCTTCACGCCGTTGTTGTTGGCGTCGTAGTAGACGTAGCCGGACAGGCCGCCCAGCTTCTCGCCGAACAGGTAGCCGGTGGCGTCCACGCCGGGGTTGAGCCGGATGGCGGCGATGCTGGTGCCGTTGTTCACCGTGCCCCCCGCCGAACCGGCGGCGGTGCTGCGGTCGGCGTAGTTGACCGGCTGGGTTTCGGTCAGGGTGTAGCCGCTGCCGTTGCTCGCCGGCACGCCGGTAAAGCCGAAGGTGCCGTCGGCGGCGGTGGTGGCGCTCAGGCTCACCGCCGTGCCGGCCTGGCTGGTGCCGGCCAGGGTCAGCTGGACCCCGGCGAGGCCCGCGTCGCCGCCGTCGTAGCTGCCGTTGTCGTTGGCATCGAGATAGACCCGCCCGGACAGGCTGCCGGCCCATTCGCCGAAGTCGTAGCCGGCGCCGGACTGGCCGATGGCGATGACGATGCCGGAGATGCGGTCGTTGACCGCGGCGCTGCCGGTGGCCGCGCCGTTCACCTGGCCGACGCTTTCCTGGCCGTCCTGATAGCTGTTCAGGGGCGCCGCGGCCTGGCTCTGCTCGGTGACGGTGTAGCCGCTGCCGTTGCTCGCCGGCAGCGCGGAGAAGCTGTAGCCGCCATCCGCCGCGGTGCTCACCGTGCACGGGCTGGGGGCGATGGCGGCGCAGACGTTGATGCTGCCGGCGGTGGTGCCGGAGAGGGTCATCTGCACCCCGGGAATGCCAGGCTCGCCCGAATCCCAGCGGCCGTTGCGGTTGAGGTCCACGTAGACCCGGCCGGTGATGGCCTGGCCGAATTCGCCGAAGTTGTAGTTGATGGCGTCCACGCCGGCGCCGAGGGCGATGCCGGTGACGGTGGTGACGCCGCTGCCGACGCCGCCGCTGCCGCCGGCGCTGCCTGCCTGGGCTCCGGTGTGGGTCATGCCGGTGGGCGGGGTTTCGCTCAGCTGGTAGGTGCCGGGCGGCAGGCCGGCGATCTGGTAGTTGCCGCTGGGGTCGGAGACGAAGGCGCAGGAACCGAGCACGGTGCAGATGTCGCGGCCCAGGTAGTCGGTGCCGGACAGGGCGATGGCGATGCCGGGTACGCCGCCGGTTTCGCCGGCGTCCTTGACGGCGTTGGTGTTGGGGTCGACGAAGACGCTGCCGGAGAGCGAAGAGAAAGGCAGTTCGCCGAAGTTGCGCTCGGTCAGGTTGTCGTTGGGCTTGACCGGGCCGACCACGATGTCCTCGGGAGCGCCGCGGCTGTCGCTGCTGGCGATCACCTTGCCGACACCGCTGCCGTTCTGGTCCTTGCCGTCGAAGTGGCCGGCGGGCAGGCTCTGCTCGCTGACGGTGTAGGCGGTGCCGTCGCTCGGCGGCACGGTGAAGGTGTAGCCCGAGCCGGTGGTGGTCTGGGTACAGGCGCCGCCCAGGAAGGTGCACAGGTCGGCGCCCCAGTAGGTGGTGCCGGAAATCTTGACCTGGACGCCGGTGATGTCGGTCTCGCCGGCGCCGCTGCGGTTGCCGTCGTTGTTCAGGTCCTTGTAGACGTGGCCGCTCACCTTGGCCTGCTGGTATTCCTGGAACAGGTAGCCGGTGGCGGCGGTGTTCAGGGGCAGCTTGATGGCGCCGATGGTGTTGGCCGCGGCGGCGGCGGCGCAGTTGACCGCGCCGTCGCAGGTGTCGGCGGGCTTGACGCCGGTGTCGCCGGCGGCGGCGCCGGCCCAGGTGCCGAGGAACTCGAAGCGGTCGTGGTAGCCGGACGGCTGGGTTTCGACCACGGTGTAGCCGGCGGCGCCCGCCGTCGGCAGTTCGTCGAAGAGGAAATCACCGCCGCTGGAAGCGACGACGACGGGCGCGCCGGCGGTTCCGATGTCGTTGCCCCAGGCGTCCTGGCCGTACAGGCCGAAGGTGACGGCGGCGGTGATCTTCTCGCCGGCGTCGAGGGCGTTGTTCTGGTTGTTGTCGGCATACGCCGAGCCGGCGATGCTCGACTTCTGGATGCGGACGTTGACCGCGTTGGAGGTGTTGTTGCCCGGGTTCGGGTCGTAGGACACAGGCACGCCGGCCACCGTCAGCACGGCGATGCTGGCGGTGTTGGGCCGGTCGCTGTCGAAGCCGTGGGTGGATTTGTAGGTACCGCGAACGGCCTTCACCGGGATGGTCAGCGTCACCAGATTCGGCGTATCGCCGTCGCCGCCGGCCACCGGCAGGGAGCCCAGGTCGCAGCTGACGGTGACGCCGGAAGCGGCGGTGCCCGAGGTGGAGCAGGCGTTGGTGCTCAGGCTGCCGCTGCCGATGACGGCGGTGACGGCGCCGTTGACCGCGAGGCCGCTGGGCAGGGCGTCGGTGACGCGCACGCCGGGCGCCACCGAGGGGCCGAGGTTGCCCACCACGACGGTGTAGTTGAACGGTTCGTTGAGGCTGACCGGGGACTTGGAGACCGCCTTGGAGATGACCTTGAGGTCGGTCTTGGGCAGCACGGTGGTGGTTTCGGACACGACGTTGTTGCCCGGCAGGCTGTCGCCGGAGAAGCCGCTGCCGGAACCGCCGGTCTCGTAGGATTCGACCTTGGCGGTGGTCTTGTAGGTGACGCTGCCCGCCGGCTTGTTGGTGATGGGGCCGGTGTCGAAGCGCAGCTGGAAGACCCGGCTGGCACCGGCGGCGAGCACGCTGGACGCCTGGCTGGCGCCTAGGTAGCAGACCACGTCGCCGCCCGAGGGCGCGCAGGTGGCGCCGCCCGGCACGACGTAGCCCGTGCCGGTGCTGAAGGTCATGGTGTAGGGATCGGGCGTGGCGCCCGCCGGCGGCGTCGGGGTGACGGTCAGCTTGAAGCCGGTGGCCTGGGAAGGACCGTTGTTCTGGGCCGTGACCGTGTAGACGATGTGGTCGCCGAAGGGCGTCGGGTCGAAACCGGTGTCGTTGTCGCTGACCGACAGGTCGATGGCCTTGGTGGTCACCTTCACCGTGTTGGCGCCGCTGTCGTTGTCGGTGCGGCTCTGCGCGGTGCTGGTGGTGATGGTGGCGGCGGAGGCGAAATCGGCGCAGGTGCTGCCGCTGCCGTCCGGGGCGCAGTTGCCGTTGAGGGGGTCCGGATAGCCGGTGGGATCGTAGTAGGCCGGGATCGCCGTGAAGGTGAGCTGGCGCGACTCGCCGTTGGTCAGGGAGAAGCCGGAACACTCGATGCCCTCGTCGCCGGCGAAGAGGCCGTCGGCGAAGGTGACGTAGCTGCAGCTGGCGGAGGTGCCGGAGATGCTGGCGCTGCCCGGCACGAACTGCATCCGCGCCGGCGCCATGGCCGCCGGGCGCAGGCGGTGGCGCAGCACCACGCCGGCCGCCGTGCTCGGGCCGTTGTTCTTGATCGAGGTGGTGTAGATCAGGTTCACCCCGACCTTGACCGGGCTGGGGCTGCCGGCGATGGCGGTCACCGCCGCGTCGGCGATCGCGTCGATCTGCACATTCACCGAGCTGGCGTTGTTGCCCGGCACGGTGTCGATGGCGTCCGGAGTGGACACGGTCGCCGTATTGCCGATGGCCGCCCCGTCCTTGAGGGGACGGCTGAGGGTGATGGTGACGGTGCGCTTGTTGGCCGCGCCCGCGTCCAGGTTGAGCAGGGTGCAGGTGACCGTGCTGCCGAAGGCACAGGATTCGCCCGCGCCCGCCCCGGCGAGCACGGCGCTGCCGCCGGTGGTGCCCGCCCCGCCGTTGTACCAGGCGTTGATCGCGTCGCTGACGTTGACCGTGGGCGCCACGTCCGGACCGTTGTTGACGATCTCCAGGGTGTAGCTGAAGGCGTTGTCGCCCACCGCCACCACCGGGCTGGACACGGTCTTGACGATGGCCAGATCGACGCTGCGGTTGGTGCCGGTAACCGTCCGGGTGGCGCAGTTGCCGGTACTCAGGTTGTCCGCCGGGGAATGGGGCGAGCCGGCGGACAGGCCGGTACAGGCGGTGTTGGAAATGGCCCCCAGGTAGCCGGTGTCGGCCAGGGTGACGATCACCAGATCGGGCAGGGACGCGCCCCGGGCCAGGTTGGCGCCGGCGTAGTCGCAGACGACGGTGCCGGTGGCGCCCACCGCCACGCCGGAGCAGCTCCAGCCGCTGCCCGAGTAGGAAACGAAGGTTTCGCGGGGACTGAGGGCGTCGGTGGCCCGGATGGTGCCGGTGGCCGCCGAAGTCGAGGCGCTGGCATTGGTGACGCGGATGGTGTTGGTGATGTTCTGGCCGGCCTGGATCGGCGTCGGCGCCTTGCTCTTGGTCAGGGTCAGGTGGGCGAAGGGTTCCACCACCGTGTAGTTGACGGTGGCGGCGGTGTTGTTGCCGTTGGTCGGCCCCGTCCGGGCGACGGTGGCGGTATTGCTGCCGCTGCCCGCGACGAGGGGGGCGACGGCGGTGAATGTATGGACGGAGGAGGTGGCGCCGTTGGCCAGGGCGCCGACGGTGCACAGGATGGTCTGGCCGGTGATGGTGCAATTGCTCTGGGCCGCCGTGTTGACGGCGGTGAGGGCGGTGAAGCCGGCGGGCACCACGTCGCCGATCGTCACTCCGGTGGCGTTCTGCGGCCCCTGGTTGGTCACCGACAGGCTGAGGTTGACGGTTTCGCCGGTGGCGAAGGCGGTCTGGCCGGTGGCGGCGGAAACCATGGTCTTGGCGGCGGCCAGGGTGGTGCCGGCGCTCACCGTCACCACCGCCAGGGAAGGACCGTTATTGCCCGGATCGGGATCGCCCACCGACGAATCGCTGCTGGCCACGACGGCGCCGTTGGTGATGGTGCCGGCGGAGGTGACGATGCGGCCGGTGATGGTGATGGCCGGCGCGGACGCGCCGACGGCCAGGGGCGCGCCGGTGTAATCGCAGGTCACGACGAGGGCGGCGCGGCTGCACGACCAGCCGGTGCCGCTGGCGCTCTGATAGGTGAAGTCGCTGCTGGCCGGCAGGTTGTCGGTGACGCGGACGCGGGGCGCCGGGTCCGGACCGTCGGTGTTGCTGACGACGATGGAAAAGCTGACCGTGTCGCCGGCGGTGGCGGTGCCCGGACCGCTCTTGACGATCCCCAGGTTGGCGCCGCTGGTCACCGTGGTGTTCTTGGTCAGATCGTCGTTGCCCGGGTTCGGATCCGCGTTGCCGCTGGCGGCGATCAGCGCGCGGGTGGGCTGGACGCCGGCGGCCGAGCCGATGCCGTTGAACTGGGTGGTCCACTTGGCCTGGGCCGCGAGGCTGGCCCGCGTGCAGCTCAGGAGCTTGGGCGAGGCGGCCAGATTGAAGGCGCAGCCGCTCGGCGGCGTGATCGTGGAAAAGTCGACGTTGGCCGGCAACTCCACCGTCAGGGTCAGGTTGCCGGCCCCGTCGTTGATGTCGTTGTTGGTCACCTCGACGGCGAACTGCGAGGTGCCGCCGCGCACCACCGGGTCGGGGCTCCAGGTATAGGCCGAGACGCTCAGGTCCACGTCCGCCAGCGCCGCTCCCGCCAGCCCCAGAAACAGGGCGCCCCCGCTGAGCAGGCGCCGGAGCGGGCGGCGGACGGGAGGCGCTCCGGAAAAATCGGCGCGCTGGCGGAAGAAGGACGGGACGGAAGAAAAAACGGGCAGGCGCATGGCGAAACCGGGAAATGCAATTTGGGATGACGCGCATGCTAAAGGCTGATCAGCGGCTTAAGCTGTCAAAAGCTGGCATTTCCTCACTTCTGTAATATTTTGTGACTTTCCTCCGAGTGCCGATCCACGCCTTCCCGTCGGCGGCTCGGACCGGCGCCGGGCGAAAGCGCGACTCCGCCGCCGGAGGCCGATCCGCCCGCGCCGCGCGAGCATCGAGGGCGCACGCCGCCTCCCGCGAGGCGGCGCGGCAGGACATCCGGAAAACGAATGCCCCGGAAAGCGCACCGGATCGATCGCTCCGGCGCAGGCAACAGGAGGATCGCCGCTAAATCCGCTCGTTTTTCCGCACCTTGCTTCCGCCGTGCGGATTCCCGGCCGCGACGATGCGCTCGTCGCATCCGCTCCGCGGGCCCCGCGCCCAAGGGCAAGGCGCCGGGCAGGACGAGCGGCCCGGCGCCGGCGATGGCGGCGGATCGTCAATTGTCCGGATTCGGGCGGCAGGATCGGGAAACAGGAAAGATTTTCCGCGAAGGAAATTAAATTCCCCGGGAATATTCCGGAAGACTGGATTCCGCGCGAAATGAAACGGCGCCGACCCGGCAACGGGAAGGCGCCGCAAGCGGCTGGCGGACGATGCGGTTACATGGTGCTGAGGATGTTGAGGAACCAGCCGCGGCTGCGGTACGACAGGTTGGTCAGGTCGTCCGAGTAAGTGGTGAAGTTGTAGCCCGCCCCCACCTTCACGTTCTGCCCGAGGTGGCGATACACCGCCAGCAGCGCGCCGGCCTTCGCGTCCTGCGCCTCCCTGGCGCGCAGGTTGCGCAGTTCGGTCACGACGTCCCACTCGCGGATCCAGTGCCAGTCGGCGCGCAGCACGACGAGGTCGGCGCGGCTGGAGAACCATTCGCCGTCGACCTTGGACGCCTTCAGTTCGCCGATGCGCAGGCCGTACTTGAAGCCGAGCGAGAGCCAGGGCTTCGCGTCCCAGATCGTATCCACCGAGAAGACCTGGCTCTTCTGCGCGTAGTCGGCGATTGCGCCGGTGCCGGTGAGTTGGCCGGCGGACGGGACATTGTGGAAGTTGGTGTACTTCACCAGCGTGTTCCAGCGGTCGTTGTCCACCGGCCGGTAGGCCGCGCCGAGCACCAACTCGTGATAGTTGCCGTCGTAGAAGGCGCCCTGGCTGTTGCTGCTGCGCGACATGTTGAACTTGCCGAGCAGGCGCCAGGCCTTGTCGAGCTGCTGGCCGTAGGTGTTGCGGACGAGCCAGGTGTTGCGCTTGACGCCGTTACTGCCGTCGTCGCTGCGCAGTTCGAGCGCGCCCGAGTACTTGAGGCCGGCGTACTTGTAGCCGGTCGAGACGCCGAGCGCCCGGCGCTCCAGATCGCCGGCGAGCGGATCGCTGATGCGGCCGAGTTCGATCTTGCTGCCGAGGTTCCAGCGGTCGTTCGGCGCATGGTCGATGCCGAAGGCCTGCGTCGCGCTCTGCGGGCCGGCGCCGTGCGTCACGCGCGTTTCGCCGAACAGGCGCGTCTCGTCGCTCATGCGGTAGTCGGAGCCGCTGATCCAGCTGCCGTAGCGCCCGCGGTAGGCGACGTCGGGGCTTTCGCTTTCCATGCGGTAGTTGAGGTAGGCGTTGCTGCGGTCCGACAGGCGGTAGTCGGCGCCGAGCAGGCCGCCGACCCCCATGCTGCCGTCCGACGCTTCGGCGTTGAGCTTGACCCGGTCGTTCACACGCCAGCTGCCGCCGAGGCCGGCGCGGTCGTTCTCGTCGCGGTTGCCGCTGCGCGCCGCCGTTCCCTGCAGGAAGGCGTAGGCCGACCAGTCCTCCTTCTCGCCGGGCTGGCCGCCTGCGCGGTCCGGCCGGTATTCGGCGCGCACCACGACATCGGTGCGCGCGCCGTTCTGCGACAGCGTCGGGCTGGCGTTGGCGATGCGCGTGACGCGGTTGTCGTGGCGCATGCCGAGCGCCAGCGCCCATTCCTCGTCGAGCTTGCGGCGCACGGCGACTTCGCCGTTGCTGTAGTCCTGCGTGTCGGCCTGACGGTCGTCGGCCTTGATCTGGACCTCGGTCGCCTCGCCCACCGGCAGCGCCGCGCGCACGCCGACCTGGCGCACGGCCTCGCCGTTGAAGGCGATCTGGCCGGGGCCGGAGAAGCCCTTCTGGCGATCCTGCACGTAGGCGCTGAGCTTGCCCTTGCCGCCCTCGCTCACCTCGGCGAGGTCGACCGCGGCCTCGACGCGCGTCGCCGTGGCGTCCTGCGCGACGCCGCTGTTCTGGCTGTTGAAGCCGAAGCCGCCGTCGATCGAAGTCGTGCTCATGTTGCCGGGGCCGCTCGAGCGGGCCACTTCGGCCTTCAGCGTGGTGCCCGCCGCGACCCGCACGGTGACGTCGATGCCCTTCAGGCTCTGGTCGCTGCCCGACTCGCCCTGGTGGTAGCCGGTCAGGCCGAGGCGCAGGTAGTCGTTCACCCAGTGGCTGGCGCGCAGGCCGGTGGCCAGGCTGCTGACCGCGGTGACGCCCGGCACGTATTCGTAGGTCACCACCAGATGCAGCGGGTGGCCGGACAGCGCGCTGGTATAGACGAGGCTGCTGGCGCTGGCCGTCGACGGCAGCGGCTCGCGCAGCATGATGCGGCCCTGCAGGTAGTTCACCTCGTAGTCCTGCGCCGGGCTCAGCTGCTTGCGCTCGATGACGAGGCCCGAATCGCGGTCGCGCACTTCTACCCAGACGCGCTCGGAACCGCGCGTCACGTCCTGGTGGCGCATGTAGTAGAGCGAGCCGCCGGTGCCGCGGAACTCGTCGCGCGCGCCCAGCGTTCCCGGGTCGGCGGCGAAGGCTTCGACGTTGCTGCGCCGCTCGCCGAAGGAGGTCGCCTCCTCGGAGCGCAGGCGCGCCCGCGCACCGTACAGGCCGCGCGAATACTGCACCAGCTCGGAGCCGGTCCACTGCGTCTGGAAGTTGCCCCACATCACCTGCGAGTCGCCCTTCTCCAGGCGCACGTAGAACTTGCCCTGGGTCGGCGCGTCGTCCACCGTCGTGCTGTCGTCGCCATACACCGGGTAGTAGGCGTCCGGGTCGATGTTGCGCAGCAGGTAGCGCGGGTCCTTCGCCGAGAAGTTGCTGAACAGGTCCTTCAGCGGCTGTTCCCGCGTGTCGGCGGCGGCAGTCAGCAGCCACTCGCCCTTCACCTTGCCCTTCAGGTAGAAGGCGCCGCGTCCGTCGACGTAGCTTTCCTGCTGGTAGTGCTGGGTGTCGTTGCTCACCAGCGCCGCCGGGCCGCGCACCGTGTTGTTGCCCAGCGTCAGATCGCCGACCGCGATGTAGAACCAGTCGTTGTCGGGAATCGACAGATTGCGCCGGAACTGCGAAGCCTTGCCGGCGGCGTCGCGCACCTCGACGGCGACGGTGTGCGGACCGGCCGGCAGGATCTGGCGCAGCACGAAGCGCCCGCCGTCGTCGACCGGCACCGGCAGGCCGAGCGCCGTGACGCTCTCGCCGGCCTTGATGCCCTTGCCGCTGACGCTGATCGTGCCGCCGCGCACCGGGATGTTGCTCACCGCCAGGGCGTTCTCGCCCCAGCCGACGAGCGCCTCGCGCTGCGGCGATTCGAGGTCGTTGAGCGGGCGCGGGCGGGCGGCGACGTTGAGGCGCTTGAGCGCGGTTTCGTCGAAACGTCCCTGTTCGTCATACACGCGCAGCAGGTAGGCGTATTCCTCCTGCCCTTCGGCCGGCACCTCCCAGCGCGCGGGCTGCTCCCAGTTCAGCGGGACGACGGCCAGCGGCACGCCGTCCGGGCGCTGGCCCTGCGTGAAGATGCGCACCTCGGCGCGGCGCAGCCAGGTCTGGTAGTTGGCCCAGGCGCGGAACTGCGCGGGCTGGCCGCGCAGCACGAGGTCCTTGTCCGACCACACGTTGAGCGCCGGCTTGGCGGCCAGGTCGTCGTACTTGACCTGGATGTCGGCGCGTTCGAGCGCGACGTCGGTGCAGCGCTGGCGGTCGGCCTCGTTCACCGCGCCGCCGGACAGGTCCTCGCCGTCGACGGTGATGCGGAACGGCAGGTCCGGCGCCTCCGCCAGCGGGGCGCAGGCGGCGCGCGCCGGCAACGCGGGCGGCGCGGCAGGGACGGCCGCGTCATGCCAGGCGGTGATCTCGACGCGGCGGTTGCGCGCCATGCCTTCCGGCGTGGCGTTGCTCGCCACCGGGGCGGATTCGCCGCGGCCGCTCATGGCCACCGCGTCGGCCGGCAGTTCCAGCCGGCGGCGCAGGAAATCGGCGACGGCCAGGGCGCGCGCCTCGGAGAGGCCGGGGTTGTCGCGGAACAGCCTGCGGGCGTTGGCCGACAGGCGCTGGTCGTCGGTATGGCCGACGACCGAGAGGCGCAGGCCGGGCTTGCCGGCGTAGCGCGCGGCGAGTTCGCCGAGCGCCCGCTGCGCGGCCGGCGTCAGGTCGGCCTTGCCCGATTCGAAGAGCGCGCCGACGCCGCTTTCGCTCAAGGTTTCGCGCAGTTCCGGCGCGCGCTGCGGCAGGCTGGCGTTGGCCTCGCGCATGGCCTGCGCGTCGCCGCGGCTGACGCCGGAGGGCAGCGGGTAGGCGAAATCGGCGGGCTGCCATTCGCCGGGCGCGGGAACCGGACGCACTTCGACGCGGCCGTTGTCGATCCGCTTGCCGCGCCTTTCCTCGTCCGCCGCATCGTCCGCCCAGAGCGGCGCGGCGCCGCCGAGGACGGCGCAGGCGGCCAGCGTGGCGGCCATGGAGCGTTTCACGAGCGGAGCGCGCAAGGCGTTGGCGCAAGCGTTGGCGCGGGCGCCGGACAGCCGGCGCGGGGGGGTGTGCGGGCGCTTCATTTGCGGTCTCCCTTCGTGTTGCCGCCAAGGGATTCCGTTTCGATCACCAGCGGGGGTGTCTCCCGTCCCTCCTCTTTTTCCTTCTCGCTCAGTTCGGCGTAGCCGGCCTTGATGCGCCGGGCCAGCTCGGCCAGACGCGCGGCGGCGAGTTCGTTTGCTTCGCCGCCCGCGCGGTAGGCGATGCGCAGCACGCTGGGCCGCTCGCGCAGCTGTTGCAGCAGCTCCGCCGCGCGCTCCGTCCAGGGCGCCGCGAGGGCGGTCTCGCCGGCGGCGAAGGCGCGCCCGTCGACTTCGAGGCGCAGCACCTTGTGCACCGTCGCGCCGAAGTTGAGCTTGACCATCTTGCCGCGCGTCACCCGCACGTCGCGCGGGTTCTCGGTCGTCACCCGGTAGCCCGACGGCAGCGTCCGTTCGTCCAGCTTCATCACGAAGTTGCTGCCCCGGTCCGCCTGCGGGATCGCCGCGCAGGCGACGTGGAAACGGCCCTCCGCGTCCGTGGTGACGAGCAGCCCGCGCGCGGTGACGACCCGCACGTTCGGAATCCCCGCCTCCCCCTGGTCCTGGTAGCCGTTCGCGTTCCTGTCGTCGAACACCTTCCCGATGATGTCCGAGCAGTCGAAGGTCGGATCGGGAACGACGCGCACGGTGGCGCTGCCGATGTTGGAAACGCGCGCCTGCACCAGGCTGTTGAGCGCCCAGGCCTGATTCACGTACTCGCCTTCGCCGACGCCGGCGCCGACGACGAGGATCAGCTTGTAGGTCTTCTTCTCGCCCGGCGCGAAGGTCTGGTTGCGCCAGTCGAGCAGACGGCCGGAGACCACCGGTTCGAGCGGGAAGCCGTTGTACGTGGCCGAGCCGCTGCGGTAGCGGAAACCGGGAGGAATCTGGTCCTGCACGTCGATGTTGGCGAGCGTCGCCGCCAGCGTGTTGGTCGCGGTGATCGTGTAGGGCACCAGATCCGATTTGGTGACGTTGACCATCGGCGAGGTCTTGCTCACCACGATGGCGCCGCCGAGGATGGGATCGAGCGGCAGGTGGTTCTGCACCACGTTGGCCGACGTCGCCACGTCCAGGTTGAAGCTGAAGTAGTACTGCGTGCTGTTCGGCGCAAGGCCGCCGACGCACGCGGCCGGGTTGTGCAGCGGCACGCCGGCGGCGGGAGCGCCGACGCTGGCCTGGATCACCGCCGGATCGGGCACGCCGCCCACGACCAGCGTACCGACGCAGGCCGGGATGAGCGACGACGGCGCCGGCAAATAGCCCGGGGCGCTCACGGTCAGGGTGTAAACCCCGGCCGGCGCGCCCGGCCGCAGCAGGAACTCGTAGTAGCCGCTGGCACCCGTCACCTGGGTCGCGTTGCCGCTCACCAGATGCGTCGCCGGGATGAAACCGCCGGGGCCGGAGATCGACACGGTGGCGCCGGCCACCGGCTGGCGGGTCACGGCGTCATACACCACGCCGCTCGGGTCGAGCGGCAGGCTCTGCTCGACGATGTTGTCGCCGGCGAGCAGGGTCAGGCCGCTCAGAACGCCCCCGTCCGGCGTGGCGCCGGCCGGGTTGCCGGCGTTGGTGCCGGCGTTGGGCTGCGTGCTGTCGCGCACGCCGGGAGGGGCGGCGATGCCCTGCTCGTTGGTCACGCTGCGGCCGTACAGGGTGCCGGTCAGCGGGTCGCGGAAACGCACGTCGTAGCCGCCGCCAGGCGCCAGGCCGGCAACGACGTACCTGCCGTCGGGGCCGGTAGTGGTGGTCGCCACCACCACGCCGCCGAGCACCACTTCGACCAGCCAGCCGGACACCGCCGGTTCGCCGGGCGTAAGCAGACGGTCATGGTTGGCGTCGCGCCAGACGGTGCCGCTCAGTCGGGCCGTGGTGGCCACCGGCACCGGGTCTTTCGCTTCGTTGTTGCCGTCGAAACCCGGCGGCTCGCCGCCGCCCGCGATCACCGCCGTATTGGTGAGGATCTGGCCGGCCAGGCCGTTGGCCACCACCACGTGCAGGGTGATCGGGTTGCCGGTGCCGTTCGCCGGAATGGACAGCGCGCTGGTGCAGGTGACCGCGCTGGCGCCGACGCTGCCGACGCAACTCCAGCCGGCGCCCGTGGCCGCGGCGCCGACGGTCATGCCGGCCGGCAGGGTGTCGGTGACGGTGATGGTGCCGGACGTCGCCACCGTGCCGATGTTGCGCGGCGTGATGGTGAAGTAGCCGGTGCCGGAACCCTCGCCGAAGCTGGCGGGAGCGTGCGTCTTGGCGATGGCGAGGTCGGGAGCGGCCCCCGGCACCTCGGCGAAGTTGTTGTTGGCCGACACCGTGTTGGCGCCGGTCAGGTTGATGCCCGCGATGGCGCTCGGCACGGTACCCGTCGGGGTGGGCGTGCCGCCGGTACTGCCGGCGGTGGTGGTGCCGTTGCTGGTTCCCGGCGGCTGCACCGGCTGGGTCACGGTGTAAGTGCCTTCCGGCAGGCCGGTGAAGCGGTAGCTGCCGTCCGGCGCCGTCGTGGCGCTACGGGAGACGGGGTTGCCGTTCACGTCGGTGCCGGTCAGGTTCACCGTCTGGCCGCCGATGCCGTGGTCGTTGCCGTCGATCAGGCCGTTGTTGTTGAAGTCGAGGAAGATCGAGCCGGACAGGGTGCGGCCGTTGCCGATCTCGGCGAAGTTGTTGCCGCCGGCCGTCGTGTTGGGCGGCAGGACGATGTTGCTGATCCGGCTCGGCAGCACGGCCGGCGCGGTGGCGGTGCCCGCCGTGCCGCCGTTGGGCACGGCGCCGGCGCTGGTGATGCCGTTCGAGGTATCGGCCGGCTGCGTCGGCTCGCGCACCGAGTAGGTGCCGGGCAGGAGGTTGTCGAAGCGGTAGCTGCCGTCGGCGGCGGTCGCGGTGGTCGCGACGACGGTGCCGCCGGCGTCGAGCAGTTCCACGGGGACGCCGGCGATGCCGCTGTCGGTGCCGTTGAGCAGGCCGTCGTTGTTCCGGTCGAGGAAGACCTGGCCGGCGATGCTGGAGGGAACGACTTCGGCGAAGTTGTTGCCCACCGAGCCGCTGATCTCGCCGGCGCCGCCGTTGCCGTCGAGGACGATACCGGCGATCTGGCTGGTGCTGGGTGTCAGGTTGGTGGGACTGCCGGCGGCGCCGGTGCTGCCGCCGACGCCGACGATGCTGCCGGCGCTGGTGATGCCGTTGGTGGTGCCGGCCGGCTGCGCGGGCTGGCACACCGAATAGGTGCCCGCCGCCAGGTTGGCGAACAGATAGTTGCCCGCCGCGTCGGTGGCGACCGTGGCCAGCAGGGGTCCGGCGCAGGAGCCGCCGTTGCGCAGCTCGATGGCGGCGCCGGCGATCGGGGTGTCGGTGCCGGACTGGAAGGTGCCGTTGGGCACCACGTTGTTGTCCCTGAACACCTTGCCGGAAATGTAGCCCAGCGCGCTGACCTGGACGCCCGCATTGGCCGGCTGCTGGTTGTTGCCCACGGAGGTCTTCAGATCGCCGGCCGGGATGTTGTTGTTGTAGGTGCCCGCCACCGCGCCGGCCGTCACGTCCAGCGCGATGGTGCAGCCGCCGGGCGGAATCGTGGCGCCGTTGGCGTAGGTCACCGTGGCCGCGTTGGCCGCAGCCGTCACGGCGCCCGGGCAACGCCCGGCGCTGGCGACGTCGAGATTGGGCGGATTGGCCACGTGCATGGCGTCCGGCGAGGTGGGCAGGGTGTCCACCAGGGCGGCCGTGAGGGTGATCGGCGCGGCGTTGTCGTTGCCCAGGAAGATGGTCAGGCGCGACGTGCCGTTCGCCGGAACCACCGCCGGCGAGAACTGCTTGCTCACCGTGGGCGGTTTGGAAACCAGCAGTTCCGCCTGGGTCTTTTCCTCGTTGACCACGCCTTCGGCGGTGGTCACCGCACCGCCCGGAATCGCGTTGAGATAGTTGCCCGGAACGTTGGAGAGCACGTCCACCGTCACCGTACAGCTGCTGTTGGCGTTGATGGTGGCGCCGGCCAGGCGCACCGAGGTGCCGGCGGGCGCAGCGACCACCGTGCCGCCGGCACAGGTCGTGGCGGCGCCCGTGGCCGGGGCGGCGAGCACCAGGCCGTCGGGCAGGTTGTCGGTGAACGAGACGCCGGTCAGGGCGACGCCGTTGGGGTTGCGCAGGGAAATGACGAGCGGCGCGGTGGCGCCCGGCGCCCGGCTGGCGGTGCCGGTGGTGAAGCCGGCCGGGTTGCCCGGATCGCGCGTATTGCCGCCGATGGCCTTATGCACTTCCAGCGGCGCCTTGGCCCGCAGGGTGTCGCTGGTCGGCTGCGAGTTGGTGGCCGGGGCCCCGCCGGAAGTGGCGGTCACCGCGCTGGCCGGAATGGTGTTGACGTAGTCGCCCTGGGCCGCCACGAGCACGTCGATCTCGGCCACACAGCTCGCGCCCGCGCCGAGGGTGGCGCCGCTGACGACGACCTGGCCGGCCGCCGGGCTGCCGACGGTGCCGCCGACGCAGGTGGTCGCGGGATTGGCCCCGCTGGGCACGGTGACGCCGGCGGGCAGGTTGTCGGTCACGCCGAGGTCCGCCAGCGGCAGGCTGGTGGGGTTGTGGAAGGTGATCTTCAGCCGGGCGCGCTCGCCGGGCTTGACCACGTTGGGCGTGAACTGCTTGGTGATCCCCACGTTGGCCTGGGTGGACAGGCTGGTCATGGCCGCCCCGGGGTTGCTCAAACCCTGGTCGGTGCGGATGGCGCCCGCCGGAATGATGTTGCTCACCCCGCCGACGGTGACCGACGTGACATTGACCGTCACCGTGCAGCTGCCGCTGGCCGGCAGATTGACCCCGCTCAGGCCGACCGAGGTGCCGTTGGGCAGGGCCGTCACCGCGCCCCCGGGGCAGGTGGTGACGGCATTCGGCGTGGCGGCGACGCGCCAGCCATTGAGCGCGCCGGCGGCGCTGCCGTCGGCCGTGAAGTAGTCGGTCAGCTGCAGATTGGTGACGGGCTGGGAGCCGCCCGTCACCGTGATGGTCAGCAGACTGCTCTGGCCCGGAAAGGTCAGCGCCGCCGGATTGGTCGCCTTCGTCACGCTGAGCGGCGCCGCACCGACCAGATTCAGGACGCCGCTGGTCGGCGTCTGGCTGCGGATGCCGCCGTCCGCCGTGAGATTGCCGGCGGGAATCGTGTTCGTCCACGCCGCGGCGCCGGTGGCGACCACGTCGAAGAGGAAGTCGCAGGTGCCGTTGCCGGCAAGGCTGGCGCCGCTCATGCTCGCGCTGCCGGTGCCGGGAACGGCGGTGAAGGTGGGCGAGCCGGCACAGGTCGAGTAGGCGTTGGCCGGATTGGCGACGACCATGCCGGTCGGCAGCGGATCCTGAAGCGCGACCCCGGTCAGGGCCACGGCCCCCGTGTTGTTCAGCCGCACCCGCACGGTCGACCGTCCGCCGGAGGCGACCGCCGCCGGATTGAAGGTCTTGTTGACGATCTGCAGGGACGGGTCGTACACCACCCGGGCCGGATTGGAAGCGACCGGGCCGAAAGCCGCGGGAGTGCCGTTGGCATAGGTCTGGGTGCCGGCCACCGTCGCGGTGTTGTCGAAGGTTCCCGCCGGCCCCACCACGTCCACCTGCACCAGGCAGCTGCCCGCGGCGCCGATGCCGTTGTTGGCCCGCGCGGGAACGGTGCCGCCGTTCATCCCCAGGGAAGTGCCGCCGGGCGCGGCGTCGATGACGGGGGTGCCGCAGGTGCTGCTCGCATTGGCCGGGTTGGCGATGCGCAATTGCGCCGCACCGGAGGTCGGCAGGGTGTCGGAAATAGTGACGTTGGTCAGGGTATTCGCCGACAGGTTGGTGATTTCGATGCTGAGGCGGACGATCGTCCCCTCCGGCTTCGTCAGGATCGGCTGTCCGCTCGGAACCGGCGTCCCCAGGGTATGGAAGACCTTGCGGGCGCTCACGACCGTGGTGGTGACGCTCGGATTGGCGGGCGGGGTGGCGGTGCCGCCGTTGCAGGTCGCGCCGGCGTTGTAGCAGACGTCCCCGACGTTGATCGTGTTGGTGAGCGAACTGCCGTTTGCCGCGCCGGTCGACGCCATGGCCCAGAAGGTCACGTCGCAATAGCCGGCGGTGTTGACGTCGGCGCGGGCGGGCAGCGTGGGGACGGTGAACACGGGCGTCGTGGCGCCCGTGGCGCCGGCGACGCCGAGGGCGCCGCAGCCGGCGGGCGCCACGGAGGGGGCGTAAGCGCCGCCGGTGAGGAAGGTCAGGTTGGCGGGCAGATGGTCGGTGACCACCACGTTGTTGATGGCGGCGGTGCCGAAGTTCTCCACCCGTACCGTGAATTTCACCGTACCGCCCGGGACCACGCTGCTCGGCGTCGCGCTCTTGGTCACGCGCAGGTCGTCGGCGACGGTCACCGAGGACGTGGCCGACTCGTTGACGACGCCCGCCGTGGCGGTGCCGATCGTGCCTTGGCCGATCGTGTTGGTGTATTGCCGCGGCACGCCCGCCGCTTGCACGGTGCCCGTGAAGTTCACGCGGATGGTGCAGGAGCCGTTCGCGGCAATCGTGGTGTTGCCGGTCTGGGTAATCCCCAGGCTGTTCGCCGTGAGCGTGTAGGTCCCGGGCGTGCCGCCGCCGGTACAGGTCGGCGTGACGGAGTTGACCTTGAGGCCGTAGGCGAGATTGCCGACGCCGTCGATGGGGCTGTCCGTGAAACTGTTCACCGTCAGGGGCGCGTTCCCGTCGTTGTACAGCACGACGTCGAAGGTGTCGCTCTGGCCGCTGGAAAGGAAGGCGTGGTTGAAGCCCTTCGTCACCCGCAGGGGGGAGCGGACGGTGACGGTGTCGCTGGCGTCGGCCTGCGCCGTCAGGCCGAAATCGTTGGCGAACTGGGTGCTGCGGTTGATCGTGTTGGTCAGCGCGCCGGTGGTGTAATTGCCGTTGGTGGTCGCGCCGACGACATTCACCGTGAGCGTGCAACTGCCCCCGGCCGCCACCGTTCCGCCGCTGGCGACGATGGTCGTGGCATCGACCGCCGGGGCGAAGCTTGCCGGCGTGCCGCCGGCGGTACAGGTGGAAACGGCGCCCGTCGGATTGGCCACCTTGATCGCGGGCGAGCCGCCCACGAGGGGAAACACGTCGGTCACGCTGAAATTCGGCAAGGCCACCGCCCCCGGATTGCTCACGGTGATGGTCAACGCCACCGGCGCCCCGCCGAGCACCGCCGTATCCGGGTTCGCATCGGGGCCGAAGCGCTTCGTGAGCGTCGGCTGGGTGAGCGCGTTCACCGTGATGTTCTGGCCGGAAGCGCCGGCGTTTCTCACCGTCGCGCCGTTTTCGTCGCCGGAAACGTCGTTGGCGCCGAGCGTGTAGCTGTAGGTGGCCTGGCCGCCCGCCGCGGTACCGGCCCCGGTCACCGGGATGGTGATGGTGCATTTGCCGTCGTCGACGCCGACCTTTACCGGAACGGTTCCGCCGACGAGGCTGATCGCCTGGGTGCCGGGAACCGCCGTCAGCGTGCCGCCGCAGGTGTTGGTCGCCGCGCCCGCCACCTTCAGGCCGTTGGGCAGGGTCCCCGTCAGGCTCTTGGCAAAACCGACCGCGGTCAGCGGGTAATCGATGCTGTTGTTGGTCAGCTCGATGACGATGCTGGTCGTCTGCCCCGGATTGATGGGGTTCGCGCCGGATACGGTCACGGCGGCGGTCAGGCCCGCCCAGGCCGAGGACGAAATCGCCGCGCCGAAAAGCGCCAGCCACGCGCCGCGAACGCACCGGGCAATAGGGCGCTTGACTCGGGAACGGCGCTCCAGCGGCGCAAGCGGCTCAATCGGCACGGGCATGGTTTTCATCGCGGCACTTCCAGACATGGCGGTTGCGGGCGACGCATGGCCCGGCACCGCCCCTGGGGCGGTACTCCGGAAAGCAGGCAGCGGGAAACGGAAACGGAAGGCGAACGAACGGCGCCCCGCAGCGGCGTTTCGCACCGCGGAAGCGATCTCCCCCTGATATCCGGCTCTTGCGGCCGCTTCCGCAACGTCGCGCGTTGCAGACCAACGTCCTAATTGGCCGGATGTTAGGTTAGACGCCGTCCAGACTCACGCACGGAGCCTGCCGCTCGCTGACGAAAACTCACGGACGTTCGCACGGGGAGAAAAATGCCGGCGGCACGGGGAGTGGATGCCTCGAAGCGAGGCTTCCGGCGGGGCAGAAAACCCGCTCTTCATCCGCAGCGCATGCGGAAGAAGAGCGCGTGGCGCGTCTCAGGCGCGCTCGGAAACGGGGATGAAAAGATAGCCCATGCCGCGCACCGCGCGCAGCGGCAGGGTCAGCCCGAGGTCGGCGGCCTTGCGCCGCAGGCGGCTGACCAGGGTGTCGAGACGATGGAAGTCGTATTCGTAGGGATCGCCGCCCATGGCCACCGCCAGTTCCTCGCGCGACACCGCCTCGCCGGCCTGCTGCCACAGGCGCTGCAGGAAGGCCCGCTCCTGGGCGGTCAAGGGCAGGGAGGCGCCGTCCGGGTCGAACAGCGTCCAGCCGTCGGCGGACAGAGCCCAGGGGCTGGCCATCGTTTCCAGGGCGTTGGCGGGGAGGGATTCGGACGCCGACAGACGGCGCGCCAGGCTGCCGATGACCGCCAGCAGTTCGCGCAGATCCACCGGTTTCACCATGTAAACGTCGGCGCCGCCGAGCAGCGCGCGCACGCGGTCCTCGGTCTGGGCGCGGGCGGTGAGCATGATGATGCCCATCGGCCCGAGGCTGTGCAGGCGCTCGGCGATCGAGAAGCCGTCCTCGCCGGGCAAGCCGACGTCGAGGATGACGATATCGCAGGGAGCGGCCAGCAGGGCGGCGTACAGTTCGCGCGAGGCGGGAAAGCCGCGGACGCCGAAGCCGGCTTCGAGCAGTGCTTCGACAATTTCTTCACGGAGGTCGGCCTCGTCCTCGACTATGCAGATTTCCAGTCGTCTGGGCCCGGCGGTCATTGCTTGCTCTCCTCGAAGTGGCTGGCATCTCCCGGAATCTCCGAGAGTTTTGGCAGAGGAAGGATCGGAATCCTTCATGGCAGAATGTCCATGATAGCGAAGGGGCGGTACGACAAAAATCACCGATCCTCACAACCCCTTCCGCCAACCAGACCCGAGCGCCCCGTGCCGCCCTTCTGCCCGCCCTCCTTCCGCAGCGAATTCCGCGCCGAGTCCGCCCCCCTCGTCCGCCGCTGGTGCCGGCTGGCGCTGCTCGCCGTCCTGCTGCTCGCGAGCGCGGCGCGGGCCGCCGACTGTCCCGTGCCGGCACCTGCCGGCACGGGACAAACAATCCTGAGCGGCGACGTCGTCCCCGCGCAAAGCCTGCTGCGCGACACCGGCGGCCGCCTCACCCTGGCCGAGGTCGCCTCGCCCGCCTATGCGGCCGCCTTCGTGCCGCTCGCCGGCCAGCTCGTCGCCGCACCGACCAGCGACGTGCTCTGGGTCCGCTTCTGCCTGCCGCCGCAAGCGGACGACGCGGCCGGAGAAAGACCCCGCTGGCTGCGCATCGGGCCGCCGATCATCGACCGCCTGACGCTCTACCGCCCCGGACGCGGCAGCTACGAGGCGAGCGAAACCGGCGACCATCTGCCTTTCGCCGGCCGCGAGTGGCCCTACCACCAGTTCGCCTTCGCCATCCCGCCGGACACCGACGTGCAGCGGCCGTTCTTCCTGCGCATCGCCACCGCCAGCGAGTTGAACCTGCGCCTCGACCTCTGGGAGGAGCACGCATTCCGCACGCTGATCGGGACCGATTACGCACTGTACGGCATGTACTGCGGCGCCATGCTGCTGCTCATCACCTTCAGCCTGGTGTTCTGGGTCTGGCTGCGCGACCCGCTGTACCTCGTCTATGCGCTCAACGTGATCGCCGGCGGCATCCTGCACCTGCTGAACGCCGGCTTCGCCAGCCAGTACCTCTACCCCGAGTCGCCGGCGCTGAACGACCGCATGCTGAGCCTGCTCACCGGGCCGCTCGTCGCCGTCCATGTGCTCTTCTTTTCCTACCTCTTCGCCGTCCGGCGCAACGCGCCGTGGGCGTTTCCGGCGCTCATCCTGCTCGCCGCCGTTTACTTTGCGAGCAGCCCGCTCTCCTTCTTCGTGGACTGGGCGCACCTGCGCCGGCTCCTGCGCCTGCTCGCGCTGCCGATCGGCTTCCTCGGCGTGCCGCTGATCCTCTTCCTCGGCTGGAAGGACCGCGAGCGGCGGCTGTACGTGCTCGCCTTCGTGCCCTGGGTGGTGATCGCCGCGGCCCAGAGCATCAATCGCCTGGGCTGGATTCCCGGCGGCCCGCTGCTCGACTACAGCCAGGAGGCCGGCTCCTTCATCCACCTCGTCCTGCTGCCCATCCTGCTGGCGCGGCGCGCCCTGCGCTCGGAAAAGGAGAAGGAACTGGCGCAGGAACTCGTGCTGGAGTCCCTGTACCGGGTGGAGCGCGAACTGGAAGCGCGGGTCGACTACCGCACCACGGAACTGGCCGACGCCAACGCCAAGCTGGAGCGGGAGATGCGCGAACGTCTCGCCCTCCAGACGCAGCTCGAGGAGGCGCTGCAGACCGAGCGCCAGACGCTCGCCACCCAGCGCCAGTTCGTCTCCATGCTCTCGCACGAATTCCGCACGCCGCTGGCGATCATCGACACCGCGGCGCAGCGCATGGGGCCCGCGCTCGAACAGCGGCAGCCGGACCTGCTGCCCAAGGTCGGCAAGATCCGCCGCGCCGTCGCCCGCCAGCTCAACCTGCTCGAGAACTGCCTGGCCGAGGACCGGCTCGCGGCGTCCGAACTGGCCCTGTATCTGGAAAGCGTCGACCTCCGCGACTTCCTCGTGCGCACCTACGGCGGCAAGGCGCTGCAAGGCGCGCAGCGCCTCCGCCTGCGCCTGCCGGAAACGGCCGAGTGGGTCGAATGCGACCGCCACCTGATCGACGTGGTGCTGTCCAATCTGGTGAGCAACGCGCTCAAGTATTCGCCCGAGGAAAGCCCGGTGACGATCCGCCTCCTGCCGGACGCGCGCCCCGGGCAGGTGCTGATCCGCGTCGAGGACGAGGGGCGCGGCGTGCCGCCGGAGGAGCGCGAGCACATCTTCGGCAAGTTCCTGCGCGGCGAGGGCAACCAGCGCATTTCCGGCGCCGGCCTCGGCCTCCATCTGGCGCGGGAACTGGCGCGCCGCCACGGCGGCGACGTCGTTCTCGAACCGGACGGAACGGCGCCGGGCGCCGCCTTCACCCTGATCCTGCCGCGCCCGGCCTGGTTCAGGGAACCGCAGGCGGCGGACGCGCGGCTCGCCAAAGCCTGAGCGGAGACGGCGAAGCGGGCGAGCGGGCGAGCCGGGCGCGCGCGCCCCGCGAAGCGACGCCGCCGGCGGAAGGCCCGGCGGCGCCCGCCCGCATCCGACCGCGAAAGGCCTGCGCTACAGAATGCGGCCCGGGTTGAGAATACCCTTCGGGTCGAGCGCGCCCTTCAGCGTGCGCATCAGGGCGAGTTCCTCGGGAGTGCGCGAATACGGCAGGTATTCCTTCTTGTGCACGCCGACGCCGTGCTCGGCGGAAACGCTGCCCTGGTAGTCGCGCAGCAGGCCGTAGAGGCAGTCCTTGATGTCGTGCTCGGGGAAGTTCTCCGGCGTCGTGCCGGGCACATGCACGCAGACGTGCAGGTTGCTGTCGCCGATGTGCCCGAAGTTGACGTATTCGCAGCCGGGGAAACGCGCTTCGAGGCGGCCGCGCAGCGTGTCGACGAAGTGCCCGATGCGCCCGATCGGCAGGCTGACGTCGAAGCTGGCGACGGTCGGCCAGACCACCGAGAATTCGCCCGAGGCGTCGCGCAGATGCCAGAAGCTGCGCATCTCCTTTTCCGAGGCGGCGACCGCCGCGTCGGAGATCAGGCCGTCGCCTAAGGCCTGCTCGAGCATGCTCTCGAAGAGCGCCGCGTCGGACGCCGCGTCGGCGCCCTGCAGGTCGAGCAGCACGTAGAACGGCGATCCCGGCGGCAGCGGCGCGCGCTGCCCCGGAATGCGCGTCGTCACCAGCGCGTAGAAGTCGGCCCACATCACCTCGAAGGCCGACAGGCGGCCGGACAGGCGGCGCTGCGCATGGCGCAGCAGGGCGACGACGTTCTCGTAGGAATCGACGGCGCAGATCGCCGTCTGCACGCAGGTCGGCAGCGGTTCGAGGCGCAGCACGACGCGCGTGATCACGCCGAGCGTGCCTTCACTGCCGATGAAGAGATGCTTGAGGTCGTAGCCGGCGTTGTTCTTCAGCATCTTGTTCAGCGAGCTGATCACGCTGCCGTCGGCGAGCACCGCCTCCAGCCCGAGCACCTGCTGGCGCGTCATGCCGTAGCGGATGACGCGGTTGCCGCCGGCGTTGGTCGCGACGTTGCCGGCGATCTGGCACGAGCCGCGTGCGCCGAGGTCAACGGCGAGCAGGAAGCCCTTCGCCGCCGCCGCTTCCTGCGCTTCCTGCAGCGGCGTGCCGGCGAGCAGCGTCATCGTCCCCGCCGACTCGTCGAATTCCTCGATGCCGCGCAGACGTTCGAGCGAGAGCAGCACTTCGCCGTCCTGCGGCAGCGCGCCGCCGGACAGCCCGGTCAGCCCGCCCTGCGGGACGACCGGCTGGCCGTAGGCGTTGCACAGGCGCAGCGCCGCCGCCACCTGTTCGGTACTGCGCGGCTTGAGCAGCGCGAGCGGCCGGCAGGCGGCCGGCTGCGGCGAAAAATACTCCTTGCGGTAGCGCGCCTCGATCGCCTCGCCGGCGATCACGGAATCGTCGCCGAGGACGGCGCGCAGTTCGTCGAGAAGAGAATTGGCGTTCGGGATGGACATCTGGAAATCGCTCCGGCAGCAGTGCAATGTGGCGTTATAGGGCAGTTCGGCGATGCCGCCAAGTAAAAAGGGGTTTGCCCGCGGTGCGCGCAAACCCCTGACCGGCAGTCGGACGCGCGCCGCGACGGCGCTTCCGTCCTGTCGGGTCCTACCGGGCGTAGAGGCCCTTGGCCTTGGCCAGCGTGATGGCGGTGTCTTCGATCATGTCTTCCTGACCGCCGACCATGCCGCGACGCCCCATTTCCACCAGGATATCGCGCGCCGACACGCCGTATTTCTTCTCGGCGCGCTTGGCGAACAGCAGGAAGGAGCCGTAGACGCCGGCGTAGCCGAGCGTCAGCGCGTCGCGGTCGACGCGGATCGGGAAGTCCATGATCGGCACCACGAGGTCTTCGGCGACGTCCTGGATCTTGAACACGTCGACGCCGGTCTCGATGCCCATGCGCGCGCAGACGGCGATCAGCACTTCGAGCGGCGTGTTGCCGGCGCCGGCGCCGAGGCCGGCGGCCGCGGCGTCGATGCGATTGGCACCGGCCTCGACGGCGGCGATCGAGTTGGCGACGCCCATCGCCATGTTGTGGTGGCCGTGGAAGCCGAGTTCGGTCTCCGGCTTGAGCGCGGCGCGCACGGCGGCGATGCGCGCCTTGACGTCGTCGGGCAGCATGTAGCCGGCCGAGTCGGTGACGTAGATGCAGTTGGCGCCGTAGCCTTCCATCAGCTTGGCCTGTGCGACGAGGCCTTCCGGCGTGTTCATGTGCGCCATCATCAGGAAGCCGACGGTGTCCAGTTCGAGCTTGCGCGCCAGCGTGATGTGCTGCTCCGAGACGTCGGCCTCGGTGCAGTGCGTGGCGACGCGGATCGTCGACACGCCGAGGTCGCGCGCCATGCGCAGGTGATCGACGGTGCCGATGCCGGGCAGCAGCAGCGCCGACACCTTGGCGTTCTGCATCAGCGGCACGACGGCCTTCAGATATTCCTCGTCGCTGTGCGCCGGGAAACCGTAGTTCACCGAGGCGCCGCCGAGGCCGTCGCCGTGCGTCACTTCGATCAGCGGCACGCCGGCCGCGTCGAGGCCGCAGGCGATGCGCTTCATCTGCTCGAGGCTGATCAGGTGGCGCTTGGGGTGCATGCCGTCACGCAGCGTCATGTCGTGGACGGTGATTTTCTTGCCTTTGAGCGTCATCGCGTTCTCCTCAAGCCTTCGCCTGCAGCGTCAGCCGCCCGGCGATGATTTCCTCGGCGAACATCTCGGCGGTGCGCGCGGCGGCGGCCGTCATGATGTCCAGATTGCCCGCGTACTTGGGCAGGAAGTCGCCCAGCCCCTCGACCTCGAGGAAGACGGAGACGCGCTTGCCGTCGAACACCGGGCCGTTCACCAGCTTGTAGCCCGGCACGTACTTCTGCACTTCGGCGATCATCGCTTGGATCGATTCGGTGATCTTCGCCTGGTCGGGTTCGTCGGCGGTCAGGCAGTGCACGGTGTCGCGCATGATGAGCGGCGGTTCGGCCGGGTTGATCACGATGATCGCCTTGCCGCGCTTGGCGCCGCCGACCTTCTCGATGGCGCCGGCGGTGGTCCGCGTGAATTCGTCGATGTTCTTGCGCGTGCCCGGGCCGGCCGACTTGGACGACACGGTGGCGACGATTTCGCCGTAGTCGACGGCCTGCACGCGGGAAATCGCGGCGACCATCGGGATCGTCGCCTGCCCGCCGCAGGTGACCATGTTGACGTTCATCTCGCCCTGGCCGACGTGCGCCTTGAGATTGACCGGCGGCACGCAGAAGGGGCCGATGGCGGCCGGCGTCAGGTCGATCATCAGCACGCCGAGTTCGTTGAGCTTGCGGCTGTTCTCGGCGTGGACGTAGGCCGAGGTCGCGTCGAAGGCGATCTGCACGCCGTCGGCCGCGATGTGTTCGAGCAGGCCGTCGACGCCCTGCGCCGAAGTCTTCAGGCCGAGTTCGCGCGCCCGCTTGAGGCCTTCCGATTCGGGGTCGATGCCGACCATCCACACCGGGTCGAGCACCGGCGAACGCTTCAGCTTGTAGAGCAGGTCGGTGCCGATGTTGCCCGGCCCGATCAGCGCGCATTTGATTTTTTGCATGATTGAGTTCCTCCGTTCAGGCGATCAGACGATGCCCGTCATGTAGAACAGGGCGATGGTGGCCCCGGCCATGAAGGTCTTGATCAACGTAATGGCGAAGATGTCGCGGTAGGACTGGCGGTGCGTCAGCCCGGTCACGGTCAGCAGCGTGATCACGGCGCCGTTGTGCGGCAGCGTATCCATGCCGCCGGAAGCCATCGACGCGATGCGGTGGAAGACTTCGAGCGGGATGTTGGCGGCGTGCGCGGCGGCGATGAAGTTGTCGGCCATGGCGCCGAGCGCGATGCTCAGGCCGCCGATCGCGGAGCCGGTGAGGCCGGCCAGCACGGTGATCGAAACGGCTTCATTGACCAACGGGTTGGGAATCGAGCGCAGCGTCTCGGCGACGATGATGAAGCCCGGCAGCGCGGCCATCACGGCGCCGTAGCCGAATTCCGAGGCGCTGTTCATGACCGCCAGCAGCGAACCGCCGATGGCGTGCCGGCTGCCTTCGGCGAACTTCGGCAGGACCGTCTTGTAGCCGGTGGCGACGACGGTCAGGATGCCGACGATCAGCGCCAGCTCGACCGCCCAGATCGTCGCGTTGGCGGCGATCGGCACGGTGATCGGCTTGGCCAGGCCGGCCAGGGTGATCGTGTAGCTGGCGTCGCCGTAGAGCTGCGGAATCAGCTTGCCGAACACGTAGTTGAGGCCGAACACCAGCACCAGCGGCAGCAGGGCGACCAGCGGATGCGGCAGCTTTTCGTTGGCGTCGGGCGCTTCCGGTTCGTTGATGTGGTTCATGCCGTAGCCTTCGCCGAGGGCGACGGCCTTCTTGCGGCGCGAGTCGAGATACCACATGCCGGCGACGAAGATCATCAGGCCGCCGATCGTTCCCAGCCAGGGCGCGGCCCAGGTGTTGGTGCCGAAGAAGGTGGTCGGGATGATGTTCTGCACCTGCGGGCTGCCCGGGAAGGAGTCCATCGTGAAGGTGAAGGCGCCGAGCGCAATGGTCCCCGGAATCAGGCGTTTCGGGATGTTGCTCTGGCGGAACATCTCGGCGGCGAACGGGTACACCGCGAAGACCACGACGTTCAGCGAAACGCCGCCGTAGGTGAGCAGCGCGCAGGTGATGACGATCACCAGCTGGGCGCGCTTGCTGCCCAGGATCTGGATGACCGCCGAGCTGATCGCCTTGGCGTTGCCGGACAGCTCGATGACCTTGCCGAAGATGGCGCCGAGCAGGAAGATCGGCAGGAAGTTGCGGACGAAGACGACCAGCTTGTCCATGAAGATCGCGCCGTACACCGGCCCGACGGCGGCCGGATCGATGAACAGCACGGCGCCGAGCGCGGCGAGCGGTGCGAACAGAATGACGCTGAACCCCCGGTACGCCATGATGACGAGGAAGGCCAGCGAAGCGATGATGACCAATACATCCATAATCAGTAAGTCCCCAAAATATTGGTTTTGTTATGCACCCTGTGAATAGGCGGCTCGCCCGCGCGACGTTTGCACGATGCGCAAAGAAAACGGGCCGTCAGGAATTTATGGGGATCGCAAAACGGGCGTAATTGGGGCGCGCCCTAACTAGGGTTAACCCCAAGGGGCGCGCAGAATGGCGGCTCATTCCACCCCGGCGGGACACAAGCCGGCACGGCTGGCGTATCGTTAGCGCAGGCATGCGCGGCACGCCGGCCGCCCCGACCGCTTGCCTCGACCTGGCCGCTCCCGACGCCCGACTTCATTCGCCATGACCGCCACCGCAAACCCAACGCCGCTGCGCTTCGGCATCCGCCTGCGCCTGCTGGCGGCCAGCCTGGTCAGCCTGGTCGGCTTCATCGTGCTGACCGGATTCGCCATGCAGTCGCTGCGTCAGCAGATGATCGACGACCGCGTGACCAAGATCCGCCACCTCACCGAAGTCGCCCGCGGCATCCTGCAGTGGCAGTACCAGCGCTTCCAGCGCGGCGAGATCGACGAGGCGGGCGCCAAGCGGACGGCGCTCGACGAGCTGCGCACGCTGCACTACGCCGGCAACGAGTATTTCTTCGTCGACGACTTCAACTGCGTCTCCATCCTGCTGCCCAACTTTCCGCAGTGGGAGGGGCGCAACTTCACCGACGAAGTCGATAGCAACGGCCAGCACTTCGTGCGCACGCAGCGCGACACGGCGCTGGCCGGCGGCGGCACGGTCTATTACCGGTTTCCCAAGGAGGACAGCCGGAAGAGCGTGGACAAGGCGTCCTACGTGCTGCCCTTCGCGCCCTGGCAATGGTTCGTCGGCACCGGCATCTACCTCGACGACGTGGACCTCGAAATCCGCGCCATCCTCCTCCGCCTGCTCGCCGGCTTCGTCGTCGTCGTGGCGATCACCGGCCTGCTCGTCGCACTCATCGCGCGCAGCATCACGCGCCCGCTCGACCGCCTGACCGGCGTCATCCAGCGCCTGACCGCGCGCGATTACGCGGTGCCGATCGGCGACGGCGAACGCAGCGACGAGATCGGCGACATCGCCCGCGCGCTCGAAATCTTCAAGCGGACGGGCCGCGAGTTCGAGGCCCTGCAGAGCGAGCTGCGCGAGAAGGAAGCGGCGGCCGCCGCCGAGCGCGCCGCGTGGCTGGCGCAGCAGCGCGAGGACGCCATCCGCCTGGAGCAGACCTCGCGCCTGATCACCGTCGGCGAACTGGCGACCAGCCTCGCGCACGAACTCAACCAGCCGCTGGCGACCATCACCAACTACTGCCGCGGCTGCGTCACCCTGCTCGAAGAAGGTACGGCGGACCGGCAGACCCTGCTCGGGCCGATGCGCAAGGCGACCGAGCAGGCGATCCGCGCGGCCGGCATCGTCGCCCGCATCCGCACCTATCTGCGACGCAGCGAACCGACGCTCGACGCGCAAGACCTGCGTGAGATCATCGGCGAAACGGCGCAGCTCGCCGAACTCGACGCACAGCGCCAGGGCATCGCCATCGACATCGCCGCCGCCGGCCTGCCACGCGTCCTGGCCGACCGCATCATGATCCAGCAGGTGGTGCTCAACCTCGTCCGCAACGGCATCGACGCGATGCTCGACGCGGGCGAACGCGGGCGCGGCCGCCGCCTGAGCATCCGCGCGCTGCGCGCCGGCGCCTTCGTCGAAACGCAGGTGATCGACGAAGGGCCGGGCATTGGCGAAGAGAACCGCGAGAAAATTTTCGCCCCCTTCTTCACCACCAAAGCCGACGGCATGGGAATGGGCCTCAACATCTGCCGCACCATCGTCGAATTCCACGGCGGCCGCCTGTGGGTCGACGCCAACCCGGCGGGCGGCGCGATCTTCCACTTCACGCTGCCCTGCGAGAACGCCGGCGGCCCCCTGCGGGAAGCGACGCAGCCATGACCGACCTCGACAAGGTGCAATACACCATCTACGTGGTGGACGACGACGACGCCTTCCGCGAATCGCTCGTCTGGCTGCTCAAGGCGCACGGCTACGTCGTCCAGTCCTACGCCTCGGCCGAGGACTTTCTCGCCATCTGCGACCAGGTGCTGTTCGGCTGCCTGCTGGTCGACGTGCGCATGCCCGGCGCCAGCGGCCTCGAACTACACGACCGCCTGCAGAACGGCGGCATCCACATCCCGACCGTCGTCATGAGCGGCCACGGCGACCTCAACATGGCCGTCTCCGCCTTCCGCAAGGGCGTCGTAGACTTCCTCGAAAAACCGCTCGACGACCGCTACCTGCTGGCCTGCCTCGAACGCTGCATCGCTGCCGAAAAGGAAAGCAAACGCCGCCTGCAGCGCGCCGAAAACGCCGCCCGCCGCCTCGCCAGCCTGACCGCCCGCGAGCGCGAAGTCTTCGACCGCATCCTCGCCGGCATGCTCAACAAGCAGATCGCCGACCAGCTCGGCATCAGCATCAAGACCGTCGAAGTGCACCGCAGCCGGGTGATGGAAAAAATCGGCGCCCACTCGGTAATGGAGCTAGTGCGATTCAGTCTGAGTGCCGAGCGCGAATGAAGATCGTCAAATTCCAAAAATCGCAATATGCGATCCGGTCCGGCTAATCTAAATTTTCCAGCCCATTTATTCCGACCAGATGCAATCGCATAACAGGTTTCGACCCAAAGCGGTAATTGCCCGCTCGAAAAAGCGGACGTTCAACGTCTGGGTTGAGGGCAGCCGGAGCGCAGCGGAGGGAACCAAAATGCGCAGCATTTTGGCTGTCCCGCTCGAACGACGGGTTATCGCGCAGAATCCGGTGGAATGATGGGTTAGCCATAATGAGCTTTGCGATGACAATTCGGACAAACCGCGATGGCATTTTCCACGGTGTCCTCCCCGCCGTCAGCCAACTGCTGGACGTGGTGAACTTCCAAGTATGGTTCGCCGTTCGATTTCTTGAAAAACGGCGCGGGCTTTTTGCAGTCTTGGCAGACTCCCTTGGCGCGTGCAAGAACTTCTGCAACAACGTCAGGGTTTCGCTCGTATGCGACTACTTCCCGGACGCTCAGACTCGGCACTCTTGGAGCTTTTGCCAGTCTTGCGCTTCGTGCTAATGGGTCCTTGAGTGACTTCTCAACACGCTTTGAAAACTCAGCTTCTAAGTCCTTGGGTTCTCGCTTTAAGTCAAGCCCTAACCGACCGAACTCCCGTATTGGGTCTGATGTGTTAAAAGAACTCGGCGTTTGGTCTGTGGCAAGTGCATAAATGTACTTGAGGGGATAGACGCGGTCATTATCACCAACCAAATACCATGCACGGGGTTTGGTGAACCGATAAGGGCGTTCACCGTTGTCGTAGCGACGAATTGCTTTCTTTACGATTGCGGCAGTGATTGTCGTCATGGTTGCGTCCGATGATGGCTAACGTAGAAGTGAGCGGCCTGCGCGGCTTTTCGTGCAGGTCCGCTCGACTGCCGGGTTAGCTTTTTTCGCTCGTCTTTCCGAGTACATAATTTATAAACGCGCTACAAGCCACAAGCATAAATTTCGCATCGCTATAACTGATCGAGCTTTCTTCCAATAGGGCATGTCGGATTCCGTCAGAATCGCTCGTATACCCATACAAGCTGGAAAGCGCCTTCTTAAATGCAGGATGCAGTTGATGGGAGCGCTCTATCGAATTTAGGGCTGCGCCTAAGGTGGCTTTCGGATCGCCAGAAATGGAAACGCATAACGATTCCACCGCACTGATTGATTCTTTGACCGAATTCCGATAGTCCGGGGACTTTCTATCTGAAAGGAACCCTAGCGCGGTTCGAACATGTTTGTTTGCGCCAGAGTACTTCGTGGTCGCGCCTATAGCTGCCTCGATACTTTCGATTTCTTCTTCGCTGGTGATGTCCGTAAGTTGTAAATCTACGAATCTATAAGCAGACAGCTCCTTCTCGAGTATGTGATTGCAGAACTTTACGTACTCATCCTTGAGTTCCTCAGGGCAGTTTTGTGCGGTGAACTCAATGAAGTCGTAAGCCTCATGCCACTGACACTCAAAAAAATGCTTCCTGACTCGCCTGTGCGCGCCGTCTAGGTATTCAGGAAGATTATCGAGGGGAATCTTGAATAGGTTGTGCCAGTAATGCTGAAACAGGTCGTAGACGTTCGAGGAGCGAAAAGTCTGGTTGTAGTGGGTGTACGTAATGCACTGCCAAATACAGAGATGCAGCGCGTTCCAGAGACCATGCCTCAATGCGTCGTCCATGCCCTCTTTCTGGACGGCTTCTCTGGCAGGGGACAATCCCTTCCTTTTAGAAAATAGCATGCGGTGTATCCAAAAAAGCTAGCTTTGATTTAGGGAGACAGTACTGCGCCCTAACTCGGCACCTGCCTCCCTAACTTAGGATTGTCATATCGCCGAAACCGGGCACCGTTACGTGCCTTCATGGGCTAAGACTTGGAAAACGTGACCACTAAAAAGTCGTGAAAAGCGGCAGACAAGAACGCTAGCATAAATCGGGCCGCATTCGTCGGCTTTTGGGGGAATCGCTCAACGACCGCTTCTGGCCAAAAACGGCCCGTTCCGCACAGAATCTGATCGGAAAACAAAAAAAGCCAACCGGAACCGGTTGGCTTTTTTTTCGCAGATCAACGACCTGCCTGAACTCAATCTGGAGCGGGCGATGGGAACGTTACCGGTTTCCTAACCCGTTGATAAATACCATTTTCCACAACCCTGCTTGACAGGGTATGGACTCGATTGTGGACTTGAATATCCGGCCCGTCAATTTCCCTACGCTACAGCTAGGCCTCTACAAACCGCCTCTGTACAAAATTCGGAAATTCCCTCGGTACCGTGTCGTGAGCCCTGGAGGCCCTTTCCGCAAGATGACGGTGTGCCGATTTGGCACTACTCTATTCGAAAGGAATGACAATGACGACCAAGACTTCTGCTCCCAAGGCTCCGGCTGCCCCGATGACCCAGACCGCTGCAGCGCGTATCCAGAGCGCGACCGCGAAGGCAGGCGGTGTGTCCAAGGGTAGCTTTGCCGCTCGCGCACAACGTGCGGCGGCAAAGGGTGGCAAGCGCTAATCAGGGAGGGGGCGGGAAATTCCCGCCCTGATAAACATGAGCAAAGAAACCATCATCCCCCGCCTGGGCGACCTTCTCAGAGCCCTGATCAAAGCTGCGGGCTATCGGCCCCACCTCCTGCAGATTGGGCAAGACAAGGATCTCGATGACCTGGCCAACGAGAACGACGAACGCCAGAGCAGCGGGTTCGACAGGCTGCAAACCATCGAAGATGCCTGCTCGAACGCCCTCGCCCTTGATTGTGGCAAAGACTGGGCAGAAACCTTCCGCTACGCTTGGTTTCGGACCGCCGAGGCACTGCAAGGATTGACTCAGAATCTGGACGTCACTCCACTGAGCACCGCCGAGGGGCAAAGGCTGATCCCACAGCACTTCACGGCACCGATGCTTGCCGGCTTCCTCACCCTTGCTGCCAGCAGGAGGAGCGCTCCAGATTTCGAACAATGGGGCACTTCGCCGTTCAAAGCCTGGCTGGCCTTCGCTTCGCATCACACCAAAGTACCTGAAGAGAAGCTGCTCACGAATCTGGGTAACGAACTCGAAGCCGACCCAAGAACGATCGAGCGCTGGATTGCTGGCGAACCCGTGGGCAAGCTTGGTTGGCCCTATGCACCCAAGGTTGCGGCGGCGATCGGCAAGGACGCATCGGCGCCGGAGATCCCTCTCCTGTCGGGATGGCTCCTGCTGGCCTGCGCCTACCAATCGTTACCGACCGAGCTGCGGGAGGCAGTGAAGCGCAACCTGAGTCTGCGGAGCCAACAACCATGGGGGCTCGAAGACGCCTTGCGCGCCATCAGCCAGACGAGCCACCGCGCAGGCGATATTCCGCTGCGTCGCCAGATAATCCCGCTGCTCGATACGATTCAGCTGATGTTCTCGTCCAAGGGACATGACAAGAAGGCCCTTCAAGAAAGACTCGATCAGCTTTTGAGCCTGATCGATCGGGCCGATCCCGGCTTGCAATCCGGCTATCGCTACATCCACGCTTGGTTTGCCGCACGGCATGCGGCACTGCTGGGCCAGAAGGAGGCCGCCCTCAACCTCTACGCCAAAGCAGTTTCCGGCGCATGGTGGCGGGCCGGGCAGAATCAACACCCGATCCTGAATGAAGCATTGCTGTACGCCGTTGGCGTGGGGGACATGGACGTTGCCAATGGTTACTGGGACAAGACGTTCATGCTCGGCCTGAACCAGCGCCCGAAACGCCCATTGGACACCCAGGAACGACGTCGTATCGCCTTTGGTTTCGAACAGATGTTTGCCCCGCAGAAAGCGAAGGATCGAATTCCTCCCCCCGTGGAAATCCGGAGCGCTGACGATGCCTTCAATCTCGGCAACAAGCACCTCGCCAATCCCAATCAGAAGACCAAGTACGCCGAAGGCAGAACCCGCCGAACGCCCCTGATGGTCGCGATTCAGGAGGGCACTCTGGATGATGTCAAACAGTTGCTCGCTGCCGGTGGCGACCCGAATGACTTCATTCCGGAATCCGGTGAGGGGCCACTGTCCTACGCCATGCATCGGGCATGGCAACAGAGAGACACGCTCATCATGGATCACCTGCTGAGCCTTGAACTCTCACGAGACACAGTCAATCGTCCTTCATCCACCCGTCGCGAAACGCCACTCCAGATCGCCATCGAAATGGCCGATGCCGAAACCGTTCGCCGATTAATCAAACTCGGCGCTGACGTAGAGCAAAAATGCGACCTTCTCCCCTCCGCGCTGTGCCTGGCCGTCACCCTCCTGTACAACAGCCTTCATCGTAACGACCGAACACAGGAGCTAGCCTATCTATCAGGCAAGACGCGGGCAAACGCCTACGATGCAAAACAAGGCGCGGTCCTGGATATCGACACTGCTGCGCGGCGAACGCTCAGCCACATATCCAGGAATACCTGCGAGCGGAAACGCCAGATTTTCAGCGCAGTACTCGACTATTTCACGTTCCCGCCCGCCAATCACCGTGCCGTGATCCAAGCCCTGCTGGACGGCGGTGCAGATGCCAACCGACGCTACCGTGTGGAAGCTCATCACCTCGCCGAATGGACGCCGACCCTGTTCGCGGCGCAGACAGGGGACCTCGAGACTTTCCGGATGCTCGTCGAGTACGCCGGAAGCAATCGTGGAGACCCCGACCTGACCTTGATGGCGCCTACTTCCCTGGAGCGATTCGACGCCCTCTGGGTCGCGATCGATCATGGCCAACACGCAATAGCCTCCTACCTCATGGAGCGCGAGAAAAGAACTGGCATGCCCCAATCCAGCCCCGGGAATTTGTGAGAAATACATTCGGCGACGTGTCGGGTGTGCATCGTCGACAAATCCGATCCTCACGGTTGCTCAACAACCATGGGGATCATTCATGCACTACTGCAACGACAAGGACATCAACCGCCTGATCAAGGAAATGCTACGGAGCGGATGGCGTTTCGAGCCAGGCCGACATGGCAAGCTTCGTCACCCGACCGGGATCGGTTTCATCACCTTTCCCAAGACACCAAGCGACCATCGTTCTTTGTTAAACATGCGAAGAGACATCCGGCGCCTCGAAAGCAAAGCTGCGATTTTCTGAACACCTCTTCAGCGTTGCTCGTCCATGCCACCCCTCACCCGCTCCACCAGCCGTCTCACCGGTTCCGACATCAGCCCCTCCCGACGCAGCAGGTAGGTCGTGAGCACAATCGGTGGGCCAGCCAAGGAGCGGGGGATCAGGTCCGGGCGGTGGAGGCCGGTGGCAATGGTGTGGCTGGTGAAGCCAATGCCGTAGCCGGCGGCGATCAGGGTCAGCATGGCGCCCGGGGTGGTGACGGTGTCGGCGATCCTGGGTTGGCTCTCTGACGCCTGCAGCAGGAGGTTCAGGGCGGGATGGCCTTCGGATTCACTGTCCGGGTGGTAGAGCACCAGCGGAAACTTCAGTGCGTGGGCAATGGACACTTCTGCCAGCCCCAGCAGAGGATGGCGCGCGGGGAGCAGCAGGCAGAGTCGATCCTGCCACACTGGGGCCGTCGCAATGCCGCTGCCGGCCTTGTCGGCAAGTGCGAAACCCACATCGAGCGTGCCATCGAGAAGCGCTCTGGCCTGCTCGGCCAGGGGCATTTCGCAGAGCCGAAGATCCAGTTCCGGTTCTTCTTCCCTACTATCGGCCAACAGCGTGGCGACACGGGGCTGACCAAGGCCATCACTCACCGCCACCCGCAGCATATCCCGGCAACCGCGAGCAGCGGCGCGGGCAGCATGGCTGGCCTGATTCACCAGAGTGAGCACCCGGCGGCTTTCGTCGAGAAATACCTTACCCGCCCAAGTCAGGCGGGTGCGGCGCCGGCTGCGATCAAACAGACGCACGCCCAGCAAACCTTCCAGATCGCGCATGGCTCTGGAAACGGGAGACTGCTCCACCCCAAGGCGCTCGGCTGCGCGCGCCAGGTGCAGTTCCTCCGCAACGGCAACGAAGTAGCGCAGCAGTCTCAGTTCCATCGCGGCTCTTCTCTCCCTCCTTGCGGATTGATCCCTTACCGGCTTTCACCTCCGATAATCAGGGGCCGTTGTAGCTTCACTTCGAAAAACTCCCGCCAGCAGCATGCGCCGTACCGCTCCCGCGGCATTCCTTTGAACAGCCCAGGCAATCAAGGCTGATCGTCAGGCTCTGCCTGGTATCGGCCAGCATCGGCAAACCGGAGGCCTTCAATAACAAGGCAGGTAGCTCAGGGGCGGAAAAAATCTCCGTATGCCCACATCGGCGGCACATCAATCGATGAATCCCCTGTGGTTCGAGCGCTGCATTGGCCGGGTAATACAGCGCCCGTGCCCGATGCGCCCCGGTCACCCAATCGCGCTGGAGCAAACCAGCCGAAGTCAGATCATTGAGCGCACGATAGACCGTCGAAGCCTGTACATAGGCATCCTCGACCAGCAGAATTCGATAGATGTCCTCCATCGCCAGCGGTGAAGGAGCTTCTTCCAGGCATCCCAGAACGCGCACCCGGGCCACGGTCGGACGTAGCTTTACCTTCCGGAAACGTTCCCGGATATTGTCGCTGTCGCGCCGGGTAGTAGGTGTCGGGGCCAGGCTCATCACCCAGCGCCCTTTCGCCACCCACCACCCAGGGTCTTGTACAGACCCACCACCGCCTGCAACCGTGCCAGCTTCAACTGCACCGCCACATCCTGTGCCGCGTACAGCGTGCGCTGGGTGTCGAGCAGCACGATGGGCGTTTCGGCACCAGCCCGGTAGCGGCTTTCCGCCAAGGCCATCGCCCGCTGAGCCTGGGCCAGTTCCTCGGCCTGGGCGGCAAGCTGCTCATCGAGTCGGGCTGCCGCGTTCAGTGCACTTTCCACTTCACCAAAGGCGGTAACGATGCCTAGCCGGTAGTTGGCCAGCAGTTCCGCCCAGCGGGCCTCGGCCAGATCACGCCCGGCAGCCAGACGGCCAGCGTTGAAGATCGGTGCGGTCAACGCCGCCGCCAGCGAATAAACCGGGTTCTCGAAAATCCGGCGCAGGCTGTTGCCGCTACTGTCCAGATCGGCGCCCAGGCTCAGACTGGGGAACAGCGCCGCACGGGCGGCCTGCACGCTGGCATCGGCCGCTTGCAGATGGGCCTCGGCACGAGCGATGTCCGGCCGGCGGGTGAGCAATTCGGACGGCAGGCCAGAGCCGATGCCGGGCAGATTCAGTACAGCAAGTTGAACCCCTCGCGTCTCCGGCGCCGATGCCTGTCCCAGCAACACGGCCAGCGCCGTGCGTGCATCGTCGGCCTGCTGACGGATGCTGGCCAGCGCTCGTCGCTGGGCAGCTACCAGACCCTGCTGACGCGCCACCTCCAGGGGCGTCGCCGCGCCGGCCCGGGCGCGTGCCTCGACCAAGGCGAGTAGCCGCTCGGCCGTGGCGAGGTTGCGTTCGCCGATCGCAATGCGTTCCTGCCCGGCGACCGCCTGCAGCCAGTTCGAGGCCACGGCAGCGGTCACCGACAGCCGCACGGCATCGCGGTCGAAGGTACTCGCCTGAAGGTCGGCCAGCGCGGCATCGCGATTTGCTCGCAGCCGGCCCCACAGGTCCACCTCGTAACTGGCCGACAGTCCGGCGTCGAAACTGTTTCCAGCCCCAGCCTGGCCGTGCAGCGCCCCGCTGCGTTCCGCCGCCAGCCCGCCCGTCACGGTCGGCCACAAATCCGCGCCGATCATTCGAGCCGTCGCCTCGGCCTGGCGGATACGCGCCTCGGCGGCGGCGAGATCGAAACTCTGCGCCTCGGTCCGTTCAATCAAGGCACTCAGCTCGTCGCTACCGAAATTCCGCCACCAAGCCCGGTCGACCGTGGCGGCCTCGGCACTGGGCGCATTGCGCCACTGAGCAGGCAATTCAGGTTTGGTGACTTCCGACACCATCGCCGCGCAACCGACAAGTCCCACGGTCAACAGCGAAATCAGGGCAAAAATCCGCATGCTCATTCCCCCGCCAGCGCCACGACCGGATCGAGCCGTGATGCCTGCCGCGCCGGCATGAAGCCGAAGATCAAGCCTGTCGCCACCGCGCAGCCGAAGGCCAGCAGCATCGCCCGGATCGAGAAGACCACCGGCACCTCCCAAAAGATCAGCGCCGCGCCAATAGCCAGCCCGATCACCAGCCCGGCCACACCACCGACCAGCGATACCATCACCGCTTCGGTCAGGAACTGGCGCTGGATATCCCTCTGCCGCGCCCCGGTCGCCATGCGGATGCCGATCTCGCGGGTACGCTCCTTCACCGCCATCAGCATGATGTTCATCACGCCGATGCCGCCGACAACCAGGGAGATGCCGGCGATCAGCGCGAGCAGCAGACTCTGCTGTTTTGCCGCGTCGTTCTGTTGCTTGGCGCGGGCCGGGTTGTTGGCGACGGCGAAGTCGCGCACTCGGTGGGCTTGCTCCAGCGCCGTACCAATGTCGTCTACCGTCCGGTTGATCCGCTCGGGGTCATGCACCTTGACCTGGATCAGCCCTGGATAGGGCGTGCCCAGTACCCGGCGGCTGGCCGTCGAGAACGGGATGGCCACCAGGTTGTCACCCTCGGGCTCGCCGGTCTCGGCCAGTTCGCCGATGACGCGAAACGGTACGCTGTTGAGCAGCACGTATTCCCCGACCGGGCTCTGGCCCGCGAAGAAGCGATCACTGACGGTCTTGCCCAGCACGGCCACCGTGGCGATGTGTGCTTCGTCCTCGGCCGAAAAGAACACCCCGCGCGCTAGTTGCCAGTTGAACAGTCGGACGCCTTCGTGACCCATCGACCACAGTGCAGCGCTGGCATCCGTCGCCCCGGCACGCAGCATCGCGCTGCCGGTCAGGAAGGGCATGGCGATGTCCACGTTAGGCACCTCGCGCACCAGGCGCACGTCGGCCTCGGTCAGCACGCCGCGCAGGCCGCGCGTGCCATAGGTGTCCGGGCGGATCGACATCCGATGCGTGTTGCCGAAAGCCGCCATCTTCGCCAGCGTCGCCTCGCTGGTGCCTTGCCCCACTGCCATCAGCACAATCACCGAAGCCACGCCGATGACGATGCCGAGCAGCGTCAGTAGTGTGCGAAAGCGGCTGACCCACAAGGTCCGCCAGGCACTGCCCAGGGCTTCGCGGATATCCGCCAACCAGGATGCACCGCTGGCCACACCCTGCGCCAGGTGTTCCATGAAATGCGCCGGGTCGAGCGAAGCTTGGCCGGAAATCGCGCCTGAATCAGCGCCCGCCGTATCCTCAACGATATTTCCATCGCTGATCCGCACCACCCGCCTGGCCTGGGCGGCAACCTGCGGATCATGCGTAATCAAAATCACCGTATGCCCGGCTTCGGCCAACTCGCGGAGCAAGGCCATGACCTCGACGCCGCTTTTTGAATCCAATGCCCCGGTCGGCTCGTCGGCCAGGATCACGTGGCCGCCGTTCATCAGCGCGCGGGCAATCGACACCCGCTGCTGCTGCCCGCCGGAAAGCTGGCTCGGGCGATGCCCGGCCCGCTCGCCCAAGCCCAGGCGGGTCAGCAACGCAGCGGCCCGCGCCGAGCGTTCCTCAACCGACGCCCCGGCATACACCGCCGGCACCTGCACATTGTGGCTGGCATCCAGCGTGCGGATCAGGTGGTAGCCCTGGAAAACGAAGCCAAAGGCCTCGCGGCGCAGCCAGGCCAGCTCGTCCGGGCCGAAATCGGCGATGTCACGCCCGGCGAAGTGGTAGGCGCCAGCGCTCGGCCGGTCCAGGCAGCCGAGGAGGTGCATCAGCGTGGATTTGCCAGAGCCGGAAGCGCCGATCAGCGCCACGAATTCCCCAGCGTGAATCGTCAGGTCGATGCCGTGCAGGATTTCGACCGCTGGTTCCCCCGCCTGCCCACCGTAGGATTTGCGAATACCGCTCAGTTCGATCAAGGGCGTATCGGAAGTCACCAGCGCAGCCTCGTCGATGCCTTCGCCTGCTTGATGCCCGTCACCAGGCGCTCGCCCTCGCTCAAGCCTTCAAGCACCCCGCCGTTCAGCCGGTCCCGCACGCCGATGCGCACTGTCCGTTCCTGAATTTCACGGTCGACCGATACCTTGGCCAAAAAATGACCCTTCTGCCCGTCGACCGCAGCAAGTGCCGCCATCGGCGCCAACAGCACATTTCTCGCGCTGCCGAGCACAAAGAACACCTGCGCGCTCATCTGCGGCATCAGCGCGCCATCGGCGTTATCCACATCAAACAGCGCGGTATACAGCACCACCTTGCCGGCCGGTGCCGCGTTCTGGCCGGCGGCGGGCGCGTTGGCGACAGCCGGCGGGGCCGGCAGCACCTGGCGCAGCTTGCCCTCCCAGCGACGTGGCTGACCGGCGTTATCCTGCAAGCCCAGGGTCGTGAAATAGACCGGCATCTCGGGGCGGAT
This sequence comes from Candidatus Accumulibacter sp. 66-26, assembly GCA_001897745.1. GTDB lineage: Bacteria > Pseudomonadota > Gammaproteobacteria > Burkholderiales > Rhodocyclaceae > 66-26. Next base: position 42,818 of record MKUH01000038.1, read on the forward strand.
GCGACCGACGTCGGCCTCCGACACTTCCGTCCACACCGTCATCCGCGACAGGTCCGCGATGCGCAGCAGGTTGGGCGTCTGGTAGGTGGCGTTCAGGGTCTGGCCTTCGCGGGCATCGAGCGTCACCACCGTGCCGTCCATAGTCGCGTAGATGCGGGTGTAACCGAGCAAGGCCTCGTTGCCCTGCAAGGTCGATTGCGCCCCGTCGATCTGCGCCTTCAAGCTGGCGATGCGGGCTTGCGTCACCCGCAGTTGCGATTGGGCGCTCTGCACGTCCTCGGCCTTGGTGGCCCCATCGGCCTGCAGGGCGGTCTGGCGTTCCGCCTGCTGGCGGGCAAAATCGAGTTCTGCCTCCTGTTCGGCCAACTTGGCGCGCAGGCTGGCCAGGCTGGCGCGGTCCGTCTGCACCTTGGCCTGCTGGATGGCCGGATCGATCTCGACCAGCAGATCGCCCTTGCTCACCTTGTCGCCGGGACGTACGGCAATGCGCTTGATCTGCCCGGACACCTGCGCCCCCACATCGACGTAGCGCTGCGGCTGCAACACACCCAGCGCGGTAACGGCATTCTCGATACTGCCCCGGCGTACCTCGACCGTCTCCACCGTCTCGACGGTGCGGAAGAAAGCCCACCACAGCAGCAACACTAATATTGAGAGCCCACCCAGCGCACCCAGGGGCCGACGCCATGATTCAAGTTTCATCGGAATTCCTTCCCAAATTGGCAGGTCCGAAACAACGTCGGGCTGGCTGGGTACGATGAACCTCCCTGGCTTGCCCGGCGTGTCCGGAAACAGGTCACGCTGCCTTGGATCGGCATGCGCGATGAAACTTGTTCGCCGCGTAACTCAGCAGTAATACGACCGCCAGCCCACCCAGGTTGAGCGCCGCGAACCAGTGCGCCAGGGCCGGACCGATACCCCGCTCGAACAGGCAAATGGCCAGCGACGCCCCCAGCAACAGGCCACCCAGCACGCGTAAGCCCCTGCGGATGCCCGGCGAAGCCGGGTGTCCGCCCAATGCCTGTTGCCAGTGTCGTGCCATCGCCAGGCTCAAGGCCCCCCAGCCGGCAAAGGCCAAGCCGCTGGAAGCCAACAGCATCGCCCCGCTGTTCATGCGCCCCCCTTCAGCCAGAACAGCGCCAGACCCAGCACAGCCATGCCCATTGCCAGACCAACCCAGGCCCGTGTCGCGCTGCGCACGGCGAACACCCAGAGCGCCACCACGGCATACACCGCAAAGCTCCCCATCGTGGCGATAAAGCGCGCGTCGTTCGCCGGGTAATCCACCAGCCGCAGCATCAGCCAGGCCAGTGCGGCGGTAAATAGCGAGGTCAGCGCATAGCCGCCCAGTACGGCCGCCAGTACCCGGCTGGCCACCATCCAGCGATAACGCGTTCCGGTCCGGCGCCTCATGCCTGCGCACCTGCCATGGACAGCGGCACCGGATTTCCCCCGCGCAGCTTGCCTCCCACCTGCCAAGCCATCGCCGCGAACAGCCCCGCCAGTCCCAGCATCGTCAGATCAAACCCGGCCAGTACCCAATCGCCGGCTGGCAGCGTCACGCCCAGATGGCGATCCGTCGTCAGCGCATTGACGACCGGCAGCAAACCGAAAGCCGCCGCCGCCAGCCACAGTTGTTCCGCCCAGGCGCGCAAGGCCGAGGCGAAGCGCTGGCGCAACAGCGCATGCGCCAACAGCAGCCCCCAGGCGATGAACAGGGCATGGAATTCCCAATCGGCACGGCCAGCCATGTCCACCGGCAGCAGGCGATTGGCCCAGAAATACACCGCCACCGCCGTGCACAGCCCGGCCACCGTGGCGATGTTCAGGCTTTCCACCAGGCGCAGGCCAAAGCCTTCCGGCTCGCCAGCCTTCAAACGGCGCTGGCGGCGCTTCACCGTCCACAGCACCAGCCCGGTGGCGATCATCGCCGCCCCGAGCAGGCCGGACGCAAAATACAGCCAGCGCAGAGCGACACCGGCAAAACGCCCCTCGTGCAGCGCCAGCATCACCCGCCGGGCGTAGCTCATGCTGGCCTGGAAGGGCGGAGGATCAAGCAAGGCGCCGCTGACCCCGTCGAAACGCAGGCTGGGGTTGCCGGCCACCAGCGCGTCGCCATCCTCCTGCCGGGCGCGTAGCATGACCACCGCATCGGCCAGGCCGGGGTGCTTGATGCTGACGCTGCCCACCCGCTCCGCTCCCCATTGCGCCTCGGCCATTCGCACCAGCGGCAAGGGATCGTGCAATTCGGCAGGAACAGTGAGGGGCGCAGGCATGACCGGCGCCACGGCTTTTACCACCGACGCCTCGCCGATGCCGTAGAAGCCCAGCGGCATCAACGGGTTCTGGAAAAACAGCAACCCACTGTAGGTGATCATCAGAAAAAACGGCAGCGCCAGCACACCGAGCACGTTGTGCGCATCCAGCCAACTACGCTGGCCCTTGGCCGGCCGGAAGGTGAAGAAATCGGCGAATATCTTCTTGTGCACGATCACGCCGGTGATCAGTGCCAGCAACATCAGCATGGTCGCCGCGCCGACCAGCCAGATCGCCGCATCGCGCGGCAGGTAGCGGAACAGGTAGTGCATGCGGTAGAAGGCATTGCCGCCGCCGGTGGCGCGCACGCCCTCGTTGCCGACCACGCCGCCGTCGGCGGCCAGCATCGCCCGATGCAGCTTGCCGGCCCGTTCGCCCGGCGCCGCCGGCTCGCGCCACAGTATGCCCACCTGCCGGCCGCTGCGCCCGCCGGGCAGGTTGATGATCCATTCATCGGCCCCGACCGCAGCCACGCGCAGATGCGCCAGCCCGAGCGTGACACTGGCCTCGGCGGAAAGCACAGGCTGGCTGCTGACCATCGGCAATTCCGGTCGCATCCAGTGGTCGATCTCGGTGTTGAAATAGCCGGCCGCACCGGTGATGAACACGAAGAACAGCACCCAGGCGGCCACAAGCCCGGCCCAGGTGTGCAGCCATGCCATGGATTGGCGGAAATGGTCATTCATCCGACTTCCATTCCAGCCGGTAAAACGGCTGGAATCTCAAGAAATAGTGGAGAGGTTAGAAGTCGAAACTCGTACTCAGGCTGATCGTTCGCGGCGCCGGCATCGTCACCCCATTGCCGATGGCAATCCAGAAGTTCTTGTCGAAGACATTGGTCACGTTCAGATTGATGAACGCTGGCTTGTTCCAAGGTGATGTGAATCGGTAGCGTGCACCGGCATCCCATAGATTCCAGGAAGGTACCGACAACGTATTGGCGGCGTTTACATACGCCTTTCCGGCATAGCGGACACGAGCGGTGAAAGTCAGGCCGGGCAGGAAGGTGGCATCCCATTCAGTACCCAACGTGGCTCGCCATTTGGATGCTGCGGCAGCCTGATTGCCTTCGTTGACGCCGCCTGCCGTCTTAGTCAGAACGGCGTCCAAATATGTGATACCCCCATTCAAGCGAAAACCATCAACCGGCTCTCCGAAAAAGTTGAATTCGACCCCCTGGTTGCGAACTTCGCCATTAAGCTCCAACGTTGGCAAGCCACCTGACGTGGACGGAACGGAAATGGCGCTGGGTTGCTTGATCCGGAATGCCGCCAGCGATGTCATCAAGCGACGGTTCCAGTCGACCTTAACGCCGATTTCATATTGCTTGGACTGATAGGGCGGAAATACTTCGTTTGCATTTCGATAAGTAGAGCCGACGATTTGACCGAGTTGCAAGCCTTCAATGTAGTTGGCGTAGAGGGATACGTTGTTGAAAGGCTTGATTAGGGCCGAAACAGCCGGGCTCCAAACGCTGCTGGAATAGTCATTTGTTTGTACGCCGTTCGCGCGCCACTGCCGCCGTTCAGCCGTTTGCTTTCGTGCTCCAATAGTTATTTGAAACTGATCGTCTAGCATGGAAACGGTATCCGAAATTCCTAGGCTGGTTCGCTCGTCTTCTCGCCAGTGATATACTGGCTGAAAAACCAAGTTTGGCATCGAGAACTGAGTTGGGTTATATAGATTCGACAAGCCTGAGCCAATGGTTGCATTATTGGTGGTCGCCGTATCGTAATTCTGTTTTAATTGACTCCAGTTAACGTCTAGCGTATGTTTGATTGGACCTGTTCTTAACAGATATCGAGCGCCCGTCATTATTGATTCAACATCAATCAAATCTAGCGTTCCGCTCAAGCTTGTAAATCTAAAATCACCTTGTGTGTTATTAATCGTGTAATAACCTGATTCGGCACGATGTGTTTCATTTTTGTTTTTGCCATAGGCGCCGTAAATGCTCAGATTATCGTTGACATCAATATCACCGCGAATCATTCCAAAGGTGTCTTTTGAGTTAAAATAAATCCACGGTGGCGCTAGATTTAGCGTATTGTCAGGCAATTTCGAGGGAACAGGGACATTGGTGGCCAAGAGAAATCCGTTGTTCGTCATCCCCGAAAGATCCCTTCTTTGTCTGCCAAAGTCCGCAGAGACTCGGACGCGTTCTCCGGTGTAGTCCATCCCGAGGAAGAGAGAGGTCGTATCCTCTTCTGCAGATCGAACGGCTTTCTCGCCATCACGACGAGTTGCGTTAAACCGAATACCGATTTCTTTATTTTCACCGAATCGGCGACTCAATTCGGTTGAGACGGTTGCCAGTGATCTTGTTGAGTAGCCAAGTCCAACCCGGGCAACGGGATCAAGCGGTGCGCGCTTGCTCACGATATTTATCGTTCCACCTACAGAGTTATCGACGGGCATACCATTTAATAGTGCGCTTGGTCCTTTGAAGACCTCAACACGTTCGGCGAATCCCAAATCGGCTAACTGCCAATATGGCAGAATCCCGTAAAGGCCATTAAATGAAGCAGATCCAGTACCCTCCCCAAGCACAAATCCGCGAATGCTGTTATAGTCAATGGCAACCGATGAGGACACGCGTTGTGCGGCCGATGGGTCATTGGTCAATACATCGGTTAGGGTCTTTGCCCCAGTATTTTCGATGAACTCGGCGGTATAACTCGTGACGTTATATGGTGTATCCAAAACGTCCTTGTTGCCCAGCATTCCAATTCTGCTACCGCGTGCAATTTGGCCACCTGCATAGACAGGCGGCAGATCACCCGGATGCCGTTCCGCAGTAGCCGTCACCGTCATCGGTGCCAGCACGGCCTCCCCACTCTTGTCCACCACCGGCGCCGGCCGCAGGCCATAGCTGCCATCCGCCTGCCGGAAGGCTTCCAGCCCGCTGCCGGCGAGCAGCGCGGCAAAACCACCCTGCACCGTGTAGCTGCCCTTCAAGCCTGGGCTGCGCTTGCCCTCGGCGGCATTGCCGGCGCCGACCAGCGAGACCCCGGCTTCGCGGGCGAAGCGCACCAGTGCGCTGGAGAGCGGCCCGGCCGGAATGTCATAGGCGCGCGAGGCCGTGGCCTGGGGCGCGTTTTGGGCGAGCGCTTCCGGCGCATGGGCTGCCAGCGCGAAGGCGCCGCCGAAGACGATCAGATGAACGGCCAGCGCCAGCGGGCGGGCAGTGGGGAAACGTGGCGCGGGCGTTTGTTCGGCCGCGTGGCTCAGGCAAGGGCGAGACATGGATGGCGTTCCTCAATTCAGGGGTCAATGAAGCGAAGCGCCTCATCACATGTTCCATCTGGCTGCCTGGGCCGACACCGGCTTGCTGCCCGGTGCACGTCTCGCCTGGGTGGCGGGTTCTACGATGATGATGCGCTTCTCACCCTGGTAAACCAGCGAGAGGGCAAAACCCGGAACCAAAATCTTGAAAATTTTTGAAGCAGTCAGTTTACGCCGATCCGGCACGGAATGCTTGCCAAAAAACACAAATGGTGCCATATTGGCACCTCGATGCAATTCAGGCGAATGATCCGCCAAAGGAGAAAGCCCATGCCGTGATTTTGATACTCAACCGTTTTACCCATTCGAACATCTCCACCCGCGAGCAGGCCTCGCCGGTACGGAAGCTACTGAGGAAGTGATCGAGGTTTGATCATTCTCCGATACGACAGGGCGCAAAAGCCCCTACATCTGCATATACCTCTCGGAGGTACTGACTATGTCGCGCATGAGTGCGAATCATCTAGAGAAGGGCCGGATTACGGCCAGGGTTCCTTTGAACGTACAGGAAACAATCCAGCGAGCTGCTGAACTGACGGGCATTCCCGTGAACGCGTACATCGTTCAGGTGGTGCATCAGCATGCTCAGGAATTCATCGACCGTCATGAAATGAAGAACATCGTCCTCTCCGAACGGGACTCGGAGTGGTTTCTGGAACAACTGGCCAAGCCGCGTTCGCCGAACGCAAAATTGAAGAAGGCGCTGGCCCAATACCGTGAGGTCGTTGATGACAACGAAGATTCACCCGCTCTCCAGGTTGCCGAGGGAGCTTCTTGATGCACGTTCGCGTTTCGATTGCGGCACGCCGGCGCTGAACAGCTATCTCGCCGAGACTGCCTCTCAGCACGAGGCGAGGAACATTACCCGCACATTTTGCGGAGAAACGGACGGCGCGCTTTCCGGCTACTACGCGCTGACCAATGCGAACGTCGATGTCAGTGCGCTACCGCCTGATGTCATCAAGAAATACAAGTTGCCCACCCATCAACTGCCTGTGGTTCGCCTGGCCCGCCTGGCCGTCGATAGCCGTTTCCAGGGCCAGGGCTTGGGGCAGACTCTGCTGATCAATGCGATGGTAAAAGTAATTCGAGTAGCGGAGTTATCGGGCTGCATGGGCCTCACCGTAGATGCCAAGCACGACAGAGCAGCCGGGTTCTACTTGGAGTTTGGGTTCCGCCAGGCACCGGAAAATGGACGCTTGCTGTTCATGCCGCTGCCGGAGATTCAGGAACTGCTGCAGCAGGGATAGCGCTTCGCCAGCCACTCAACCCTGCCAGCCTTCGGGGGCTTCAAGCGTGTGCAGGTGTAGCTTGGCGGCATGAAAGGCCGCGTTGTGCGCCGCACACTGGCTGATCCCTTCACCAATGAATTCCTGCCCAACCGTTTGCTGAGTGTCTCGCCGACGGATAGACGCCTTGGCCTGCCAGTATCTCTGGCTCACCTGTTCGGCATTGGCAACGGCAATGCAGTACTGCGGATTGATGTCGAAGATCATGAACAGCCAAACCCAGAAGGCTCAAGCCGTTGCCGAATGCCTGACCCAGCCTTTTCGGGTGAGGACGTCCATGGCCAGCCCGATCTGCCGTGAGATGAACTGGCGTTTCCGATCATTCCAGGCGTAAACACGTTGCGTGACCTCATCGACCGTTCTGGCCTCGCCAACCTTGGCGACCCAATGAACGGTCGAGAGCAATTCAAGCCCGTAGGGAGATTCAAAGCCACTGACCAGATTAGCCACCTTGTCGAAGCGCTCGCGTGTCGCTTGGTGGTGGGCAAGAAACTGGTTTGCTTCATCTTCGGCACCCGGCACGAGTTCCAGGGTCTTTTCCGGAATGTCGCCGCCATCGGCATAACCGGAAACAAGATGCTCTTCAATGGCGTTCAGAACGTGGCGAAGATTTTCCGCATAAGGGCCGTAGTGAGCCGCCTTGAACTGTAGGCGCAAGGGCTCCCCTGACTCCTGCAGAAAGTACATGAGCTTGTGGACTTCCAGCAGCGATACGGCAGGGTCGAGCAGGCCTTTGAGGTAACGAGACATCAACTCCACGAGAGCCGCTCTGCCGGCTGTCATCTTGGGTGCTTCACGCTTGTGCTGCATCTTGTCGGATGTCGGGGCGCCTTTGGGTTCATACAGCAACACTTGCACCTGCGGCAGAACTGCGAGCGCCTGTTCGATACGCGGCCGGACGTCATCCCATTCCAGCCCGCCCAGACCGCTGCCGAGGGGAGGAATCGCAATGGATTGGATGTTGTTGCGGCGAATGACTTCAACCAGGTCGACCAGGCCGGATTCGATATCTTCCATGCGGCTGTTGCCACGCCAGTGACGCTTGGTCGGAAAATTGATGATGAACCTCGGGTTGGCAAGCTCACCGGTGGCGTAGACGAACATTCGGCCAGGCTGCACCTCTTGCCGCTGGCAAGCCGCTTCATAGGCCATGAAGTTCTTGAGGTAGGCGTTCTTGAATTGCAGGGCAATCCCCCGTCCCATGACGCCGACGCAGTTCACGGTGTTGACCAGAGCTTCTGCATCAGCGTGGAGAATGTTTCCGCCGGTGTATTCAATCATTGCTCTGTCCTCATTCAGTAGTACCAATCGGGCTTGATTTCCACCGCTGGTCGGTGGTTGCTGGCCGGGGACCGGCAAAGACAAGACTCCTTTTACTGCCTTTTCTCGATGCTGGTCCACCACGCGTAGGGCTGTTCGATACGGATCGGCAGAGCCGAGGCGAGCATGGCAAGCACCCGGTCGGTGTCCTGGATCGGGAAGCTGCCGTAGACGGTGAGATCCGCAACCTCGTCGGCGATGCCGAGGTGGCCCTTGCGGTAGCGGCGCAGCTCGTGCACAACCTCGCGCAATGTGATGCTGTCGGCGATCAGGGCGCCCTGAGTCCAGGCTTCGCGGGCCATGTCGGCGGTTTTTGGGTCGTGGATGCGGTCGACCGTGAAATCGGCCTGTTTTCCGGCGGGGATGACGGAGGTTTTGCCGCTGGAAGCGGTGCGAATCTCGACCGCGCCCTCGTACACCGCCAGCCGGGTTTCACTGCCTTCCAGGCGCACGTTGAAACGGGTGCCGAGGGCGCGCATCTGGCCGTGAGCGGTTTCGACCAGGAAGGGGCGGGCTGCATCCTTCGCGGTATCGATGAAGACCTCGCCGGTGACCAGTGCGACGCGACGCTCCGCGGCGGTGAAACTGACATTGATGGCGCTGGCGGTGTTGAGCCAGAGGCGCGTGCCGTCGGCCAGGGTGATTTCGCGCTGTTCGCCGGTGCCGGTGTGGTGATCCGCCGCCCAGGCCATCAGGCTGCTGGGCAACAGGGCTTCGCGCCAGCCCATCCAGCCGAGCAGGCCGCCGCCGGCGAGCAGCGCGACGCTGGCCAGGACACGCCGACGGGCATGCAGGCGGTCGTTGGCGGAGCACAGCTTGTTTGCCGCGAGACGCGGATCGGGCATCCCGCGCAACGGCTCGAAACCTCGACTGATCTCCTGGACGTAGCGCCAGGCGGTCTGATGTTCTTCGGCGGCATGCAGCCATTCCTGCCAGGCCGCTTGATCCCGGCTGCTGGCCTTGCCATCGCGCAGGCGGGCATACCATTCGGCCGCTTGCTCCAATATGCGATGGGAGGGTTCGGACGTCGTAGCGGCAGCTCGCGTCATGGCAGGAGGATCAAAGCGGGTATTCCCGGCGCAATTCGTCTGCCGTCTGGCGCGCACGCAGGGTCAGGCAACCGAGCATGGCCTGGGCGATGTACTTGCGCACCATGCGGCCGGAAACGCCCAGCTCGGCGCCGACTTCATCGTCGGTCATTTCACAGACCACAGCCAGCGTGAAGGCGCGCGCGGCCTTGGGCGACAGCGCGTGCAGCATGGCGCTGATTTCTTCCAGCGCCTGCAGCACCACGACCTGCCGCTCGGCCGACGGGTAATGGGCTTCGGGCGTGGTCGCCAAGGTGTCGAGCCAGGCATTTTCGATTTCCTGCCGGCGCCAGAGGTTGATGCACAGGTTCTGCGCCGTGGTGCGCAGATAGGCACGAGCTTCGGCCACGCTGTCGAAGCGCTGCCGGGTGTGGCTACCGAGCAGCCTCACGAAGGTGTCGTGCGCGAGATCCGCCGCTTCCGCTGCACACCCGAGCCGCCGGCGCAGCCAGCCATGCAGCCAACCGTGGTGGTCGCTGTAGAGCATTTCGACAGAGGGAGGAGAAGCGTACTCGGCGGCACTCACGGGCGACTCGAAAGGTGTTTGTCCAAACCAAATAGGAATTACTCTCAATTATCCATGTCGAAAGTCCGGCTGACAACCTCCATGGAATCCCGCGGATCTTCATGGAAGCTTACAGGGCATTGATTTGGCATAAATCGCAGACTTGGCGTAAGGTTTTGCCTGGTTGCAACTGGCGAGGGTAATGAGATGAACATCCGCCATCTCCGTTGTTTTGTTGCCGTGGCCGAGGAACTGCACTTCGGCCGGGCGGCCCGGCGACTGCATATTGAGCAGTCGCCGTTGTCGCGCGTCATCCGCAAATTGGAGGAAAGCCTGGGAACAACGCTGTTGGAGCGGAGTCCGCGCGGGATTCGCCTGACTGCCTCGGGGCAGGTATTGCTGGAAGAAGCCCGACGTTTGCTACGGGTTTGCGAGCAAGCGCGCTGCAAAACACAAGCGGCCTCGGCGGAACGCCGTGCTTGCCTGCGTATCGCCTTGTCAGACGGGATTGCACCGGCGCGCCTCTCGGCCTTGCTTGCCATGTGTCGATGCGAAGCACCGGAAGTTGATATTCGTTTGTTCGAGGTACCGCTATCGCGTCTTCTGGCAGGCTTGAAGGACGATCTTTACGATGTCGGCCTGGCGGTGGCAGACAAGCACGAAGCCGATATTATCAGCCAGCCGGTCTGGCGAGACCCGTTGGTCGTCGCGCTGCCCTCGCGCCATCCTCTGCTCGCCCACCAGCAGATTCCGCTGGAGGAAGTGGTGAGCTACCCGCTGATCCTCTGCCACCCCCAGGTTTGCGAGGGCTGTGGCCAGCGCCTGGACCAACTGCTGGGCACGGTCGACGTCCGTCCGGTGGTGGCTGAGTACGTGACCACCCATGACCTGATGGTCGCACTGGTGGCGGCAGGTTACGGCATCGGTTTTTCTAGCGCAGCCCATCTGCCACCTTGCCAGCGCGGCGATGTGGTCGCCCGCACCCTGGATTGCCCGATGGCTCTGCTGACGACTTACCTGCTCCACTCGGCGCAGAAGGCTGAGGACGAACTCAGCGGGTTCATCGAACGCGCCAGCCGGGTGGGTGAAATGCCGTTGGACGCGGCCTAGCTGCCGCCTCGCGCATCCCGCGATGCATTTTCGGTCTCGCCTCTGACCGAACGAGCCAGGAACAATCGCCGATGGGAACTGAATACCCGATTCGCAGCGTGCGATCACTGGCCGATAAACGCCAAAGGCATAAGTTGCGCTGGCCGTCAGCGCATTTGCATGATGCGCAACATCGCAGGACCTCGCCTTTACGGCCTGAACGAAGTTCCTGAATGCCCTTTTCATCCACGCTCCCATATAAAGAATGATGGCCGTGTCGATTGTGGGAAGGAGCCGGGCATGGCGAGGAGCAGCCGGCCGCAAGTTGCGGCGAAGACGTATTACCGCCCGATCGAGGCGGCAATCCGCTGGTGCGATCTGCTGCATTTTGAAGGACGGATTCTTTCCAAGCTGGCTGGCCGAGCCCTGCCCGATCCCGGCGAATTTCGTCGCTGGCCGATGCTGCGCCTGAACACCGAGCGGATTCTGGACGCCCTGACACACCGGGAGCTCGCCGGCCACAGACCTAGTGCGCCGCACACCGAAGAACGGCTCGCGCCAGACGATCCCTCAACCGTAGTCCGACATGTAGAGCTGCGGGCTTGGATGACACACCACTACCCCGGCGAGAGGCCGGCCTTCCTGTTCGACGAGAGCGAATGCCTCCAGCCTCCCGCCCTGAGCGTTGATTCACTCGTTTTCCTGCTGGCGGAACGGGAGGCTGCCCGAGGCAGGCTCACAGAACTACAGCAGACCCACACAGCCCTGATGGCCGAGCACACCGCCTTGCTCGAGGCCCGCCAGGAAGAGCCGGAGAAGCAGGCGCGCGAACCAGGACCGCGCGCGGAATCGACCTATCTCAATATCATCGGTGCCTTGTTGTCACTGCTGCTGGGCAAGTCGCCGGGCGGTGCGCCGTATTCCTCGTTTCGCAACATGGATTCGGTGATCAGCGCCCTGCTGGCCCATCACGAACATCTGCCGGGCATCAGCGAGCGGACCCTGTGGAGCAAACTCGCCCAGGCCCGGCGACACCTGCAGGGGATGGGCTGACGACTGCAATTGCAGTGCGGCATGCTGCAACTACAGTGCTTTCCGGCTGCTGCACCGATGGAATGCGGGGCAATTTCCCGATTGCGCCATGGAGCGTCAAGGAGTGCTCATCATGTCTTCGCAGATCATCGATCCGGCCCCGCCGACCGAACACCGTATCCTGCGTCGCGCCGAGGTAGAGGCCAAGACCGGCTTCAAGCGAGCGCACATCTACAGCCTGATGAAGGAAGGCAAGTTTCCCAAGGCCCTACGCCTTGGGGTGCGGGCGGTGGGCTGGGACTCGGTGGAGGTCGAACAGTGGATCGCAGAACGCCTCAGGGAACGGTGCTGACGCCATGGAGGTCGTTTCCATCATTTCCACCAAGGGTGGCGTGGGCAAGACGACCACGGCAGCAAACCTCGGCGGTTTCGTGGCCGATGCCGGGTTACGTGTACTGCTGTTGGACCTGGACGTGCAGCCGACTCTTTCCAGTTATTACCCGCTGAGGCACCGCGCACCGGGCGGCATCTACGAGTTGCTGGCGTTCAATGAGCGGCGCATCGAACAAGTGGTTTCGCATACCTCGATTGCCGGCCTGGATCTGGTGCTGTCCAACGATGACCGGGGCGAACTGAACACCTTGCTGCTGCATGCGCCGGACGGCCGGCTGCGGCTGCGCAACCTGCTGCCGGTACTGGCGCCTTTCTACGATCTTCTGTTGATCGATACACAAGGCGCGCGCAGCGTGATGCTGGAGATGGCGGTGCTGGCTTCCCGGCTGGCGCTTTCGCCGGTGACGCCGGAAATACTGGCGGCCCGCGAACTGAGGCGGGGCACCCTGCAACTGATCGAGGACATCGCCCCCTACCGACACCTGGGTATCGAGCCTCCGCCGCTGCGGCTGCTGATCAACCGGGTGCATCCGGTCTCCGCCAACGCACGGCTGATCCAGCAGACCCTGCGGGAGCTTTTTCAGGGCCATCCCAGCATCCACGTATTGGATACCGACGTGCCCGCCATCGAAGCCTATCCACGCGCCTCGATGCAGGGTTTGCCGGTACATCGGGTCGAATACCGGCAGCCGCCGGGCCGGGTGGCGCCTGCGGCGCTGGAGACGATGCGCCAACTGGCAGCGGAGTTGTTTCCCGACTGGCGAGCCTGGTTTGCTCAAGTTTCCGGGCGGCCCGGTGCGACTATGCGGAACAGGATACCGGATCATGGCGAAAACACATGATCTGGCCAGGGGCCAAAAACGGCTGCGCGCGCTGATCGATTTCGCCCTGAGCGAAGGCTGGGGCGTAGTTCGCACGCCGGGTGGACACCTGAAGTTCTTCAAGCCGGGATGCGCGTCGATCTATACCAGCTCGACCGCAAGCGACCACCGGGCAGGGCTCAATGCCCGCGCCCAACTCCGCCGTGCCGATCGGCTGGCCGGGACATCGGAAGGTACCGCGCATGGCTGATTCGACCCCCATGGACGTGGCGGGCAAACTGCTCGCCGCCGGATTCGAGCGCAGCAGTCCCAGCGCCACAGCATTGAGCGATCCGATCGCGGATACCCCCATGGTGGTCACCCTGGACGAGCTTCGCCCCTACGACCACGACCCCCGCGTCACCCGCAACCCAGCTTTCGACGAGATCAAGGCCTCGATCCGCGAGCGGGGGCTGGATGCCCCGCCAGCCATTACCCGGCGCCCGGGTGAGCCGCACTACATCATCCGCAACGGCGGCAATACCCGGCTGGCGATCCTGCGCGAGCTGTGGAGCGAGACCAGGGACGAGCGCTTCTTCCGCATCGCCTGCCTGTTCCGCCCCTGGCCGGAACGGGGAGAGGTGGTGATGCTGACCGGGCACCTGGCCGAAAACGAGCTGCGGGGTGGCCTGACCTTCATCGAGCGAGCGCTGGGCATCGAGAAGGCACGGACGTTCTATGAAGAGGAAGGTCTGCAGGCACTATCACAATCGGAGCTTGCCCGGAGGCTGGCCGCCGATGGCTACCCGGTGCCGCAATCACACATCAGCCGCATGCAGGATGCTGTCCGTTACCTATTGCCGGCCATTCCGACAGTGCTCTACGGTGGCTTGGGCCGACATCAGGTGGAACGCTTGGCCGTGCTGCGCAAGGCGTGCGAGCGCACCTGGGAGCGACGAGCGCCAGGCAGATCGTTGCCTGTCGATTTCGCCACACTCTTTCAGGAGGTTCTGGCCCAGTTCGACATGCAGCCGGAGGAATTCTCACCACAACGGGTACAGGACGAACTGGTCGGCCAGATGGCCGAGTTGCTCGGCGCCGACTACGACACGCTGAGTCTCGAGATCACCGACGGCGAGATCCGGCAACGGGCGCTGAACAGCGAGCCGATAGCGGTGAAACCAGCCTCGCCCCCATTGCTGCCACCTGTTGTCGCGGTGCGCGAAAGTTCGCCTGCGCCGATGGGGGCTATCTTGATTGCCGAGCACAAGCCCGGAGTCGAACAGGCAACTACACCCGATCAAGAACTCCCTGAGCGCAAGCCCGATGAGCGCCTGCAGGCGCATATCGTGTCACCGGCGCCGACGACCGAGCGCTTGCAATCGATCCAGAACCTGGTGGCGGAACAGATGGGCGACGCTTTACCCGACTTCGAACGCAATGCCCTGAGAGCGATCCCCGTCCAGGCCGGTGGGCTCTATCCGATTTCGGATGTCTGGTATATCGAACCGAGCCTGGATGCGCCGGAACGCTTGCAGGTGCATATCGCCCAGTTCGCGCAGGAAATTGCCGAAGAGGCGGGCATCGGAAACTGCATCGAGGTGTGCAATACGGGACTGGGCTTCGTGTGCTCGCCTGAATGCACAGGGAATTCGCCCTTCGCGGCCGCGGTTCTGGGTCTGCTGCAGGCCCTTTGCGGCCTGCCCTCTCCCGCATTCGACTGGCCCCGCCGGGCAGCGGACCTGGGTGCATTGCTTCAGGGCGGCGGCTCGTTTTCCCGGCTGAGCGATACCGGACTGGTCAAGCTGTTCCGTCTGCTGCGTCTGGCGCGCCGTCTGCTGGATCTGGAAAGCGGCAACGGCGGGAACGTGTCATGAGCGGGAGGAAATAGCCCGTGTCCACGCCGCATCCGCTGAATCAGGCCGTGATCGCGCAGGCACTGCACGACCTGCGCAACGGCCAACTGCGCCGCTGCAAGGCGATGGGATTCGGCGATATGGAGTTGGAAGCCCTGAAGCATCCGGAACTGGTCAGCGTGTTGCTCAATGCTTCGGTGTCCTGGTGCTCGGTCACGGTCAATCGTGAGGTCCTGCAACGTCTATTGAAGCAGGTGGGCGACGTGGAACAGGAAATTGCCACCGTGGACCGCATGCTGCGCCTGGGGGCCAGTACGGAGATGGTGAGCCGCTTCTATGGCCTGACCCATCAGGAGATTGCGCTGCGGCGCGACATTCTCGGCTTGCCCAAGCGCAAGGGGCGTTACCCGGTACTCGGAGAGGGCCAGGATGTGGCGCTGTGGGAGCATTGGAAAACCCTCGTGGCCCAGCGCCATCTGGTCCTGGATGACGATTCGGCGATGCTGACGCTATGCATGGACCTGGCCGAGGCCATGAGTCTGCCGATGTCGGTGATCTGGGCCGCGATTCGGAACTGGATCGACCAGGGGCTGGTTTAGGCCATGGCCCCCGACGAGATGCCCTCGGGAGGGGGGCCGGGTACGCTGTCGAATCTGTTCGATGTTGCAGTACGGCACATGGACTCAACCCGGAATTCGGCGCCCCAGGATGGTTTTCTATTCAGTGGAACCCGCCATGAGAGCGTGCCCCGGCGGCTGTTTCTCGACCCACGACTGACCCCGCTGGAACGCAACGCGTGGCAGGTATTCCGGCTGCAGTTGAACAACGATGGCGTGACGGCGTTTCCGACCTATGAGCAGCTTCGCCCCTATCTGACGTCGATGCCCTGCGGCGCTCTGGCGTCCCACGAAACCGTTGCTCGCACCCTGACCTTGCTGCGCCTGACGCGGTGGCTCAGCCTGGTGCGGCGCCGACGCGACTCGACCGGCCGCATTCTGGGCAACCTCTACGTGCTGCATGACGAGCCGCTGAGCCCCTTTGAAGCCATGCAACTCGACCCGGATTACCTCGGGCTGGTCAGTCAGGCACTCGACCATGCCGCCAAAGCGGTGCGGATCGTAGGTCTGCACACCCTCCGGGAAATCGCCGAAGACCCGCTCCTCAGCGGTCGCACTCTGCCCACACGGCTGCAGGTCCTCGCCCAGCGGATAGCCGGAAGCAAAGCTGTACCGGGTTTTCCACAGGCGGATACGGTAGCCGATTCCGAAGAAGGACTGGAAAGCCGACTTCGGAATGGCGAAGCCCCCTCTTCGGAATCCGAAGCAGGCATGAAACCCGCACCAGAGCACGTGCTTCGGAATCCGAAGACGGACAGTACGGTACGTAAGAACCGTATTAATGAAGTACGTACAGTACCTCGCCCACATGCCCAGCACGACCTGCGCGTACCCGAGCGCTTCCTGCAACTGAGGGAAGAACAGCAGACCGGTGCGCTGGTCGCCCTGCAGCAGGTGGAAACGGCCCAAAGGCAGGCTGTGCTCGATGAATGGGCTGCGCGCTGCACCAACAGCACGGTGCGCAATCCGGCCGGCTATCTGTTCGGCATTATCCAGAAGGCCATCCGTGGAGAATTCAAGGCATGGGCCGGCGAAGCGCGCGCTGCTCCGACATCAGCCGAAACCACCCGAAGGAGGGGTGCGGAGCTGCCCCCTGCGGACAGGGAAGTGGCCAGGGCTTACCTGGCACGATTGAGGTCGCTGCTGGGTGATGCGTGAGTGAGGCTATCCCCTGGGGATAGGGCTGCAAGATGATTACGGAATTGATCCAACGGTTTCGCCGCGCTCGCTCATGTCATAGATTCCCCTTGGTCTCGATACAGCTTTGACTTGCGATATGCGACACTTACAAGAAAACATCGGGAGGGAAACATGAGCGTGATCCACGCAGCTGTCATTCACAAACTGATCAAGGAACCTCACGGGCCGACATCGGTTCAGACCCGGGATGCCGAGCTTGAACTCAACGAACCGGTGAAGAACCTCGTAAACCAGATCAGCGAGTTCTACGGATCCAAGGCCAGCAAGGGCTACGGTCGTTTCGAAGATGACGAACTGACATATCCGTCATCGACGGTACTGCGAGATATTTTCAGGGATCACAGCATCGCCTTCGTTGATGGAACGAAAAAGCTGATGGATGTTCTTGCCGGGAAAGCCATGCAAGCCCCACTGTCCAAGGGTGGCTACGTGCTGATGGCTCATGGACAATCGAGCTCCAAAGAGGACTGGTTTCTCGTCGCCATCATCAACAACGTCGCGAGCAGCGCCGTAAACGAAGAAACCTTGGAAATCATCGAGTCTGTTCACATCGATGTCGATAACTTGCGGGTCGCCGGCCGCGTCAACGTTTCCACGTGGCTGGCCGGTGATGAACACAGCCGCTACGTGGGATTCTTGAAGCATCGTGGCGAAGTTGCCGACTACTTCAAGTACTTTCTTGGCTGCAGTGTCGTCATCAAAGATGCCGAAGAAACCAAGCGTCTCGTGGAGGCACTGCGCACATTCGCGCGTAGCGAGAATCTGGACCAGGAGCGTGAAGACGATTTTCTTCGCAAGGCGCACGCTTACTGCAATGAACACAGCAAGAGCAAGCAACCCATCAGTCTCGAAGAATTGACCAATGTGGCTTGGCCGCAGGAGCCAAAAAAACTTCAGAAATCACTGGCTGAGCAAAACATCGAGATCAATGACGGCTTCGTTCCCGATGGTAGAAGCCTCAGGTCTCTTCTCAAATTTCATGGCAAATCAGAATACTGGACCGTGGACATCGATCGTCGTGCGTTGATCAAGGGCCATGCACAATACTTGCCCGAGAAGGGGGAATTAATCCTTCGCAATCTGCCGCCCGCGCTGAAAACAGAGTTGGATGCTGAGGTACGCGATGACTGATTTGGTCTGGGCCTCGCTCACTCACGTTGCCAAGGGTTTCAAATCCAAGCTGGCCGGAGAGATGCGCGGCACCTTCGTCATTGCCGAGGATACAGACCTGAAAGCCCTCGAATTATGTCTTGGCCACCAAGAAGATACCGGCATGCAGTTACATGGTGACGCCCATCAGGCCTTGGCTATCGGTAGCATCTTGGAATTATCGTTTGCCCCCCGGCCTGGGTATGCGTCGGTAGCCAAAGATATGGACGAGTTACTGGAGCAACCCGGCAATCGAATTCGGACGAAACCTCGCTTTCTTGTGCTCGACACCAAGACGTCCTCAGATGACGCTTCAAATGAAAGCAGCGAGGTCGGCCGCTACCACTTGGTGGTCAAGCTGGTTCAAGCCTTCAAAGACGTTGCGGGCTTTTTGGATGCTGACGAACAGAACCTTGTGTTCATCAGCAACGGTCGATTTGACATGCCTGTGAACTACAGAACACAGGATCTCAAAGATTTCGATTTGGCAGAGGTCAAGGCCCTGTCATCGCTTATCCCTACGGATACGCATAAAAAACAGTGTGCGGCGATTCTGTCTTCTGCCATCGTTGACCTTGTCCGGGCGCAGTCACCGGAATCTCGATTCTCGTATCTTTTGCGTAACGCGAAGGCGTTGAGGACGGCTTACGATCAAGGATACAAGATGTATGCAGCGGGCTTCTCTTACGACAAGCTCAAAGATACGGTCGAAGCGGCTCGCGTTGAATACATCGGCAAGATTCACAAAGTTCTGTCGGATATCCAGAACCAGTTGCTCGGTATCCCTGTAGCCACGATCATCGTCGCGACACAAATGAAGGTAGCCCAGGGCTTTGGAACGGAGTTCCTCGTGAATTCTGCTGTACTGCTCGGTTGCTGGGTATTCGCGATACTCACACTGCTCCTGCTCCGGAATCAGCAACACACGCTATCGGTGCTGAAAGAGGAGATCGCACGGCAAAAACGCCAGCTTGAGAAGGAATACGCTCCAGTCGCAGGCAACCTCAACGGAACCTTCAAATCCCTTGAATCCAGAGCGTTCACGCAACAGATCGTACTTTGGGTCATCGATGGAATAGTCGTCGCGGGCCTACTTCTCTCGCACTGGGCCTACGCGCGTTTGACCCCTGATGCATGGGCCTTCATCTGGTCTTAGGACGAGACGCAATCGGCTCGTCATCAGCAATGCCAAGACAATTTACCAAGCAAATCGCCAGCACGCTGACGGATGACGACCAGCAGACACAGCAGCGCGAAGTTCAGCGCCTACTGGGGCGTTGTTTGATCCGGATTCAGCAGTATGAGCGGTTGATAAAGGCCATCGTCGCTCACCATGACATTTCCGGACCAGCGCATGCCCTGGAGGCAATTCGAGCAGCGCGTATCGATGACGCCTCAACCAAGACGCTAGGCGCTCTGGTCGGGCAACTTGTTGGTTCCTACGTCACCACGGAAGCCGCTTCAGACAACGAGAAAGAAGCTGAATTACCTGACAACGCCGTTTCATTCCGGTTTCGAACCCAGTTGAGTCTCTCCGTCGAAGATTACATCCGCACCCAGGACGAACTTCGAGAACTGGTGTCGCTGCGCAATATGCTGGTCCACCATTTCATCGATCGGCATGACCTCTGGACGACGGAGGGTTGCCGTTCCGCGCAGGAAGCCCTGGATTCCGCATATGCCCGCATTGACCAGCACTATGAACAACTACGCGGTTGGGCTGAGCATATGGAACAGGCTCGTCAATTGGCGGCAGAATTCGTACAGTCCGATGCCTTCCGCGACTTCGTCATCAATGGCATTGCACCGGATGGCTCGGTTGACTGGGCTGGCGCCGGGGTTGTTCGAGTACTGCGCGAAGCTGCCAGAGAACTCTCCGTTGAAGGCTGGACCCCTGTTCACAGTGCTGGACGTTGGATTCAGGAGCGCTATCCCGACCAACAACCAGCCAAATATGGCTGCGCCAGTTGGCGCCAGGTTTTGCATGAATCGCGTCTATTCGAACTTCGCTACCGCGAGGTGGATGGATTACGTGCTGCCTGGTACCGAGCCAAGAAAGCATAAGCGAATCGTTCCTGTGCTCCGGGTCTGGCCTATACCCAGGGGATAGCTGGAACGGTCAGCCCTTTCCAAACGAGCAAAACTGGGCGGCAGCCGGTTGCGCTTTCATGACTGACTGCCTTCCGTCGAATGCCGATGCTGGCGACTCCCTTCTTTCAAGCGAGTCGCCCATATGGCCAACGAGCCCCTGCAACTAAATCTTGGATCACTGCGCAGTGCGATGTCGCTGACGCTGCATACCCACCACGCTTCCCGCATCTGGCACGGCCGCGCTGCCGCCGAGGGGCGCCCCGGCATCATCGGCCTCAACGGCTTCATCAGCGCGATGAACAAGATGAAGCGCGGCGCCGAGCAGGACGACCCCTATTCAGACTGGTGGATGCTGCGCATCGAGGACAAACTGGCCGACACGAAAACCCGGCTGCAGGCCCTGCGCGAACAGGTGGAGCAGGCTCTGGCCGGCGTGCCGCCTGCCCTCAGCCTGGGCGAAAACCTGAACGTGCAGCCGGTGAAGCTGCCGCTGTTCGTCAATGCCCAACTCGGCTTTGCCGCCGTCTACCTGCTGGCCGACTACGATGATCTGGCACGCAAGCTGATCCTGGCTCATCACACGGCACTGATCGACCGCAGTACCCTTGAGCGCTGGCTCAACGATGGCGCGCATGCCCTACGCAGCCTATTCTCCCTGGCGCAGCAGTATCGGTATTCGGGCGCCAGCCGTGACGACTTTGCGGCGAAGAACGCTGTAGCACGGGCAGCGTTGGAGAAGTTCGGCGAACTGCCGCAGGAGGTGATGGAAGGCACGCATCGTTCGCGCTTCGCACCACCTATCCTGCGCCGGAATGCCCGATCCGATGAAAGCAGCGCCGAGGCCCAGACATTCGGGGCTTCCGAGCCGGATGACGAGGATCTCCAAGCATGAAGCCCCTCCTTTCAAACAACCACCTTCCGCGCTTCGTGCCTCTGGGACAGGCGGACTTCCAGCGCCTGGAACACGCCGGCTACCTAAAAGGCCTTTTACAACCTTTTAAAGGCAAGGGGAGTCTGGAGACCTGGGCCAGCCAATGCGTGGCGCTGCGCGACAAGTTGATCGCCCTGGCACAGGGGCAACTCTTACCTCAGGCACGAGCGTATCCCTTCAACCTGCTTGACGTTCAACTGGCCCAGCAGAGCACTGGCGCAGGTACGACCTTTCTGCGCTGGCGCACCCTCGATCGTTCAAGCATGGGCGTCGCGCTCTGGGCATCGCTGCTCAGCCGGGCCTCGACACCGGCCACGCTGATCGACGATCTGTACGCGATGGAGTTGCAACGCATCGTCCTGAACATGCAGATCAGCCTCACTCACAGCATGGCTCGGCAGGCACTGGAATGTGCCAGCAAGATGGCTCAGGCCGAAACAACCTACCTGCGACGTCGCCAGGGCGGCGCTGTTTCCATCACCACAAACAAGGAGTCATCATGAGCACGCACTTCGTCGGCGAAGGCAACATCGGTTCTGCGCCGGACTACCGAGAATTTCCCAACGGAAACGACGAGCCGCGCCGGCTGCTGCGCCTGAACGTCTATTTCGACAACCCGATCCCGAAGAAGGACGGTGAATACGAAGATCGGGGCGGCTTCTGGGCACCGGTGGAACTG
The DNA here is from genome assembly GCA_001897745.1 of Candidatus Accumulibacter sp. 66-26. Classification (GTDB taxonomy): domain Bacteria; phylum Pseudomonadota; class Gammaproteobacteria; order Burkholderiales; family Rhodocyclaceae; genus 66-26. The sequence goes on from MKUH01000038.1 coordinate 64,458, forward strand.
TGGCACCGCGACGCCGAGCACTGGAAGACGCTGTACCAGAAAGGCATGCGCGTGCTGGTCGAAGGCCGCACGGTGCGTGACGAATGGGAAGACGCCGAGGAGAACGAACGTGTCACCTTCAAGGTCGAGGCCCGGCGCGTGGGCATCCTGCCATATCGGGTCGAGGCCGTGACGCTGAGTGCCAAGGCCGGCGGACAATAGCGCTGGGCTTGTGCGGGCGGCTGTAGCAACCGTCTCACGCCCGTCATGCACCAGCGCACTATCCCCAGGGGATGATTCCAGGGAGTTCCACTGAGTTCCGGTCGCCCTCCCGATTGGAAGCTCCCACCCTGGTATTCCTTGGCACTGTGGCCGAATCACGGAGAAGGCCGCGCTTTCTCCGCGGAAAACTGGGTTGGGGCCTATTCCTCTTCCTTGCGGTATTCCTCGTCTGGTGCAGTCATGCTGCGTTTCATCCGATGAACCGCACATTCCCAAGGAGGCCCATGCGCGTATTTCTGTGCGAGAAGCCTTCTCAGGGCAAGGATATCGCCCGTCTCCTAGGCGCCACCCAGCGAGGTTCCGGCTGCTACAGCGGTGCGGGCGTCGTCGTGACCTGGTGCATCGGTCATCTGGTCGAGGCGGTGCCGCCCGAAGGCTACGACGAAGCGTACAAGCGCTGGGCCATCGAGCACCTGCCCATTCTTCCCCAGCACTGGCGTGTCGAGCCCAAGGCGGCGACGGCGGCCCAATTCAAGATCGTCAGGCAGCTTGTCGGTCAGGCTCGCGAACTGGTGATTGCCACCGACGCTGATCGCGAAGGCGAAATGATCGCTCGCGAGATCCTCGATCTGTGCGGCTACCGTGGTCCGATCGAACGGCTGTGGCTGTCGGCGCTCAACGATGCCTCGATCCGCAAGGCGCTGGCTGCGTTGAAGCCTTCGGCCGAAACGCTACCGCTGTACCATTCGGCCCTGGCACGCTCCCGTGCCGACTGGTTGATTGGCATGAATCTGAGCCGGCTATTCACCTTGCTGGGGCGGCAGGCCGGCTACACCGGCGTGCTGTCGGTTGGCCGTGTGCAGACGCCAACGCTGAAACTGGTGGTGGATCGCGACCGGGAGATCGCCCGTTTCGTGTCCGTGCCGTTCTGGACGATCGAAGCCACGCTGTCCCAGGCGGGTCGATCCTTCGTTGCAGTCTGGATGCCGCCGAAGACGTGCGCCGACGCCGCCGGCCGCTGCCTGCTGGAGCCCGTGGCTCAGCAGGCAGCCGAGCGCATGCGCGCTGCCGGTCATGCCCAGGTGTTGTCCGTCGAGACGGAACGCGTGCGTGAAGCTCCACCGCTCCCCTTCGACCTGGGCACGCTGCAGGAGGTGTGTTCCAGGCAGTTGGGCCTGGACGTCCAAGAAACGCTGGACATCGCCCAGGCCCTGTATGAGACACACAAGGCAACGACCTATCCACGCTCGGACTCAGGCTACCTGCCGGAGAGCATGCTGGCCGAGGTGCCGGCTGTGCTCGACAGCCTGCTCCAGACCGATCCCGGCCTGCGCCCCCTGATCGAATGTCTGGACCGCCAGCAACGCTCCCGCGCCTGGGACGACGCGAAGGTGACGGCGCACCACGGCATCATTCCCACGCTGGAGCCGGTACGGCTCCCGGCCATGAACGACAAGGAAGTGGCCGTCTATCGGCTGATCCGCGCGCACTACCTGGCGCAGTTTCTACCGCACCACGAGTTCGACCGAACCGTGGCGCAACTCACCTGCGGCGGACAGATCCTGCAGGGAGTCGGCAAACAGATCGTGGTCGCTGGTTGGCGCCAAGTGCTGAAGATGCCGGACACGGACGACAGCGATCGCGACGACGCAACGTGCAACCAGGTGCTACCGCCCCTACAGGCCGGACTGTCCTGCCCGGTTGGCAGTGTGGAGGTCAAGGCACAGAAAACGCTGCCGCCCAAGCCTTACACCCAGGGCGAGCTGGTCAAGGCAATGAAAGGCGTCGCCAAACTCGTCACCAATCCGCAGCTGAAGCAAAAGCTCAAGGAGACGACGGGTATCGGGACCGAAGCGACGCGAGCCGGCATCATCGGTGGCCTGCTGGCCTGCGGCTATCTGGTCAAGAAGGGCCGCACCATCCGGACCACGGAAGCTGCCTTCACGCTGATCGACACCGTACCGGCGGCAATTGCCGATCCGGGTACGACGGCCGTCTGGGAACAGGCGCTCGACATGATCGAGGCCGGCCAGATGACGCTGGAGACCTTCATCGACAAGCAATCCGCATGGGTCACCCACCTCGTGCAGCAGTACCGTGGCACGACACTGGCCATCAAGCTGCCGCCACCCCCGCCTTGTCCGCAATGCAGAGGTTCGATGCGGAAACGTACCGGAAAGAGTGGCACCTTCTGGTCCTGCGTCCGCCACCCCGACTGCAAAGGCACGCTGCCGATCGACGGAGGAGCCAGCCAGCGAAGCGCCCGCCGCAAGCGTCGCACTTCACCCAAGGCGTTCTGACGAATCCCTTCGCCCCATCAGCCGGCTCCGGCGGCGGGGCCATCGCCCGCCCCTGCGGGCTTGCCCAGCACACGCTACCTTCTGCAACGGTGTGCGCGCCTCGCGGTCCAGCTTGGGCTGCCAGGAGAGAAGGCCATTGCTTCGTCAGCCGCGCCCAGTGCGTGGCATTCTGATCGCCTGTTCCCGTCGATAACGAGGGGTCTCCTGACGGCATCAGGCAATGGGTCGCTCCGTGCCGTCAGGAGACCCCTTGGGTCAACGGTATTCGGTGCCGGTGCCCGCCGGCGGAACAACGGGCTCCCTTTGTGCGCGGATGTGTGCCGAAGGATATCGACCCCAGCCACGACACGGGTCGGGTGCGATCGCTGGTGCAGCATGCGGCTTTGACGACGGCCGGAACTGCCTCAGCCCACGGGTGGTATTTTCCTCTTCAGCCGAAGGTCAGTGGCCTTCGGCTTGTTATCCGCCATTCAGCAAAAAGATGCCTCATCTCCATTGAATGGCGCACAAGCAGGGCTCGGCGAAACGCCAGGAATCGTATCTTTCGTCGTTTTGACCAACAACAAGGGAAACGATGATGGATCTACAGCGCGTCTGCGAACAATTCCTCAACCACTGCAGTTCGGCAATCAGCTTGTCGGAACACACTTTGCGAGCCTACACCGGGGACCTGAAGCACGCTCGGAAGTTCATGGGCCAACAGTCTGAACTGACGAGCATCAAGAAGGAGCGCTTGCGTCGGTATATTGGAACCATGCGGAATGAGCAAAAGCTCAAGGAAAGCACGATCAAGCGTAGGGTTGCCTGCTTGAAACTGCTGTTCAAATGGGCTCGCCAGGAATCCATGCTCAAGACGAATCCGTTTGACACACTCAACGAACGAATTCGTTTGCCGAAACGCCTGCCAAGAGCCATCGACAGTGCGGATGCCCGCAAATTAAGAAAGACGGCAAACGCACCAAGTGGCGAGAATGGCTTCGATGCTCATTGCAAGAAAGCGGCCATCAGCCTGCTGTTAGAAACCGGTATCAGAGTCGGAGAACTATCCAGCATACAGCTCGAGGATGTGTCACTGGCCGACAGGTGCATAAAAATCCATGGCAAAGGAAATCGACAACGCTTTGTTTACCTTCTATCCCCTGCCACCTTCGAGACCGTTTCGAGCTTCCTTGCCAAACGTAAGCACGTTGACTCGCAAAGCTCGGAATTGCTGGTGAACGAAGATGGAAAGCAGCTGACTCCACCATTGGTCAGACAGGCGTTGTGCGAACTGGGCAAGTCAGCGGGGATTGCACGGCATATCACTCCGCACATGCTGCGGCATACGTGTGCAACTCAATGGTTGGAGAACGGGCTGGACATTCGTTACGTTCAAAAACTCCTCGGCCATCACAGCATCTCCACGACAGAAATCTACACGCACGTATCTGACCAAAGCCTGAGAGAGGCCTTGCTACGGGCAAATGGAGGACGCCAACGATAACTAGGAATTATCGATGTCCAATTGGCACAACGAATCAGGGCGACCACTAGCATCGGACGCATGGTTGGAGGTGCACCACCGAGCGAAACTGCCCGAACGCACAGCATTTGCAAGACAGATTGCTCAACGCAAGCCCAACCGGGTCGTCGATCTCGGTTGCGGACCAGGGCTATGGATGGATCTACTAGCCGATGCCCTGCCACCCGATGCCGAATTAGTGGGTATCGACTCTGATCCCAACACTCTTACGAAAGCCAGTGCGCGCGCTAGGCAATGGCGTCAGGCATCGGCTTTTGAAAACATCGATTTTGACGAAGAGGCAGGTGCAATACCTGAGGCCGATATCTTTCTTGCCTTTAATATCTTCCCTTATGTTTCGGATCCAGCAAAGCTGTTGGAGCAACTACGAGCAAAACTTCGTCCAGGCGGCTGCGTCGTTGTGCGCCAGTATGACGGAGCGCTAATTCGCTTGGGGCCGATGACTGAAAGCGACAGAAGAATTATCGATACAAGCCTTATGACTGCAGTCCTGGGGAGCGAGCAGTTCAAGCACTACGATATGGACCGGGTCTTCGAATGCGTTCAGGCATCTCGGTATGCGTCAAAGACGACGGACTTCGAGATTTTCCGGCGCGTTGCTCCATTTTCGCTCGAATTTCGTGAATACTTCCTCAAGACGATCGAGTGGACGCACACGTATATCAGCGAGGATGCGCAACGGAGGCTAAGGCGCTGGTTAGACAGCCGCTCCGATGATACTGATAACACCACGTCTTCCTACGTCGTCGAGGTCGATTTAATTAGCTGGTTGTCGTGATCTTCAGCAGCGCGGCGCCACAGCATCGTGTAGTGGATAGCAAACATCTCCACGATCTGTCTGTCACGAGAGATCAGCACCGTCGGATCCTGACCGGCACTACGAAAGTCCCAATTAAATAGTACTTCCTTCGCACCATCTCGGTACTCAAGCAGGATAAAGTTCATCTGCGGTTCAAGATGCGAGAGCAGCTTGTACTTGTATTTTGACGACTTCTCGCCAGCCGCCTCACCACGGAGTTTTCTGAATAGCGGTAGCGCTAGATTGTCACCAATATCTTTCCAGATCAGGTCTCGTTTGCAGTGCCAAGGAATTTCTCTTATGAGCCGTTCAAAGATATCGCTCTCATAGAGCTTTTCGTTCGAGCGTTCGACCTCGTCTGGAATATTGAGGCGGGTATTCTGCACTTCCCTCAGCGCCGGGAGGCGATCGGCAATGTATCTCATCGCCTCCTCGGGCGAGCCAATCGGAGTCACATGCAGGTAGTTCTTGATGGCGTCGTAGACCTTTTCCGAATTAGTCGTGCTCTTCTGAATTTCGACCACTGTCGCCCACCACTGGCCGATTAGAAGACCCAGTACTGACACAAAGAAGGCCGCAACCCCTTTATCCTCCTTCAAACTGAACGGATCCAGCCAGTATCCAAGGGCAAAGAAGATCAACGCGGCAATAGGGCCGCCAATGATTGGTAGCCAAAAGTATAAAAAGCGTCTTCCACGTTCAAGGAACGTCATGTCCGATAATTCCTAGTTATCGTTTATATGCAAACATGTTAGCAGGAAACCCCGCTTTGCTTGACGTAGACACAGCTTGAGCATC
>MKUH01000039.1 GCA_001897745.1 Candidatus Accumulibacter sp. 66-26
CCTTCCATCGTCATCAGGTGACCGATGTTGTAGTGCACCGCGATCTTGTCGAGCACCTTGCCTTCGCAGTAGTCCCACTTGACGACCTGCGAGTCGACGTAGAGCGAAGTGTAGGCGACGCAGGGCTTCGAGTCGTACTGCGTGTGCAGCGGGCCGAGGCCGAGCTGGACCTGCTTGTGCAGCGTCTCCTTCATGCTCAGCACCGGAATGCCGTAGGGGTCCTTGGTTTCGAAACGACCGGCCTGGATCGCGGCCTGGATCTTCTCGAAGCTATAGACCGAGACGTGCGTGTCGAGCTTGCCCGAGACGGTGATGAACTTGCCGTCCGGCGAAAGCATCACGCCGTGCGGCGATTTGACCTCGGGAATCAGGAAGAGAAGCCTTCCTTGATCGCGGTCTCCATCATGACCACGTTGTGCCCGTTGATCTTCTTGGCTTTGCCTTGGGCGACCAGCTCGGCGGCCTTCTTCCAGTTGACCACGTGCATGTAGTCGGTGTCCTTGGCGGAACAGCCGGCCTCATACGGCGGACGCCCCTTCTCGATGCCGCCGACGTAACGCTCGGCGCAGAAGGAGTTGGTGAAGGACCAGCCGTCCGACGGCCCCTTGCCGGCGTCCGACAGATCCTGCGAGTACGGCGGCAGTTCGACGGAGAAGGACTCCTTGGCGTTGATGCGCCCTTCCTTGCGGTCGAACTTCCAGTAGGTGATGCCGCCGCGATACTTCTCGTTGAATTCTTCGAGCGGGTAGAACTTCTTGTTTTCGAGCGGCGTCGCGTACTGCGCGGCCTCGATCACGTATTCCGTGTTCGGCGTTGCGAAGGCGCCGCCGTGCTCGGACTTGAAGATCGGGTTCACCACGATCTGCTTGGTTTCGAAGTCGCGCAGGTCGATCACGGCCAGGCGCGGGTTGGCCTTGTCGTTGATGAACAGGAACTGGCCGTCGTACTTGCCCTGCGTTTCCGACATCGCCGGGTGGTGCGTATCGCCCCAGGTGATGTCCTTGCCGTCGATCTTGCCTTGCGCCAGCACGGCCTTCGAGCTTTCGTCGAAGCCGTAGCCCTGCCACGGCTCCGGCGTAAACACGCCGATGTACTTGAGGATGCGCATCGAGGGGATGCCGTACACGATCACCTGGCCGGACTGACCGCCCGACGAGAAGGCGACGAATTCGTCGCGCTTGCCGGTCGGTACGTAGGTCTTCGCCGCCGCCAGCAGATCCTGCTGCGACAGGCTGCGCCGCTTCATCACATCCTGCAGAGATTCCGCCGCGGATGCGGCGCCGGACACGGCGACACCGAGACCGGCGGCGAGCAGCATTGCCGCGCCTTGCCTCATGCGATTTCTCATCTTGATTCTCCCTTTTTGGTAAGCACGGCCCCGCCGCTCCGGCGGAACCTGCGCGCGCAAGTAGAACACCGGAGCGGGAGGCGCTGCCGTTGCAGAACGGCGGCTTTCCGGGTGCAACAGTGAGAACTCGGAGAGGCCGGAGAAAGAAAGCGGAAGGGATGCCGCAGTCGGCGATCATTTTCCGATTGCGCGGACACCGGACAGCATGCCTTTGGCGAACATGCGAGAGGACATGAGAGAACGAACAGCAAGAGACGACGACTGGCTACAGTTCGGCAGCAGTAGTCAGTCAAACCTAGCGAGCGGAACTTCCGTTGCCGGCCAGGAGCGGAAATTCGTTCTCTCCCGATTGCCGTCACTCGAACGACTGGTTCACTTTGAAAGCTGCCAAAGAGCAAATTCCAGCTCCTCGGCCAATTCGGCCACTTGGCCACAAAGTCCCGTCAAGCCGGTGACTGACGTTAAGACGACATCCTGTAATTTCTAGAAAAACCGGGCCAATTCACTCTTGCTTCTGTGGCTTGTTCACTCTGCTATCGTTTATGGCACTATCCATTCGGAAAATTGGGCTAGCACGTCATCCCACAGTGGTTGGGCCAATGTCTTGAAGTAACCCATATGGCCAATTGGTCCGCTGCCTTGCTTAGGATCAATGTCTATGTGGCTCAGTCGTGCATTTCGGTATGCCTGCATGAACGCATCTCGGGAGCGCGGCAAAGCCCACAAATCATCTAGCGCATTGGCCGCAACGATGGGGCACGTAACGGTGGAGTATTGCTCCCGCATGCCCGGCATGGCCGGATCATCGAAAAAGTAATGAGGAAAGCGACACCAGCGCCGCCACTGCCAGAACACGCCGGCTGGCAAGTCTTCCCCCATTCCCAGCATCCTCCAAGGCGAATACCCCTTCCAACGTGTTAGCGGTGGTAGCACCAGGTGCCACATTAACCTCACTCGCAGACTTTCCAATTTGGGCATCCAGCCATGCCAACCTGCTCCTGTTGCGAAGGTATAAAGCCCTGCCACCTTGTCGTGGTTGGGCAACAGGCCGAAGGCATGGCCGCCGAACGAGTGACCAACCATGAACAGCGGAACATCGGGCCGTGACATCGCTTCTACAGCCGCTGCCAAATCCAGCTTGGCCCAGTCGAGGTAGTTCATGTCGAATCGCCTGAGATCGGCCGGCCTAGACAGCCCGATACCGCGATAGTCGAGTGTAAGTACGGTGAAGCCACGCATGGTGGCATATTCGGCAAAGCGCCGGTAATAGCCTTGCGGTACTCCAGTTGCACCTGCAACGATCAAATTCGCTTTGGCGTACCCGGCAGCAGAGTATCTTTTTGCCGTCAGTAGATAGCCATCTGCGGCCTTAAGAACAATTGTCTCGATTTGGTTGTTTTCCACTGTTTTACCTTGCATTACTAGCCAGCTATAACACTCGTTATAATTCGGTAGAATGCTAAGCTATGACGAGTGTCATAGCAAGGGGTATCCATGAAACAGCACAACGATGATCCTAAACAGCGGCTCATTGATACGGCATCAGATCTGCTGCGTCGGCGGGGCTTGAATTCCACTAGCATCCGGGAACTGGCGAAGCATGCCAATGCTCCGCTGGGGTCCACCTATCACTACTTTCCCGGTGGCAAACCGCAGCTGATCGGAATTGCGGTCACCCAAACTGGCCAGCGGATAGGAAAGTTGCTGAGCAAGGCATTGGCCGCCGGCCCTGTCGCTGGACTTGAAGCCTTCTTGGCTCAGTGGCGTTCGGTCTTACTTCAGGGGGAGTTTAAAGCCGGGTGTCCGGTGATCGCGGTGGCTTCAGACGATTCCTCGGCTGAAGGCGAAGGCGTTCCGCTAGCCGCTGCTGCTGAAGTATTGCAAAGCTGGGTGCGGTTGATATCTGACCGCCTGCGGGAACGTGGTCAGAAGGAAGAGGAGGCAATGGCGACCGCCACCTTAATCGTTGCGGCGGTCGAGGGGGGCATTTTGCTGTGCCGGGCAGAGCAGTCCATCACCCCCTTCGATCGGGTGGCTAAGTTGTTAATACAACAATTAAAACAGCAGATGTCAGAACAGGCTTAGGATCAGCCAGCCGAGATGCCATAGTCATTTTTAAGCAATGCAGTCGAAGGGGGCCGCTAGCCACCTTGCCTCGACGGGCAGGATTGGGTCGGGAATTCGCGTCCGTCGGATGACAAAGCAGCCGTTCGGTGTAATTTCAGGCCGCACAGCAGGTAATCGGCTAATTGCCGCCCGACGCCCACCTGTGAGCCAATGACCGCACAGGCCGAGTTGATGTCAGTGGGTAGGTGCTCGGGGAGGCAGCTCCACTCCAGAACCTGCCGCTGAACAACTCGATGCTCCACCGTCCGCTCGGGGTCGGTGGCTGTCATCCACCGAACGCGGAATAAACGCTTGGTTCAGGCAAGCCACACACCTTCCCACAAATCGATCTAATCCGATCTCCGGCCCCCCGCCTCCGACGCCGCAAGCCACGCCGCGCAAAAAAAAACGCCGCCACGAGAATCCGCGGCGGCGAAACAGAGGAAGGATTTGCTGACGTCTAGCCTAGTAGACGTCGTGCTGCGTGTTATGCACGTTGAACTTGCCGGTCGGCGTCACGAGGCGCTTGTCCTTGATCACCTGCTTGACCTTGCGCGTCTTGTCGTCGATCACGACGATGGCCGACGGTTCGGTCTTGTTGCCGGTCCATACCGAGTACCAGATTTCGTCGCCCTTCTCGTTGTACTCGCCCTGCACCACGCGCTGCAGACCCTTGGTCTTGCCGAGGCCGGCGGCGGCGGCGACGTCGATCACCTCGGGTTTCGGATCGGGGTTGCCGAGTTCCGAGACGCGATAGACGGTGACCGAGCCGGCGAGCTTGGGATCGGGGTTGAGCGGCGAGTCGGCCCACAGGTTGTCGGACTTCGGGTGCGTCTTCACGAACAGCGAGTTGGCGCCGTGGTTCTTCAGCTCCTGCACGACCTTCCAGGCGCTCTGCGGGTGCTTCTCGGGGTCGGTGCCGATCAGCGTGATGACGTCCGCGCCGAGGTGCGAGGTCGCCCACACCGGGCCGTACTTCGGGTGGTTGATGTTGGCGCCGCGACCCGGGTGCGGAATCTTGGCGGTATCGACCAGGGCTTCGAACTTGCCTTCCTTGACGTCGACGACGGCGATCTTGTTCGACGCGTTGGCGGCGACCAGGAAGTAGCGCTTGGAGGAGTCGTAGCCGCCGTCATGC
>MKUH01000040.1 GCA_001897745.1 Candidatus Accumulibacter sp. 66-26
CGCCCAGGAAAACACCGAAGCCGCCCGCAGCCGCATCATGGACACCGACTACGCCGGCGAAACCGCCAAGCTGGCCCGCTCCCAGATCCTCCAGCAGGCTGGCACCGCGATGCTCGCACAGGCCAACGCCCTGCCGCAGAACGTCCTTTCGCTCCTCAGATAAAACCCAGACGCAACGCCTGAAAAGGGCATGGCAGCAATCGCTGCCATGCCCTTTTTGCCGTTATGATCCTATATTCATAATATATGCCACGCAGAAACCCGGCGCGCGCCTAAAGTTCACGGCTGAGCTTCCGTAATAGGACGTAACGAACCCGAGGCGCCATGACGGCGCGCTTCGCGAAGGAGAGAATCATGGAAATCAGAAGTGCAGGAGGCAACCTCCCCACCTCGCCGGTGCCGCAACAAAGCCAGCCTCAGGACAAGCTCGCCCGGACGATCTCGATGCTGCCGGAGCAGACCGCGACCTCGCCCGCCTCCCAGATGCAAGGCACACCGGCAGCCGGCGGCGCACAACCGTCGCGCAACGAAGTCGAGGAGTCGGTCGCCACTCTGAATCAGTTCATCAAGTCGCTTAACAACCCGATGCTCTTTTCCATCGACGACGACACCGGAAAAACCGTCGTCAAGATCGTCGACTCCACGACGCAGGAAGTGATCAAGCAGATACCTTCCGAAGAAATTCTCTCGATTGCGAAGGCGCTGGACAAACTAAAAGGTTTGTTTATCGAGCAAAAAGCGTAAACTTCGCCCATTGTTTTTTTGAGGAGGCATCATGGCCACCATCACATCGCTAGGCTCGGGTTCCGGCCTACCCTTGGAAAGCTTGGTCACCAGCCTGATGGCTGTGGAAAGGCGCCCGCTGACCAGCATCAAGAACCAGAGCTCCGCAGCAACGGCGAAGATTTCCGCGTTTGGCGCCCTGAGCAGTAAGCTCGCGGCCCTGCAAACCGCCGCGAAAGGGTTGATGCCCTCCGCCACACAAACCGCGCTCGACAAATTCGCCAGCTACACCGGTACCGTCAAGGATACCGCCATCGCCTCGGCGAGCGTCAGTACGGGAGCCGTCGCCGGCAACTATGCACTGAAGGTCTCGCAACTGGCCGGCGGCCAGAATTTGCTCTCCAACGCATTCGTCGGCGGCGCCAGCGCGCCCGTCTCCGGCACCAGCCTGACCATCGATTTCGGCTCGATGACCGGCGCGGGAAACACATTCGCCGCCGACGGCACCCGCAGCAAGACCATTCAGATCGACAGCGACAACCAGACGCTCGCCGGCGTACGCAACGCGATCAACGGCGCCAACCTCGGCATCACGGCGACGATCATCAACGGCGCCAACGGCGCCCAGCTGAGCCTGACGGGCAGCGACGGCAGCGATCAGGTGTTCAAGCTCTCCGGCATCTCGGAACTGGAATTCAACCCGGACGCGCCGACCGGCAACTACACGCAGAAGACAACGGCGCAGGACGCGATGTTCTCATTGAACGGCGTCGCCATCACCAGCAAGTCGAACACGGTCAGCGGCGCGCTCGATGGCGTCGTGCTGAACCTCACGGGAACGACCACCGGCGACGGAACCACGCTCAACGTTACGCGCAACAACCTGGACGGCGCCAAGAAGGCGCTCGAGGGCTTCATTACCGCCTACAACGACGCCATGGGCACGATGAACACGCAAGGCGCCTACGACCCCACGACCAAGGTCGCCGGCTCCCTGCAGGGCAATCGCGTGTTGCGCGAAGCGCAAACCAACATGCGCGCCCTGCTGTTCAACACAACTGCGGGCGGCACTTCCGATTACCAGCGCTTCTCGGACATCGGCGTCAAGGTCGGCACCGATGGGAACCTGAGCCTCGACTCGGCGAAATTCACCGCCGCGATGGCCGCCGACCCCAACGCCGTCGCCAACCTCGTCAACAAGGTCGGCTCGGCCTACAACGACAGCATCGAGCGTATCACCGGCACCTCCGGCAGCATCAGCGCCGCGACGACGGGCCTGCAAAGCACCATCAAGAGCCTCGGCGACCGCCAGAGCGCGCTGGAATTGCGCCTGACGACCGTCGAAGCCCGCTATCGCTCGCAATTCTCGGCGCTCGACACCATGATGTCGAAAATGAACTCGACCAGCAGCTACCTTGCGACACAGCTGGCGAATCTGGCCAAAACTTCTTAGTAGGCAAGGAACACGATGTTCGGCTCTTCCCACAACCCCGCCAATGCTTACGCACAACTGGGCGTCGAATCGGCGGTACGGTCTGCGGATGCGCACCGGCTGATCCTGCTGCTTTTTGAAGGCGCCCAGAACGCCCTGCTGCTGGCCCGCCTTCAGGGCGAACAAGGCAACGTCAGCGCCCGCGGCAGCGCGATCTCGAAGGCTATCGACATCATCGCGAACGGGCTCAAGGTCAGCTTGGACCTCAAGCAGGGCGGCGAACTGGCGGAACGGCTGGCGGCCCTCTACGACTACATGGTCTCCCGCCTGCTGTGGGCCAGTCTGAAGAACGATCTGCCGGTCCTCGACGAAATCAGCGGTCTGCTCGAAGAAATCCACGGAGCATGGCGCGAAATCGAACCGGGGAAGCAATAGATGCTCGCCCGCGACAAGCAAGCGCCGAGCGCCTCCAACTACGCTGACCTGGAAGCGCTCACCGCCGAAATCCTCAAGCTCGCCGAAGGCGGACGCTGGGAAGACGCGGCCGTCGTCGCCGAACAGCTTGAAACCAAGCTGCACACCGCGGCGAAACCGGCCGACCGTTCGGCGATCGAAGCGGCCCTCCGCAACATCCAGGAAATCTCCGAGCGGGCGATTCCGCTGCACCAGGATCTGGCCAACCTGCTCAAAGCCTTCGGCCCGCCGCTGCCGAAAGATTAAGCCATGATCCCCGGCGACGTCGTCAGCCGCCAGCAGCCTTCGAGCATCGCGGATGCCACGCTGCGCCCGGCCGCCCCGACGCGGGAAATTTCCGACAAGCTTTCCGACCTTGTCCCCGGGCAGCGCGTCATGGCCGAAATACAGGCCCTGCTCCCCAACGGCACCTACCGGGCCATGGTCGCGCAGCGCAATGTCACCCTGGCCCTGCCGTTTTCCGCCAAGGCCGGCGACTCGCTCGAACTCGAGGTCGTCGACACGGACGGCAAGCTGACCCTTGCCGTCCTCTCCCGCCCGCAGGGCGAAGCCGCGAAGGCCGGCGGCGAAGGCGTTTCCGCCACCTTCAGCCGGACCGGCCAGTTGATCGGCGACCTGCTCAACGCCCCCCGCGATAAAAAGGGCGGCCCCGTCGGCCTCTTGCTCAACGGCAACCAGCCGATCGCCAGCGCTCCGCCCGCCACGGCGCAGGACATCCTCCCCCTGCTCAAGCAGGCCATCGCCCAGAGCGGTATGTTCTACGAATCGCACCAGGCGGAATGGGTCGAAGGGCGTTTCGAAAAAGCCGCCCTGCTCCAGGAGCCGCAGGGCAAGCTCTCGCCCCAGGCGCTGGCGCAAACCCAAACCCCCGCAACGGCGGCGAATGCGCAGAACGCCGAGCAAAACGCGGCCGCCGCAGCCGCGCGCCAGCCCGGCGTTCTTGCGCAGAATGCCGCCGGCGAAACGGACGGAAAAGCCCCCGCCCCGCCCGCACCCGCCAACCCGTCGAACACGCAGCTCGTCTCGCCGGGCACCCTGCACGTCGTCCAGCAGCAGCTCGAAGCGCTGGCGACGCAGCAGTTCGCCTGGCAGGGACAGGTATGGCCGGGACAGGACATGCGCTGGGAGATCGAAGAAGACGGCAAGCGGCAAAACGACAAGGGCGAACCGACGCCCGGCTGGCAAACCCGGCTGCACCTGACGCTGCCGCAGCTTGGCGCGGTGGAGGCCAGAATCCGCGTCGACGGCCAGCAGATACATCTCGACCTGAGCAGCGCGCAGGATGAAACGCAGCAGCTGATGCGCAACGCGATGCTCGACCTGCGCCAGCAGCTCGACGGCGCCGGACTGGCTCTGGCAACCGTAGGCATCGGCGCGCTCGTCGCCAAGGCCGACGCGCCGGCGGAAGAAGCGGCGGCAGGCGATGGCAACGAAAACGCCTGAAGCGATGAAGACGGCGGTCGCGCTCGCCTATCGCGAGACGGACGCCGCGCCGCGCGTCGTCGCCAAGGGACGCGGCCTGATGGCCGAGGAAATCATCGCGCGCGCGCGCGAACACGGCGTCTATGTCCACGAATCACCCGAGATGGTCTCCCTGCTGATGCAGATCGATCTCGACCAGCGCATTCCGCCGCAACTCTACGTCGCGATCGCCGAACTTCTCGCCTGGCTCTACCGCCTCGAAAGCGGCGACAAGAGCGCCCCGCCGCCCGCCTTCTCCGCCCCGCCGGAAGACGTCGCCCCCTCTAGCCGGCGCTAGACGGCGCATATCGCCGGACCGGGATTTGAATTAGACTCCCGCCTGCAGCCAACATCAGGACAAGAAATGGCAGAGACGGAAGTTCAGGACGCCCCCGAATCCCATCCCCCGCACTTCGAACTCGAGCAATCGAGCGATTACAGCAAATACCTGCTGTACGCCAAGCCCGAGATTCTCTTCGTTCTCCGCTCGCTGATCCAGAAGGGGGCGATGGTCACGGTCTACTTCGACCACGGCAACGCCTTTCTGCTTACCTCCCTGCTCGCGCTCTCCCCGGACGGAGACGAACTCGTCTTCGATCTCGGCAGCGACCCCGAGATGAACAAGAAGGCGCTTCTGGCCGACAAACTGATCTTCACCACGACGATCGACAAGGTGAAGATCCAGTTCAGTCTCGGCAAGCCGAGCCAGATCCAGTTCGAGGGCCGCCCCGCCTTCCGCGGCGCGACGCCCGCAACGCTGCTGCGTCTGCAGCGGCGCGAATACTTCCGCCTGTCGACCCCAATCGCGACGCCGCTCAAGTGCGCGATCGCCATGAAGCGCGCCGACGACAGCGCCTTTTCTCTCGAAACGCCGCTGCTCGACATCAGCGGCGGCGGCGTCGGGCTGATGGTCCACGAGGAGCAGGCCGACCTCTTCGCGCTGGAAAGCGCCTTCACCGACTGCAAGATCGCGCTGCCCGACGAAGGGCTGTTGAACTGTTCGCTCCGCGTACGCAACACTTTCAGCGTGACCACCAAGAACGGCAGCCGCTATCTGCGTATCGGCTGCGAGTTCATCGACCTTCCCGGCCCCCGGCTGACGATGATCCAGCGCTACATCACGCGCGTCGAACGCGAACGCAAGGCTCGCCTGAGCGGGCTGGGCTGAAAAAGAAAACGGCGCCCGAGGGCGCCGTTTCGCATGTGGAAGCGGGACTCGTCCCGCCCGGCGAGCCGAACGTCAGACCTGCATGTTCATCACGTCGTGATAGGCGGTGACGAGCTTGTTCCGCACCTGGACCATTTCCTGGAACGAGACGCTGGCCTTCTGCAGGGCGATCATCACCTCGTGCAGGTTGGCCTCGCCGTCACCGGCGGCAAAACTTGCCGACATGCCGTCCGCCTTCTGCTGCGCCTGACTGACCTGGGCGATCGAGTTCTGCAGTACCTGCGCAAAATCGACACCGCCTGCAGCAGCCTCCTGCGCCTCGGCCGGACGACCGGCCGCCTGCGCTGCGCTGGTGCGCAGCACGCTCAACATCTGATCGATACCCTTGCTGTCCATCTGCTTCTCCAAACGCCTATCGCCAGACCTAATGCAATAAGCGCGCCAAGAGCTACTCCTTGAACAAACCCGCCTCGCGGTACTGTTTGAGTTTGTGCCGCAAGGTTCGTTCAGACATCCCCAGCCGCTCGCCGGCCAATTTGCGCGAGCCACCCACCGCTGTCAGCGTATCGAGGATGTGTTCCCGTTCCAAGTCTCTCATGTTATCGGTTTTCTTGCCGTCCGGCTGAAACGAAAGCGGCGTCAAAAGCGGCGCGGAAGCGGCCATCGCCGCTGCCGGCGTCTCGAAGACCGGCATGCGCTCGTCCGCAAGACTCCGCGGCAGATGCAGGGCGTCGGCTTCGATGAGGTCGCCCGCGGCCATGATCATCGCCCGTTGCATCACGTTTTCCAGCTCGCGTACGTTGCCGGGCCAGGCATGCGCGCGCATCGCTGCCTCGGCCGAAGGCGCCAGGCGCAAGCCGGGACGGCCGGCGCGCCCGCCATGCTCGGCCAGGAAGTGCCGGGCCAGCGGCACGATGTCGTCGGGGCGCTGGCGCAGGGCCGGGATCGGCAGCGGAAAGACGTTCAGGCGGTAATAAAGGTCTTCCCGGAAAACGCCCTTGGCGACTGCTTCGGCCATGTCGCGGTTGGACGTCGCGACGACGCGGATATCGAGTTCGACCGGCTTCTTGCCGCCGACCCGCTCCACCTCGCGCTCCTGCAGCACGCGCAACAGCTTGGCCTGCAGCCCGAGCGGCATCTCCGTCACTTCGTCGAGCAGCAGCGTGCCGTTCTGCGCCTGCTCGAACTTGCCGGCCTGCGCCTGCTGCGCCCCGGTAAAGGCGCCCTTCTCGTAGCCGAACAGCGTCGCTTCGAGCAGGCTGTCGGGAATCGCCGCGCAGTTGATCGCGACGAAGGGGCCGGCGCGACGCCCGGAATGGTTGTGGATGTAGCGCGCCACAACCTCCTTGCCGACGCCGCTCTCGCCGGTCAGCAGCACCGTCGCGTCGGTCTGCGCGACGCGCGCGGCCAGCGCGAAAAGATTGCGGCTGGCGCCGTCGCTGGCCACCACGCGGCCATCGTCCTCGGCCTCCGGCAAGCGGTAGCGCGCCACGTGCTCGAGCAGCGCCTTCGGCTCGAAGGGCTTGAGCAGGAAGTCGCAGGCGCCGGCGCGCATCGCTTCGACGGCGCGATCGACGTCGGCGAACGCCGTCATCAGCACGACCGGCAGGTGCGGAAAGCGCCCGCGGATTTCCTTGAGCAGTGTGATGCCGTCCATCGGCATCATGCGCACGTCGCTCACCACCAGCGCCACGGCCTGCGCGTCGAGCAGCTGCAGCGCTTCCTCGCCACCCGGCGCGGAAAGCACGGTCTGCCCGGCGAGTTCGAGCGTGTCGCAGACCGCTTCACGTAGGTTGGGGTCGTCTTCGACGACCAGTATCGGCAATCCCTGAGCCATGATCTTCCGTTTATTGTTGTACCGGCTGCGCCCCGGCCGGCAACAGCATGACGAACTCCGAACCCTTGCCGGGCGTCGAGCTGACTTCGATGGTGCCGCCGTGCGCACGCGCCACGCCGAGCGCGATGGCCAGCCCCAGACCGGTGCCCTGCCCGCGCGTCGTGAAGAAAGGCTCGAAAATCCGCGCCTGCGCTTCGGGTGAAATCCCCGGCCCGGTGTCGCGCACGCTGAAACTCACCCGGTCGCCGGCCATCGTCGCGCCGAGCGCGACCGAAGCGCCCGCCTCGCACGCCTGCAGGGCGTTTTCCAGCAGATTGACGAGTGCGCCGCCGAGCGCCTTGCGGCTGCCCATGATTATAGAGTCCCCGGCGGCCAGAACGACGCTGAAGGCCACGCCTTTTTCGGCGCACAGCGGTTCGAGGATGTGCGCCGCCTCGCTCGCCAGTTGTGCGGCGACGATCGCTTCGCGCCCGATGCTTTCGCCGCGCGCGAAAAGCAGGACGTCCTGGATCAGCCGCTCGAGGCGCTTCAGCTGCGCCGTCGCCTTCTCGGCGAAACGGGCGCGCGCCGCGTCGGACAGTTCCGGCTGCGCGAGATTCGAGCTGTAAAGCAGCGCGGTGGCCAGCGGCGTGCGCAGCTGATGCGCCAGCGAGGCGGCCATCTCGCCCATCGCCGCCAGACGCTGGTTGCGTTCGAGATCGGCCTTCAGGCCGTGCGCCACCGTAATGTCGTGCAGCAGCAGGATGCGTCCGCCGGCCGAGTCGAGCGGACTTTCGGCGATCGACACGCGCTGCGCGCCGAGCTGCCATTCGTCCGGCGCATCGCTGGCCGCGAGCTTTGTCTGCGCCAGCGCGGGCCAGTCGCAGCCGATGATCGCTTCGCCGAGCATCGCGCGCGCCGCCGGGTTGGTTTCGCTGATGCGGGCGGCGCTGTCGAGCACGACGACGCCGGCCGGCAGCGCGTTGAGCAGCAGCGAAAGACGCTCGGAGAGCGCCTCCTTCTCCTGGTACTGGCGACGCAACTCGCCGTTGGCCACCGCAAGCTCGGCCGTCAGCGATTCGACGCGCGCCTGCAGCCCTTCGTAAGCCTGCGTGAGTTCGAGAGAAACCTGGTTGAAGACGTCGAAGGCGCGCTGCAGTTCCTGCGCTTTCAGATCGGGGGCCGGTATTTGCGCGGCGTCGCTCATTCGTTGGAGAATCCAGTCCAATTAGCAGATACAATAGTAGAATAATTCTCAGCAGTTTTCGCTTTTTGCTTGATTAATCTCCGGGTTCACACTTAAGCGCAGGAATGGCGGCAACGACCAACAGCGCGGACAACGCCGCGAACGCAGAAGCGGCAGGCAATCTCGCGGATCGCCTGCGCGCTTCGCTCGCACGCCTGAGCAACCAGCAAAAGATCGTCCTGATGGTGGCGCTCGCCGCCATCGTGGCACTGCTCGTCGCCAGCAACATGTGGTTCAAGCAGGCCGACTACAAGGTGCTTTTCTCGAACATCGGCGAGCGCGACGGCGGCGCCATCATCGCCGCGCTCGAACAGCTGAACGTTCCTTACAAATTCACCGAGAGCGGCGGCGCCATCCTCGTTCCCAGCACCAAAGTGCACGAAGTTCGCCTGCGCCTGGCCACGCAGGGCTTGCCGAAAGGCGGCGCGGTCGGTTTCGAGCTGATGGAAAACCAGAAGTTCGGCATCAGCCAGTTCGCCGAGCAGGTGAATTACCAGCGTGCCCTCGAGGGCGAACTGTCGCGCACCATCCAGTCGATCGCCGCGGTACAGGCGGCGCGCGTCCATCTGGCGATCCCCAAGCCGACCGTCTTCGTGCGCGAGGAACTGAAGCCGTCGGCTTCCGTCCTGCTCAATCTCTACCCCGGCCGCGGCCTGGAACCAGCCCAGATCGCCGGCATCCAGAACCTCGTCGCCGCCAGCGTCCCGCAGCTCCCGCCCTCGAGCGTCACCCTCCTCGACCAGAGCGGCGCCATGCTCTCGCAGCTCAAGAGCAAGCTCCTGGAGGCCGGCCTCGACCCGACGCAGATCAAGTACGTGCAGGAAATCGAGGCCAGCGTGATCAAGCGCATCGAGGATATCCTGACGCCCATCGTCGGCGCCGGTAACGTCCGCGTCCAGGTCGCCGCCGACATCGATTTCTCGCAGACCGAGCAGACCGCGGAAACGCACCGCCCGAACACGACGCCGCCCGACATCAGCATCCGCAGCCAGCAGACGAGCGAAACGGCGAGCGCCACGCCGTCCTCCATGGGCATTCCCGGCGCGCTCAGCAACCAGCCGCCGGTGCCCGCCACGGCGCCGCTGACGCAACCCGCGGTGCCCGGCGCCGGGCCGACCGCCGCCGCCCCCGGCCAGCCGCTACCCGGCCAGGTCAACGCCGCCGGCGTGCAGGCGCCGATCGCCAGCGTCGCCCAGCCGCTCAGCACGCGTAAGGACTCGACGATCAACTACGAGGTCGACAAAACGATCCGCCACACCCGGCAATCAGTCGGCATGATCAAGCGCCTGTCGGCCGCCGTGGTCGTCAATCAACGCAAGGAAATCGGCAAGGACGGCAAGCCCGCCAACAAATCGCTGCCCGAAGCCGAACTCAAGCAGATCAACGACCTCGTCAAGGAAGCCATGGGCTTCACCCGGGAGCGCGGCGACACCGTCTCGGTCGCCAACGCGCCGTTCACCGACAGCGAGAAGACGGATACCGAACTGCCGCTGTGGAAAGACCCGGAGGTGCGCACCATGGGCTTCGACCTGCTCAAGTACGGCGCCATCGCCGCCATCGTCGCCTACCTGCTGCTCGGCGTCGTGCGCCCCCTGCTCAAGACGATGTTCCCGCCCCCGCAAAAGGAATCCGAAACGACGCTGGGCGGCGGCGTGGACGTAATCGCCGGCGAGGAAGAGGAAGGCGGAGTGCGCGGCCCGACGGCGGCGGAGACCTTCGAGAAACGCCTGGCCGACGCGCGCGAACTCGCCAAGCAGGATCCGAAGATCGTGGCCAACATCATCAAGGAATGGACGGGCGCCAATGGCAGCTGACGACGGCGTCGAAAAGAGCGCGATCCTGCTCATCTCCCTCGGCGAGGAATATGCCGTCGAGGTGCTCAAGCAGCTCGGCCCGAAGGAAGTGCAGAAGCTCGGCCACGCCATGGCCGCGCTCAAGTCGGTGCCGCGCACGCGGGTCGAGGAAGTGCTCGCCGAATTCCACAAGACGGCGGAGGAAGCGGCCGCCGTACATGTCGACACCGACGCCTACATCCGCTCCGTGCTGACCAAGGCGCTCGGCGACGACAAGGCGTCCAACCTGATTTCGCGCATTCTGCAGGGCGGCGACACCAACGGCATCGAAGGCCTGAAGTGGATGGACGCGCCGACCGTCGCCGACCTGATCCGCAATGAGCATCCGCAGATCATCGCCACCATTCTCGTGCACCTCGAGCACGACCACGCGAGCGAGATTCTCAACTTTTTCACCGAACGCCTGCGCAACGACGTGGTGCTGCGCATCGCCACGCTCGAAGGCATCCAGCCGGCGGCGCTCAAGGAACTCAACGACGTCATGCTGCGCCTGCTCTCCGGCTCGGCGAACATCAAGAAGGCGGCGATGGGCGGCGTGCGCACGGTGGCCGAGATTCTCAACTTCATGGGCACGGCCAACGAAACGACGGTGGTCGACTCGATCCGCGAATACGATCCCGACCTCGCGCAAAAGATTCTCGACGAGATGTTCGTCTTCGAAAACCTGCTCGACCTCGAGGACCGCAGCATCCAGCTCCTGCTGCGCGAAATCCAGTCCGACTCGCTGATCCTCGCCATGAAGGGCGCATCCGATACGCTGCGCGAGAAAATCTTCAAGAACATGTCGTCGCGCGCCGCGGAAATGCTGCGCGAAGACCTCGAAGCGCGTGGCCCGGTCCGCCTCTCCGAAGTCGAAGCCGAACAGAAGGAAATCCTCAAGATCGTCCGCCGCCTGGCCGACGAAGGACAGATCGTCCTCGGCGGCGCCGCCGGCGAGCAGATGGTCTGAGCGCTAGCGCAAGATGACCGGCTTCATCCCCAAGGAGAAGCTCACCGCCTACCAGCGCTGGGAGCTCGCCGCCTTCGACGAGGAAGCGCAGGCGGCGGCCGAGCCCGAACCGCCTCCGCCGCCGCCCGAACCCGAGCCGGAACCGCCGCCCCCCGAACCGGAACCCGAACTGCCGCCGGTCGTTCTGCCGACCGCCGAGGATATCGAGCGGATGCACGCCGAAGCACACGAAGCGGGATATAGCGCCGGCTACGAAGAAGGCCTCGGGCAAGGGCGCGCCGAAGCGCAGCGAATCGACGCCCTGCTCGGCGATCTGCAGGGCGCGCTGCACGAAATCGACCAGGACGTCGCCGAGCAGTTGCTCGCGGTCGCCGTCGAAATCGCCGGGCAAGTGCTGCGCCAGAGCCTAGAGATCAAGCCGGAACTGATCCTGCCCGTGGTGCGCGAGGCGGTCGCCGCGCTGCCGCTGTACCACGGCCACCCGGCGCTGCGCATCCATCCCGACGACGCCGCCCTGATCCGCAGCCAGCTCGGCGAACAGCTCTCGCACAACAACTGGCGCATCATCGAAGACGCGACGCTGACGCCGGGCGGCTGCCGCGTCGAACTCGGCGCCAGCACCATCGACGCAACTCTGGAAACCCGCTGGCGGCGCGTCATCGAAGCCATCGGAATCAGCCAGGAATGGCTCGACGGCAGGCCCTGAGCCGGAGGCGGCGATGAGCGACGAAACTCCGCCCGGGCACCGCGACCGCTGGCGCGCCTTTCTGGACAACTGCCGGGACGCCGCGACGCACGCCGACCCGCTGCTTTCGAGCGGACACCTGACGCGCATCAACGGCCTCGTGCTGGAAGCCGCCGGACTCAAGCTGCCGCTCGGCAGTTCAAGCCGCATCCTGCCGCCCGGCGGCACGCCGATCGAAGCCGAGGTCGTCGGCTTCAACGGCGAAAAGCTCTTCCTGATGCCGTCCGACGACCTCTACGGCGTATCGCCCGGCGCCCAGGTCGTCGCGCTCGAAACGCCGACGCCGCCGCCCCGCGTCGGCCAGCCGCGCACGCAGCGCCGACGCGCGATCGATCGCGTCAAGCTCCTGCCGGTCGGCGAATCGATGCTCGGACGCGTCGTCGACGGCGCCGGCCGCCCGCTCGACGCGTTCGGACCGCTGCGTCCCGAACAGCTGCGCCCGCTGCAAAGCCGCCCGGTCAACCCGATGTCGCGCGCCCCGATCGAACAGACGCTCGACGTCGGCGTGCGCGCTGTCAATTCACTGCTCACCGTCGGGCGCGGCCAGCGCATGGGCCTTTTCGCCGGCTCGGGCGTCGGCAAGAGCGTGCTGCTCGGCATGATGGCGCGCTACACCGAGGCCGAAGTCATCGTCGTCGGTCTGATCGGCGAACGGGGCCGCGAAGTGAAGGAGTTCATCGAGCAGATCCTCGGCGAGGAAGGCCTGCGCCGCTCCGTCGTCGTCGCCGCGCCGGCCGACGTCAGCCCGCTGATGCGGCTGCAGGGCGCCGCCTACGCGACGACGATCGCCGAGTACTTCCGCGACCAGGGCCGGCACGTCCTCCTCATCATGGATTCGCTCACGCGCTACGCCATGGCGCAGCGCGAAGTCGCCCTGGCCATCGGCGAACCGCCGGTGACGCGCGGCTACCCGCCGTCCGTCTTCGCACGCCTGCCGCAGCTTGTCGAACGCGCCGGCAACGGCGGCGAGGACGGCGGTTCGATCACCGCCTTCTACACCGTCCTTGCCGAAGGCGACGACCAGCAGGACCCGATCGCCGACTCCGCGCGCGCCATCCTCGACGGCCACCTGGTGCTCACGCGCACGCTGGCCGACGCCGGCCACTACCCGGCGATCGACATCGAGCAGTCGATCTCGCGCGCCATGATCAACCTGATAACGCCCGGGCACCTCGACCAGATCCGCCGCTTCAAGCAGCTCTACTCGCGCTACCAGCGCTCGCGCGACCTGATCAGCGTCGGCGCCTACGCCGCCGGCTCGGACCCGCAGCTCGACCAGGCGATTGCCCTCTATCCGCAGCTCGAAAGCTTCCTGCAGCAGACGCTGGCCCAGCGCGCCGGCTTCGACGAAAGCATCCACCAGCTGCACGCCCTGTTCGGAAGCGTGCCGTAGCGATGCACTACAATGATCACCGTAACCCGGTGAAATCATGACCAAGCCCTTCGCGCTCCAGCCCATTCTCGAACTGATGCAGACGCGCGCCGACGACGCGACGCGGCGGCTGGCGACGTTGATCGCCGCCGAACAGGACGCCAGGAGCAAGCTGCAGATGCTGCAGGAGTACCGCGACGAATACGCCGGCCGCTTCCGCGCGGCGGCGCAGAACGGCCTCGGCCAGCGCGAATGGCGCAACTACCAGGAATTCCTCGACCGCCTCGACGAAGCGGTCGGGCACCAGCGCGACGCCGTCCGCCGCCAGGAGCAGCAGACCGCCGCCGGACAGAGCGACTGGCAGCAGCAGCGCAAGAAGCTCAAGGCCTTCGAAACGCTCTCGCACCGTCACAACGTGAGCGAAATGGCGCGCGACCAGAAGCGCGACCAGAAAGTCCAGGACGAATTCGCCGCGCGCCGCGGCGAGGAAGACGAAGCGCGCTGAGAGGAGGCCGGACGCAGCGCCAGTCTCTGGCACGATGTCTGCTTACCGGTATCGCGATACTGGTAATCAAGGAACCTCGATGTCGATCGTCGCCATTACAGCAGTCAACAAACCCGCTCCGCAGACGAGCGCCGCAGACAGTGCGGCTGCCGACGCCTCGCCGGCCGCGGGAGGCGACTTCGCCAACCTTCTGCTCGCCCAGCTCTCGGCAGGGATCAAGCTCATGGGCAACGGCCTGTCCGAAAAAGCCGCCGACGCACCGGACACTGCCGCCACCGACAGCGCCCCACCCGATGCTGCGGCCCTGTTCGCAGCGCTCGGCCTCGCCCCGCCCCCCGACGCATCGCCCAAGGCGGCGGCGCAGACCGGCGACGGCGCACGCCCGACCGGCATCACCGAACTTCACGCCAGCCCCCGGAAGGCCGGCGAAGGCAGCGCGCAGGAACCCGTCGCGCTCGACGCCGACACCGACGGACGCGCCGCCAGCGGCTTGCCGGCGATCGCCGCAGCGGCAGCGGACGACAAACCGGCAAAATTTGCCGTCGGCGACCCGACGCAACTGAAGGCCGCCGCCAGCGAAGCGACGCCGCTCGCCGAAACGCGCACGCCGACCGTCATCGCGCATGCGCCGACGCAGCAACCGACCTCCGGCACGCAGAACAGCGCGCCGCTGCGCGTCGAAACGCCGATGCAGGATCAGAAGGCCTGGGCCAGCGACGTCGGCCAGAAGATCGTCTGGATGGTGGGCAACGAAAAACAAAGCGCGCAACTGACCCTCAATCCCCCGCAAATGGGGCCGATAGAGATTTCGTTGAACATCAACCGCGACAGCGCGACGGCCCTCTTCGTCTCGGCCAACCCCGAAGTGCGCGAAGCGCTCGAATCGGCCATGCCGCGCCTGCGCGAAATGCTTGCCGGCGCGGGGATCGAACTGGGACAGGCCAACGTCAGCGCGGAATCCTCCCGCCAGCAGCAGGGCGGCAACGACAACGCGCGCCCGGGCGCATCCCGCTGGATGGCCGATAACGCTATACTTGGCGGGGACTCCGGGGAGGCCGCCAGCTCCGGCGCGGGGACGATCCAGCGCGGCAACGGTCTGGTCGACCTCTTCGCCTGAGCGTTGAACGGATTGCGCTTCCCGACCGACCGGCACGCGCAGATTGCCGGCTGATGAAAGAACAAGTGGAGGAAAACTGAATGTCCAAGGACGCCAAGCCCATCGAAGGCGACGCCCCGCCGAAGAAGAGCAAAAAGCTGCTGATCATCGTCATCGCGGCCGTCGTGCTGCTGGCCGGCGCCGGCGGCGCGGCGCTCTTCCTGCTGAGCAAGAACGGCGACCACGGGGACGAAGACGAAGAAGTCGCCACCGAGAAGGTCAAGCCGGCCAAAAAGAAAAAGGGCGAAAAAGCCGCGCCGCCCGTCTATGTGCCGTTCGAATCCTTCACCGTCAACCTCGTTCCGGAACAGGGCGAACAGTTCCTGCAACTCGTCGTCTCGGTGGAAGTCGAAGACGTCGCGGCGGGCGACACCATCAAGCTCTACATGCCGAAGCTGCGCAACCGCGTGATGCTGCTGCTGTCCGACAAGAAGGCTTCCGATCTGATCACCAAGGACGGCAAGGAAAAGCTCGCGCAGGAAATCCGCGATCAGATGAACGAAGTGATCGATCCCTCGACCAAGGGCAAGAAGGCCGAGGCCCCGGTCAAGGAAGTGCTGTTCACGTCCTTCATCATCCAGTAGCGATTCACCGACAAGCGAACGATGTCCGCCGATTTTCTTTCCCAGGATGAGGTCGACGCCCTGCTCAAGGGCGTCACCGGCGAGTCCGACGAACCCGAGCAGGCCGCGGAAGCGGGCGGCGGGATTCGCAGCTACAACCTGGGAACGCAGGAACGCATCGTCCGCGGACGGATGCCGACGCTCGAACTCATCAACGAGCGTTTCGCGCGCTACCTGCGCATCGGCCTGTTCAACTACATGCACCGCAACACCGAGATTTCGGTCGGGCCGATCCGCGTCCAGAAATACAGCGAATTCATCCGCAACCTCGTGGTGCCGACCAACCTCAACCTCGTGGTCGCCAAGCCGCTGCGCGGCACCGCTCTCTTCGTCTTCGATCCGAACCTCGTCTTCCTCGTCGTCGACAACATGTTCGGCGGCGACGGGCGCTTCCACACGCGCGTCGAGGGCCGCGACTTCACGGCGACCGAGCAGCGCATCATCCAGGGGCTGCTCGGCGTCGTCTTCACCGAATACACGCGTTCCTGGAAACCGGTTTACGACATCACCTTCGAATACATCCGCTCGGAGATGAACTCGCAGTTCGCGAACATCGCGACGCCGTCGGAAATCGTCATCTCGACGTCCTTCTCGCTGGAATTCGGCGGCTCGGCGGCGGACATGCACATCTGCTTCCCGTACTCGATGATCGAGCCGATCCGCGACCTGCTCTACAGCTCGATGCAAAGCGACCAGCTATCCACCGACAAGCGCTGGATCGTCATGCTGCGCAAGCAGTTGAAGGACGCCGAAGTCGAAATCACCGCCCAGCTGGCGACCTCGACGGTGACGCTCGGACAGATCCTCAAGATGAGGGTCGGCGACGTGATTCCGGTGAACATCCCCGAAAGCGTCGTCGCCCACGTCGACGACGTGCCGCTGATGGAATGCAAATACGGCCAGCAAGGCGGTCAATACGCACTCAAGATAGAGCGCTTCATGTCCTCGGAAAGCCAGGAGCCGGCTCTGGGAGAAAACAATGTCTGAAGAAACCGAAAACACCAACGCCGCAGCCGAAGACGAAATCAGCGAGGACGACTGGGCGGCCGCAATGGCCGAACAGGCCGTCGCCGAAAGCACGCCGGCCGCCCAGCCGGCGCACATCTTCCCTTCGTTCGGAGAGGGCGGCAGCAAGGCGTCTATGATGGGTGAACTCGACATGATCCTGGACATCCCCGTCCAGATCACCGTCGAACTCGGACGTACCAAGATCACGATCAAGAACCTGCTGCAGCTGGCGCACGGCTCGGTGGTCGAGCTCGACGCCATGGCCGGCGAGCCGATGAACGTGCTGGTCAACGGCACGCTGATCGCGCAAGGCGAAGTCGTCGTCGTGAACGACAAATTCGGCATCCGTCTGACCGACATCATCACCCCCTCGGAACGCGTCCGGAAGCTGAGCCGCTAGGCGCCGCGCGCGCCGAGGTTTCGCCCGGCCGCGGCTTGCTTTAAGATACCGGCCAGTCCTTCCACGCCGGCCGACCGCCTTGATCCGAACCCTGCGCTTCATCCGCATCCTCCGCATGCACGCCGCGGCCCGCTTCACCGCCCTGCTCCTCGCATCCGGCAGCGCCTGCGCGCAGACGGCGAGCGCGGCGAATGCCGCGAATGCGGAACTCCCCGGCGTATCGACCGGCTCCATGCTGCAGGTGATGCTCGGCCTGCTGCTGATCCTCGGCCTGCTTTTCGCGGCCGCGACCTTCCTGCGCAAGTTCAACGGCGGCCGCGCTTTTGGAGGCAAAGGCCCGATGCGTCTCGTCGGCGGCCTGATGATCGGCACCCGGGAGCGGATCGTCCTGATCGAGGTCGGCGACGACTGGCTGGTCGTCGGCATCACGCCCGGACAGATCCGGACGCTGCACACGATGCCGAAAGGCGAACTGCCGCCCGCGGCCGCCGGCGACAAATCCTTCGGAAAGATGTTGAAACAGATGATCGACGGCAAGCATGAAGGCCACTAGAGCGTTCGCCTGGGTCGCCCTCCCCGCCCTCCTCCTGCTCGGCACGGCCGCCGCGTGGGCGCAGAGCGGCGGCCTGCCGGCCCTGACCAGCACCCCCGCGCCGGGTGGCGGCCAGACCTACACGCTGCCGATCCAGACGCTGCTCACGCTCACCGCGCTGACCTTCATCCCGGCCGCGCTGCTGATGACGACGAGCTTCACGCGCATCGTCATCGTGCTCTCGCTGCTGCGTCAGGCGCTCGGCACGCAGGGCGCGCCGCCGAACCAGATCGTCGTCGGACTGGCGCTCTTCCTCACCTTCTTCATCATGTCGCCGGTCCTCGACAAGATTTACACCGAGGCCTACCTGCCGCTTTCGGAAAACCGGATCACCTTCCCCCAGTCGGTCGAGCGCGGCATCGTCCCGCTGCGCGCCTTCATGCTCAAGCAGACGCGGGAAAGCGATATCGGACTCTTCGCCCGGCTGGCCCGGGTCGACAAGCTCGATACGCCGGACGACATCCCGATGCGCGTGCTGATCCCGGCCTTCGTCACGAGCGAACTGAAAACGGCCTTCCAGATCGGCTTCGTCATCTTCATCCCCTTCCTGATCATCGACATGGTCGTCGCCAGCATCCTGATGTCGATGGGCATGATGATGATGTCGCCGGTCATGGTCGCCCTGCCGATCAAGCTGATGCTCTTCGTCCTCGTCGACGGCTGGCACCTGATCCTCGGATCGCTGGTCATGAGTTTCGGCACATGACGCCGGGAATGGTCATGGAGATCGGCCGCCAGGCGATCGAGATCACCTTGATCCTGGCCGCCCCGCCGCTCTTCGCGGCCCTGGTCACCGGCCTGATCGTCAGCATCTTCCAGGCTGCGACGCAGATCAACGAAGCGACCCTGTCCTTCATCCCGAAGCTGGTCGTGATGTTCATCACGCTCATCTTCGCCGGGCCGTGGATGCTGCAACTGATGGTCGACTACATCCGACGGCTGTTCGAAAGCATCCCGCAGATCATCGGCTGACCCGCCCATGCTCAGCGTCACCACCGCCGAACTCAACGCCTGGATCGCCGCTTTCGTTTATCCGCTGGCGCGCATCCTGGCGCTCCTCGTCGTCGCCCCGCCCTTCAACAACATCGCGATCAGCGTGCGCATCCGCCTGATCCTGGGGCTGGCCATCGCCATCGCCATCGCGCCGGCCCTGCCGCCGATCCCGGCGGTCGATCCGTCTTCGGGACTCGGACTCTGGATTCTGGCGCAACAGATCCTGATCGGCTTCGCCATGGGCTTCTCCGTGCGCCTGATCTTCAGCGGGATCGACATGGCCGGGGTCATGATCAGCCTGCAGATGGGCCTCGGTTTCGCGACGCTCTACGACCCCGAGAACCGCAGCCAGACGCCGATCGTGTCGGAACTGCTGGGCGTCATTGCGCTGCTGCTGTTCCTGGCGATCAACGGCCATCTGCTGATGATCGCCACGCTCACGCACAGCTTCACCGCGCTGCCGATCGGCGCCGGCCTGCCGGGCAGCGAGAGCTGGGCGAACGTAGCCAAGGCCGGCGCCATCATTTTCCGAGCGGGGATGATGCTGGCCCTGCCGATCGTCCTCGCCCTGATGATCACCAACGTCGCGCTGGGCATCCTGACCACGGCGGCGCCGCAGCTCAACCTGTTCGCGATCGGTTTCCCGCTCACGCTGAGCCTCGGCTTCGCCGGGCTGTTGCTCGGCCTCAGCCACTTCAGCGGGCCGTTTCAGCAGCTGTTCGAATACGGGCTGCAGTCGATGCTCGGGCTCTTCGTCCCGGCCGTGCCCTAACCGGCGCGCCGGCCGCGAGCGTCGGCGGTCGGATCAGGGCTGAACGGGCGTGGAGTCGGCCCGCACCAGCTGGACGGTGCCTTCCGAGAAGCGATGGGTGAAGGGTGTGCTCGACTCGACGCCCTCCGAATAATCGAGGATGCGATAGCTCGTGTAGCCCCGTTCGCGCTGCAGCGCCAGCGCCCGTCGCTTGAGAATCTGCAGCGACTCGCCGTCGCCCCCGGTGCGGAAGCTCTTGGCGCGCATCGAGAGCGTATAGGTGTCGCCGGACAGCGCGCGCTCCTCGATCTTCCAGTTCGGCGCCAGCGGGTCGTAAACCAGATAAAGCACCGTGGCCGCGCCGGCGACGACGGCGACCTGCTCCAGCGAAACGGCGGTCGACGGCGTCAGGCGAATCGCGGCATCGGGAAGCAGGGGCGTATTGCGCGGGTACTGGCCGCTGATCGAACTGCAGGCCGCCAGCAGCAATGCGCCGGCGACGCCCGCCAGGCGCTTCGCGCCGGCGAGCGGGGGCGGGACTGGGCGTGGATGAGCAGGCTGGCTCACAGCTTGTTGAACAGCCCGAGCTGAGTCATCGCCATGAAGGACTTCTGCGCGGCGTCGAGGATCAGCTGCTGCTTCGAGAGCGAGGAAAGGGCGTCGGCGTAATCCAGATCCTGCAAGTCCGAGAGCGTCGACTCATACTGCAGGTCGCGGTCGCCCGCGGTCGTCTTCATCGATTCGAGCTCGGCCATCCGCGAACCGGCGGCCGTACGCAGGCGCAGGGTGTTGTCGAGCGCGGCGTTGAAGTTGCCGAGCGAGGCGTCGTAGGTCGTCTTGAACGCCGCCGCGTCGAAAGGCGTCGTTTCGAGCGCGGTGATGAAGTTGCCGAGGCTCTCGAATACGTTCTCGTTGGTCAGGTTGCCGTTCTTGTCGCGGATGCGCACGAAAACGTCGCTGCCGGTCTCGTTGACCGGCATGACCCGGCTCGACTCGACCTGCAGGGCGCGCTTGCCGTCGTCCCCGGCGTAGTTCACCGAGGAGATCGGCGCCCCGGCGGCGTCGGAGCTGATCGCGGCGGTCGGGAAAGGCCGCGTCGCGGTGTTGAAGCCGGCGAAGATGTAGTTTCCTTCGCCATCCTGCGTGTTGGCCAGCGCCGCCAGCTCGTCGTAGCGCGAGCGCAGTTCGCGCGCGAGGATCTTGCGGCCGGCATCGTCCACCGTGCCGGTGTTGCCAGCCTGGATGGTGGTGTCGAGAACGTTCTGGATCAGTTTGGTAACCGATCCCAGGGTGCTTTCCGTGAACGCCAGCTGTTCGCCGGCCTGCTTCTGATTCTCGAGATAGCGCTGGTTGAGCTGCTGCGACTGGGTGACGACGAGCGCCCGCGCCGATGCGACCGGATCGTCCGACGGCGTCAGTACCCGGCGCCCGGTCGTGATCTGGGTCTGCGTCTTGAGCATGGACGCCTGGTTGCGGGTGATCCCGTTGATCCCCGTGTCGTATATCTGCGAAGTACTGACGCGCATGAGCTTTCTCCGGAATCAGGCGGAAATCGAAAGCACCGTATCGAACATCTTGGTGCCGACCTCGAGCATCTTCGCCGCGGCCTGATAGGCATATTGGTAGCGCAGCAGGTTGGCGGCCTCTTCGTCGAGGTTGACCCCCGACTGGGAATCGCGCGCCGCCTGCGCCTGTTCGAGCAGCGTGACCTGGGCCGCGGCCGTCACCTGGATTTCGCGCGTCTTGTTGCCGACCTGCGAAACCAGCTGGGCATAGACGCCCTGGAAGGACGCTTTGCCGCCGACTGCCGAGGCGTCGCCCAGCATGGTGTTCTGCGACTCCAGCTTGCCCATGCGCAGCGCATTGCTGCCGTCGGCGACCCCATTCGCGTTGCTCTGGATGGTGAAGGTGTCGCCGTTCGCCGGGCCGCCGCTGATTTCGAAGCTGACCCCGCCGAATGCGATCGTCGCGCCGCTGGTGTAGGGCACCGGATCGGCCGGAACGTTATAGGTCGTCGTCGTGCCGCCGCTGGTCACCGTCACCGGACCGGCCGGAAAACCGGATAGGTTGCCGGCGTTGAAGGTGATCGAGACGGGGCTGGCCGGGATGGTGTAGCCCGGCGCCACGGACGGCGTCGAGATCGTTCCGGTGCCGCTGTTCGGCAGACCGGCGTTGAGGCCGATCCCCGAGCGCACCGGCGTCGCCGCGGCGAGCAGGCGGGAGTCGGCCGAAACCAGCGGGTTGACCGACAGATTGCGCGCGACTTCCCGCGTCGGCTCGATCAGGAACTTGTCGCCGTTGTTGCCGACCGCGTTGATGTCGATCGAAACGCCGTCGAAGGTCACCGTCCCCGCCCCCGTCCCGGTCGCCACATCGACGCCGTCGGAAAGGCGCTTCACGGCGAAGTTCCCACCGGCGAGGAAGCGGACTTCGTAGTCCGAGGAAGTCAGCTGCGTGCTGAAATAGCCGCCGCTCATCGACGGCGGCAGATAGCCGGCGGTCTGTCCGGGCTGCGTGGCAGGCGTCGCGACGATCTTGCCGGTGCCGGTGTTGAGCGTGTTCTCGATGATCTTGGGAACGTTCACCGAGCCGAACTGGAATATCTGCGAAGCGAAGCCCGTATCGGCGCCGGTCTTTCCGAGCAGGTCCTGACCGAGGCTTTGCTGCGCGTTGTACACGAGGGCCACCGAGGCGGCCACGCTGCCCAGCGCGTTGGCGGCCTTGTCCAGGGTTTCGCTGCGGAAGCGCAGGTAGCCAGAAAGATTGCCGCCGGAGATCAGCGACTCGGGCAGTTCCTGGTAGGCGGGGCCGTTCTGCAGTCCGACCACGACGCGCTCGCCGTCCGCCACCGAGGGACGCGCGTCGAGCTGACTGGCGCGCGTACCGACCACCAGTTGCTGGCCGGTCCCGATGAACACCGACAGGCTGCCGTCGCTCTGTTCGACCGTGGTGGTTTTGACTTCCTTGTTGAGATCGGAGATCAGGCGGTCCCGCTCGTCGAGCAAATCGTTCGGCGGCTGGTTGGACGCGGACTGGGCCACCATGATCCGCTCGTTGATTGTGGCGATCTGGTTGGCGTAGGAGTTGATCAGCGAAACGGTGCTCGAAATCTGCTCGTTCACCCCTTGGTACATCTCGTCGAGGCGTCCGCCGAGCGTCTGGAAGCGCGTCGCCAGCGTCTGCGCCGACGAGACGAAGGCATCGCGCGAGGGAATCGACGAGGGATTGCCGGCGAAGGTCTGCACGCCCTTGAAGAAATTCTGCAAGGCCGGCGACAGACCCGCGTTGACGTCGGCCAGCAGATTGTCGATCTGCTTGAGCTGCGTCGCGTAGGTGCCGAGTTCGCTGGCCGTCGTCTGCGAGGTATTGATCTGCGACTGCAGGAAGCTGTTGTAGACGCGGGACACCGTCTGGACGTGCGTGCCCTGTCCGATGAAGCCGGCCCCCGTCGCCAGGGCGATATTCGTCGTCTGCCCGATGCGCTGGCGGTTATAGCCCGGCGTGTCGGCATTGGTGATGTTGTGCCCGGTCGTCAGCATCCCGATCTGGGCGGCATTCATGCCGGTAATGGCTACGCTGAAAATTCCTGAACTCATGGAGTGACCTCTTCTTCCATGTTGATAACGGCAAGCTCGCCGAAATGTTTAGACTGCCGGTTCACGTCAACCGGCCAGGGCTTGACGGAGCGTGCCGCCGTTGATGATGCGGCTGAGCTTGTCGGCGTACATCGGATCGGTCGCATAACCGGACTGTTGCAGGGAACGAGCAAACTGCGTGCCATCCTGCTGGTTGAGCACGCCGGAAAAGCGGCTGTTGTTGCGCAGCAGATTCGCGTAGTCGGCAAAGGACTCGGCGTAGGAACCGTAGGCGCGGAACTTGTCGCGCGTCGATTGGGCGACGCCGTTCACATATTCCGTCGTCTGCACTTCGACCGTCGCCCCCGCCCAGCTCCGTCCGGCCTTGACGCCGAACAGGTTGTACGTGGGGCTGCCGTCCGGCTTGCGAATCTCGCCCTTGCCCCAGCCGCTTTCCAGCGCGGCATGCGCGACCAGGAACTGCGCCGGCACGCCGGTCGCGTTGCTGGCCTCGACCGCGTGCGGCCACAGCGTATTGACGAATTCGCGATTGCCTGCCGCGCCCGCGCCGGAAGCCGCGGCGGCGTCGCCGGCACCGGCCGTGCGCACGCGCTCGGCGCCGGCGGCGGCAGAACTTGCCGCCCGCCGGGCGAGCAGCGCCTGCTGCAGGGCTTCGAGCGAAACGGCGGACGCCTCGCCGAGCGCGGCGGCGTCGGCGGCCCCCGCCGCACCGGGCGCGGGCTGGTTGCGCCCGAGCTGCTGCTCGATGAGTTTGGCGAAGCCCAGCTTGCCGGCCAGATTCTGGCCGAGCTGCTGGTCGAGGATCGAGGTGTAGAAGCGGCTCTGGTCGCTGTCCAGCAAGCCGTCCTGCGGCGTCGCGTCGCGCATGCTCTTGAGCATCATCTGCAGCAGCATGCCCTCGAACTGCTGGGCAGCCTGCTTCAGACCCGCCTGCGGGTCCTGCTTGAGCTTGTTGCGCAACTCCCCGGCTGCCTGCAGATCGAGGACGAAACGCTGTGAATTGAGATCGTCGGCCTTCATGCTGTGCTTCAATGCAATTAGCGTGCCGACTCTTCAACCGGGAAGCAAGAAGAAAGAAGGCTGCGCGCGGCACCGACCGGCTCTCGGGCGACACGCGGAAGAGGAACTGCGCCCGCGCACCCTGCGGCACCGCAGGCGATACGAACACGATGCGCGCGCGGGAGAAACGCGCGGGTGGAATGCGGAAGCGGGCGGATGAGCGCCCGCTTCCAGACCCGGAGGGCTAGATGACTTCGAGTTCGGCGCGCAGGGCGCCGGCCGCCTTCATCGCCTGCAGGATGGCGAGCAGGTCCTGCGGATTGGCGCCGAGGGCGTTGAGCGCCTTGACCACGTCGGCCAGATTGACCCCGGCCTTGACGTGCATCAGCGCGCCGGTGTCCTGCTTGACCTGGATATCGGCGTTGTTGGTGACCGCCGTCTGGCCGGCGGCCAGGGCGTTCGGCTGGCTGACCTGCTGGTCGTTGCTGACCACCACCGACAGGTTGCCGTGCGCCACGGCGCAGGTTTCGATGGTCACCGACTGGTTCATGACCACCGAGCCGGTGCGCGGATTGACGATGACCTTGGCCACCGTCTGCACCGGACGGACGTCGAGATTCTCGACGCGGCCGAGGAAGGCGACCCGGCTGCTCGCGTCGTCCGGCGCGCGCACGCGGATCTGCCGGCCATCGACCGCCTGCGCGGTCCCCGGCCCCATTTCGCGGTTGATCGCCTCGACGATGCGCTGCACCGTACCGAAGTCGGTCGTCGCCGTTTCGTAGTGGATGTACGGTCCCTGGCCGAGCGCGGTCGCCACCTCGCGCTCGACGGTGGCACCGCCGGCGATGCGACCGGCTGAAAGATGATTGACCGTGACCCGGCTGCCGCCGGCCGACGCGCCGGCCCCGGCGACCAGGATGTTGCCCTGCGCGATCGCGTAGACCTGCCCGTCGGCGCCCTTCAGAGGCGTCATCAGCAGCGTGCCGCCGCGCAGGCTCTTGGCGTTGCCCATAGAAGAGACGGTGATGTCGATCTGCTGCCCGGGCCGGGCGAAAGCCGGCAGGCTGGCGGTGACCATCGCGGCGGCGACGTTCTTGAGCTGCAGCGACTGTCCGGGCGGCATGGTGATGCCGAGTTGCGACAGCATGTTGACGATGCTCTGCGTGGTGAAGGGCGTCTGCGTCGTCTGGTCGCCGCTGCCGTCGAGGCCGACGACGAGACCGTAGCCGATCAGCTGGTTGCTGCGCACGCCCTGCACCGTGGCGAGGTCCTTGATGCGCTCCGCCCAGGCCGGCGCGCTGGCGAGCGGCAGGAAACAGCAGGCAAGAATTGCCGCGCGTCGAAGGAAATTGCCGGTTTGAGTCTTCATGATGCCACCTGCCGGAATCGGTCTCAGAATGGCAGGACACTAAGGAAGAATCGTGCCAGCCAGCCCATGACCTGCGCTTCGCTGATCACGCCGCTCTCCTTGTACTCGATGCGGGCGTCGGCCACCTGCGCGGAGCTGATGGAATTCGCGCTGTCGAGGAAGCTCGGATTGATGACGCCGGAGAGGCGGATGAATTCCTGGCCGTGTCCGATCGCCACCTGCTTTTCGCCGGAAACGAGCAGATTGCCGTTGGGCAGAACTTCGATGACGGTGACGGTGATCGCGCCGGTGAACACGTTGTTCGCGCCCGACGCGCCCGATCCGTCGAACTTGTTCGCACTGCTGGCGGCCAGCTGCATGCCGTCGAACGACTTGCCGGGCAGGCCGATGATCGGGCCGGCCGAGGCGTTGATGCTGCTCGTGCGCGCCGCGTTGGTGTTCGACTTGGTCGAGGCTGCGGTGTTCTCGGTGATGTTGATGCGCAGCGTGTCGCCGACGTAGCGCGCGCGGCGATCCTCGAACAGCGGGCGCACGTTGCCGTTCTGGAAGATGCTGCCGGAGGCGGACGCCAGTTCGGTGCGGGGCGCGGGGCGCGCGGTCATCGGCTGGTGAACGTTGGTCGGCGGCACCGTCGTGCAGGCGACCGCCGAAAGGGCGGCCATCAGGGCGAATATGCGCTTCATGATCGTTCCTTTACATCTGCGTCAGGCGCGCCAGCATCTGGTCGGACGTCGACACCACCTTGGAATTGAGTTCGTAGGCGCGCTGCGTCTGGATCATCGTGACCAGTTCCTCCGCCACGTTGACGTTGGAGACTTCGACGTAACGGTGGTTGAGCGAACCCGCGCCGTTGGTGCCCGGCGTGTTCGGCGCCGGCGTGCCGCTCGAGGCGGTTTCGAGATAGAGGTTCTCGCCGATGCTCTGCAGGCCGCCGACGTTGACGAAGGTCGCGATCTGCAGGGTGCCGACCTGGACCGGCGCCGTCGATCCGGGCTGCGTGACGCTTACTACGCCGTCCTTGCCGATGGTCACGGTCAGCGCATTGGCCGGGATCGTGATGTTCGGCTGCACCGGATAGCCGTTGGACGTGACGACCTGCCCCTGGTTGTCCTTCTGGAACGAGCCGTCGCGCGTGTAGGCGGTCGTTCCGTCCGGCAGCAGGATCTGCAGGAAGCCGGGGCCGTCGATCGCCACGTCGAGGTCGTTGCCCGTCTGCTGCAGCGCGCCCTGCGTATGGATGCGGGCGGTGGACACGGGGCGCACACCGGTACCGAGCTGCAGGCCGGAGGGAATCTGCGTCTGCTGCGAAGACTGGGCACCCGGCTGGCGCAGGGTCTGGTAGAGCAGGTCCTCGAACACCGCGTGCGCGCGCTTGTAGCCGTTGGTGCTGACGTTCGCCAGGTTGTTGGCGATCACGTCCATCTGCGTCTGCTGGGCGTCGAGGCCTGTGCGTGCGATCCAGAGCGAGCGAATCATCTTGTTGTTTTCCTGTTGTCGGCGCGTGCGCTTAGCGGGCGGTGATGATCTGGCCGGCGGCCTTTGAGTTGGCCTCGGCGGTCTGCACCATCTTGATCTGCATTTCGAACTGGCGCGCCAGACTGATCATGTTGACCATCGAATCGACCGGATTGACGTTGCTGCCTTCGAGCGATTCCGGTGCCAGCCTGACGGTCTCGTCGGCGTTCGCCGGATTGCCGTCCTTGAGCCGGAACAGCCCGTCGCCACCGCGCGCCAGCTGGTTCTCGGGCGGATTGACGAGCTTGATGCGGCCAACCACGTTGACGTTGTTCGGCGTGCCGAACAGGGGAACGACGGAGACCGTGCCGTCCGGCGCGATCGCGATCCGGTTGTCCGGCGGAATCGCCAGCGGGCCGCCTTCGCCGACGACGTTCTGGCCGCCCGCCGTCTGCAGCTGGCCGTTGGCATTGACCTGCAGATTGCCCGCCCGCGTGTAGGCCTCGCGGCCGTCCGCGCCTTCGACGGCGATCCAGCCGGCGCCCTTCACGGCGACGTCGAGCGAGCGCCCGGTGGCCATCATCGGCCCCTGGTCGAAGACGTCCGCCACCGAGGCATCGACCACGAAGGCGCGCGTCGGCGCCCCTTCGCCCTGCACCGGCACCGCGCGGAACTTGTGCTCCATGGCGCGATAGCCGGTCGTCGCCGCGTTGGCCAGGTTCTGCGCAACGCCCGCCTGCTGCAGGAAGGCGTGCTTGGCGCCGGTCATCGAGGTGTAGATCACGCGATCCATGGCGGTTTCCGGTCAGTGCTCGCTTAGTCGGCTTAACGCAGGTTGACCAGGGTCTGCATGACCTGATCCTGCGTCTTGATGGTTTGCGCGTTGGCCTGGTAGGAACGCTGCTGAGTGATCATCTTGACCAGCTCGGCGGTGAGGTCGACGTTCGCATCCTCAACGGCGTTCGACTGCACCGCTCCCAACTGGCCGCTGCCCGGAGTGTCAACCGTCGGCTGTCCCGAGGTAGAGGTTTCGACCCACTGGTTGCCGCCGATGTTGGCCAGACCGTTCGGATTCTGGAAGGAGGCCAGCACCAGCTGGCCGATGTTGCGCGTCTGACCGTTGCTGTAGCTGCCCTGGATGACGCCGTTCGCGCTGACTCCGATGCTCGACATGCTGCCTGCCGTATAGCCGTCCTGGAGCAGACGGTCGGTCGAGTTGGCCTTGCCGTACTGGGTCGTTCCGCCAAGGTTCATTTTGAACGACATCGGGGAGGTCGCGCCCCAGTCCGCGCGTCCGAGGTTGGCCGCGACGCGCGTCAGATTGACGCTGAACGTGACATCCGGCACGGCGCCCGAGGCCGGCACGGCGGTTCCGTTCACGTCCGTCAGGCGGCCGTTGGCGTCGAAAGTAACGGTGATCGGCGTCGTCAGATTGGGCACGTCGCCCGCCCCGTCGCTCAACGTGCCATCGACGTTGCCGTAGATTTCCCACTCGCCCGCAGTGGCCGTCTTCACGAAATAGAAACTGAGCGTGTGCGGGTTACCGAGCGAGTCGTAGATTGAGGTCGCGGTCGAGTAGTTGTACATCGACGGATCGATGTTCGGAATGGCGCCGGTCGGCGCCGTCCAGGTTTTCTCCGCCTGGCGCGAATCGAGGTTCACGCTCATGCGCACGCCGGCATATTCGCCGCCGACGCTCTTGCCGGTCGCCACCGGCGCAAGCTTCAGCAGATCGGAGGTCAGCTGCAATTCCTGCGGACTCTGCGCCTTGATGGTTCCGTCCTGCGACGCGGGATACCCGGTCAGGTGCAGCCCCTGGTCGTTCTCGAAAAACCCGTTCTTGTTGAGGTGGAACTGGCCGTTGCGCGTATAGGTGATCGTTCCGTTGTTGCTCATGCGGAAGAATCCGTTACCGTTGATCGCGATATCGAGCGGATTGTTGGTCGTCGTGATGTTGCCTTGCGTGAATTGCTGGGCGACCGTGCTCAGATTCGTGCCGATCCCGACCTGCAGCGCCGAGCCGCCGGCCATCGAGGCGGCGTACATGTCGGCGAAGTGCGCGTCGGAGGCCTTGAAGCCGACCGTGCTGGAGTTGGCGATGTTGTTGCCGATCACGTCCAGCGCACGAGCCGAGGCATTGAGTCCGCTCAGACCTTGTTGGAATGACATATTTCGCTCCTGACCTGTGTTCTGTCTATTTAGAGAATCTGCTTGACGTCGGCGAAGGACACCTGCCCTGCGGCGCCGAGATCGAGCGTGAATCCGTTGGCTCCCCGAACCACAGCACTAACCGTGCCAGCCTGCAGCGGCTTGACCGTGACCTCCGTACCGTTGGAGTTCGCGGTCACGGTGAACGTATAGTTGCCATCGGCGGCCTTCTCGCCGGAGTCGGTCGTTCCATCCCACACGAAGGCGGTCGAACCCGCCTTGTGCGCGCCGAGGTCCTCGGTGTAGACCGTCTTGCCGGTGGAGTCCTTGACGCTGACGGTGACGTTGCCGGCCGAAGCGGCAAGATCGATCCCGGCGATGCCGACGCCTTTCGACAGGGTCAGACCGCTACCGGGAACGAGCACCAGCTTGCCGAGCATGCCGGCCGCCTGCATTGCCTGTCCCGAGTTGTACATTTCCGAGAGGCTCGACAGGCTCGAATTGAGCTTTTCCAGGCCGGTCACCGTGCTGATCTGCGACAGCTGGGTGGTCACCTGCGCGTTGTCGAGCGGGTTGAGCGGGTCCTGATTCTTCAGCTGGGCGACCAGCAAGGTCAGGAAACGGTCCTGGATATCCTTCGTCGTGTTCGCCGTGCCTTTCGACGCCGCGCCGTTCAATGCCGAATAGGCACTGGCGCTTGAAGTGTCGTTAACGGTGCTCATGTTTTTCTCCTTGAATTCTCTGGATTACTGGCCGAGCGTCAGCGTGCGCAGCACCAGTTGCTTGGCCGTGTTCATCACGTCGGCGTTGGTCTGGTAGGAGCGCGAAGCGGAAATCATGTTCACCATTTCGTCGACGACGCTGACGTTGGGCATCGTCACGTAGCCCTTGTCGTCGGCCGCCGGATTGCGCGGGTCGTAGACCATGCGGCCGGGGCTGGCATCCTCGACCACCTGCTTGACGCGCACGCCCTGCGCGGCTTCGCCCTGGATCGGCAGGGCCTGGAAGACGACCTGCTTGGCGCGGTAGGGCTTGCCGTCGGCGCTGATCGCGCTGTCGGCGTTAGCGAGATTGCTGGCGACGGCGTTGAGGCGCATCGACTGCGCCGTCAGGGCGCTGCCCGCGATATTGAAAACGTTGAGCATGCTCATGATTATTGGCTCTGGATCGCCGACATCAGCGTCTTGATCTTGCCGGTCAGGAAGGTCAGCCCGGCTTCGTAATACACCGAGT
This sequence comes from Candidatus Accumulibacter sp. 66-26, assembly GCA_001897745.1. Lineage (GTDB taxonomy): Bacteria > Pseudomonadota > Gammaproteobacteria > Burkholderiales > Rhodocyclaceae > 66-26. The sequence goes on from MKUH01000040.1 coordinate 30,068, forward strand.
TCTCGGCGAACTGGGAGCGCTCGATGTCCATATCCACCGTGTTGCCGTCGACGCTGGACTGCGTCTCGGTGCGGTACATCAATCGCGCCGGGCCACCGCTGGCGGCGCCGTTGATATGCCCCGCCGCCGTCGTCGCCAGCTGCAGATCCCCGACTTTGCGCCCGGCCAGCGCCTCCTTGAGCGTCGAGGCGAAGTCGAAGTCGCGCGCCTTGAAATGGGGCGTATCGGCGTTGGCGATGTTCCCCGCCAGCACCTGCTGCCGCTGCGCGCGCAGGCCGAGGGCCTGTTCGTGAAAACGTAGTGCGTTGTCGAGTTTGCTGACCATGGCGAGTGCGCTCCGAATGTCTTTGGCCACATCCAATGCAATAGACGTGCCAATACCGAAAGACGCGCATTCGCCAGCCTCGCTCCCGCGCTGCGCCGACTTTCGCCGGGATGCCTGGCAAGGCCCGCCGACGCGAACGGCAAATATTGCCGAAGCGGCGGCCGGCGCGGCGCCACGACTGGCGCCGGAGCGTCCGATAGGGAACGAATTCCTCCGCACGCTTCGCCGATCCAGCCGGATGGGGCAAAATAGGGTGATGAGCAGACTTCGCGCCCCCTTCCGCCCCTCCGCCCGCCTTCTCGCCGCGCTGCCCCGGGCAGCGCTTCTCGCCGCAGCCTTGACGTTCGGCAGCGCGCAGGCGCAGGAATCGCTGAGCGCCGCGCTGGAGCACTTCGTGCGCACCCATACGCAAGGCCTGCCGGGCAAGGTCAGCTACCGGATCACCCCGCTCGACCCGCGCACGCAAACGGCAGCGTGCAGCGCCTTCGAGCCCTTCCTGCCGAATGGCGCGCGGCTCTGGGGCAAATCAACGGTCGGCGTGCGCTGCCTCGGACCGAGCAGCTGGACGATCTACGTTCCGGTGCACGTCAGCGTCGCCGGCAGCTACTACGTCACGGCGCGCCCGCTGACCGCCGGCCACCTGCTCGGCGCGGACGACATTGCCGCCCGCACCGGTGACCTGACCGCCCTGCCCGGAAGCATCGTCACCGATCCGGCGCAGGCGATCGGAAAGACGGTGCGCAACGGCGTCGGCGGCGGCCAGGCGCTGCGCTCCGACACGCTGCAGGCGCCGTGGGCGGTGCAGCAGGGGCAAAGCGTCAAGCTGGTCTCGAGCGGCGCCGGCTTCACCGCCACCAGCGAAGGCAAGGCGCTCAACAACGCCGCCGCCGGGCAGGTCGCCCAAGTGCGCACGGCGTCGGGCCAGACGATCAGCGGAATCGCGCGCAGCGGCGGAATCGTCGAGGTAAATTATTGAAACTTCGGCGTGTCGACGCCGGCGGGCGCGCAATATAATGCTAAAGTTATCAAGCAGCGCGCCGATATATCGAGCGAGTGGAAATATTCGAAAGGCCTTGCCGTGAAGATCGACAATTCAATCAAGCCCGCAACGGGCAGCAGTGTCCCCGCGACGCGCAGTCGCGGCCCCGAGCCAGCGGCCGGCGACGCCAAGAGCAGCGCTGCGGCGGACGTCCGCCTGAGCGGCATCTCCTCGCAGATCAAGGCGTCCGGCGAAGGCATGCCGATCGACGCGGCGCGCATCTCCGAAATCAAACAGGCGATCTCGGAAGGCCGTTTCACGATCAACGCCGGCGCGATTGCAGACCGGCTGATCAGCACGGCGAGAGAACTCGTCAATACCAAACAGCAGTCCTGATCGCGGCAAGGACATGGACGCACTGGCAAGCATCGTCGGGGAGGAAGCGGAAGCGGTCAAACGCTTCATCGACTTGCTGCGCGAGGAACAGAAAAGCCTGAGCGCAGGGGCGATCGACACCTTGGCCGACCTCATCGAACGCAAGACCCTGGTCGCCGGACAACTGACGAACCTTGCCGCACAGCGCAATGCGCGGCTGCAGGCAAGCGGTCATGCGGCGGACCGTGTGGGAATCGAAGCATGGCTCGGCGCGCACCCCGACGACAGGGAAACGCGCACCGCCTGGAACGAGGTTCTGACGCAGACCGCCGAAGCGCGCGAACTCAACCGCGTCAACGGCGAACTGATCAAGATGCGCATGCATCACAACACGAACGCCCTGGAAGCGCTGCTCGGCGCCTCCCGCCCGCTGAGCCTGTACGGACCGGACGGTCAGACCTCGCCGCTCGGCAACCGCCGCATCAACGACGCCGCCTAGGCGTTACGCACCGCCATCCTCGTAACGCCTCAACGCGCCGCCGTCTGACTGGCTCCCGCAGCCACGGCCCCGCCCGCCGCCGGCGCATCCGCCGGGCCGGCGTCGAGACGCACCTCCCGCCCCTTCTCCGGAACGACCGACTCGATCATGATCGTCACCCGGCGATTCCGCGCCCGTCCCTCGGCCAGCAGATTCGGCTCGACCGGCCGCGTTTCGCCGTAGCCGATCGCCGTCAGGCGCTCCGCACCGACGCCGGCATCGGCGAACAGGCGCAGCACGGTGGTGGCCCGTACCGCCGACAGCTCCCAGTTGGAAGGAAACTGCAGCGTGTTGATCGGCACGTTGTCGGTGTGCCCTTCGATGATGATCGGAAAATCGCTCGCCGCCAGCACCTCGGCCACCGCCTGCATGGCCTTGACCGAGGTCGGATGCAGCTGAGCCTGACCGGGAGAAAAGAGGATGCTGTCGTTGATCTCGATGGTCACGCCGCGCGTCGTTTCGAGAACGCGCACCTTGCCCTGCTGCACGAGCGGCGCCAGCACCTCGAGAATGTCCTTGGCGACGTTGCGCATCTTCTCGCGCTGCCGCTGCTTGGCCAGATCCTGCGTCTTGTTCGGCTCGACCTGCTTCGGCTGGGAACTCGACGCCTGGATGACAACGATCGACTGTCCGCCGCTGCTGACCGTCTCGTTGCGGAAGGCGCTGACGATCGATTCGCTGAGCACGCGGTACTTCCCCTCGTTGACCGAGGAGATCGCGTACATCACGACGAAAAAGGCGAAGAGAAGCGTCAGGAAGTCGGCGTAGGAGACCATCCAGCGTTCGTGGTTCTCGTGCTCTTCCTCTTGCTTGCGGCGCGCCATGGCTTAAAGGCTATAGCCCCGGAGACGGCTTTCGATGATGCGGGGGTTTTCGCCGTTGGCGATCCCGACCAGGCCATCGACGATCATCTCGCGCTGCACGACGAGCCGCCCGATATGCGTCTTCAGCTTGCCGGCGACCGGGAGAAAAACCAAGTTGGCGAGGCCGACACCGTAGATCGTGGCGACGAAGGCGACGGCAATGCCGGCGCCGAGTTTGGACGGATCGGACAGGTTTTCCATGACGTGGATCAGGCCCATCACCGCGCCGATGATGCCGATGGTCGGCGCATAACCGCCGGCCGCCTCCCAGATCTTGGCCGACTGTCTGAGCTCCGATTCATAGGTGTTGATCTGGACTTCCAGGACCTCGCGCAGCCGTTCCGGCTCGGCGCCGTCGACCAGGAGCTGCAAGCCCTTCCGGGCAAAATCGTCCTTGATCGGATTGATCATGTTCTCGAGCGCAAGCAGGCCTTCGCGGCGGGAAACCTGGCTCCAGCTGCCGACCTGATTGATCAGCTGCTGATGATTGACGACCGGCGGAAACCAGACCCATTTGAGCATGGACATGCCGCGCTTGAAGGTGGCGAAGGGGCTCTGCAGCATGACCGCGCCCAGCGTGCCGCCGCCGACGATGAGCAGCGCGGTCGGCTGCGCCAGCGAGCCGACGTGCCCGCCCTCCAGCAATTGCCCGCCGACGATGGCCAGCAGGCCGACCAGCAAGCCCAGAACGCTGATCTTATCCATGCGCGCGCGCCTTCTTCTTCACGATGCCATCGCCACCGAACAATCGCGCACGCAGACGGGCAACCGCCTGGCTGTGCAACTGGCACACCCTGGATTCAGACACTCCCATGACCTCCCCGATCTCGCGCAGGTTCAGATCCTGCTCGTAGTAGAGCGCCATCATCAGCTTCTCGCGCTCCGGCAGCGCCTCGATCCCCTGGACGAGAATCTGCCGCATGTTATTGTCTTCGAGCTGCATCGCCGGGTCCGCCGCATCGTCGGTGAAATGGCGCTCGAGAAAATCCTCGCCGCTTTCCCCGACCATGTCCTCGAAGTAGATGAGTTGATGGCCCCGGGCATCGTGCAACATCTTCTGGTAGTCGGCAAGCGTCATGCCGAGCGACTCGGCGAGCTCCTGCTCGCTCGGCGCGCGGCCGTTTTCCTGTTCGAGCTGGGCGATGGCCGCTTCGATGCGGCGGAAGTCCCGGCGCAGGCTGCGCGGCAGCCAGTCGTTCTCGCGCAGGCCATCGAGCATCGCGCCACGCACCCGCTGCGCGGCATAGGTCTCGAACTGCGCCCCCATGCCGGCCTCGAAGCGCCCGATGGCGTCAAGCAGGCCGACCATGCCGTTCTGGATCAGATCGTCGACCTGAACACTGGACGGCAGGCGGGACATCAGGTGGTAGGCGATACGCTTGACGAGCGGCGCGAAGCGTTGAACCAGCTGATCCTTATTGAGCTGACCAGCAGCGTTGTACATATTTTTAGGCGCTATCCGGCGTGAATAGCGATCGGCTCTATGCGTTGGCTCAAGTGTATCAGTTGTTGTACAAAATGTTCGAGCCCGCCGGCCTCGTTGTCCGGCCCCGGCCACAACAGCAGATCGCTGGCCAGCTGGCGATAAGCCTTGGCCGACGGCGCATCCGGGAACAGCCCGAGGACCGGTTGGCAGAGCCGCCCGGCCTGCCGCAGATGCTCGTCGAGCGGCACGAAGCCGGCGTAGTCCAGGCGGGCCAGACCCCGCGAACGCGTCACCTGGGCGATGTTGGCGTGGATCGCCTCGGCCTCGTCGGCCGCCCGCACTTTGTTGACCAGGATGCGGAAGTGCTTGCGCGCGTAGCCGAGACTCACCTTCTTGATCAGGGAATAGGCTTCGGTGATCGAGGCGCCGCTCGCCGAGACGACGATCACCGTTTCGTGCGCGGCGAGCCCGAGCGGCGAAAACCCGAGCGGATGATCGGGCGAGGCATCGACCAGGATCACGTCGGCCGGATGATCCATGGCGCTGAGGCTCTCGAGCAGCGTCTCGCGCTGCCCGATGCTGAGCTTGCCGAGCTTCTTCACGGCGCGGGCGGCGGGCAGGATGCGCACGCCGGGCGCGACCGGCAGCAGCACCTCGCTCAAATGCTTCTCACGGTTGATCACATGCAGGAGGTCGTAACGGGCGCTGCTGCCGAACAGCGAGGCGACGTTTTCGTCGGTCCCCTCGTCGAGCACCAAGACTTCCTTGCCCTGGCGCGCCAGCGCGGCGGCCAGATTGGCCACCGAGATGCTCTTGCCGACGCCGACGCTGCCGGCGACGAACGTCACGATGCGCGATTGCTCGCGCCCGAACAGCCGGCGCAGACCGGCCGCCTGATCGCCGCGATATTCAGCCACGATGGCCTCCGGCCGCGACCAGGCCGGCGTTGGCCATGACCAGCCCCGGCTCGACGCCGTCGTAACGATGCGGCGAATTCGCCGGCACATCCTTGAAGGCGCGGTGCAGCAGATAGGTGCGGTTCGGCAGATGGAGGTCTTCCGGCACGCGCTGGCCGTTCGAGACGTAGTGCAGGCGCAGGCCCTGACGCATGATGACGTCGAGCGAAGTGGCCAGGCTGGCCGCCTCGTCGACCTTGGTCAGGATGCAGCCGGCGAGGTCTGGGCCGTTGTAGGCGCGCACGACGTCGTCCAGCGTGTCGCCGCGGCCGGTGGCCGAGAGCAGCAGCAGGCGCTGCACGCCGCTCTGGCCGAACATCGCCACCTGCTCGCCGACCAACTGGTCGCGCTGGCTCATGCCCATCGTGTCGATCAGGACCATGTGCTTGTTCTGCAATTCGAGCAGGGTCTGGCGCAGATCGTCGGCATCCTTCACGAGATGCACCGAGATACCGAGAATGCGTCCGTAGATGCGCAACTGCTCGTGCGCGCCGATCCGGTAGCCGTCGGTCGTCACCAGCGCCACCTTGCTGGCGCCGTGGCGCAGCACGCAGCGGGCGGCCAGCTTGGCGGTGGTCGTCGTCTTGCCGACGCCGGTCGGCCCGACCAGCGCGTAAACGCCGCCGCGGTCGACGATGTCGTTCTCGGCGCCGATGGTCAGCAGCGAGCGGTCCGCCCCGCCCTTGACCCAGGCCAGCGCCTGACCGGCATCGAGGTCGGACGGCAGCTCGGCGAGCAACTCGCGGGCGAACTGCGGCGAAAAACCGGCATCGAGCATCTGGCGCAGGACTTCGGTCTTGACCGGCTCCGAGCGCGCGGACTCGCCCCAGGCGAAACCGGCCAGATGCTGCTCGACGATTTTGCGCAGCGCGCGGATTTCGTCCATCACACCGGCCGGCACCACTTCCGCCTCGACTTTCGCGGGGCTGACGGCCTGCGGACGCGGCACCTCGATGCGCGGTGCCGGGCGCGACGCCAGCGGCGGCAGGGGCCGTGCAGCCGGCGCGGCGACCGGCCTGGCCGGCGCCGCCGCGGCGGGAGCGGCCTGCGGCCGGGGCGGCGCGGGCTGTGCGCGCAGCGGCGCAGCGGGGGGCGGCACTGCGCGCACGGGCGCAGCCGAGGAAAGACTGACCGAGTAATCGTCGGACTGAGCGACTTCTTCGCGGCCCGGGGTCGGCACGATCATCGCCATGTCGCGCGCAGCGACCGCCATGATCTCGACACCACCGGGGACACCGCGGTTTGACAGGATGATCGCGTCCGGTCCGAGCGTTTCCTTGACCTTGCGCAGCGCTTCGCGCGCCGTCACTGCGATGAATTTCCTGACGTTCATACCCTACCTCCGATGATCGAGGTGACCTTGATGATCTTGCTTTCAGGCACTTCGCTGTGCGCGAGCACCTTGAGTTGAGAAACGCCGCGGCGCAGGAAGCGCGAAAGCAGCGTACGTAAATTTCCGGGGACCAGCAGCACGGCCGGCAAACCGAGTTCTTCCTGGCGCTGCGCCGCGGCGATCGTCTCGCGCACCAGTGTATCGGCCAGTCCCGGCTCGATGCTGGCGTTGTCGCCGCCGCCGGCGACGGCTTGCACGAGGATGCGTTCGAGCTGCGGGTCGAGCGACATGACCTGCATTTCAGCGCTGCTCGGATAGAGGTGCTGGACGATCGAGCGGCCCAGCGCGATGCGCACCTGAGCCGTGAGCGCTTCCGAGTCCTGCATGCGCGGCGCGTGTTCGGCGAGACTTTCGACAATGGTGCGCATGTCGCGGATGTGCACGCTTTCTTCGAGCAGGTTCTGCAGCACCTTCTGCAGCACGCCGAGCGGCAACACCTTGGGCACCAGATCCTCGACCAGCTTGGGCAGTTCCTTGGTGAGGTGGTCGACCAGCGCCTGGGTTTCCTGGCGGCCGAGCAATTCGGCGGCGTGCGAGAGGATCAGGTGATTGAGGTGCGTCGCGACGACGGTGCTGGCGTCGACCACGGTGTAGCCGTAAGCCTGCGCCTGTTCGCGCAGGCCGGATTCGATCCACACGGCCGGCAGGCCGAAGGCCGGGTCGCGCGTCGCAGTACCGGCGACCTGTCCGGCCACGCGGCCCGGATTGATCGCCAGCAGATTGCCGGGGAAAGCCTCGCCCTGACCGATTTCGACCCCTTTGAGCAGGATGCGGTAGGCGTTCGGCTTGAGTTCGAGATTGTCGCGGATATGCACCGGCGAGACGAGGAAGCCGACTTCCTGCGCGAATTTCTTGCGGATGCCGCGAATACGGCGCAGCAGTTCGCCGTCCTGCGACTTGTCGACGAGCGGAATCAGGCGATAGCCGACCTCCAGGCCGAGCACGTCGAGCGGCACGACGTCGGCCCAGCTGGCTTCCTGCGTTTCCGGCGCAACGCTCGGCGCGACGGTGACCGCCACCGGCTCGACGACGCGCTTGCGCTTGTCGATCTCCCACGCCAGAGCGCCCAGGCCGGCGGCCAGGAGCAGGAAAACGAAGTTCGGCATGCCGGGAATCAGGCCCAGCGCGCCGATGATCGCTGCGGTCAGGCCGATCACTTTGGGATTGTTGAAGAGCTGCGACATGAACTGCTGCGAGATGTCTTCGCGGTCGCCGACGCGGGTCACGATCATGCCGGCGGCGATCGAGATGATCAGTGCCGGAATTTGCGCCACGAGGCCGTCGCCGATGGTCAGCAGGGTGTAGGTCTTGGCCGCCGTCGCGACATCGAGGTTGTGCTGCAGGACGCCGACGATGAGGCCGCCGATCACGTTGATCAGCATGATGATGATGCCGGCGACCGCGTCGCCGCGTACAAATTTCGAGGCACCGTCCATCGAACCGTAGAAATCGGCTTCCTCGGCAATCGTCGTGCGGCGCCTGCGGGCCTCGTCCTCGCCGATCAGACCGGCGTTAAGATCGGCGTCGATGGCCATCTGCTTGCCGGGCATGGCGTCCAGCGTGAAGCGCGCCGACACCTCGGCGACACGTCCGGCGCCCTTGGTGATGACCATGAAGTTGATGATCACCAGGATCGCGAAAACGATCAGGCCGATCGCGTAGTTGCCGCCGACCAGGAAATGGCCGAAGGCCTCGATCACGCGCCCCGCCGCACCGGGGCCGGTGTGCCCTTCGAGCAAGACGATACGCGTCGAGGCGACGTTGAGCGAGAGCCGGAGCAGCGTCGTGATGAGCAGGACGGTCGGGAAGACCGAGAACTCCAGCGGCTTCATCACGTTCATCGCGACCAACATGACGATCACCGAAATCGCGATGTTGAAGGTGAAAAACAGATCGAGGGCGAAGGCCGGCAACGGCAGCACCATCATCGCCAGGATCAGCATGATGAGCACCGGCCCGGCCAGCTGCTGCAAGCCCATGCGCCCGAAAATGTTCTGCAGGACCAAGGTCGCGTTAGCCATTCACTGGCTCCGGAACGAGCTCGGCCGGGACGGAGATTTCACGCGGCGGCGTCGGATAGCTGCCGCCGACCTGGCGCCAGTTGGTCAACTGATAGACGTAGGCCAACACCTCGGCGACCGCTGCGTAGAGGGCCGAGGGAATTTCCTGGTCGAGTTCGGCGTGGCGGTACAGCGCGCGTGCCAGCGGCGGCGCCTCGAGCATCGGCACGCCGTGCTCGGCGCCGATCTCGCGGATTTTCCGGGCGACCTCGCCGGTTCCCTTGGCGACCGCGCGCGGCGCGCTCATGCCGCTCTTGTAGGCCAGGGCGACGGCGAAGTGGGTCGGGTTGGTGACGATCACATCGGCGGTCGGCACCGCCCCCATCATGCGCCGGCGCGCCGCTTCGCGCTGCAGACTGCGAATGCGCGCTTTGACGTGCGGGTCGCCGTCCGACTCCTTGTGCTCCTGCTTGACCTCTTCCTTCGTCATTTTCAGCTTGTCGTAGTACTGCCAAATCTGGAAGGGTACGTCGATGACGACGATCAGCAGCATTGCCGAGACGATGGACAGGAAACTGAAATTGAGGAGATGCCCGGCGCTGGAAACGGCAACTTCCAGCGACTGCCCGAACAGGGCGAAGATGTCGTCGCGCTCGCTCCAGATCACGGCGATCGCGACTCCGGCGATCAGCCCGGCCTTGGCCACGGCCTTGACGAGCTCGACGAGCCCGTTCAGCGAAATCATGCGTTTCAAACCTGGCAGCGGATTGAGACGCTTCAGGTCCGGCATCAGCGCGTTGGGAGAGAAGTTCCAGCTACCCAGAAAAAAAGGCGAAATGAGACAAGCAAGCATTAGCGCGCCGAACAAGGGCATGACGGAGAACAGCGCGTCCATGGACAGATCGGCGAAACGGATCAGCATCATCGGCGGCTCGCGCACCGTCGGCTCGTCGAGCACGAGGCCGCGCCGGAAGATCGCCGTCATGCGCTGCATCATCCACGACCCGAGAGACCAGAACATACCCGCAGCGACGATCAGAATCAGGAACGCGCCGATCTCGCGCGAGCGCGGCACCTGGCCTTCCTCGCGCGCCTTCTCGAGGCGTCTGCCTGAGGCTGGTTCTGTTCGTTCGAGGTCGCTGTCTTCGGACATTACCGGGTTCCGTTGGATTCCCGGCTATTATAGGAAAAAACAATAAAAATTAAAGAGGTATGAGATGTTTTTTACATCGATTCTCGAATAGTAGCGGGACTACAACAAGCCTCGTGCAGATGTCGCAAATCCGCAAAAAGAAACAGGGGGCCGAAGCCCCCTGCCTAAACGACTGTTTAATATCGATTATGCGGAGAATTCGAGCGCCCGCATGGCGCCTCCGCGACCGTCGCCGTCGAGATGGCTGCTGAGATCGGACAGAAGCTCTTTCATGTCCAGAATCAGGACGATCTGGCCGTTGGAAAGCGTCGTCACCCCGGCCACGCCGCGCGGACGGAAGTCGTCGAGCGACTTGATCACCGCGTCGTCGCGCCCGGCAAAGCTATCGACCGAGAGGATGAAGCTGCGCTCGGCGGTCTGCATCAGCACGCCGAACTCCGGATGCTGCAGCTGCGGCCAGCCGAGCAGACGGGAAAGCGCGATGACCGGCAGGATTTCGCCGCGGACGACCAGCGTTTCCTTGCCCCCCACCTCCTGCATCTTGTCCTTCTCGATCGGCAGGATCTCGCGCACCATCGAGAGCGGCAGCGCAAAAGGCTGATCGCCGAGCAGCACGAGGAGCACAGGCAGGATGGCCAGGGTCAGCGGCAGCGAGATCAGGAACACCGACCCCTTGCCCGGCTCGGAACGAATTTCGATCGAACCGTTGAGTTTCTGGATGTTGGTCTTCACAACGTCCATGCCGACGCCGCGCCCAGAGACGTCGGAAATCTGCGATTTGGTCGAGAAGCCCGGCAGGAGAACCAGATTCAGGCTTTGCCGCTCGTCGAGGGTGTTCGCCTCCTCTTCGCTGAGCAGGCCCTTTTCGACGGCCTTGGCGCGGATGCGCTCGGCGCTCATGCCGCGCCCGTCGTCGGCGATGATCAGGACGATGTGGTCGCCTTCCTGGCGCGCCTCGAGGCGCACGATGCTCTTTGCCGGCTTGCCTGCCGCCAGGCGCTCCTCCGGCAGCTCGACGCCGTGGTCGACCGCGTTGCGGATCAGGTGGATCAGCGGATCGGCCAGATCCTCGATCATCGTCTTGTCGACCTCGGTCTCCTCGCCGACCAGAGACAACTCGACGTCCTTGCCGAGCTGCCGCGCAAGATCGCGGGCGATACGCGGATATTTCTGGAAGAGGCGGCCGATCGGCTGCATGCGCGTCTTCATGACCGAGTTCTGCAGGTCGGAGACGAGCAGGTCGAGCTGGCTGACCGCCTGATCGAGCGCGTGCAGGGTTTCGGCATCGGTCTTGCCGGCCAGGATGTCGGCGCGCAGGCTGGTCAGGCGGTTCTTGGTCAGGCCGATCTCGCCGGAGAGGTTGAGCACCTGGTCCAGGCGCGAGGTATCGACGCGAATGGTGTTCTCGCGGGCGACGGCGCGCTCCTCGACCCGGCGGCCGCCGGCCGGCGCCGATGCTGCCGCAGCCGGCTTGTCGGTCGTGCGCCGTCCTTCCGGCGGAAAGGACGGCTGAGCGACCGCCGACGGCGCTTGCGCGGAAAGCAGCTGCGCCGCCTCCGCCGCCGTAATGACTTCCGGCTGGGAAGCGGGCGCGGCGGCGCCGGTCACGGCACCGTGCAGCGCCTGCCAGTCCGGCCCAGCAGCAGGCGCCGCGGCCGGCGCACTGACGGCGGCCGGCGTGGCATGCGCATCCCCCTCCAGCGCGGCGCGCAGGGCGGCCAGCACCTCGACTTGCGCGGCACGCGGCTGCATCGACTGGTTCAGCTCGCCGAACATTTCGCGGACGCCCTTGGTTGCCGCCATGATCGTATCCATCAGCTCCGGCGTCAGCGTCATGTCCCGATTGCGCAGACGGTCGAAGAGGTTTTCGGTCAGGTGGCAAAGGGTCACCAGTTCGGTGGCGCTGAGAAAACCGGCGCCGCCCTTGATGGTGTGGAATCCGCGGAAGATGTCGTTCAGCAGGCGCGTGTCGTCGGGGGACTTCTCCAGATCGACCAGCTTGTTATCGACGTCCGACAGAAGGTCGCTGGCTTCCTGCAGGAAATCCTGCAGGAGGTCTTCCATACCGGCAAAATCACTCATGGCTAAACTCCTAGAACCCGAGGCTGTCGAGCAGGTCGTCGACCTGCCGCTGACTGCCGACAACGTCGGTACGCCCTTCGGCGTTGATGACCGGACCGTTGAGTAGACTATTGACCGATTCGGTGCGGCACTCGCCCGGCATCGTCTCGATGAGCACGCCCATCAGTTGCGACTCCAGCTCCTGCGCGACGCCAATCACCTTCTTGATGACCTGCCCGGTGAGATCCTGAAAATCCTGCGCCATCATGATCTCGAGCAGCTGCTCCTTGGTCGCGCCGGTCTTCCCCGGCAGTTCCTGTTTCAGGAAGGCGCGGGTCTCCGCGGCGAGCTGCTTGAATTCCTCGACCCCGATCTGGTTGGCGAACAGCGCGTCCCACTTGCCGGCGAGCGCGGCGGCACCGCTTTCGATATCGTCCTGCAGCGGATTGGCGATGTCGGTCGCATTCAGCACCCGGCAGGCGGCCTGCTCGGTCAGGTTGGCGATGTAGGCGAGGCGGTCCTTGGCATCGGGAAGAGCCGAAACGGTCTTCTCGACCAGCTTGTCGTAACCCAGTTCGGCGAGCGTATCGTGCAACTGGCGAGCCATCTGACCGACCCGCTGAAACACCTTGCCTTGGCCTTCCCACGCCTCGGCCGGCGGTTCGGCCGACGATGCGGCGGCCGGCGCCTGCGCAGCGATCGAATCGAACAGGGCCTGCAGATCGTCAGAGTCGTCGGTATCGCCACCCTCGCGCGCCTGCTGCATCAAGGTCGGCGTCGCGGGGGCCGGCGCGGGAGCGGCAGCGGGCGACGGCGCGGATGCAGAGGCTCCCGCCGCGATGCTGTCGAAGAGGGCCTCGAGATCGTCCGAATCGCCTGAAATATTGGCGTCGCTCATCTCAGACCCCCATCTTCTCGAAGATCTTCTGCAGCTTCTCGGCCAGGGTCGCAGCGGTGAACGGTTTGACGATGTAGCCGCTGGCACCGGCCTGCGCGGCGGCGATGATGTTCTCCTTCTTCGCCTCGGCGGTGATCATCAGCACCGGCAGGTGCTTGAGGTTCGGCGTCGCACGGATCGTCTGCAGCAAGGTCAGGCCGTCCATGTTCGGCATGTTCCAGTCGGTAACGACGAATTCGAAGCCCCCGTTCTGCAGTTTCTGGAGCGCGATCGCACCGTCCTCGGCCTCATCGACGTTGGTGTAGCCCAATTCCTTGAGCAGGTTGCGAACGATACGGCGCATCGTCGAAAAATCGTCGACTACCAGAAACCTCATCTTCGGATCAGCCATTCTCTACTCCAGTTTTTGTCTTCTTTATCGCTCGAGAATCGGACGCAGCGTATCCGCGAGGACTTCCGCGTCGAACTTCGCGACATATCCATCCACGCCGACGGCCTTGCCCATCGCCTTGTTCGCCTCTGACGACAAGGACGAGTGCATGACCACCGGAACGCCTTCGAAGCGGACGTCGCTCTTGAGATTCTTGGTCAGGACGTAGCCGTCCATTTCCGGCATTTCGGCATCGACCAGGATCATGCGGATCTCGTCGCGTACCGAGCGCCCCATCTGCTGCGCATGCGCGGCGATCGCCTGCAGGCGCGACCACGCTTCGGCACCGTTGGTCGCGTGCTTGTGCTTGACGCCCAGCTTGTCGAGAACTTCCGAGATCTTGCGGCGCGCGACGATCGAATCGTCAGCGAAAAAGACGCTGATATCCTCGTTCACGCGGGCCGGGGCGATGTCGATGATGATCGCCTCGCCGAAGGCGTTGGCCAAGATCTGCTCGACGTCGAGAATCGACACCAGATGCCCGCCCTCCAGTTCGATCACGGCGGTGATCAACCCCTGATTGGCGGCCAGCACCGTCTCCGGCGCCTTCACCTTCTCCCAGTCGACGCGGATGATGCGATCGACCTCGTGCACCAGGAAGCCGAGGGTGCGTTTCGAATATTCAGCCACCATCATGGTCTTGCCGAGTCCTGGCGGCGTTCCGTCGAGGTCCAGGAAGGACGCCAGCGACAGCACCGGGATCACATTGCCGCGCAGGGAAATCAGCCCTTCCACGCCGCGCGGCATGTTGGGCGTCTTGGTGATGTGCGGCGTGCGCCCCACTTCGCGCACCTTGAAGACGTTGATCCCGAAGGTCTCCCGCGTACCCAACGAAAAAAGCAGGATCTCCATCTTGTTGGAGCCTGCCAGCTGAGTGCGCGCGTCTACGCTTTCGAGCAGGTTTTTCTTGTCCGCCATATCCATCGTCTTACTCCAGCGAATTCATTGCAGAGACCGCATCAAGCGGGCAGGGCGACATCGGCGTTACCGAGCAAGCGGCGCGCAAGCGTTTCCGAGAGACGCTGCGGTTCGAACTTCGCCACGTATTCGTCGACGCCGACGGACTTGCCGAGCTGCTGGTTGGACATTCCGGACAAGGACGAGTGCATGATCACGGGAATGCCGACGAAGCGCGGGTCGCTCTTGATCTTCTTGGTCAGGATGTAGCCGTCCATCTCCGGCATTTCGACGTCGGTCAGCACCAGGCTGATCATCGCGTTGGCCGGACGGCCGATCGAATTGGCGTAGGCCGCCATCTTCTCCAGCTCATCCCACGCCTCGCGGCCGTTCATCGCCGCTATGTACTTGACGCCCATGGCCTGCAGCGTGCGCTCGATCTGCTTGCGCGCCACCACCGAATCGTCGGCGAAGAATACGGTCAGTTCCGGCTTGTCGATAGGCTTGATGCTGCGGTAGACGAACTCGTCGTCGTAGTTCGTCGTTTCGGAGAGCACCTTTTCGACGTCCATCATCATCACGAGGCGGCCGTCGGCGAGTTCGGTCACGGCGGTCACCAGCCCGCCCATCTCGGCAAGCAGCATGTCCGGCGGCACCTTCATCTGGCTCCAGTCGAGACGCAGGATGGTATCGACGCCCTCGACCAGGAAACCCTGCGTATGCCCGGCGTATTCGGTGACGATCATGATGTCGCGCGGCGTGTCGGTCTGCACGCCGGCGTACAGCGCCAGATCGACCACGGGCACGAGCGCGCCGCGCAGGCTGACCATCCCCTCGACGGCCGCAGGCATCTCGGGCGCGGCCGTGATCGGCGGCGTACGCATCACCTCGCGCACCTTGAAAACGTTGATCCCGAAGGTCTCGCGACGCCCGGTGCGCGAATCCGTGCCAAGCGAGAAAAGCAGTATCTCCAGCTTGTTGGTCCCCGCGAGCTTGGTGCGCGCGTCAATACTCTTTAGTAGCTCAGACATTCGTGAAATCCCTCATGGGAACATAGCCTTTCGGCCTATGATCGGCATCTTAATCTAACAACGACGGGCGCGCCATGCCTGCACCGCTGGCGCCAAGCCCTTTTGCGGAGTCCTAAAGCTCGGTTTTATAGCCGATCCGGAAGCCTCCCCAATGCCGGCCCTTGACATAAACCGGCGCCGAAATGTCGTGCATGATCTCGCCGGTATCGCGCCGGTAGGTCTGCAGCAGGAAAGGCTGCTCGTGATCGCCGCACCGGCGCCCGACGGGATCGTCGAAAATCCGCTTGGTGCGGTTGCCGATGAAGTCGACCTTCTCGTTCCCCGTCAGCGGCTGCGCGAAACGGCGGTTGTGCGTCGGCACGTAGGCCTTGCGGTCGATGGAAATCGCATAGACCACCCAGCTGTTCTGGTCGACGAGCTGCTCCTGCAGCGGGGTCACCGCCTGGTCGGTGAAATCGTCGAAGCGCGTCTTGTACTTCTGCGGCCGGGTATTCGGGATCGGCACGTACTTGTCGTCGAACAGGTCTTCGAGCTTGATGCGCCCGGCGTCGACCGCCTTCTCGAACAGCGCGCCGACCTCCCTGGCCGCGCGCTGCACCATGGCCGGCATCCGGGCGTGCGTCTCCACCGCTTTCTCGCCGGCCAGACCCAGCTTGAAGACGTTGCCGATTTCCTTGAGGTTGGTCGCCAGATAGTCGAGCTGGCTCGCCTCGTCCAGCGTCTTCCGGGCCGCGGCGCTGTTGTTCTCGGCCATTTCCATGATGCTGCGCACGTGCGCGGCGATGTCGCTCCCGGCGCTGCTCTGCTGGGCCACCGCCGAAGCGATGGCATCGACTTTCTCCATCGTTTCGCGTGCGCCGCCGTTGATCCGCTCGAGCGAGGCCGCCGCCTGCCGCGCGAGATCGGCGCCGTGGCGGGCCTGCCCGTTGCCGGCTTCGATGCTGACGATGGCGCTCTGGGTTTCGCCCTGGATGGCGCCGATCATCTGGCTGATCTCGCCGGTCGCCAGCGAGGTCCGTTCGGCCAGCTTGCGCACCTCGTCGGCGACCACGGCGAAACCGCGCCCCTGTTCGCCGGCGCGCGCCGCCTCGATCGCCGCGTTGAGCGCCAACAGATTGGTCTGGTCGGCAATCTCGCGAATCGTCTGGACGATCCCGCTGATCGCCTTCGAGCGCTCGCCGAGCACATAGACGACCTGCGCCGACTGGGTGACCGAGGCGGCGATCTTCTCCATCTCCGACGAGGCGTCGTTCACGATCTGCATGCCCTGCCCGGAAAGCTCGCTCGACGCTTCGGAAATGCTCGCCGTTTCGGTCGCGTTGTGGCTGACCTGATTCATGTTCTCGGTCAGCTGGCTCATCGCGCTGGCCGTCGCCAGCGCGGCGTCGTGCTGCTGCCCGGAACCGGCGGCGACGCGGTTGGCTTCGTCGATCAGCTGCTGCGATGCCCGCCCGACCTCGACCGAATTGAAGAAGACCTTGCCGATGATGGTCTGGAAGCTCTCGATCAGCCGGTTGAATTCGCGCGCGGTGGCGGCGATCTCGTCGCTTCCGGCCACCGGCGCGCGGCGCGTCAGGTCGCCGTCCATGTACATGCGGGCGATCGTCTCACGCAGGGCTTCGATGCGCTGCACCATGCCGCGCTCGGTGACGAGGGATACGACGATGGCGAAGACGAGCAGCGCACCGCCGGCGATGCTCCAGCCGGCCAGTCCGCCGCCGAGGACGTTCGACGCCAGCCAGGCCAGCGCCGCGGCGACCGCGAACTGCAACAGCATTGCGGAGCGGATCCGCCAGGCCACACTTTTCATCCTCGTCTCCGTTATCGTTGTTCGCCACGCCGCCCAGAGGGGGTATACGGCCGCCCGGAACCTTCTCTTTAGCCGGGCGCGGAAAAATCGCCGCGCCTGCGTTAGTCGATCTGGAACAGCTTGCCGAAGTTGGCGATATCCAGCACCTGCTTCACGCCGCCGCGCGCGTTGGCCAGCGTGACCGCCTTGCCGGCCGCTCCGGCCTTGTCGCGCAGCATGAGCAGCATGCCGAGGGCCGAGCTGTCGAGGTAATCGACCCCGTCCAGGTCGATCTGCAGCGCCGTCACCGCGCCGTCATCGACCAGCGGTTCGTAGGCGCCGCGGAAACTCCGGTGCGCATTGAAATCGAATCGCCCGGCCAGCTTCACGACGGCCCGACCGCTATCCACGTTGATGTTCGCCTGCATACCCACTCCTCTTTCAAACCACAGTTTATTCAATAGACCGACTATGCCACCGACCTGCCCAACGACGCCAGCACGCGCCGCGCCATCTCGTCGAGGCTCGCCACTTCTTCGACCGCGCCGACCAGCGCCGCCTCGCGCGGCATCCCGTAAACCACGCAGCTCGCCTCGTCCTGGCCGAAGGTCCGCGCCCCGGCCTGACGCATGCGCAGCAGTCCCTGGGCGCCGTCCTTGCCCATGCCGGTGAGGATCACGCCGAGCGCCTGCCGTCCGAGTAGCGCCGCCGAGTCGAACAGCACGTCGACCGAAGGGCGATGCCGGTTGACCGGCGGCGTGGCGAGGATTTCCGTCACGTAGCCGTTTCCCGCGCGCCGGATCTGCAGATGCGAATGGCCGGGCGCGATATACACCGTCCCCGACTCGATCCGCTCGCCGCCCTGTGCCTCGATCACGCGCGGCGGACACAGGCTGTCGAGCCGCTTGGCAAAGGAGGCGGTGAAGGTTTCCGGCATGTGCTGGACGACGAGAACCGGCGGACAGTTTTCGGGCAGGCCGGAGAGGAAATGCTTGATCGCCTCGGTGCCGCCGGTCGAGGCGCCGACGAAGACGATGCGATCGCCGACGGCCGCCGGGCGCCCCGCCGTCCGCGCGGTCGTCATCGCCGGCACGAGCGGCGGCGCGACGGGGCGCGGCGGCGGCACGACGCGGCGCAGGCTGGCACCGTGCGCGGCGCGTATTTTCTCCAGCAGTTCCTGGGCGTAATCCTCGGTGCTCTGCGCGCTTTCCGCGCGCGGCTTGCCGATGAAATCGAATGCCCCCAGCTCGAGGGCGCGCAAGGCGGTCTCGGACCCCGCGGCGGTGTATGCGGAAACCATGACCACCGGCATCGGACGCAGGCGCATCAAGCGCTCGAGGAACTCGATGCCGTCCATTTTCGGCATCTGCACGTCCAGCGTCAGGACGTCCGGATTGAGCGTCTTGATCATTTCGCGCGCGGTGATCGCGTCGGGCGCCGAACCCACCGCTTCGACGTCGGTCGAGCGGTTGATCAGCTCGACCAGCAGCTTGCGCATCAGCGCCGAATCGTCGATGACGAGTACTTTGATGCTCATGCGGCGTCTCCGGGAAAGATCCGCGCAACGGAAGTTGGATTATTCAAGCGGGCCTCAGGTAAACAGTTCGATTTCGCCTTCGACCGGCGTTTCGACCAGCCGGCTGCGGTAAGCCGTCTCGCGCGCGAACAGCGTGTCGTTGTGCACCCGGTGCAGCTTGCGCACCAGCACGCGCCCGCCCAGCGGAAAGTAGTAGACCTTGCGCGGGTAGGAATCCAACAGGTCCTTGGCGACCACCGGGATCTTCTCGGCCTTCAGGTAATCGAGCACGAATTCGGCATTGCGCACCCCGACGTTGCTGCTGGCCAGACTTTCGAGCACCGCGCCGCCGCCGAACACCTTGGCCTCCAGGCGGCCGCGCCGCGCGCCGAGCTTCTGCAGGTGGTTGATCAGCAGTTCCATCGCATAGCTGCCGTAGCGCGCCGAGGTGCTGACCACGCCGGACGCGCCGCCCTTCTCTTCCGGCAGCATGAAGTGGTTCATCCCGCCGATGCCCGAGTCGTTGTCGCGGATACAGGCCGTCACACAGGAGCCGAGCACGGTCACCAGCACCATGTCGCGCCGGGTCACGAAATATTCGCCGGGCAGCACCTTGGCGGCCGGCATTTCGAAATGGCGGTCGAAGTACAGATTGGTCGCCAGATGCTCGACGTGGCCGTGCTCGTCGGCGGCCCCGGCGGGCGTCGCGCGCGCACCGTCAGCGTGGGCGGCGCGCGAGTTCATAGACGGTTTTCCCCTGCGAGCGGAACAGATCGGCGGCGTGCAGGAAACTCTCCGAATGGCCGGCGAAGAGCAGTCCGTCCTCGTGCATCAGGGGGGTGAAACGCGCCAGTATCTTGTGCTGCGTCGGCTTGTCGAAGTAGATCATCACGTTGCGGCAGAAGATCGCATCGAGCGGGCCGCGCACGGGCCAGTTGGCCTCGAGCAGGTTGATCCTCTGGAAGCTGACCAGGCGGCGCAGTTCGGGGCGCACGCAGACCTGCCCCTCCTGCGCACCCGAGCCCTTGAGGAAGAAGCGCTTCATGCGCTCGGGCGAGAGTTTGCCGACGCGCTCCAGCGGATACACCCCCTTCTCGGCGGTGGCGAGCACGTTGGTATCCAGATCGGAGGCCATGATACTGACCGGCACGTTGAAGCCGCCGAAGGCCTCGACCACCGTCATCGCGATGCTGTAGGGCTCTTCCCCGGTCGAGGCGGCGGAGCACCAGATCTTGATCGACGGGCGGTTCTGCAGCTTCTTCAGGTGCTCGGCAAGAATCGGGAAATGGTGCGGCTCGCGGAAGAAGGAGGTGAGATTGGTGGTCAGCGAGTTGACGAACTTCTCCCACTCGCCGCGATCGCCTTTTTCGAGCAGCGCCAGATACTCGGCGAAGGTCTTCAGGCCGGTGGCGCGCAGACGGCGCGCCAGACGGCTGTAAACCATGTCCTGCTTGACGGCGGACAGCGAGATGCCGGCGTACTGGTAGATCAGCTTGCGCACCCGCTCGAAGTCGGCCGGCGTGAAGACGAACTCGCGCTCGCCGTTGTCCCGGGACGGCAACGTACCGAATAGCGGTTTTGGCTCAAGCATCGTTCACTCCTCTGTAGCGGGTCGCACGTTCAGAACTCGTGCCATTCGTCGTCGAGCGAAGCCGGCAGCTGGCGCGGCGCCGCGTGCGCGGAACGCGCCCCGCGCCCGCCGGCGTTGCGGCCCGTCGCGGCGCCGGCTCCGCGCGGCGCTGACAGCGCCGGACGCTCCTTGCTCAGGTGGAAGACGGCGACCGCGCCGGCCAACGCCTGCGCCTGTTCTTCCAGGCTCTCGGCCGCGGCCGCCGCCTGTTCGACCAGCGCCGCGTTCTGCTGCGTCA
>MKUH01000041.1 GCA_001897745.1 Candidatus Accumulibacter sp. 66-26
GCCTCGATCGAAAATACACCGCCTAGCCGCCGCGCTAGCCACTTGGCCCCGCTTCGCCTCCTGTAATTAACCCGAGGTACTCCAGACGCCCTCGCCGCCTCCGCGCGAGAAGGCCGATAGCGGCCCTATCCCCGCAACTTCCCTTCGAAGGTATCCGCCTGCCCTCCGCCGCCGCATTCGGGGATTGCACTCCAATCCGCATATTGCGCACAAGCGAGTCAGTCTTACTCGCCCGTCGCAATCCCCGCTCTTCCTCCCTGCACACGTGGCCCAGAGCAAGAACCGTGGGGTTGGGCCTCTTGTAGTTTCTCGCAACCCGGCAGTCTCTCTTGCGCGAACGTTGTAGTGGAAAACGCCGTTGGCTTGAAGAACGCAGCGGTCGTAACGGGGTTACCGACGGGCAAGCTCTGGTTGCTTTCCAGGGACGGGCTGCAGGCCATGTTCGTTCAAACGCTCCATGCCGCAATCTTGAGAGGTGCGCTTCTGGTGTAAGCCTATGGCTGTGTTATCATTCGCACCGGCGGGTCTCCCCGCATTGTAGGGCGGTGAATCTGGTCAGGTCCGGAAGGAAGCAGCCACAGCCGTTATCTGCAAGTGCCGGGGGTAAGGCTCGCCACTTTCTTTTCTGCGCTCGCGTTGCCTCCTCGTTCCTGTTTCTCCTCGAGTTTGGCGCGAGCGTTCTCGGGAAAACTCCGGGGAATCGAGCCTCTCCATCTGCTAGAATTTCGCGCATGAGCTATCAAGTCTTGGCGCGTAAATGGCGCCCGAAATCGTTTGCCAGCCTCGTTGGTCAAGAGCACGTTGTTCGGGCGCTGAATCATGCGCTGACCGAGCAGCGTCTGCATCATGCCTATCTCTTCACCGGGACGCGCGGGGTCGGCAAGACCACGCTGGCGCGGATTCTCGCGAAGGCATTGAATTGCGAAACCGGGATTACGGCGACCCCCTGCGGGACGTGTTCGGCATGCGCGGAAATTGATTCGGGGCGATTCGTCGACCTGCTCGAAGTTGATGCGGCGACCAATACGCGCGTCGATGAGATGCGCCAATTGCTGGAAAACGCGGTTTATGCCCCGACCCGGGGGCGCTTCAAGGTCTATGTGATCGACGAAGTGCACATGCTTTCCAACTCGGCGTTCAACGCCATGTTGAAGACGCTGGAAGAGCCCCCAGAGCACGTCAAGTTCATCCTGGCGACGACCGATCCGCAGAAAATCCCGGTTACCGTTCTTTCGCGCTGCCTGCAATTCAATCTGAAGCAGATGACGCCGCCCTCGATTGCCGGGCATCTGACGCATATCCTCGACGCCGAGGCGATCAGCGCCGAGCCGGGCGCGCTCAACCTGATCGCGCGCTCCGCCGCGGGTAGCATGCGCGATGCGCTGTCGCTGTTGGATCAGGCGATCGCGCACGGTTCCGGCAAGGTCGAGGAAGCGCAGGTGCGCGACATGCTCGGAACGGTCGACCTCGACTATCTTTTCCTGATTCTCGATGCGCTGCTCGGCGGCGACGCTGCCGCCATGCTCGCCGTCGCGGACGACATGGCGACGCGCAGTCTATCTTTCGATGCCGCGCTGCAGGAACTGGCCAGTCTCCTCACGCGCATACAGATTGCGCAACTGGCGCCGCAGGCGGTGGCCGACGATCTGCCGGAGCGCGCTCGCCTGCTCGAACTGGCCGGGCGCTTCGACCCCGAGTTTGTGCAGCTTGCCTACCAGATCGCGGTGCACGGACGTAAGGAATTGCCGCTGGCGCCGGACGAGCAAGCCGGATTCACGATGGCCTTGCTGCGCCTGCACGCTTTTCGCCCGCAGGCAGCCACGGATGTTTCTCCGCGGCGTTCCGAGTCCCCCGCTTCCGAGCTGCGAGGTACCCCGCAGGTGCGCACAGCACCTGCGGTGCAACGGCAGAGCGCCCCGCTCGCCGCTGCCCCTTCGCCCAGTCAGCGCATCGTCCCGGCATCGCCGTCCGTCGCCGAAGCTGTGCCGGCGCAACCCGCCGTATCGCGAGGAGAGCGTCCGATCGGCGGCGATTGGCACACGATCCTTGGTGCGCTCAAGCTCGGCGGTATGGCGCGCGAACTCGGCCAGCATTGCGAACTGCGTGCCGTGGAAGGCGAACTGATCATTCTTCGTCTCTCCCCGACGCACCGCCATCTGCAGATGAAACCGGCGCAGGACAAGCTGCACCAGACGCTGTCCGAATATTTCGGCCGCGCCGTGCAGTTGCGCATCGAACTGGCCGAAGTCGAGAGTGCGACGCCGGCGGTGGTGGCTCAGCGCGATCGCCAGGAGCGCCAGGATCGCGCGGTCGCCGCGATCGAACAAGACGGTTTCGTGCGCGAAGTGATCGAAACCTTCGACGCCACCCTGATCGAATCTTCCATAAAACCCATTTAATCGAAGCGAGGCAAGCAAGATGATGAAAGGCGGAATCGCCGGCCTGATGAAGCAGGCGCAGCAGATGCAGGACAACATGAAGAAGGCGCAGGAGCAGCTCGCCCAGCTCGAGGTCGAGGGGCAGTCGGGGGCCGGCATGGTCAAGGTCGTCATGACCTGCAGCCACGACGTGCGCCGCATCACCATCGACCCGTCGGTGATGGACGACAAGGAGATGCTCGAAGATCTGGTCGCAGCGGCGTTCAACGCCGCCGTGCGTCGCGCCGAGGAAGTCAGCCAGGAAAAGATGGCCGGTTTCTCCGCCGGCCTGAACCTGCCGCCCGGATTCAAGCTCCCGTTCTGATGTCGACGCCCTCCAGCCTCGAGTCGCTGATCGAGGCGCTGCGCTGCCTGCCGGGAATCGGGCCGAAATCGGCCCAGCGCATGGCTTATCACCTTCTGCAACGCGACCGCAAGGGCGCCCAGCGCCTGGCCGACGCGTTGCAGCATGCGCTCGCCGCCATTCGCCACTGCGAACGCTGCAACACGCTCACAGAAGCCGAGATCTGCGAGCGCTGCACGTCGCCGAAGCGCGACGCGACCCTGCTTTGCGTCGTCGAAACGCCCGTTGACATGAACATGATGGAGCAGACGCACGCCTACTCCGGTTTGTACTACGTGATCATGGGCCGCGTTTCGCCGCTCGACGGCATCGGTCCGCGCGAACTGCAGCTGGAGCGCCTGCTTGCGCGGGCCTGCGACGGCGTCGTGCAAGAGGTAATTCTGGCCACCAATTACACCAACGAAGGCGAAGCGACCGCCCATTACCTGTCGGAAATGCTGAAGAGCCGCGACATTCACGTGACGCGCATCGCGCGCGGCGTGCCGGTCGGCGGCGAGCTGGAGTATGTTGATGCGGGCACGCTGGCACAGGCCGTGCGCGAACGGCGTTCGCTTGCCGAATAAGCCTTTGGTCGGTTTTTCGTCCCGCAGCCCCATTCAATCCGGCGCTGGATTCGCGTATAATCCGCCGGTTTAGTTCCATTCATCTTATTTATTTCGTCCTAGGGATCAGCGCTATGAGCAATGAGTGCAAAGTAGACTGCGGCAGGCGGCGGCTAATTGTCGCTACCGCTGCTGTCGGCGGGGCGGGAGCGGTGGGCGCACTGGTGCCTTTCCTCTCCAGCCTGCTGCCGTCCGAGCGAGCAAAGGCGGCCGGTGCTCCGGTCGAGGTTGATATCAGCAAGCTTGAACCCGGCCAGATGATGACCGTCGAGTGGCGCGGCAAGCCGGTATGGATCATCAACCGCAACAAGGACATGCTCGACACGCTGCCGAAGCTCGCCGACGCAGTCGCTGATCCGAAATCCGAAAAGCACATGCAGCCCGCGTACTGCCAGAACGAGACGCGCTCGATCAAGCCGGAAATTCTGGTTGCGGTCGGCATCTGCACGCACCTCGGCTGTTCGCCTTCCTCGAAGTTCAAGAAGGGCGCCGAAGAGGGCATGGACGCCGCCTGGCTGGGCGGCTTCCTGTGTCCCTGCCACGGCTCCACCTTCGACTTCGCCGGCCGCGTCTACAAGAGCAAACCGGCGCCGGACAACCTCGAAGTGCCGCCGCACATGTATCTGACCGATACCCGCATCCTGATCGGCGAAGACAAGAAGGGGGCGTAAGCGATGGCATCCAACAGCAACTACGAAAAGTACAAGTCCGACGGCTCGCTGCAGGGCAACCTGCTCGAATGGTTCGACGCGCGCTTCCCGGCGACGTCGATGTGGCGCGGCCACCTGTCCGAGTACTACGCACCGAAGAACTTCAACTTCTGGTACTTCTTCGGCTCGCTGGCCATGCTGGTCCTGGTCATCCAGATCGTCACCGGCATCTTCCTGGTCATGCACTACAAACCGGACGCCTCGCTCAACGCGAACGGCATCCCGGTCGCCTTCGCCAGCGTCGAATACATCATGCGCGACGTGCCGTGGGGCTGGCTGATCCGCTACATGCACTCGACCGGCGCCTCGGCGTTCTTCGTCGTCGTCTACCTGCACATGTTCCGCGGCATGCTCTACGGCTCCTACCGCCAGCCGCGCGAGCTGATCTGGGTGTTCGGCACGCTGATCTTCCTGTGCCTGATGGCCGAGGCCTTCATGGGCTATCTCTTGCCCTGGGGACAGATGTCGTTCTGGGGCGCGCAGGTCATCGTCAACCTGTTCTCCGCCATTCCGCTGATCGGCGAACCGCTGTCCGTCTGGATTCGCGGCGACTTCGTGGTCGGCGACGCCACCCTGAACCGCTTCTTCTCCTTCCACGTGATCGCCGTGCCGCTCGTCCTGCTCGGTCTCGTCGCCGCCCACATCCTGGCGCTGCACGAAGTCGGCTCGAACAACCCGGACGGCGTTGAGATCAAGAAGACCAAGGACGCCAACGGCATCCCGCTCGACGGCATCCCCTTCCACCCGTACTACTCGGTGAAGGACATCGTCGGCGTCGTCGTCTTCCTGATGGTGTTCTCGATCATCGTCTTCTTCGCACCCGAAGGCGGCGGTTACTTCCTCGAGTACAACAACTTCCTGCCCGCCGACCCGCTGAAGACGCCGCCGCACATCGCGCCGGTCTGGTACTTCACGCCGTTCTACTCGCTGCTGCGCGCCATGGTCTGGCCGATCCTCGGGATCGACGCCAAGTTCTGGGGCGTCGTCGCGATGGGCGCCGGCGTGGTGATCCTGGCCTTCCTGCCCTGGCTCGACCGCAGCCCGGTGAAGTCGATCCGCTACCGCGGCCCGATCTACAAGACGCTGCTCACGATTTTCGTGATCGCGTTCTTCATCCTCGGCTTCCTCGGTACGAAGGATCCGTCCTACGCCTTCTTCGGCGTGATCCCGGGCGCCCCGGTGGCGCAGATTCTGAGCGCGTACTACTTCCTCTTCTTCCTCACCATGCCGTGGTGGTCGAAGATCGACAAGTACAAGCCGGAACCGGACCGCGTGACGATGTAAAGGAGTGCATAAAATGAAAAAACTACTTACTGCATTGCTCTTCGCGCCGGTCTTCGCCTTTGCCTCGGGTGCCGCGGTGCACCTCGACAAGGCGCCCGACGTGCAGGGCGACAAGGCGGCGCTGCAGAGCGGTGCCAAGACCTTCGTCAACTACTGCCTGAACTGCCACGGCGCGAGCTTCGTGCGCTACAACCGTCTGACCGAGCTCGGCCTGACCGAACAGCAGGTGAAGGACAACCTGATGTTCACCGCCGACAAGATCGGCGAGCCGATGCGCATCGCCGGCCGTGCGGAAGAGCAGAAGAAGTGGTTCGGCGCGACGCCGCCCGACCTCTCGCTGGTCGCCCGCGCGCGGGCTTCCGAAGCGGGTACCGGCGCCGACTGGTTGTACACCTACCTGCGTTCCTTCTACCGCGACGAGAATCGTCCGACCGGCTGGAACAACACGGTGTTCGAGAACGTCGGCATGCCGCACGTTCTCTGGCAGTTGCAGGGCCAGCAGACGCTCAACCACGAGAGCCACAAGCTGGAACTCGCGGTTCCGGGCAAGGTCTCACCGGCCGAGTACGACAAGCAGGTTGCCGATCTGGTCGGTTTCATCGTCTGGATGGGCGAGCCGGGTGCCGGTTTCCGCAAACAGCTTGGTTTCGGCGTTCTCGCCTTCCTGGTGGTCCTCTTCGGGTTCGCCTACGCGCTGAAGAAGAACTACTGGAAAGACATCAAGTAACAGCTTAGCCACCGCCTGATTCTAGGCCACGGCATCGCCGGCAAAGGCGCGCACAGCGCGTCCTGCCGCCGCGATGCCGATTCGTTTTTGAGGGTAATGATCATGATGAACCTCTACTCGGGAACCACCTGTCCGTTCAGCCACCGCTGTCGCATCGTGCTGTACGAAAAGGGAATGGATTTCCAGGTGATCGATGTCGATCTCTTCAACAAGCCCGAAGACATCGCCGTCATCAACCCGTACAACCGCGTGCCCGTGCTCGTCGAGCGCGATCTCATCCTGTACGAGCCGAACATCATCAACGAGTACATCGATGAGCGTTTCCCGCATCCGCAACTGATGCCGGCCGACCCCATCATGCGTGCCCGCGCGCGCCAGCTGCTGGTGACCATGGAGCGCGAGATCTTCGCCTACATCGAACCGCTGGAAAAGAACCAGAAGACCGCCGACAAGGCGCGTCAGCAGATCCGCGAACAGCTGACCGCGATGGCGCCGGTCTTCGTCAAGCAGAAGCACATGCTCGGCGAAGAGTTCTCCATGCTCGACGTGGCCATCGCGCCGCTGCTCTGGCGCCTCGACCACTACGGCATCGAATTGCCGAAGACCGCGGCGCCGCTGATGAAGTACGCCGAACGCATCTTCAGCCGCCAGGGCTTCATCGACGCGCTGACGCCTTCCGAAAAGGCGATGCGCAAGTAAGCATCCCGCACGCCCGGCTCCGGCCGGGCGTATCGTTTCACCTCCACGTATTCCGGTGCCCGCATGGATCTCCCGTCGACCAAACCCTATCTGATCCGCGCCATTCACGAATGGTGCTGCGACAACGGCTTCACGCCCTATATCGCGGTGATCGTCGACGAGCGCACGCGCGTGCCGCGCGAATTCGTGCGCGACGGGCAGATCGTCCTCAACGTCGGCTACGACGCGACCAACAAGCTGCAGATCGCCAACGACCAGATCACCTTCCAGGCCCGCTTCGGCGGCATCGCGCGCGACCTGCTGGTGCCGATCGGCAACGTGGCCGCGATCTACGCCCGTGAAAACGGCGCCGGCATGGCCTTCGAGCCGGACGGCGAAACGCTCGCCGGCGAGACCGAGGAAGTCGCCGATGCGCGCCCGCATCTCGCCGAGGTTTTCGACGATTCGGAGCCGCCGCAAGAGCCGCCGCCGACGCCGCCGTCCGGCCGCCCCAAACTGCAGCGCATCAAGTAGTTCCGCCCCGCCGTGAGGCGCCGTCCGCCGGCGCCGCACCATCCTGAGGCGCCGTTTCCCGCGGCGCCCGGCGCCTTCCGCCTAACTCCCTGATTTTTCTTCATGGCACGCCTGTTGCTCAAAGCGGCACAGGAGCGTAAAGCCATGAAGACGCAAGTCAAATCCACCTGTTGCTACTGCGGCGTCGGCTGCGGCGTGCTGATCGATACCGAAGACGGCCGCATCGCCGGCGTGCGCGGCGATCCCGAGCACCCCGCCAACTTCGGCCGCCTGTGCACCAAGGGCGCCTCGCTGAGCCACAGCCTCAGCCCCGACTACCGCCTGCTGCACCCCGAACTGCGTTCCGCGCGCGGCGCGCCACGCCTGCGCGTCGGCTGGGCGGAAGCCCTCGACCACGCCGCCGAGCGCTTCGCCGCAATCATCCGCGCGCACGGGCCGGACAGCGTCGCCTTCTACGTTTCCGGCCAGCTGCTGACCGAGGACTACTACGTCTTCAACAAGCTGGCCAAGGGGTTGATCGGCACCAACAACATCGACACCAACTCGCGCCTGTGCATGTCCTCGGCTGTCGCCGGCTACAAGCAGACGCTGGGCGCCGACGCGCCGCCGTGCAGCTACGAGGACATCGGCCTCGCCGACTGCCTACTGATCGCCGGCGCCAACCCGGCCGTCGCGCACCCCATCGTCTTCCGCCGCATCGAGGACGCGAAGGCGGCCAATCCCGAGCTGAAGATCATCGTCGTCGACCCGCGCCGCAGCGAAAGTGCGGCGCTCGCCGACCTCCACCTGGCCCTCGCGTCGGGCAGCGACGTCGCGCTCTACAACGGCCTGCTGCACGTCATGCTGGCCGAGGGGCTGGTCGACCGCGCGTGGATCGCCGCGCATACCGAAGGTTTTGCGGCGCTCGAAGCCATCGTCGCCGACTACCCGCCGGAGCGCGTCGCGGCGCTGTGCGAACTGGCGCGCGACGACATCGTGCAGGCGGCGCGTTGGTTCGGGCAGGCGCGCGCGCCGCTCTCGCTCTACTGCCAGGGGCTCAACCAGTCGGTGCAGGGCACGCACAACAACGCCGCGCTGATCCACCTGCATCTGGCGACCGGCCGCATCGGCAAGCCGGGCGCCGGTCCCTTCTCGCTGACCGGGCAGCCGAACGCGATGGGCGGCCGCGAAGTCGGCGGGTTGGCCAATCTCCTCTCTGCGCACCGCGACCTCGCCAATCCAGCGCACCGGGCCGAGGTCGCCCGCCTGTGGGGCGTTCCCGACGTGCCGGCGACGCCGGGCAAAGCCGCCGTCGAACTCTTCGCGGCCATCAAGCGCGGCGAGATCAAGGCCGTCTGGATCGCCTGCACCAATCCCGCGCAGTCGCTGCCCGACCAGGGCGAAGTGCGCGCCGCGCTGGCCGCCGCCGAATTCGTCGTGCTCCAGGAGGCCTACGCCAACACCGACACCGCCGACTACGCCGACCTCATGCTGCCGGCCACCACCTGGGGCGAGAAGGAGGGGACGGTGACCAATTCGGAGCGCTGCATCACGCGCGTGCGCGCCGCCGTCGCCAAGCCCGGCGAGGCGCGCCACGACTGGGAGATCGCCGGCGATTTCGCGCGCCGGCTGGGTGCCCGCCTGGGCCATCCGCAGGCCGCGACGCTCTTCCCCTACGCCGGTCCCGAGGCTGTTTTCGACGAGCACCGGGAGAGCACGCGCGGGCGCGATCTCGACATCACCGGCCTGAGCTATGCGCTGCTCGAAACGGCTGGTCCGCAGCAGTGGCCGCTGCCGGCGGGCGCCGCCAGCGGCCAGGCCCGTCTGTACGAGGACGGCGTCTTCCCGACCGCCAGCGGCCGCGCCCGCTTCGTCGAGGTCGAGCATCGCGGTCCCGCCGAGATGCCCGACGCCGCGCGCCCGATCAGCCTGCTGTCCGGTCGCCTGCGCGATCAGTGGCACGGCATGAGCCGCACCGGCACGGTGGCGCGCCTGTTCAACCTCGACCCCGAGCCGCTGCTCTCCATGCACCCCGGCGACCTGGATGAGCGCGGACTGCGCGACGGCGATCTGGTGCGCGTCGCCGCCGACGCCGGGCTGACGCGCGGACGCGCCTGGCTGCCGATGCACTGGGGCAGCCGCTTCATGAACAGCCCCGGCGTCAACGCGCTGACCCTCGCCGCCGTCGATCCCTACTCGCAGCAACCCGAACTGAAGCACGCCGCGGTTGCCGTCGAGAAGGCCGAGCTGCCGTGGCAACTGGTCGTCATCCGGCGCGGCGAGGCGCCGCCGGACAGCCCTTTCGCCGCCTTGCCCCTGCTCGAGCGCGCCCGCGCCCTGCTGCCGGAATTCGACTATGCGACGGTCGGCCTCTACGGGCGCGACGCGCCGCTGGTCGTCTTCCGCGCGGCGCTGGCGGAGCCGCCGGCGCCGGCGCGCCTTGCCGAAATCGACGCGCTGTTCGGACTCGCCGACGACGCGGCGGCGATCGTCTATGCCGACCACCGGCGCCATGTCAGCAAGCGCGCGGTCGCTCCGGACGGGCGCCTGATCGGCGTCCGCCTGGCCGGCGAAACGCTCGCCCAGTCCTGGCTCAAGGACGCGATGGCCGACGACACGCTGGACGCCGCGCTGATCCGCTGGGCCGTTGCGCCGATCGGCAGCCCGCCGCTCCGCCTGCCCGAGAAGAGCCGCGTCGTCTGCAAGTGCGCCGACGTCAGCGAACGGCAGATCCGTGCCGAACTCGCCGCGACGCCGGGTCTTGCGCTGGAAGGCCTGCAGGACAGGCTAAAATGCGGAACTTTCTGCGGCGCCTGCGTGCCCGAACTCAAGCAGATGATCGCCGGCGCCGCGCCGCTGGCCGCCTGATCCCTGATTACCCAGAACAAGAAGACCGGAGGAGACATGAACTACACGCACATCATCAGGGAGATCGGACGCGGCAGCGCGGGCGCCCGCGACATGTCCCGCGAAGAGGCGCAGCTCCTCTACGGCGCCATGCTCGACGGCGGCGTGCCCGATCTCGAACTCGGCGCCATCGCCATCGCGCTGCGCATGAAAGGCGAGAGCAACGAGGAAATGGTCGGCTTCCTCAGCGCCGCCAGGGAACGCCTGCACTCGCTGCGCCGGCCGCAGGGACGCATCCGCCCGGTCGTCATCCCGAGCTACAACGGCGCGCGCAAGAGCGCCAACCTGACGCCGCTGCTCGCCCTCCTGCTGCAGCGCTTCGGTGTCCCGGTCCTGGTGCATGGCCTGATCGAAGGCTACGGTCGCGTCACCAGCGCACAGATCTTCCGCGAATTCAGCCTCGGCAGCCTGCTGCCGTGCACCAGCCACGCGCAGGCGCAGCAGGCGATGGACGAGCATGGGCTGGCCTACGTGCCGCTCTCGGTCCTCTCGCCGGGACTCAACGATCAGCTCGCGCTGCGCGCCCGCCTCGGCCTGCGCAACAGCGCGCACAGCCTGGTGAAGATGCTCGATCCCTTCAAGGGCGAAGGGCTGATGCTCGCCGCGGCGACGCACCCGGACTACATCGACACCATGCGCGACGTGCTCTGCGCGGTGGGCACGCGCGCGCTGCTGCTGCGCGGTACCGAGGGCGAACCCTTCGCCAACCCCAAGCGCCGGCCGCGCATCGAGCACCTGCGCGACGGCGTCGCCGACGTCCTCTTCGAGGCCGAGCACGACAGCCTGAAGACGCTGCCGCACCTGCCCGAGACCTGCGACGCGAAGGCCACCGTCGACTGGATGCGCCGCGTGCTGGCCGGCGAATACCCGCTGCCGCAGCCGCTCGCCAACCAGCTCGCCTGCTGCCTCTACGCCAGCGGCTACGCCGACGACTTCAACCAGGCCAAGGCCATCGTCGCCGTCGAAGGCAACGGCATGACCCTCGTCTGAGCGCCGGCGTCGCCGTGCGGAGCGGGACGGGCCGCGCAATCTGCGCTATCTTATGACCGTAGTCATAAGAACACGCCAGGGAGGCGTCTCCGCATGAAAATCCTGCTCGTCGAAGACACGCGGGCGGTCGCAGCCGTGATGGCGGCCCGCCTCGGAACTTTCGGCTACGAGGTGAGGATCGCCGGCAACGGGCAGATCGCCTTCGACATGTATTGCGAAGCGCCGCCCGATCTCGTCCTGATGGACATCGAGATGCCGGTGATGAACGGCTTCGAGGCCACCAACCGCATCCGCGCCTTCGAGGCCACGCGCAAGTGGGCGTGGACGCCGATCATCTTCCTGACCGCTTCCGATACCCCGGAGAACCTCGTCACCGCCATCGAAGCCGGCGGCGACGACTTTCTCGCCAAGGGCATCCCGGAAGCCGTGCTGCAGGCCAAGATGACGGCCCTCGCGCGCATCGCGGCCCTGCGCCAGCGGCTCGCCGTGGCCAACCGCAAGCTCGAGGAGATGGCCAGCCGCGACGGCCTGACCGGCCTGCGCAACCGGCGCTACATGGACCTCGACACCGACCTCGCGTGGGTCGAGGCCGTGCGCCTCGGGCAGCCTTTCGCGCTGCTCATGCTCGACGTCGACAATTTCAAGAAGTACAACGACCGCTACGGCCATCTGTCCGGCGACGACTGCCTGTGCGCCATCGCCGCCGCGCTCGGCGCGACCGTCGACGCGAGCAACGGCGCGGGGCAGAGCGCCGGCGCCTTCGCCGCGCGCTACGGCGGCGAGGAGTTCGCCGTGGTCATTCCGGGAGCGAGCGAGGCCGGCTACCGGGCGCTCGCCGCGCGCTGCGTCGACGCGGTGCGCGAACTGGCGATCCCGCACGAGCTGAACGCGGACTGGGGCGTCGTCACCGTCTCGGTCGGCGGCGCCCGCAGCGATCCCGCGAGCGGTGCGATCCTCGCGCTGTTCCGGGCGGCCGACGAACAGCTCTACCGCGCCAAGGAGAACGGCCGCAATCGCGCCGAGCTTGGCTGAGCGGCGCCGCAGCGGCTAAGCTGCCGGGCTTTCGTCCTCGCCCGCCGGAATTTCGCCGGAATCCTCGTCCGCCCTCTCACCCGCATTCACGCACCAATGCTATTGCCATGACCGCTTCCGCCCAGCGCCGGGGCGTCGCCTGCGCCCTCGGCGCGGGCCTCGCCTGGGGGCTCGTCTTCGTCGTTCCGCTGCTGCTCATCGACTACCCGCCGATGCTGCTGTCGGCCGGCCGCTATCTCGCCTTCGGACTCATCGCGCTGCCGCTCGCCGCGCGCGACTGGCAGCGCCTGCGCCGGCTCGACCGGCGCGACTGGGCGCGCGCCTTCGAACTGGCGCTGATCGGCAACCTGCTCTACTACGGCCTGCTCTCCGCTGCCATCCAGCGCGCCGACGCGCCGCTGCCGACGATGCTGATCGGCACGCTGCCGATCGTCATCGCCGTCTGCGCCAACCTCGGCCGACAGGGTATCGCCTGGCGCCGCCTGCTGCCTTCGCTCGTCGTGATCGGTGCCGGCATCCTGCTGGTGAACCGGCACGAGTTGGCGCGCCTGGACGGCGCGCGCGGGGTCGACGACTACCTGTTCGGCGGCGCGCTGGCGCTGGGCGCCGTCGCCTGCTGGGCCTGGTATCCGATCCGCAACGCCGCCTGGCTGCAGGCGCGGCCGGCGCTCGCCTCGGGTACCTGGGCGACCGCGCAGGGCCTCGCCACGCTGCCGCTGGCGCTGCTGCTCTTCGCCGGCGTCGCGCTGTTCGTGCCGACGCCGCCGGGCTTTGTCTGGCCGCTCGGTCCGGCGCCGGGAAAATACCTCGCGCTGATGCTGCTGCTCGGGCTGGCCGCGTCCTGGCTCGGCACGCTGCTCTGGAACCGCGCCAGCCAGTTGCTGCCGACCGCGCTCTCCGGCCAGCTGATCGTCTTCGAAACGCTCGCCGCGCTGGCCTATGCCTATGCGTGGCGGGGCGAAGCGCCGGCGCCGGCGAGCGCGCTCGGCATCGCCCTGCTCGTCGCCGGCGTGCTGCTCGGCGTGCGCGCTTTCCGCGGGCGCTGAGTGCGGCGCCCGCACACTTCCTGCAAGGAGACCCGCATGTCGGCCATCGACTATCGCCGTGACCATCCCCTCGACCCGGCCGCCGTCGCGGCGCTTTTCGACGCCTCGGGAATCCGCCGGCCGAGCGCCGACGTCGAGCGCATCGGCCGCATGCTGGCCGGTGCGGACCTGCTGCTCTCGGCCTGGGACGGCGAGCGCCTCGTCGGCGTCTGCCGCGCGCTGACCGACTTCAGCTACTGCTGCTACCTCTCCGACCTGGCGGTCGACAAGGCTTACCAGAAGCGCGGCATCGGGCGCGCCCTGATCGAGCGGACGCAGGCGGCGATCGGCGAGGAGACGGCGCTGATCCTGCTCGCCGCGCCGGAAGCGATGGGCTACTACCCGAAAGTCGGCTTCGCCCGCCTGGAAAACGCCTTCATGGTGCCGCGCCGGCGTTAGGGCGCGCTCGCAGTCGACTCGCGAGGCGCCCCGTCGCGCCGGGCGGCGACGAGTTCCGGCTAGGCGTGGGCTTCCTCGCGCTGGCGCGGGAGGATCAGGTTGAGCAGTACGGCGAGCACGCCGCACAGGCTGATGCCCTGCAGCGAGAAGCTGCCGACGGTCAGGCCGAGGCCGCCGATGCCGGTGACCAGCGTCACCGAGACGATGCACAGGTTGCGCGGGCTGGAGAGATCGACGCGGGCGTCCATGATCGTCTTCAGGCCGATGCCGGCGATCGAGCCGAAGAGCAGCATCATGATGCCGCCCATGACCGGCATCGGAATGGTCTGCAGCAGCGCGCCGAATTTGCCGACGAAGGCCATCAGGATGGCGAAGCAGGCGGCCCAGGTCATCACCACCGGGTTGAAATTCTTGGTCAGCATCACGGCGCCGGTCACCTCGCCGTAGGTGGTCACCGGCGGGCCGCCGAACAGGCCGACGACGTTCACCGCGAGACCGTCGCCGAACAGCGTGCGGTGCAGGCCCGGCTTCTCGGTGAAGTCCTTGCCGGTCACCGAGCCGATGGCCAGGATGCCACCGACGTGCTCGACGATGGGCGCGATGGCGACCGGGATCATGAACAGGATGGCGGCCAGGTTGAACTCCGGCTTGCCGAACTCGGGCAGCGCGATCCACGCCGCCTGCTCGACCTTGGTGAAGTCCACGATGCCGGCGAACAGCGAGACGGCGTAGCCGACCGCGACGCCGACCAGGATCGGCACCAGCTTGAGCAGGCCGCGCGCGCGGATCGCCGTAAGCATGGTCGCGGCGAGCGAAATGGCGGCGATGGCGAGCGCCGTGCCGTAGGGCACGACCTGCTGGTCGCCGGCCTTGCCGGTCGCCATGTTCACCGCCACCTGCGCGAGGCCGAGGCCGATCACCATGACCACCGGGCCGATCACCACCGGCGGCAGCAGGCGGTGAATGAAGCCGACGCCGCGCCATTTGACCAGGCCGGCGGCGACGTAATAGAAGAAGCTCGCCGCGGCGAGCGCGCCGAAGGTGGCCGGCATGCCCCAGGTCTGCACCGAGTAGATCACCGGGGCGATGAAGGCGAAGCTGGAGCCGAGGTAGATCGGCACCTCGCGCTTGGTGCACAGCTGGAAGATCAGCGTGCCGACGCCGGCGCCGAGCAGGGCGAGGCTGGGGTTGAGGCCGGTGAGCAGCGGCACGAGAACGGTTGCGCCGAAGGCGACGAAGAGGATTTGCGCGCCGGACAGCGCGGTGCGCCAGGCGGGTTCGTGGGTGGTGGTCATCGTGGTTGGGCGTGGTCGAGGGTCGGGCGAAAGGGATCGCTCTCCGTCGGCGGGGGAGCGGCGGGGCGGAGAACGGACGTCTATTTGGTGCCGAAGATCTTGTCGCCGGCGTCGCCGAGGCCGGGAATGATGTAGCCGACTTCGTCGAGGTGGCTATCGACGGCGGCGGTATAGACATCGACGTCCGGGTGCGCCGCCTGCAATGCGGCGATGCCTTCCGGCGCGGCGACCAGCACGAGGGCGCGGATCTGCTTGCAGCCGTTGCGCTTGAGCATGTCGATGGTGGCGACGAGCGAGCCGCCGGTCGCCAGCATCGGGTCGATGATCAGCGCCAGGCGTTCGTCGAGCTGGCCGACGAAGCGCTCGAAGTAGGGCTCCGGCATCAGCGTCTCGTGGTTGCGGGCGATGCCGACGACGCTGACCTTGGCGCTCGGGATCAGGTCGAGCACGCCGTCGAGCATGCCGAGGCCGGCGCGCAGGATGGGCACCACGGTGACCTTCTTGCCCTTGAGGCGGTCGACTTCGACCGGACCGGCCCAGCCGGCGATCGTGCACCGCTCGACCTCGAAGTCGCGGCAGGCCTCGTAGGTCAGCAGGCGGGCGAGTTCGGCGGTCAGTTCGCGGAATTTCTTGGTGCTCATGTCGGCTTCGCGCATGAGGCCGATCTTGTGTCTGACGAGCGGGTGGCGGACTTCGATCACCGACATCGTGTTCTCCCTTTTGTGCCTGATTTGTTCCGGAAGCGCGCAGGTTAACGGATTCGCCGGTGCTGTGCACCACGTCAGGTCAAATTTGGCGAAATTCCGTACAAAAACCGGGGGCATTGACGGCGTCGCCGCTGTTTTAGATAATGAGAACAGTTCTTATCTAAACCTCTTCTCCGTTTTTCTTCGAAAGCGCCCATGAATGTCGCGGCCACCTCCGCCGATGCCGTCAGCGAACTGTACGAGAGTCATCACGCGTGGCTGTGCGGCTGGCTGCGCAAGAAGCTCGGCTGTCGCCACCACGCCGCCGACCTGGCGCACGATACCTTCCTGCGCATCATCGCTTCGCGCGACGCCCTGTGCGGCATGCGCGAGCCGCGCGCCTACCTGACGACGACGGCGCAACGCCTGATGGTGGACCGCCTGCGGCGTGAAGTCATCGAGAAGACCTATCTGGCCGAACTGGCGATCCGGACCGGCAGCGCGCCGGCCTATCCCTCGCCCGAGCAGACGCTGCTCGCCGTGCAGGCGCTGGAGCAGATCGCCGCGGTGCTGGCGGAGGTGTCGCCGCGCGCGCGCGAGGCTTTCCTGCGCCATTACCTCGACGGCCAGACGCACGGCGAAATCGCGGCGCAGCTCGGCGTATCGACGCGCATGGTGCGCAAATATCTCGTCCAGTGCCTGCTGCAGTGCGCGCAGGCCGGCGCGGCGTAGGGGGCGCCGTGGCTGACGCTTCCTCCGGCGGCGAGCGCATCGCCCGCCAGGCGGCCGAATGGATCGTGCGCCTGAGCGCCGACGACGAAGCCGAGCGCGCCTGCGCGCAGGCCGGCTTTGCCGACTGGAAGAATGCCGATGCGCGGCATGCCGAGGCCGCCGCCCGCATGGAAGCGCTGCTCGGCCGGGTGCGCCAGGTGCGCGGCGCCGGCCCGCAAGCGGCGCAGGTCGCACTGAGCGCTGCCCTTGCCGGGAGGGCGAATCGCGGACGCAGTGGACGCAGCGGGCGCGGCGCCAAGCTGGTCGGCACGCTGGCGCTGGCCTGTCTGTGCGCCCTGCCGGCCTGGCTGGCGCTCAACGAGCGCGGCCCGGCCTACTGGCTGACCGACCTGCGTTCGGGCGTCGGCGAATGGCCGAGTTCCACGCTGGCCGACGGCAGCACCATCGTGCTCGGCAGCCTGAGCGCGGTGGACGTCGATTTCAGCCGGCAGACGCGCACCGTCAAGCTGGTCCAGGGCGAAATCCTGGTCGAGGTGGCGCATGAGGCGGCGGGGGGGCGGCCCTTCGTCGTCGAAACCGAGCATGGCAGCATCCGGGCGCTGGGCACGCGCTTCACGGTGCGCCGCGAAGCGGGCTGGACCGAAGTGAGCATGCTCGAATCGCGCGTGGCGGTGATGCCGGCCGACAGGGCCGCCGGCCGCGTCGCCGATAGCGGGGCGGAGAGCGGAACGGAGCGCGGCGATGCGCCGCTGATCGTCGCCGCCGGGGAGCGGGTGCGCCTGACGCGCGCCGGCGTGACGGTCCGCGAGCGGATCGATCCGCCGAGCGTGGCCACCGCCTGGCAGCGCCGGCAGTTCGTCGCGCAGGAACTGCCGCTGCCCGACGTCCTCGACGAACTCGGCCGGCAGCGTCCCGGCCGCATCCTCTACGACCGCGAAAAACTCGCCGGCATCAAGGTCTCCGCCGTCCTGCCGCTGGGCGACCCCGACCGCGCCCTGCAACTGCTGGTCAACAACTTCCCCGAACTGCGCGTGCGCACGGTGACGCCCTATCTTGTCACGGTCGACCGCCGGACGCGGGAAGCCGACGGCGCCCGCTAAAAAAAAACGGGCCGGCGGTTCCGCTTTTCGTCGCTTGCCCGTCAAGGAGGGTGAAGGGCAAGATCGGCCGCCAGGCAGTTCCTGTTGAACACGTGCGTTAGCCAGTTCCGTTCCTCGTCTTTCCCCCGTCCCCCGGGGTACGAATTCGTCCAACAGGAACCTGCCGACCATGAAAAATACAAATAAACCGGCGCATTCCGACCTCCGCGTCGGTCGCCGGATACGCCCCCACGTCCTTGCCGCCCGCTTCGCCCTGGGCCTTGCTGGCGCTTCCGCCGTGCTAACCCTTTCCGTCGCGCCGGCCCGCGCGCAGGAGGCGGCCTATTACGACATCCCGGCCGGACCGCTGGGCGAGGCGCTCAACCGTTTCGCGCTGCAGGCCGGTGTCGCCATCGCGGTCGACGCGGAGAAGCTGCGCGGCCTGCGGGCCGAAAAGCTCAAGGGGCGCTACGACGTCGACAGCGGCTTCCACTTCCTGTTGCGCCACAGCGGCTACCGCGTGAGCAGGACGGCCGCCGGCTACGTGCTGGTCGCCGTTCCCGCATCCGCACCGGCGCCCGTTCCGGCGCCGGCCGTCCGCCGGGAGGAAGCGGGCGATCCCGAGCTCGCCGAGACGCTGGTCGTCGATCAGCGCGAATCGGCCGGCGTCGCCGTGCTCGACCGCCACACCATCGACGCCATGACGAGCGGCAACGGCGACATTACCAGCGTCCTGCGCGTGCTGCCCAATATCCAGTTCGACAAGGCCAAGGCGCATACCGGCACCCAGGGTGAAATCGCGCCGGCCGACATCAGCATCAACGGCGCGAAGTTCTACCAGAACCTCTTCCAGCTCGACGGCATGTCCTTCAACAACGACATCGATCCGGCCAGCGGCGACAAGTCGGCGAGCATTGCCGAGGTTTCCTCCGCCGCCCAGGGCTTCGCCATCGACACCAGCCTGCTGTGCAAGATCACCGTGCGCGATTCGAACGTCCCGGCGGAATTCGGCGGCTTCAGCGGCGGCGTCGTCTCGGCCGACACCTGCGCGCCGACCAAGGATTTTGCCGGCAGCGTCTCGGTCGGCACCACCCGCTCGTCGTGGATGGAGTACAAAATCGCGCCGGAACAGCGGGCCGACTACGAAGACGCGACCAGCCCGAACTACGCGCGCGCGTTCGACAAATGGACCTACAAGGCTTCGCTGCAGGGCCGCCCGACCGAGAATCTCGGCCTGATCGGCAGCTTCGTGCGCAAGACCTCGACCATTCCGCTGAACGGCAACTCGGCCTTCCGCAACGGCAACGGCGGGCACGCCGAGCAGAGCCGGCAGACCGACAATTTCTTCGTCAAGGCCTTCTGGAAACCGACGGCCGGCAACGACGTGGATTTTTCCATTTCGTACGCGCCGACCGACGACCAGCGCTTCATCGAGAGCATCAAGGACAGCCAGTTCACCTACAAGGCCGGCGGCCTCGGCCTCAACGCCGGCATCGCCACGCATTTCGACGGTTTCACGCTCAGCCAGCGGGCGACCTACACCGAGATGGAAAGCTCGCGCGACGGCGACTCCAGCATCTACAAGACCTGGCGCTATTCGGCCGGCGACAAGAACTGGGGCGTCCCGACCTCGACCTGGGCCAACGCGCTCAGTCTCGAAGGCGGCTACGGCAGCATCGAACAGCGCCAGACGGCGCTCAACTACCAGATGAAGCTCGACTGGGACCCGGTCTCCCTGATCGGACTCGAGCACCGCTTCCAGGCAGGTTTCGAACTGGCCGAGAAGGAGTCCTCCTACGAGCGCAAGACGCAATACGAGTCCTACTACAATCCGGCGACCTGGAGCGGAGGCTGCGTGCGCGCCGGCGGAACGACCGACCCTTACTGCTCGGCATCGCCGACCAGCAACGGCTGGGCCGGGCAGTACCTGCGGAACCGCGTCATTTATCTCGCCGGCAAGTACTCGATCTTCGACCGCAGTGCCGGCATCTTCCTCCAGGACGAGATCCGCAAGGGCAATTTCAGCGCCCGCCTCGGCCTGCGCTACGACGACAGCAAGCTGGCGCCGCAAGCCAATCTGGCGCCGCGCAGCGCCTTCTCCTACGACCTTTTCGGCGACGGCAACACGCGTCTGGAGGCCGGCGCCAACCGCTACTACGGGCGCAACTTCATGACCTATTACATGCAGGCCAACCGCCTGTCGCTGCAGTCCATGATCGCGACGCGCACCGGCCTCGTCGATTGGGCGCCATTCACGCCGGCCAGTTCGGCCATCACCTATCGTTTCGAAGAACTGAAGACCCCCTACGACGACGAAGTCATGCTGGCCTTCCGGCAGAAATGGGCCGGCGCGCTGTGGGGCATCAAGTACGTCGACCGCAAGAGCCGCGATCAGGTGGTCCGCGTGCTGCGCAAGGCGGGCGATTCCTGGGTCGAGAACAGCGGGACGGGCGAAGCGCAGACGCTCTCGCTGACCGCCGAGACCTTGCGTCCGATCCGGATCGGCGAGACGCGGACCTCGATCATGGCCGGCATCGACAAGATCGAATCGCGCACTTCGCACGCCAACTACTTCTCGGACGAATCGGACTTCAACGACAACGGCGGCCTCGGCTACATCGTCTACGACGGCAACCTGATCCAGGCCATCAACAAGCCGGCCGACAACTACAACCGCCCGCTGACCGCCCGCCTGCTGCTCACCACGCTGATTCCCTCGGCCAACGTGACGATCGGCAACTTCCTGAGCTATCGCGAAGGCTATCAAAAGGTCGTGCGCAACGGCTTGAAGGAAGTCGGCGGCGTCCTCTATCACAACTACGAGCGTCTCTCGTTCAAATCCGCTTTCACCTGGGACATGCGTATCAACTGGGACATCCCGTCGCCGACGGCGCAGAAGCCCTACGTCTCGTTGAGCATCGACAACGTGCTCAACGCCACCAACCCCATCGAGAACTCCGGCACCTACCTCGTCTACGAGAAGGGCCGCCAGTTCTGGCTGGAATTCGGAGTCAAGTTCTGACATGAAAAAACCTTTCCCGATCCGCACCTTCGCACTCGTCGCCGGCTGCCTGGGGGCCTTCGCCGCTTTTGCCGGCGAACCCTGCCTGGAGGGCGGAAAGTGGGACGCCAAGTGCCTGCGCCAGCAGTACCAGGCGCCGCTCAAGGCGTGGCCGGCGCCGCGCATCGAGGGCGGCGGCGATTGGCGGGAAATGGCCGCGGTGACGCCGCCCGACCTGCCCGGGAGCGTGCCGCACGCGCAGCTGCGCCTCGGCATCCGCCTGTTCTACGACCCCGCGCTGTCGGCCTCGGGTGAACTGGCCTGCGCCTCCTGCCACCGCCCGGAGCAGGCCTTCGCCGACACGCTGCCGGTGACGCCCGGCCACGAGGGTCGCAAAGGCAAGCGCAACGCCCCGGCGCTGGTCACCGCCAGCCATTCGACCAGCCTGTTCTGGGACGGCCGCTCGCCGACCCTCGAACACCAGGCGCTCGGCCCGATCGCCGACCCGGCCGAAATGGCGATGGCGCTCGACCGCCTGCCGGCCAAGCTGCAGGCCATCGCCGGCTACCCCGAGGACTTCGCGCGTGCCTACGGCGATCCGGCGATCACGCTCGAACGCCTGCAGAGCGCGCTGGCCGCCTACCAGCGCACGCTGGTGCCGGCGGCGACGCGCTTCGACGATTTCCTGCGCGGCAAGAGTGACGCCTACAGCGACCAGGAAGTGCTCGGCCTGCACCTGTTCCGCACCAAGGCCGGCTGCATGACCTGCCACCACGGCCCGGCGCTCAGCGACAACAAGTTCCACAACCTCGGGCTGACCTATTTCGGCCGCAAGTACGAGGACCTCGGGCGCTACAACGTCACCGGCGACGCGCGCGACGTCGGCAAGTTCAAGACGCCGACCCTGCGCAACGTTGCGCGCAGCGCGCCATGGATGCACAACGGCCTCTTTCCCTCGCTGCGCGGCGTCGTCAACATGTACAACGCCGGCATGTTCCGGCCCAAGCCGCAGAACGCCGCGCAGGCCGCCGACCCGCGCTTTCCGGTCACTTCCGAACTGCTCAAGCCGCTCGACATGAACCAGGAGGAAATCCGCGCCGTCGAGGCCTTCCTGCGCACGCTCTGAGTCCTTTCTTCCCGTCTTTCGACCAACGGCTGCCGCCGGCCCTTGACCGGGCGGGCGGCAGCCGTTTCAATTGCCCATGACCATCGCCCACGCCCCCCGCAAAATCCTTCCCTTCCTCCCTTCCGAACGCTGCGCCCGCCTCGTCGCGCTCGCCTGCGCCCTGGCGGCGTTTTCCGCCGCGCCGGCCGCTGCCGCAACCGCCGCAGCGGCCGGCGCGCCGCCCGCCGAGGCGCAGGCCGGCGGCTTCTCGTCGCACGTGCTGGCGAACGGCTTCAAGATCGTCCTCGCCCCCTTTTCGGCGGCCGCCAGCACGCGCATCGAACTGCTGGTGAAGGTCGGCAGCAAGCACGAAGGCGCCGGCGAAACGGGCATGGCCCACCTGCTCGAACACATGCTGTTCAAGAGCGCCGGGCAGCGCGCCGACCTGAAGAGCGACCTGACGGCGCTGGGGGCGACCTGGAACGGAACGACCAACGCCGACCGCACCAACTACTTCGAAACCGTGGCCGCCGACCCCGAGAAGATCGACGAGGCGATCCGCATCGAAGCCGACCGCCTGCTCCGCCCGACCTTCACCCGCGCGCATCTCGCCAGCGAGATGACCGTCGTGCGCAACGAACTCGAGCGCAACGACAACGACCCGAACAGCGTCGTTCGCCGCGCCCTGCAGCGGCAGAGCTTCTTCTGGCACGGCTACGGCCGGCCGACCATCGGCGCGCGCAGCGACATCGAGGAGGCGCCGTTCGCCGCGCTGCTGGCCTTTCACGCGCGCCACTACCGGCCCGACAACGCG
The DNA here is from genome assembly GCA_001897745.1 of Candidatus Accumulibacter sp. 66-26. Classification (GTDB taxonomy): domain Bacteria; phylum Pseudomonadota; class Gammaproteobacteria; order Burkholderiales; family Rhodocyclaceae; genus 66-26. The sequence continues at coordinate 22,421 of MKUH01000041.1, forward strand.
GTCCTGATCGTGTCCGGCAAGTTCGACCGGCAGCGCGTGCTGGCGCTGGCGGGCAGCCTGTTCGGCGCGGCGCCCCGACCGGCGACGGCGCTCCCCGGCAACTGGACGCGCGAGGAGGCGCGCCCCGCGACCAACCGCAGCGAACTGTTCCTGCCCGCCGGGCGGACGATCGCGGCGGCGGCGTGGCGGCTGCCCGGTCTGAGCGACCGGCAGACGCTGGCCGTCGACCTGGCGAGCGCGGCGCTGTGCGCGGAAAGCTGGGGCAGCCTGCGCAAGGAACTGGTGCTCGAACGCAAGCTCGCCGTCGGCGTCTCCTGCGGCGTGCACGCGCAGGCCGACTACAGCCTGCTGCTCGCCTCGGCGACGGCCGGGCAGGGGGCCGACGCCGAAGCGCTGTCGCGCGCCCTGGACGCGCACATCGAGGCGGCGGCGCGCGACGGGATTGCGCCGGAACAGCTCGAACGCGCCCGGCGCAACGAACTCAACGCCTTCGAACGCCTCGCCAGCTCGCACGAGGCCGTCGCCGCGCAGCTCTCGCAGGCCGAGGCGGCCGGCGACTGGCGTCTGTACTTCCGACAGCGCGACATCGTCGCCGACCTCGGCCTCGCCGAAGTCAACGCGGCCCTGCGGACGTGGCTGGTCGCGATCAACCGCAGCGATGTGCTGCTGCACCATGCGGAAGGCCTGCGCGCGCCGGAGGCGCCGAAGCCCGAGGCCGCCGCCGCGCTGGTCGCCGGCCGCGAATGGCCGGACGTCGCCACGGCGGCCGATCCGCTGCCCGCCTCGCTCGACGAGCTGGCCGCCCGGCGCGTCCTGGTCCCGCTCGGCGGCGCCGGAGCGGAGGCGAGCGCGGCGCTGATCGCGCGGCGCACGCAGGGCAACCTGGCCTGGCTGAGCATCGCCAACGACTACGGCAACGCCGCCGCGCTGGCCGGCCGGCAGACCGTCTGCGCGCTGGCCGGCGGCCTGATGGCCTTCGGCGGCGGCGGGCTCGACCGCGACGCGCTGGCCGCCCGGCTGGAGGCCCTGCAGGCGCGCTGGTCGCTCGGCCTCGGCGGCATCGCGCTCGAAGCGCCGCGCCCGAACGTCGAGGCCGCGCTCGACCTGCTGCTCGCCGCCTGGCGCGCGCCGGCGCTGCCGGAGAACGAATTCGAGCGCCTCAAGGCGGCGCGCATCGCCGGCCTGGAAGCCGCGCTGAAAGACCCGGGGCAGGTCGCCGCCAACGCCGCCGGCCTGCGCTTCGACAACTATCCGGCGCAGCATCCCTTCCAGCCGCGCTCGCTGACGCAGGCGCTGGCCGATGCGCGCGCCGCCGACATGGCCGGCGTGCGGGCGTGCGTCGCCGATTTCGGCGGCGCGGGGCGCCTCCGGCTGGCGCTGGTCGGCGACTTCGCGGAAGCCGACGTGCGGTCGCTGCACGCCCGGCTGGCCGCCCTGCCGCCGGCGCGCGAGCCCTACGCGCGGGTGCGCGACGTCGAGGCGCCGCGCGCCGTGGACCGCAGTCCCATCGTCGTCGCCATGCCCGACCGGCCCAACGCCGAACTGCTCGGCATCGCCCAGCTGCCGATCGCCGAGGATGCGCCCGACTTTCCGGCGCTGCGCATCGCCGTGAAGCTGCTCGGCGGCGATACCGACAGCCGGATCCGCGCACGCCTGCGCGAGCGCGAAGGCCTCGCCTACAGCGCCGGCGCCGCGCTCGCCGGCGGCGATTTCGAGGCGCGCAGCCGCCTGACCCTGAGCGCCAGCGTCGCCAGCGCGAACGCGGAAAGCGCCCTGGCGATGCTCAAGGAGGAACTGGCGCGGGCGCTCGCCGACGGCTTCGACGCCGCGGAAGTGGTGCGCGCGCAGCAAGCCTGGCAGCGCGAACGGCAAAAGTCGCTGACCGCCGAGAAGGGCTACGTCGGTCAGTTGGCCTACGGCCTGTACACCGGCCGCGACTACGCCTGGCTGGCGCAGTACGACGCGCGCATCGCCGCCCTCACGGCGCCGGAAGTGAACGCCGCCCTCCGCAAGTATCTGGCCGACGCCCCCATCGTCTGGGCAATCGGCAAGGGGCGCTGAGGTGTCCGCCGCCGCGCCCGCGTGTCCGGAATCCGGGATGCGGGGCCGCAAAGTGGGGCCGTAGAACGGGGGCGCAACGCCGGGGCGGGCGGCGCAGGCGGGAAGCGGGCGAAAAGCGGGCGAGCGGACGAACGGATCGGCGCAGCGTCGGATCGGCGCAAGGGCGGGCGCCGCCGTTCGGAGTAGAATTCCGCGCTTTCATTTTGCGGCGGGCATCATGCTGGAACGTCTGTTCGGGCTTTCGGCGCACGGCACCAACGTGCGCACCGAGGTGATGGCGGGGGCGACCACCTTCCTCACCATGGCCTACATCATCTTCGTCAACCCGGACATCCTCGCGGCGGCCGGCATGCCGAAGGACGCGGTGTTCGTCGCCACCTGCCTCGCCGCCGCGCTCGGCTCGGCGATAATGGGCTTCTACGCCAACTACCCGATCGCGCTGGCGCCGGCCATGGGGCTCAACGCCTACTTCGCCTTCACCGTCGTCGGCAGCCTCGGCTTCACCTGGCAGACGGCGCTCGGCGCGGTCTTCCTCTCGGGCCTGCTGTTCATCTTCGTCAGCCTGTTCCGCCTGCGCGAAGCGGTGGTCAACGCCATTCCGCGCTCGCTCAAGTTCTCGATCTCGGCCGGCATCGGCCTCTTCCTCGCGATCATCGGCCTCAAGAACGCCGGCCTGATCGCCGCGCACCCGGCGACCCTGCTCACGCTCGGCGACCTGCACCAGCCGGGAACGCTGCTCGCCATCGCCGGCTTCATGCTGATCGTCGCGCTCGAACAGCGCCGCACGCCGGGCGCCATCATCATCGGCGTGCTGGCGGTCACCGTCGCGTCGATGCTGCTTGGGCTGACGCCGTACAACGGCCTGGTCGCCATGCCGCCGTCGATCGCCCCGACCTTCCTGCAGATGGACATCGCCGGCGCCCTGCACGCGGGCCTGCTGACCGTCGTCATGACCTTCTTCCTGGTCGAGCTGTTCGACGCCTCGGGCACGCTGGTCGGCGTCTGCCATCGCGCCGGCCTGCTCGACGCCGACGGCCGCCTGCCGCGCCTGAAGCGCGCGCTGCTCGCCGATTCGACGGCGATCACCGCCGGCGCGCTGCTCGGCACCTCGTCGACCACCGCCTACATCGAGTCGGCCGCCGGCACGGCGGTCGGCGGGCGCACAGGGCTGACCGCCGTCGTCGTCGCGCTGCTCTTCCTCGCCGCGCTCGTCTTCGCCCCGCTCGCCGGCGTCGTGCCGGCCTACGCGACGGCGCCGGCGCTGTGCTACGTCGCCGTGCTGATGATCCGCGGCCTCGCCGAGATCGACTGGAACGACCTGACCGAAGCGGGGCCGGCCGTCGTCACCGCGATCACCATGCCCTTCACCTTCTCGATCGCGCACGGCATCGCCTTCGGCTTCGTCTCCTACGCGGCGATCAAGCTGCTCGCCGGCCGCCGGCGCGACCTGTCGCCGATGGTCGCGGCGATCGCCGTCGTCTTCGTGCTCAAATTCGCCTTTCTCTGAAGATCAGGACACGTCATGGATTCCGCCTACTTCGCGCAACGCATCCGCACCATCGCCGACTGGCCCGAACCCGGCGTGCAGTTCCGCGACATCACGCCGCTGCTGCGCGACGGCGCGGCCTTCCGCCGGCTGATCGAGGCCTTCGCTGAGCGCTACGCCGACGAGCGCATCGACGCGATCGCGGGGATCGACGCGCGCGGCTTCATCATCGGCGCCGCGCTCGCCTATCGCCTCGGCTGCGGCTTCATCCCGGTGCGCAAGGCCGGCAAGCTGCCGTTCGCGACGGTCAGCGAGTCGTACGCGCTCGAATACGGCGAGGCCGTCGTCGAAGTGCATACCGACGCCGCCGAGGCCGGCGAGCATGTGCTGGTGATCGACGACCTGATCGCCACCGGCGGCACCATGCTCGCCGCCGTGCGCCTGATGCAGCGGCTCGGCGCGAAGATCGTCGAAGCCGGCGCGGTGATCGATCTGCCGGCGCTCGGCGGCGCGGAGCGCCTGCGCGCCGCCGGCGTGCCGATCCACGCGCTGCTGCGCTACTGAAGCGCCGCGCGCGGGCGCCGGCCCGCGTATTCCTGCGCGTTTCCGCGCAATCCCGCGCCGCTCGCCCGGCTGCCGCCGCGTCGCGCCAGTTCGTCCAGCCCGCCGCGACTGCGCCGCGAAACGAGAGGCGCAGCGAGACGTGAAGCGCGAGGTGCGAAGCGATTCGAGAATCTCGTCCGGAATTGACTTCGCGAATTGACCCGAAAAGCGAAATAGGTAATATTCCGACGATTCATTTCGCATGCGTGGCCGGGCGGCGCGCTTCCTTCCTCGGGGAGGCGACGCCCCCAGACAAGACTAAATGCCGACGCTCAGACGCTTCTTCGCTAAGGACCTCGCCACCCGGGTGGCCTTCGTCGTTCTGGTCCTCTTCCTGTGCGCGGTCTGGGGGCTGACCTGGCTGACGACGGCGCATCTGCACCGCGACGTCGTGACGGTACTCGCCAACCAGCAGTATTCGGCGGTCAGCCTCGTCGCCTCGGAAATCGAGGAGAAGGTCCGCGTGCGCTTCCGCGCGCTCGAGAACCTGGCCGGCGACCTCGGTCCGGCGACACTGGCCGATCCCGCCCAGGTCGATCGCCTGCTCGCCAGCCGGCCGCTGCTCGCGTCGCTGTTCGGCATCGGCGTGCTGGTGCTCGCGCCGGACGGCTCGCTGATCGCCGACGCGCCGGCCGAGGCCCGGCGGCGCAAGCGCTCGTTCAGCGACTACGAATATTTCCGCGCCGTCATGAACAGCCGCCGGCCGGCGGTCGGCAAGCCGCGCATCGGCGACGTCACCGGCAAGCCCGGCGTCGCCTTCGCCGCGCCGGTACTCGACGCCGCGGGCCGGGTGCGTGCCGTCGTCGTCGGCCATACCGAGCTGTCCGATCCCTCGCTGTTCGGCGCGCTCGAGCGCTCCAACGTCGGCAAGAGCGGTTGGATCGCGATCAGCGCGCCGCGCCACGGGCTGCTCGTCACCGCCAGCGACACCTCGCGGCGCCTGACGCCGGTCGCGCAGCCGGGCCAGAACAATATGTTCGACCGCTTCATGGAAGGTTTCGAGGGCTCCGGCGTCGCGGTCAATTCGCGCGGCGTCGAGACGCTGACCTCGGCGCAGCGCATTCCCTCCGCCGACTGGTTCGCGCAGGCCGTGCTGCCGACCGCGGAGGCCTTCGCGCCGATCCGCGCCATGAAGCTGCGCGCCTACGCCATCGCCCTCGGCGTCTCGGTGCTCGTCTCCTTCCTCGTCTGGCTGGTCCTGCGTTTCATGCTGCGTCCGCTCGTCCGGGCGACCGCGCAGATCCGCGCGATGGCCGGCGGCGCGCAGGAACTCGGCGAACTGCCGATATCGCGCGACGACGAAATCGGCGAACTGCTCGGCAGCTTCAATTCGCTGGTCCGCCAGCGGCGCAAGGACGAGGCGGAGCTGAAGCTGGCGGCCAACGTGTTCGACAACGCGATGGACGGCGTCGTCGTCACCGACCTTGGCGCCCGCATCCTCTCGGTCAATCCGGCCTTCACGGAGATCACCGGCTACAGCGCCGCCGAGGTGGTCGGGCGCACGCCCCGGCTGCTGCGCTCGGAGCACCACGGCCCGGGTTTCTACCGCAGCCTGTGGCAGAGCCTGCTGCGCGACGGGCGCTGGGAAGGCGAGATCTGGAACCGGCGCAAGAACGGCGAGGTTTTTCTCGAGTGGCTGAGCATCGGCGTGGTGACCGACAAGAGCGGCCAGCCGATGCGCTACGTCGGCGTCTTCAACGACATCACCGAGATGCGCCGCAAGGACGAGAACATCCGCCATCTGGCCTTCCACGATCCGCTGACCGGGCTGGCCAACCGCGCGCTGCTGCTCGACCGCCTGGAGCACGGCATCGACCTCGCGCGCCGCGACCGCTGCCGCATCGGCGTCATCTTCATCGACCTCGACCGTTTCAAGGTGATCAACGATTCGCTCGGGCACGACGTCGGCGACGAACTGCTGCGCCAGATCGCCAACCGCCTAGCCGGCTGCCTGCGCGAGTCGGACACCATAGCGCGCATCGGCGGCGACGAATTCGTCGTGCTCATCAAGGACGCCGGCGAACTGTCCGACTACGCGGCGCTGGCCGAAAAAATCATCGTCTCGGTCGGCGAGCCGCTCGAAATCAGCGGACACGCGATGCAGACCGGCGCCTCGGTCGGCATTGCCTGCTACCCGGAGGACGGCGAGGAGGTCGTCGTGCTGATGAAGCACGCCGACGCGGCGATGTACGCGGCGAAGGCGGCCGGGCGCGGCACCTACCGTTTCTTCCAGAAGGCGATGACCGAGCGCGCGGTGCACCGTCTCAAGCTGGAAATGGAGCTGCGCAACGCGGTGGCGAGCGGCGATCTGGAACTGCACTATCAGCCGCAGGTCGCTCTCGCCGGCGGCGAACTGTGCGGCGTCGAGGCGCTGGTGCGCTGGCGCCACCCGCAGCTCGGGCTGGTGCCGCCGTCCGACTTCATTCCGCTCGCCGAGGAAACCGGACTGATCGGCCCGCTCGGCGACTGGGTGCTCGCCGAGGCCTGCCGGCAGCTCGCGCTATGGCAGGCGCAAGGGCTGGCGGTGCCGCGCGTGGCGGTGAACCTGTCGGCGCTGCAGTTGCAGCAGGGAGATCTCATCGAACGCATCGTCGGCCTCGCGCGACGCCACGGCATCGCGCCGACGGCGCTCGAAATCGAGCTGACCGAGAGCGCGGTGATGGCCAACCCCGAATACATTTCCCGCGTCTTCGCGCGCCTGCGCAATCTCGGCGTGCGCATCGCGATCGACGACTTCGGGACCGGCTATTCCAGCCTCGCCTACCTGCGCCGCCTGCCGATCGACACGCTGAAGGTGGATCGTTCCTTCGTCATGAACGCCGACAGCGACGAGGGCGACGCGCAGATCGTGCGCACCGTCATCGCGCTGGCGCATTCGCTGCATCTCGAGGTGGTCGCCGAGGGCGTCGAGAGCGAGGCGCAGGCCGCCTTCCTGCGCTCCTGCGACTGCGCTACCGTGCAGGGTTTCCTGTACGCGCGCCCGCTGCCGGCGGCGGCCTTCGAGGACTGGCTGCGCGAGCGGGACGCCCGGCGCGGGGCGCCTGCCGGCGAATCGGGCGCTGCCGGCGATTCCGGCGGTTCCGGCGGCGAACTGTCTCTCGCCTGATTTCTCTGATTTCTGCCTGGCGATTTCCGCCTGGCCGCCCGCGCCCTCAGGGCATCCAGAAACTGGCTTTTTCGCTCGTCGCCACTTCCGGCCGCGCGACGTCGGCGACCGTGATGCGGATCGGATTGGCGCCGGGCTTCGCGGCATCCGGATCGACGCGCACGGCGATCGTCGCGTCGCCGATCGCCGCCGGCGGCACGCTGACTTCGTGCAGGCCGTCGAGGCGGATGCCGGGCAGCCCCTCGACGCCGATGGCGTAGGTGCGCGGCTGCTCGCTGGCGTTGGTCAGCTGCAGGCGGAAGATGTTCTCGATGCTGCCGTCCGGCGCCTCGCGCGAGAGCGCGGCGCGGTCGCGGTTCACGGCGACCTTGAGCGGCACCCGGGTCGCCAGCGACCAGGCGGTGGCCAGCGTCACGGTGAGGAAGATCGCCGAGTAGAGGAGGACGCGCGGGCGGAAGGCGCGGCGCACGATCTCGCCGCGCGAGGAGCGGTTCTGCACGGCGTTCTCGGTCGAGTAGCGGATCAGGCCGCGCGGATAGTCCATCTTGTCCATCACCTGATCGCAGGCGTCGATGCACGCCGCGCAGCCGATGCATTCGAGCTGCAGGCCGTCGCGGATGTCGATGCCGGTCGGGCAGACCTGCACGCAGATGTTGCAGTCGATGCAGTCGCCGAGGCCGGCGGCGCGCGGGTCGGCGGTCTTGGCGCGGCCGCCGCGCGGCTCGCCGCGTTCGTTGTCGTAGGCGACGATCAGCGTGTCGCGGTCGAACATCACGAACTGGAACTGCGCGTAGGGGCAGATGTATTTGCACATGTGCTCGCGCAGGAAGCCCGCGTTGCCGTAGGTGGCGGTGCCGTAGAAGAGCACCCAGAAGGCTTCCCACGGGCCGACCGAGAAATCGGCGAGGCCGTGCGTCAGTTCGCGGATCGGCGTGAAGTAGCCGACGAAGGTGATTCCCGTCCACAGCGCGAGCGCCAGCCAGAGGCCGTGCTTGGTCGACTTGAGCGCGAGCTTGCGCGCCGACCAGGGCGCCGCGTCGAGCTTCATGCGCTTCGGACGGTCGCCTTCGACGAGTTTTTCGATCCACAGGAAGATTTCCGTGTAGACCGTCTGCGGGCAGGTGTAGCCGCACCACAGGCGGCCGGCGACGGCGGTGAACAGGAAGAGGGCGAGCGCCGAGAGGGCAAGCAGGACGGCGAGGTAGATGGTGTCCTGCGGCCAGAGGACGAAGTCGAAGAGGTAGAAGCGGCGTGCGTCGAGGTCGAAGAGCACGGCCTGCCGGCCGTTCCACGGCAGCCAGCAGAGGCCGTAGAAGACGATCTGCGTGAGCCAGACGAAGACCCAGCGCCAGGACTGGAAGATGCCCTTGATCGAGCGCGGGTAGACCTTGGCGTCGGGATCGGCGACGGGCTTGATCTCGATGACGCGTTTGGCGGACTTGGCGGATTTTGCGGGCGTGGACATGGCGCGGACTCGCTGGTGGTCGGCCGCGCCGGGGCGCGGTCGGGGCCGGGGTTCATTGCAGGCAGTAGTTTACCGGTTCGGGCATGCGCGGCAGATTGCTCTCGCCGAGCGCCTCGCGCACTGAAATCTCGATGTCGACGCAGAGCGCCGCGAGCGGCAGATCGTTGGCCGTGGTGCCGAAGGGCTCCTCGATTTCGTCGCCGATCGCGTCGAGGCCGAAGAAGGTGTAGGCGACGATGCCGACGACGATCGGCGTCAGGGCGCCGATCGAATCGACGAGGCCGAAGGGTAGCAGATAGCAGTAGAGGTACACCGTGCGATGCAGCAGCACCGCGTAGGAGAAGGGCAGCGGTGTGTTGCGGATGCGCTCGCAGGCGCTCAGCACGTCGCCCATCCGGCTCAGGCTGCGGTCCAGTTCCGCCGCCAGCGGCGCGCTGATCCAGCCGCGGCGCAGGCAGGCGTGCAGATCGTCGCCGATGCCCTGCAGGAGGGCTGCCGCCGGGCGCTGCAGGCGGCCGATCCGCGCCGCCTCGTCGGCCGGCAGCAGGCGGCGCAGGTCGGCGTTCGGCGAACTGTCGCGCAGCTGGTGGCGCAGGGTGTGCGCGAAAGCCAGTCCGGCCAGGGCGACGCGCCGGCGCATCGCGGCGATCTCGGCCAACTCTTCGGCCTGCTTTTCGGCGTTACCGGCCTGCGCCGGGAGCAGGAAAGCGTCGATCTGGCGCGTCAGGTTGCGGCAGCTGCCGAGCAGCGTGCCCCACAGCTTGCGGCCTTCCCAGAAGCGCTCGTAGCTCGCCGAATTGCGGAAGCCGAGGAAGATCGCCAGCGCCAGTCCCATCAGCGTGAAGGGGATCGTCGTCAGGGTGATCTTGAGGTGGTAGAAAGTGCCGTGGCTCAGCGTGACGACCACCGCCGTGGCGATCGTGGTGAGCAGCTTGATCCAGATGTTGGGCAGTATCGAGCCGCGCAGGACGAAGAAGTATTCGATGCCGCGCGGGCGGGGGCGGACGATCATGGCTGGCAGTGGGCGAAGAGTGCGGATGCAGGTTGCGGGGTGGAGCGGCGGCGGGACGCGGGAAGTCCGGCCGGATGCTCCCTGTCATCGACACGTCCGGTCGGATTCGGTTCAATGTATCACAACATGATGCGAATCGACGATGGCTTCCCGCGTCGCGTCCGCTTCCCGAATCCGTCAGCGGGCCGTGCGTTCGCCCGCCGCTGGCACCGTCGCCGGTGGTGCCGGTGGCGCCTTGCCGGCGCCGGGAGGCGACGCGGGGAGTCTGTCGTGCGGCGTCTTTCCGGGGCGTCCGGCGTCCGGCCGGGTGCCGCGTCCCGTTTTTTTCGCAGGGGGCCGGCGGCTTGCCGCGGGTAGGGAAGCGCCGGGCCGCTAAGCGGTTTCGTGTATTGCCGCGAACGCGTCTTTCGTACGATCTTTGCAGCCTGGATACACGGCCCGGGATCGGCGCCCGGGTCGCCTTCGGAACGGAGGGGAGCGTGAGTTTTCTTGACGAGCGGCGTCGGCGCGACCGGCGCGAGAGGGAAGGCCTTGGCCGCAACGCTGCGGAGAGGCGCCGGACGGCAGAGCGCCGGCATCCGGAGCTGCGGGAGATCTCGTTCCGCGAATGGGGGGCTTGCAAAGCCCGCGTCCTGCGCCGCGGGCCGGCGGAGGCGCCGGGCGGCAGCGGCGTCGCCTTGCCGACGACGGGCCTGCCGCGACCGGCGGTGCCGTCGCCGCGGGGCGCCGCGGAGCGTCGCTGCGCGGACCTCGGCACGCCCCTCGGCTGGCGGGAGCGCCGGCGCTCGCCTGAGCGCCGCCTGCCCGAAGTGCGCGAACTCGCCTTCGCCGACTTCCTGTTCGAAACCTGAGGGCGGCACGAGAACGGCACGAGAACGGCACGAGAACGGTACGAGAACGGTACGAGAACGGTACGAGAAAGGCGGCGCGGCGTCGCCGGCAGCCCGCGCCGGGCGCATCCCGGCGGGCGGCCGCTCAGTGCGCGATCGGCTTGTAGCCCGGATCGTCGAAGTAGGCGCCGTACTGTTCGAGCGCGCCGAGCACCTTTACCGCGCCGTTCCGCCGTGCGTCGGACTTGGCCTTGGTCGCCATCTGTCCGGCGCCGGCGAGCAGGTCGGCGACGATCAGGTGCAGCTGCGCGTCGGCTTTCGCGTCGAGCTTGCAGTGGGCGACGATTTCGCCGACTTCGCGTTCGACCTTGCGCGCCAGCGCGTCGTAGCCGGCGGGCGGCAGACGGCGTTCGTGGATGTCGGGCAGCGCCGCGACCATGTTCTGGCGGATGGCGCCCATCGCCGTGCGCAGCGCGGCGTCGGTTTCCCATTTCCGGCCGGCGTTGAGTTGCGGCGTGGGCGCGGCGTCGCCGTGTTCGTGCGCCGCGTGGGCGTCGTGCCGGTGCTCTGCCGCCCGGCCGGCGGCGGGCAGCGTCAGCCCCGCGACGAGTCCGGCGGCGAGAAGGATGGCGCCGAAGGCGCCCGGTGCGTTGCGTTTCATGTGTCGATCTCCGTGGGTTCGGGCGATGCCCGCCGGTGCGCCGGATGCGCCGCCGCGTGGGCCTCGCCGACTTGAACGAGGCGCGGCGGGAAATGTTCCCAACGGTTCCCAACGGTTCCCGACGGCGTTCCGGATTGGCGCGCTTGTGGCGGTTTCCCGCGCCAATTGGTTTCCCGCGCCAATTCGCGGCCGTCGCGCGTCGCTTGCGCGCCCGTTCCGTCGAACTTTCCGGCGCCGCTCAGTCGCGGTGCAGACGCTCGATAGGTGACGGCAGGGCAGGCTGTTCGAGGAGCAGGCCGGCGAGGCGTTCGCGCTGCGCCGGCGAGAGCAGCGCGTGCTCGCGCTGCAGCTGCCGGATCACCGCTTTCTGCTGCTCGTCCTGCAGTTGCGCGATGCGTGCGCGCTCGGCGTCGATGCGCGTCGGGTCGGGCGCGACGGAAAAGATTTCGCGGATCATGCGGTCGCGGTGCGTGCGGACCTCGTCCGCGCCGGCCGCGAGCTGCGCGAGGAAGGGCGCTTCCGACGCGTGCCAGTCGCGCAGCTGGGCGTCGCTCAGCTGCAGATAGCGCGGCAGGCCGGGGAAGGCGTGCGGCGGCGCGGCGCCGTGCGGTTCGCCGTCGGCGATGCCGCGATAGGCGACGGCGGCGAGCACGCCGAGGTTGACGAGCAGCGAGAGGGCGAGCGCGATGCGCAGCGTACGGGCGTTCATTTGTCGGTTTCCTTGACATAGCAGGCGTCGGGGCCGTGGCACAGACTGCCCGGCGGCAGCGCGTCGAAGACGGCGAGCGGCGCCAGGCGTGGCGTCGGGTCGGCATCGCCGGCGAGTAGTGCCGAACCCAGGGCGACGCCGAGGGCGAGCGAGGCGGCGGCGCCGGCACCGGCGCCGAGCGGCCACCAGCGGGCGGCGGGCCGGCTGGCCGGGAAAAATTTGCGGAGGGCGGCGAGCGCGCGGGAGATGTCGCTCATCGCGTCCATCGCGGCGGGCGCGCCGGCTGCGGGACGGGGCGCACGCGCGGCCAGGCGGCTCGCGACGATTTCCGCGAGGTCGACGCCGAGGCTTTCCTGCGGCAGGGCGCGCAGGTCCGTCGCGAGGGCGTGCAGTTCGTTCAGGCGGGCGGCGCAGGCCGGGCAGGCGGCGAGGTGGGCGGCCAGCGCGAATTCTTCGGCGGCCGGCAGCTCCCCGTCCAGCCAGGCGGACAGGCTTTCCAGGTCGGGCGCGTGCGGGGCGGCGGCGGGATGGCTCATCGATCTTCTCCGGTGTGGCGCCGGTAGCCGGCGAGCGCGGCGACGCGCGCGCGGGCGAGGCGCGATTTGACGGTGCCTTCGGCGATCCCCAGGGTCGCCGCGATTTCGCCGTAGGACATGTCCTCCAGCTCGCGCAGCCACAGGATTTCGCGCTGCTCGGCGGGCAGTTCGCGCAGCGCGCGGTCGAGCAGCGCGATGCGCTGGCGGTCGCCGCAGCGCTCGTCGGGCGGCGCGCCGGGGTCGGGCAGGCGGGCGAGCGGGCCGTCCGGCGAATCCTCGGCGAGCGGGACGAAGACGACAAGCTGGCGGCGGCGCAGCACGTCGAGCGTGGCGTTGTGCGCGATGCTGAACAGCCAGGTGCGGAACTGCGCCTCCGGCCGCCAGCCGGGCAGCGCCTGGTGGGCTTTCATGAAGGTCTCCTGCGTCAGGTCCAGCGCCTCGTCGCGCGTGCCGCACAGGCGCAGGACGAAGCGGAAGACCCGTTCCTGGTAGCGACGGACGAGCGCGGCGAAGGCGGGCGCGTCGCCGGCCAGCGTGCGGGCGACCAGCGCGCGGTCGTCGCTCCCGGCGGATGTCGCAGGCCCCGCGCCGTCCGCGCGCTCCGCTTCGTCCGCGTCCTGCAGTTCTTCGGCGCTTGCGGCCATTCGGATCGTTCGCTCCCCGTTCGTTCGCAGTCCGTTCTTTGCGCCGATCCGCGATCGGCCTGCCCCATTCAACGAACGGGATCGGAAAAAGTTCCACGCCGGGTTCCGTGCCGGGGGACACGTCGAGACCCGCGCCGGAAACAAAGCGTGCGCCGCCGCCCGTCTCCCGCGCGGCGCTTGGCGCGCCATGAAGGCGGCGGGATAATGGTCGCCTTCCTCGTGCCCGGCGTCGCCCGGGCAGATCAAAAAGCCGGAGTTTTTATGGAATCGCATCTTTCCGACATCTCGCGCGTGATCCAGTTGGCGGTGGCGCCGGTCTTCCTGCTCACGGCGATCGCCACGCTGATCAGCGCGATGAATACCCGCCTCGGGCGCGTCGTCGACCGCCGTCGCGTGCTGCTCGAACGCCTGTCGAGCACGGATGCGGAGCTGGTCAGCGAGTCGGCCGACGAACTGCAGTCGCTGGCGCGGCGCGCCCGGCTCGTCTATTTCGCGATTTTTTCCTCGGTGCTCGCCGCGCTGCTGGTCTGTCTCGTGGTCGCCGGCGCCTTCGTCGGCGCGCTGATCTCGGTCGATCTGGCGCGGGCCGTCGCCGGACTGTTCGTGCTCGCCATGTGCTCGATGATCGCGGCGCTCGGCATGTTCCTGCGCGAGGTCTACGTGGCGGTCAGCACCTCGGTGCACGCGCGGCACTGAGCGCGCCGGCCGGCAAGGTGCACAGAAAAAGGGAGCGCCGCGGCGCTCCCTTTTTTTCGGCTGGCGTGCCGTCGTCAGGCGGCACGGCCGGCGTGCTGGCGGCGGCGTCCGATGGCCAGCGCGCCGAGCAGCCCGATGCCGAAGAGGGCGAGGGTGCCCGGTTCGGGAACGTTGATCGGCGCGCAGCCGGTCGGGCCGACGCAGGCGGCGCCGATGAACAGGTTCTCGAAGCCGTTGTTCAGGTCCTGGAAGTCGACCCGCACCTGCATCTCGGTGTAGGCGCCGGACCAGATCAGCTGGTTGAGCAGGGCGGAGAAGATCGCGTAGGACACGGAGTTCTGGCCGAGATTGTGCTCGAAGGTGTGGCTGTCGACGGCGGTTGGGTCGCCGCAGGGAACGATGTTGGCCGGCGTCGCACTGGCGAATGGGGCGTTGTAGCAGAGCGTCACCGCGCCGCCGCTCAGGACGTAGTCGCCGTGTCCGAAGGCGCTCGGCGAGCCGGAGGTGACGTCGTTCAGGGTGAAGGTCTGGCTGCCGCCGGGGCCGACCAGCGTGACCTGCGCCCAGGCCCAGAGATTGTTGTTGCCCTGTCCTTCCTGGTTGTTGTTGAAGTACGCGACCATGTCGTGCTGGATGCCGTCGAAGGTCAGGTAGTCGCGCAGGGCGGCGAGCGAGACGTTCCAGGTCGGGCCCGCGGCTTCGGTGGTCGTCGAGTAGTTCACCGTACCGTTCACGACGTTCGGGAAGTTGAAGCCGTTCATCACGGTTCCCGCCAGCCCGAGGTCCTGGTTGTTGGTCTGGGCGCCGGTGCCGATCACCAGCGCGTCCTGAATCGTGTTGGCGGTGTTGAACAGGTAGGCCGGGCCGCCGGTCGAGGTCGATGCCCAGTCGAGAATCGGCATCGAGTAGGAGACGAAATCGCCGTAGGTCGTCGAGTAGGGCAGGCCGGGGGCGGGGAAATCGAGCACCGGCACGGGCGCGGCGAAGGCGGGCGAGGCGGCGAGCAGGCCGGCGGCAAGGAGCAGGGAGCGGATGGGGGCCATGGCTTTTCCTTTACGTTTTTAACTACTTGCTCCTCAAGTAGCAATCCGCAGGCCATGCCTCGTAACCGTATGAGAAAAAAATGATTTTCTGTTTTTTGCTCGGGTTTTCTATGCGGTATGTAATATTTTCTGACAGTCCACGCTGCGGCGGCGGGCTTTAGGGGGCCGGCGCGTCGGCGTGCAGGCGGAGCGTTCCGCCGCGCACCGCCTCCTCGAGTTGCCCGGCCTCCATCGGGCGGCCGTAGAAATAGCCCTGGAAGACGTCGCAGCCGGTTTCGGCGAGGAAGTCGCGCTGCGCCGGCGTTTCGACGCCCTCGGCGAGTACTTCGAGGCCGAGGTTGTGGCCGAGGACGATCACGGCGCGCGCGATGGCGCGGTCGTCCGCGTCGTCCGGCAGGTCCTTGACGAAGGCGCGGTCGAGCTTGAGGCGGTCGAGCGGGAAGGTCTTCAGGTAGGCGAGCGAGGAATAGCCGGTGCCGAAGTCGTCGAGGGCGATCTTGATGCCCATCGCGCGCAGGCCGTTCATGATGTCGGCGGCGCCCTGCGGGTCGTGCATCAGCAGGCCCTCGGTGATCTCCAGTTCGAGCAGATGCGGCGGCAGGCCGCTGGCGTCCAGGGCGCGCCGCACGCTGTCCGCCAGGTCCTCGTTGCGGAACTGGCGCGCCGAGAGATTGACGGCGACCGGTAGGTCGGCGCCGAACTCCTGGCGCCAGCGCACCGCCTGCTTGCAGGCTTCGCCCAGCACCCATTCGCCGATCGGCAGGATGAGGCCGGTGGCTTCGGCGATCGGGATGAACTGGACCGGCGAAATGGTGCCGAGGGCGGCGCTGTGCCAGCGCAGCAGCGCCTCGCTGCCGACCAGCCGGCCGCTCCGGGCGTCCACCTGCGGCTGGTAGGCGACGGCGAACTCGCCGCGGCCGAGCGCCTGGCGCATCATCTGTTCGAGCGCCAGCAGCTGGCTGCTGGCGGCGTTCATTTCCGCGGAATAGAACTTGTAGCCGCCGCGCCCGTCTTCCTTGGCGCGGTAGAGCGCGACCTCGGCGCTTTGCAGCAGCGTGCCGGCGTTCTCGCCGTCGTTCGGGAAGAGGGCGATGCCGGCGCTGAGCGAGACGTGCAGGCGCTGTCCGGCGCCGTTCGCCGTGACCTCGATCACCGGCTCGAAGGCGGCGAGCAGGCGTTCGCAGAAGGCGCCGATGTCGCGCGGCTCGCTCATGCCGGGCAGGAGGATGGAGAAGCGGTCGCCGCCGATGCGCGCCGCGACGTCGTGGCGGCGCAGGATGCGCTTGATGCGTTCGGTCGCGGCGAGCAGCACGGCGTCGCCGGCTTCGTGGCCGAGCGATTCGTTGATCACCTTGAAGCGGTCGAGGCCGACGTCGAGCAGCGCGAAGCAGCCGCCGCCGCGCCGCGCGTTGGCGACCGCCTGATCGATCGCCGACTGCCAGGCTTCGCGGTTGGGCAGTCCGGTCAGCGCGTCGAAGGTGCGCAGCTGTTCGAGCAGGGCTTCGGTTTCCTTGTATTTGGAGAGGTCGACGGTCATCGCGATGTAGTGCGAGATGTCGCCGTTGCGGTCCTTGACCGGGACGATGGACAGCAGGCCGGGATAGAGGTCGCCGCTCTTGCGCCGGTTCCAGATTTCGCCTTCCCAACTGCCGGTGCGCCGCAGCTTGTCCCACATCGCCGTGTAGAAGGCCTCGTCGTGGCGCCCCGAGTTGAGCAGGCGCGGATGCTTGCCGAGGACCTCCTCGCGCGCGTAGCCGGTGACGCGCGTGAAGGCGTCGTTGACTTCGACGATGCGGCCCCTGTCGTCGGTGATCAGGATCGCTTCCTGGCTGTTGCCGAACACGGTGGCGGCCAGGTGCAGGTTCTTCTCGACCACCTGCTTGCCGCGCCACAGCTGGACGAGCAGGCCGCAGGCGAGCAGGAAGGAGACGAGGACGGCGAGGCCGTTGATCGCCAGCGCGCGTTCGGCGTCCCGTTCGAGCGCCTGGGCGCTGTCGAGCAGGCGGGTGCCGAGCATCTTCTCGAACTCGCCGAGCGCGTTGATCTTGTGCGAGGCGACGACGAACCAGTGCTCGGGCCCGTACTTGGTGATCGCCTGCGGCTCGCGGCTGGCGCCGACGGCGACCACCAGGCGGCGGATGCGCTCGGCGTCGGCGACGAAGGGCGCGTCGTTCATCCGGCGATAGGCGGCCAGCACTTCCGGGTCGGCGAGCTGCAGGAATTTCTCCTGGCGCGCCTGTTCGACCGCCTTGATGCGGTGGTAGGCGGCCATGCGCATCGGGCTGAAGTCGTTGGTCGACAGCATGGCGGCGACCAGGGCACGTTCCTGTCCGGCCATCTCCTTGGCCTGCAGGAAAAAGATGAAAGCCATCTGCTGCCGGTAGATCCAGCCGACGCGACCGCTGCTCATGGTCGCCACCAGATGGTCGAAGAGCGGCGAGATCAGTTCGCTGTAGCGGTCGACCGCCGCGTCGCGCGACAGGCGCAGGTCGGTGATCGCCGCGCGCAGGCCGGGCAGCTTGCGCAGGTCGTCGAGCGTTTGCGCGAGCAGTCCGGCGAGTTCGGCGTTCTCCGGCGGCGCGCTGCGCATCGTCTCGCGGATGCTCGCGATGGCGCGGTCGGTGAGGCCGTGCTGGGTGTGCAGGAAGAGGTTGAACTGCTCGCCGCGCGAGGCGATCAGCCCGCTCGACATGCCGCGCTCCTTTTGCAGCTCGTGTACGAGGCGGTTGATTTCGATGCCGATTTCGGTCCAAGCGTGGATCAGGCGGGCGCTGTCGCGCTCCTGCCTTTTCTCGCCGAGATTGCGCGCGGCGAGCGAGGAAACGGCGAGAAAAAAAGCGAGAAGAAGCCACAGCGCATGACGTTTGAACGGGTGGAGCGGAGAAACCGCATTCAACTGTGGTATTTCTGGCATTGTTCTTCGCTAGAATCGGATTGGCCCGAGGCATTCTAAGCCACTTTCAGGCTTCGTTGCCGCACTCCGGCGCCGGACTTTGACGCGCCATAGGCCGGTTCGATAACATTATAAAAAACAAGGACGTTTATGGACCTCAAATGGACGCCGGCGATGTCCACCGGCATTCGCCAGATCGATCTGCAGCACCAGGATCTGATCGAGATCATCAACGAGCTGGAGCGCGAGCATCTGGCCGGCGAGGTGGCGCGCGCTCTCGACGAGGTGCTGCCGCGCCTGTCGGCCTACGTGCTCTTCCATTTCGGCACCGAGGAGACGCTGCTGAGCGGCGTCCCCGGCGCCGTGCAGCATCTCGAGAAGCACGCCGGCGAGCACCGCGAGTTCGCCGCCGAGGTGGCCGCGCTCGTCGCGCTGCGCGACGCGCCCGGCGCCACGGTCGATCTCGCGCCGCTCGTCGCCTATCTCAAGCGCTGGCTGGTCGACCACATCATGCATACCGACCGCGAACTGGGCGCCCTGCTCGCCTGAGTCCGCCGCGCCGAGCGTCCGGCGCGCTTCGCTTCGGTGCGCGCGCTCGGTCGCCCCGCACCAGCTTGGGGAGCCCGTTTTCCCTCCGTGTTTTGAAAATCCATTCCAATCAATGCTTTGCCGGCTGGCACGGGCCTTGCGAATAGCGGGGCGACAGCGGAATCGGCCATCAACGAAGGTGGCCAGGGCCGGCCGGCCCGTCAATGGCAACGACGTCATGCGCTGAAGTGATCGTTCCGCGTCCCCGCGACGCACGCATTGATGGAGTCGCCAAATGAGCAAGCCGCACGCAAAACCCCGTCTCGTCATGGTCGGCAACGGCATGGCCGGCGTCCGCACGATCGAGGAGCTGCTGAAGATCGCGCCGGACTTCTACGACATCGCGATCTTCGGCGCCGAGCCGCATCCCAACTACAACCGCATCCTGCTCTCGCCGGTGCTGGCCGGCGAGATGACGGTGCAGGACATCGTTCTCAACGACCACGACTGGTACCGCGACAACGGCATCCGCCTGCACCTCGGCAAGAAGGTCGCGCAGATCGACCGCGTCAGGCGCGTCGTGGTCGCCGAGGACGGCACCGAGGAACCTTACGACCGCCTGCTGCTGGCCACCGGCTCGAATCCCTTCATGCTGCCGGTGCCGGGCAACGACCTGCCGGGCGTCATCTCCTATCGCGACATCAAGGACACCGACGACATGATCGAGGCCGCGCAGCGCTACCGGCACGCGGTGGTGATCGGCGGCGGCCTGCTCGGGCTGGAGGCGGCGAACGGGCTGAAGCTGCGCGGCATGGACGTGACCGTCGTGCACATCGGTCCGTGGCTCCTCGAACGCCAGCTCGACGAGACGGCCGGGCGTATGCTGCAGAAGTCGCTGGAAGATCGCGGACTGAAGTTCCTGCTGCAGAAGCAGACCGAGATGCTGGTCGCCGGAGAAGGTGAACGCTCCGGCCGCGTCGCCGCGATCCGCTTCAAGGACGGCATGCAGATTCCGGCCGACCTCGTCGTGATGGCCGTCGGCATCCGCCCGAACACGGCGCTCGCCGAGGCGGCCGGCATCTACTGCAACCGTGGCATCGTGGTGAACGACACGCTGCAGACCTACGACCCGAAAATCTATGCGGTCGGCGAATGCGTCGCGCATCGCGGCGTCGCCTACGGCCTCGTCGCGCCGCTTTTCGAGCAGGGCAAGGTGGCGGCCAACCACCTGGCCAACTACGGCATCGGCCGCTATACCGGCTCGGTGACTTCGACCAAGCTCAAGGTCACCGGCATCGATCTCTTCTCGGCCGGCGACTTCATCGGCGGCAAGGACACGGAGGAGATCGTCCTCAACGATGCCGCCGGCGGCGTCTACAAGAAGCTCGTGATCAAGGACGACAGGCTGGTCGGCGGCGTCATGTACGGCGACACGGCGGACGGCCCGTGGTACTTCCAGCTGCTCAAGGACGGGCGTGACATCCACGACATCCGCGACCACCTGATCTTCGGCCAGTCGCTGGTTGGCGACGTGGGTCACCAGGGGCAGAACAAGGCCGCCGCGATGGCCGACGACGCCGAGGTGTGCGGCTGCAACGGCGTGAGCAAGGGCAGCATCGTCAGGGCGATCAAGGAAAAGGGCCTGTTCTCGCTCGACGACATCAAGAAGCACACCAAGGCCGCGTCGTCCTGCGGCTCCTGCGCCGGTCTCTGCGAGCAGATCCTTTCGGCGACCATCGGCGGCGCCTACACGCCGGCCGCCTCGGACCGGAAACCGGTGTGCGCCTGCACCGAACATGCGCACCAGGAAGTGCGCGACGTGATCCGCCGCGAGCGCCTGACGAAGATCCGCGACGTCATGCGCTTCATGGAGTGGAAGACGCCCGACGGCTGCGACAAGTGCCGCCCGGCGCTCAACTACTACCTGATCTCGACCTGGCCGCAGGCGGCGCAGGACGATCCGCGCTCGCGCCTGATCAACGAGCGCGCGCATGCCAACATCCAGAAGGACGGCACCTACTCGGTGGTGCCGCGCATGTGGGGCGGCCTGACGACGCCGGCCGAGCTGCGCGCCATCGCCGACGCGGCCGAGAAGTACAAGGTGCCGACCGTCAAGGTGACCGGCGGCCAGCGCATCGACCTGCTCGGCGTGAAGAAGGAGGACTTGCCGAAGATCTGGGCCGACCTCGGCGCCGCCGGCATGGTCTCCGGCCACGCCTACGGCAAGTCGATCCGCACCGTGAAGACCTGCGTCGGCATGGAGCACTGCCGCTTCGGTACGCAGCTGGCGATGGATCTCGGCGTCAAGCTGGAGAAGATGCTGTTCGACATGTACGCGCCGCACAAGGTCAAGCTCGCCGTTTCCGGCTGTCCGCGCAACTGCGCCGAGGCCGGGATCAAGGACGTCGGCGTGATCGGTGTCGATTCGGGCTACGAAATCTACGTCGCCGGCAACGGCGGCATCAAGACCGAGGTCGCGCAGTTCCTCGTCAAGGTGAAGGGCGACGAGGAGGTGATGGAGTATTCCGGCGCCTTCCTGCAGCTCTACCGCGAGGAAGGCTTCTACCTCGAACGCACCTGCCACTACGTCGAGCGCGTCGGCCTCGATTACGTGAAGGGCAAGGTGGTCGAGGACGCCGAGAACCGCAAGGCGCTGCACGCCCGCCTGCTCGACGCGCTGCGCGACGCGAAGGACCCGTGGGCCGAGCGCGTTGCCGGGGTGGAGAAGCAGGAATTCGAAACGCTGAGCGTTTGAGCGCCGGCGCGCCGCGAGAAACGGCGCCGGAGCGCGGCGGGTAGCGCAGGCAGAGCGGGCAGGTTGGGCAGGTTGGGCAGGTTGGGCGGGCGGGCTAAGGCGGCGCTGCGCTTGCCGTCGCCGTGCCGCCTTCCGCGCGCGATGCGGCCGCTGCATTCGATGATCGATGAATGGTTTGGAGAACGAAAATGGCTGAATGGAAAAGGGTCTGCAAGGTCGAGGACATCCCGCAACTCGGTGCGCGCGTCGTGCGCTCGGCGGAGGGCGACATCGCCGTCTTCCGCACCGCGCAGGACGCCGTCTTCGCGCTGCGCGACAAGTGCCCGCACAAGGGCGGGCCGCTCTCGCAGGGGCTGGTGCACGGCGAGCAGGTGACCTGTTCGCTGCACGGCTGGAAGCTGCGCCTCGACAACGGCGAGGCGGTGGCGCCCGACGTCGGCTGCGCCCGCCGCTACCCGACGCGCGTTGAGGGCGACGCGGTGTTCATCGAAATCTGAGCGCCGCGGCGAACGCGACGCCGCCCGCCCGGTCAACCGACAGCGGAGCGCGGGTCGCAGACAGCCGGTAGCGGCGTCGCGGCGCCGCCTCATCCCGTTTGCAGCATTTGCGGCGTTTGCCTTCGCGGCCGGCGTCCTTGCGTTAAAGTCCACCCATGCCCAAGACCAGAACCGCTCTCATCCTCTTCGCCCACGGCGCGCGCGACCCCGAATGGGCGAGCCCGATGCGCCGCGTATGCGCCACCGTGCGCGCGCAGGCGCCCGCGCTGCGCGTCGAACTCGCCTTCCTCGAATTCATGAGTCCGCAGCTCGCGCCCTGCGCCGAAGCGCTGCTCGCCGAGGGCTACGACCGTCTCGTCGTGCTGCCGATGTTCATCGCCCAGGGCGGGCATCTGAAGCGCGACGTGCCGCTCCTGCTCGACGAACTGCGCGCCCGCTACCCGCAGGCGAGCTTCGAGTTGGCGAGCGCCGTCGGCGAGGCCGAGCCCATCGTCCAGGCGATGGCCGCGCACGTCGTCGCGCTGGCCGGGGCCGCGCCGGAGGCGTGAGCGTGCTGCGCGTCCTGGTGATCGACGAATCGCGCGCGCGCGCCGGCGAAATCTGCGCCGGGCTGGCGCTCGCCGGTTGCCAGGTGGCGGCCATCCTGCCCGATTCGGCCAGTCTCGCGCACGAGGTCGAGAAGCTGCAGCCCGACCTCATCCTGATCGAAACCGAGTCGCCGAGCCGCGACACGCTGGAGCATCTGGCCGTCGTCGACGAACACATGCCGCGCCCGGTCATCCTGTTCACGCAGGACGACGCCGGCGAGACGATCCGCGAGGCGATGCGCGCCGGCGTCTCGTCCTACGTGGTCGACGGCCTCGACCCGAAGCGCATCAAGCCGCTGATCGAAGTCGCGCGCGCCCGCTTCGAGGCGCACCAGGCCCTGCGCCAGGAGCTGGCCGAGTCGAACCGCAAGCTCTCCGACCGCAAACTGATCGACCGCGCCAAGGGCGTCCTGATGAAGGCGCGCGAGCTCGACGAGGACGGCGCCTACCACGCCCTGCGCAAGTTGGCGATGGAGCGCGGCAAGCCGATGGCCGAGGTGGCGCGCGACGTGCTGGACATGGCCAAGCTGTTTTCCTGAAGGCGGCGCGACGCCGCGATCCGGCGCCACGGCGGCCCGGCGTTGCTATACTTCGCCCTGCGTCGCACAGCTCGATTCCGGCGCGGGGACGACCCCGCCCGCGCGACGGCCTATCCGTTTCGGGACGACCCGGAAGCTCGCGGAGTCCGTTCATGAACCATCCTTCCAACCCCAGTTCGCCTTCTCCCGCCGCGCCGGCCCTGCGCTCGCTGCCCGACCGTGTGCGCCAGATCGTCCTCTTCGAGGTCGGCGGCCTGCTGCTGATCACGCCGCCCTTCGCCTGGGCGAGCGGCGTTCCGGCCAGCGAATCGCTCGGCCTGCTCGCCGTGCTGGCGGCCATCGCCGCGCTGTGGAACGGCGCCTACAACACGGCCTTCGACTGGATTGAGGGACGCCGCACCGGGCGCACCGCCGACCGGCGGCCGTTCGCCGTGCGCTGCCTGCACGCCTGTGGCTTCGAGGGCGGCCTGCTGCTGCTGACGCTGCCGGTGATCGTGTGGTGGACGGCGCTGCCCTGGATCGACGCGCTGATCGCCGACATCGGCCTCGCGCTGGCCTACACCGCGTACGCGCTGCTCTTCAACCTCGGCTACGACCGCCTGTTCCCGATCGCGCCGCGCTGAGGCGCGCACGGCCGTTCCGCGCCGCAGGGGCGGAGGGTCGCAGGGGCAGAGGGGCAGAGGGGCAGAGGGGCAGAGGGGCAGAGGGGCAGAGGGGCAGAGGGGCAGAGGGGCAGAGGGGCAGAGGGGCAGAGGGGCAGAGGGGCAGAGGGGCAGAGGGGCGCGTTCCGCGCGGCCGTCTGGCCGCCCGCCGCGCTTTCGATTAGTCTGAAGGGCGCGGCGCCGTTGGGCCGCGCCGCCTTTCCCGGTTCTCGCTGCGCGGGACCGCGCCCTTCATCCACGATCCGTTTCGCAAAGGAGCACGTCATGTCCAGTACCGTCACCCTTGCCGGAAATCCTGTCGAAGTCGGCGGCGACCTGCCGCAGAAAGGCCAGCGCGCGCCGGCCTTCACCCTGGTCGGCAAGGATCTGTCCGACGTCGCGCTCGCCGCCTTTGCCGGCAAGCGCAAGATTCTCAACATCTTCCCGAGCATCGACACGCCGACCTGCGCGATGTCGGTGCGCAAGTTCAACCAGAGCGCCGGCGCGGCGGCGAACGCCGTCGTCCTCTGCATCTCGGCCGACCTGCCCTTCGCGCAGAGCCGCTTCTGCGGCGCCGAGGGGCTGGACAACGTGCAGACGCTGTCGACGCTGCGCGGCCGCGACTTCCTCGAAGCCTACGGCGTCGCGCTGAAGAGCGGCCCGCTGGCCGGCCTCGCGGCGCGCGCCGTGGTCGTGCTCGACGCCGACGACACGGTGCTGCACAGCGAACTGGTGCCCGAGATCAAGAACGAGCCGGACTACGCGGCGGCGCTCGCGGCGCTCGCCTGAAATCCGGCGCGGGCGGCGCGGCCGGCGGCTTGCGGCTGGTCGCAGCGTCCGCGCTTTGGCACAATCGGCGGGATCATGACCGACGCCCCCGCCGAATCCCCCGCTTCTTCCGCCGCGGCCTCTCCCGCCGCCGCTTCTGCCGATTTCTCGTTTTCTCCGCTCGGCCGTCTCGCCACGCCGTTCCCCGACAAGTTCGGCATCCCGCGCCAGCCGCGCCTCGCGCCGCACGCGCGCGGCAGCCTGCGCCTGCTGCCGCCCTACGACCGGGCGGAAGCGGTGCGCGGGCTGGAGGCCTTCTCGCACGTCTGGCTGACCTTCGTCTTCCACGAAACGGCCGGGCGCTGGAGTCCGACCGTGCGTCCGCCGCGCCTCGGCGGCGACAGGCGCGTCGGCGTTTTCGCCAGCCGCAGTCCCTTCCGCCCCAATCCGCTCGGCCTCTCGCTCGTCGAACTGCTCGCCATCGACACGCGCGACGGCGTCGTGCTGAGCTTCGGCGGCGTCGATCTGGTCGACGGCACGCCCATCCTCGACATCAAGCCCTACATCCCCTTCGTCGAAAGCCTGCCGGAAGCGCGCGGCGGCTTCGTCGACGGCCCGCCGCCGCTGCTCGCGGTCGGCTTCAGCGCCGCCGCCGAGGCCCAGCTCGCGCGCCACGCCGGGCGCTGGCCCGAGCTGCCGGCGCTGGTCCGCGAGGTGCTGGCGCAGGACCCGCGCCCGGCCTATGCTGAAGATGCGCAACGGCTGTACGGCGTGCGCCTGTACGGTGTCGACGTCAGGTGGCGGTGCAGCGGGCAGCAGGCGTGGGTCGAGGAGATCGTCGAGGTTCAGGCGCCGGCGTAAGGCGGGCGGCGGGTGACTGGCGCTCAGGAGCGGATGGCGGGAAGCCGGGCGGGGGCGGGAAGCGACGGCGCCGCCCGGCGGCATCGAGGGCGGGGCGGAGGGAGCGGACATGGGCGGGAGCGAACAGGGGCTGTCGGTACTGTGCGCCAGCGTGTGCGGCGCCGGGCCGGGCGGAATGGCCGGAAGCGAGGCGGAGCACGCCTTCGGGCGCTTCTCCAAGCGCATCCGCAACGTCGTCGTCAGCTTCGGCGGAACCGTCGTCGAGCGCCCTGACGCCAAGGTGATGGCCTATTTTCCCGAAAGCGAGGACGCGCTCCAGTCGGCGATCGAAATCCAGCGCCGGGTCGTCGCCCTGCCGCCGTTCTCGGGCATGCCGCTGACGGTCGGCGTCGGCGTCTGCGGCGGCCACGCCAGCGCCGAGAAACGCTTTTTCCCGGAGGCGGGCGGCAACGCGGCGACCAGCCTGTCCGATCTTGCCGCGCCGCGCCAGGTGCTGTTCAGCATGCCCCGGCGCGCCAGTCCCTTGCCCTGGATGCCGCTCGTCGCGCACGGTTTGCCCGGTCTCGCGCTGGCCAGCGGCCAGCGGCGGCTCGGCGTGTTCTCCGTCGACTGGCAGAAATTCGATCCCTTCTCGCTGCGCCTGATGATCTCGCGCGGCGCCGGCGAGGGGCTGATGTACCTGCGCTTCAAGGCGCTCGACATGGTGCTCGATCTGCACCGGCCGCTGCTGACGATCGGGCGCCATGCCGACAGCGATTTCCGCCTGGGCGACCTGCGCGCCTCGCGCATCCACGCCCGCATCGAGCGGCGCGGCGCGTGCTTCGTCCTCATCGACCGGAGCAGCAACGGCACCTTCGTCACGCTCGACGGCGAGCCCGAGCATTTCATCCGCAACCACGAAATGCCGCTGCGCGGACGCGGCGTGCTCAGCTTCGGCGGGCCGGCGGCGAACGCCGGCGCCGAATGCGTCACGTTCGAGATCGCCGAGGCGCGCGAAGCGCCGGTGCCGGCGCCTTCTTCTCCTTCGCCATCGCCCTCCGCCTGAGCGCGGCCGGCGCCTTCCGTTACGCGCCGCTGCGCCGGCGTTCATCCCCTAATTAGTGCTTCGGAGACTGGATGTTGCACCGCAATAGTGCGGTGCGCGGCGTCCTTTCGTCCCTCGCGTTATTCTCCATCCTGCTGAACTTAAAGCGGTTTTTCGGAAATCCGCCGGCTGGCACGCTCGTTGCGATGAGTGTGGCAAAGACGCGGTCAACGGTGATCGCGTCGGGGGCCAGGAGCTCCACCGGACAAGGGCGTCCATCCGTGCTTTCTGACCGAGGGCGCGGATGTGCGCCCGTATTTTTTTCGAGGTCAAGGAGAATGAAATGGACGACAGCAAACTCACCCCGGAAGCTGCTTCGCGTGCCCGCCGCGACTTTCTCAAGCTGGCCGCGGCCGGCGCCGGAGCGTCGCTGATGGGAATCGCGCCCGCCGGCGCCTGGGCCGCCGGCTCGGATGCGCCCGAGAAGAAGGAAGTGCGCGTCGGCTTCATTCCCCTCACCGACTGCGCTTCGGTGGTGATGGCCGCCGAAATGGGCTTCGACAAGAAGTACGGGATCAAGATCGTCCCGACCAAGGAAGCGTCCTGGGCCTCGGTGCGCGACAAGCTGGTGAACGGCGAGATCGACGCCGCGCACGTCCTCTACGGCCTGGTCTACGGCGTGCAGATGGGCATCGGCGGGCCGAAGAAGGACATGAACGTGCTGATGGGCCTGAACCAGAACGGGCAGGCCATCACCCTGGCGAACAAGCTGAAGGAGCAGGGCGTCACCGACGGCGCCGGGCTGAAGAAGCTGATCGCCGGCCGCGCCGCCGGGACGCCCGAGCTGACCTTCGCGCAGACCTTCCCGACCGGCACGCACGCCATGTGGCTGTACTACTGGCTGGCGGCCCACGACATCAACCCGATGAAGGACGTCAAGGTGATCACCGTGCCGCCGCCGCAGATGGTCGCCAACATGCGCGTCGGCAACATGGACGGCTTCTGCGTCGGCGAGCCGTGGAACAACCGCGCGATCATGGACAAGATCGGCTTCACCGCCGTCACCTCGCAGGACATCTGGGCCGAGCACCCGGAAAAGGTGCTCGGCACCTCGGCCGAGTGGGCGGCGAAATATCCGAACACGGCGCGCGCGCTGAGCGCCGCGATCCTCGAAGCCGGGCGCTGGATCGACGCCTCGCTGGCCAACCGGCGCAAGACGGCCGAGACGATCGCGCAGAAGTCCTACGTGAATACGGACATGGACGTCATCCTCGAACGCATGCTCGGCCGCTACGCCAACGGTCTCGGCAAGAGCTGGGACGAGAAGAACTACATGAAGTTCTACAGCGACGGCGCGGTGAATTTCCCCTACCTCTCCGACGGCATGTGGTTCATGACGCAGCACCGGCGCTGGGGCCTGCTCAAGGACGACCCGGACTACCTCGCCGTGGCGAAGAAGGTGAACCGCATCGACATCTACCGCGACGCCGCCGCCATGGCCGGCGTGGCGCTGCCGAAGGGCGAGATGCGCAGCCACAAGCTGATCGACGGCGTGCTTTGGGATGGCAAGGACCCGAAGAAATACGCCGCCGCCTTCAAGGTCAAGGTTTGATGCGCGCCGACCGGCGCGCCCCGTACAGGAACAGGAGATCGAGATGACTGCCCTATCCATCGTCGCTGCCAAGCCGTCGGCGGTCGCGGAGACGCCGCCGGCGGCGTGCGCGGAAATGTACACAGATGCGCACCCAGATGCGCATACGGATGCGCACAAGGAAATCCAGCGGGAAGCCGCCCTGGAAGCCGCCATCGCGGCGCGCGCGGCGGCGGCCGGGGAGCGCCGCGCGCGGCTGCGCGCCTTCCTCAAGCGCGCGCTGCCGCCGCTGATCGGCTTCGCCCTGTTCATCGGCATCTGGCACCTCGCGACGCTGAGCGCCAGCGGCCTGCCCGGCCCGCTGCAGACCTGGAAGGCCGCCGTCGTCCTCTTCGCCGATCCCTTCTACCAGAACGGGCCGAACGACCAGGGCATCGGCTGGAACGTGCTCTCCTCGCTGCAGCGCGTCGCCATCGGTTTCGGCTTCGCGGCGCTGGTCGGCATCCCGGCCGGTTTCGTGCTCGGCCGCTTCTCGTTCATGAATGCCATGGTCAATCCGCTGATCAGCCTGCTGCGCCCGGTCAGCCCGCTGGCCTGGCTGCCGATCGGCCTGCTCGTCTTCAAGCGGGCCGATCCGGCGGCGACGTGGACGATCTTCATCTGCTCGATCTGGCCGATGATCATCAACACCGCCGTCGGCGTGCAGCGCGTGCCGCAGGACTACCTCAACGTCGCCCGCGTGCTGGCGCTCTCGGAATGGAAGGTCGTCACCCGCATTCTCTTCCCGGCCGTGCTGCCCTACATGCTGACCGGCATCCGCCTGTCGATCGGCACCGCCTGGCTGGTCATCGTCGCCGCCGAAATGCTCACGGGCGGCGTCGGCATCGGCTTCTGGGTGTGGGACGAATGGAACAACCTCAAGGTCGAGCACATCATCATCGCCATCTTCGTCATCGGCATCGTCGGCCTGCTGCTCGAACAGTTCCTGATCATGCTCGCCAAGCGCTTCACCTACGAGAACACCTGAACCGCCGCCACCGGAGAACCGTCATGGAAAAATTCGTCAGCGTCGAAAGCGTCGGCCAGACCTTCGACACGAAAAACGGCAAGTTCGTCGCCCTGCGCGACATCGACCTGAGCATCGCGCAAGGCGAGTTCGTCGCGCTGATCGGCCACTCGGGCTGCGGCAAATCGACGCTGCTCAACCTGATCGCCGGCCTGACCGCGCCGACCGCCGGCGTGCTGCTCTGCGACGGGCGCGAGATCGGCGGGCCGGGGCCGGAGCGCGCGGTGGTCTTCCAGAACCATTCGCTGCTGCCCTGGCTGACCTGCTACGACAACGTCTACCTCGCCGTCGAGCGCGTCTTCGGCGGCCGGGAGGGCAAGGCCCGGCTCAGGGAGCGCACGCTCGCCGCGCTCGAACTCGTCGGCCTGCTGCCGGCCGAGCAGAAGTATCCGAACGAAATCTCGGGCGGCATGAAGCAGCGCGTCGGCATCGCCCGCGCGCTGTCGATGCAGCCCAAGGTGCTGCTCATGGACGAACCCTTCGGCGCGCTCGACGCGCTGACGCGCGCCAGACTGCAGGACGAGCTGATGAAGATCTGCGCCGCGACGCAGGCGACGACGGTGATGGTCACGCACGACGTCGACGAGGCGGTGCTGCTCGCCGACCGTATCGTGATGATGACCAACGGCCCGGCGGCGACCATCGGCGAAATCCTCAGCGTCGACCTGCCGCGTCCGCGCAACCGGCTGGAGCTGGCGCACGAGCCGCGCTACATCGACTGCCGCGCCGCGGTGCTCGAATTCCTCTACGAAAAGCAGGCGCACCCCAGGCTCGCCGCCTGAGGCGCGGTCCGGCGCCGGAGCGGCGGGCCGCCAGCCGCCTCAGTCCGGCCGCCGCGCCTGCAGGACGCGGCGCGCGCTGGCCCAGCCGAGCAGCGAGAGGAGCAGCAGGCCGCCGCCGATCAGCACGATGCCGGCCACTTCGAGAAGCTTGAAGTCCTCGCCGAGCTGCAGGCGCGACGAGAGGATGGCGACGACCGGCGTGCCGAGCACGGAGAGGCTGGCTTCCCAGGCCGGCACGCGGTCGAGGATGTAGATCCACAGCCACCAGCACATCGCCGTGCTGACCACCGACATGAAGCCGAGCAGCCCGACGAAGTGCAGCGACCAGTCGGTCGGCCGCTCGGGAACGAGCAGCGCGAGCAGCACCAGCGGCAGCGCGCCGAGCGCCATCTGCCAGGCGGTGAGGGCGAGCAGGTCGACCTTGCGCCCGGCGCGCAGGCGCTTGATCAGGATCGTCCCGGTCGCCCAGCACAGCGCGGCCATGACGCCGAGGAACTTGCTGAACAGGCTGGCGTGCATGTCCCACGGCTCGATGATCAGGAGCAGGCCGCCGAGCGTGCTCAGCGCGGCCAGCCACTGCCCGCCGCGAATGCGTTCGCCGAGCACCAGCCAGGCCATCAGCAGGGTCCAGATCGGCATCGTGAAGATCAGCACCGCCGTCTTGCCCGGCCCGCCTTCGACCAGCGCCCAGGTCTGGAAGACCATGAAGCCGGCGACCTGCGTCAGCGCGATGCCCAGCGTCGGGCCGGGCGCCTCCAGGCGCAGCGGGCGCCCCATCAGCTTGAGCGCGGCGAACAGCGCGATGGCGCCGCCGACGCAGCGTTCGGCGGCGAAGGCGAAGGGCGGCGCGTAGCTCAGGCCCTGCTTGGCGAGCACCCAGGTGTAACCCCAGGTCAGCGAGAGCACGGCGAGCGCGAGCAGCGGCAGCCAGCGCTGCAGCGAAGAAAGCCGGGACGTGGCCGGCGGGGAGGGCGGTCGGGCGGAAGGGGGCATCGGGCGTTTCGCGAGAGTGGGGCGGGCGACCGGCGGCCGCCGCCGGGGCGGTGACGCCCGGCGCGGGCGAGGTTCGCCATTTTACGCCGAGGATGCCGGCGGCTGCCGCATCCGGGGCGCCGCCGGCTTCCGGAAAGCGCGCCGGAGCCGGGGTTTTACCGCTTTTTTATATCTCAACCCATTGGATTTTCGAGAGTTTTTATACCGGTTTTCATAGCATGAGCCCGTCGCAATGTGCTCGGGGTCGAACGATGAAGACTGTCCGTATTTCCGGCGCGGAGATTCCCTCTCCGATGCCCGCCCTCGCCGCCGGCCGGTCGCTCGTCTCCGGCAAGGACGCGGCGCCGTCCAGGGCCGGATCGCGTCGGCGGTCCCTCCGTTTCGCCGCCCCCGGCGCCCTTTCGGCCGGCCCGCGCCCAGCGACAGAAAGCGCAAAGAACCGCCGCGGAGGCGCCTGGGCGATCGCCCGGCGGCGCGCTCCTGCTCCGCATGGCGCGCTTGCTTCGCTTCTTCAACCGACTACGGAAAGACCTCGATGAAAAAGAACTTCCCCTTCCTGCTCGCCCTGGCGGCGATTCCCCTGGCCGCCGGTTTCGCGGCGCCGGTCACGGCCGGCGAAGCGCTCGCCAATGCGGGCGACGCGGCGCCGGCGTCCGGGCACGTTCTGACGGCCAATATCGGCCTGTTCAGCAGCTACCGCTTTCGCGGCATCGACCAGACCTTCGGCCGTCCGGCGCTGCAGGGCGGCTTCGACTACGTCCATTCCAGCGGCTTCTACGCCGGCAACTGGAACTCGAACGTCTCTTCCGGCGCCGGCTATCCGGAGGGCAATCTGGAGATGGATTTCTACGGCGGCTACAAGACGACTTTCGGCGATTCCGGCGATTTCGGCGTCGATGTCGGCGCCATTTATTACTACTACCCCGGCACCGATCTGACCACGAGCAATGCCGGAAAAACCAACAGCGGGCGGGTCGACAACACCGAACTCTACGTCGCCGCGTCGTGGAAATTCCTCTCGCTGAAATACTCCCGCGCCGTCAGCGACTATTTCGCCATGCCCGACAGCAAGGGCAGCAGCTATCTCGACCTGTCCGCCAGCTACCCCCTGGGCGACGGCTGGGGCATCAACGCGCATCTCGGCCGTCTCGATTTCAGGAACGTGGCGAACGGCAGCTACAGCGACTGGAAGCTCGGCGTGAGCAAGGACGTCGCGGGTTGGGTGCTCGGGGCGGCCTACGTCGGCACCGACGCCAGGGGGGATTGCGGCAAGAGCGAGTTCTACTGCTTCTCCAGCTCGCTGAGCAGCCAGAACGTCCAGAACGGCAGCCGCACGCGCGACGCCGGTCGCGGCATCGCCGTCCTTTCGCTCAGCCGGACATTCTGAGGCGGCCGGGGGCTGGCTGCAGTCCCCGGAATTCGCATCGAGCGGAGAACGCGATTGAGCGCCATCGCCGAACTGATGTCGACGGAAGACATCTTCCTGGACCTGGAAGTGCCGAGCAAAAGCCGGCTGCTGCAGGAAATCGCCCGGCATATGGAGGCGGCCCACGGCCTGCCCCGGGCGTCGGTCTTCCAGAGCCTGTCCCTGCGGGAGCGGCTCGGGTCGACCGCGCTGGGCGCGGGCGTCGCCATTCCCCATGCCCGCATCGGCGAGTTCCACCGCGTACGGGGCGTCTATGCGCGGCTGCGGCGGGCGATTTCCTTCGCGGCGCCGGACGGCCTGCCGGTCTCCGACGTTCTGGTTCTGCTGGTGCCGCAGCAGGTTTCCGCCGCGCACTTCGAAATTCTGGCCGAAGCCGCGCGCATGTTTGCCGACCGCCGGTTCCGCCAGCGCCTGAGCCGCTGCGAGGCGGCGCGCGAGGTCCGGCAGGCCTTCGCCGACTGGCCCGGCGAGCGGCCCGGCAATTGATCGATCGAAAGCGAGGAAAACATGCGTTCTGACCTGTGCATCGGCATCGCCTCCAGCCGCGAGGCGCTTGATATCGCCGTTCTGGAACCCGGCAAGGCCGTCGTCGCGATGCGCTTCCCGGCGACGGGAATGGGCGTCGAAGGCCTCCGGCTCTTTCTGTCCGGCTACGGGCGCCCGCTGCGGATGGCGGTCGCGGGCGTCGCGGCGCTCGGTCTCGCGCTCTCCCTGGGGAACGTCTGCGGCCGCGAAACCTTCATCGTTTCGTCGGCGGTCGCCAGCCGGGCCGAAGCCCTGGCGCGCTACGCCGGGCATGCGGCGTAAGCGCGCATGGCCCTGCACATCTGCCCGGTCTGCGGCACGGCGCACGAGGTCCATCGCGTGCTGGACGCCCTGTCCTACGGCCGGCCGCGGACATGCTCGCCGCGCTGCAAAACGCTCTTCCCGGCCCTAGCGCGGGTGCGGGTGCTCGCCGAAATGCGCAAAATGGCTCACGATGCGCGCTGTCGACTTCCCGAAGGATGAAACATGCTGATCAACTGCGTCGCCTACCGCGACGGGGCGCGTCTGGCCGATCTGTCGGTCGAGGAAATCAGCGACTATCTGGCGCGCCCCGATTGCTTCGTCTGGGTGGCGCTGCGCGACGCGACGCCGCAGGAACTCGATCAGATGAAGGAGGAGTTCGATCTGCACGAACTGGCGGTGGAGGACGCGCGCCACGGCCACCAGCGGCCGAAGATCGAGGAGTACGGCGATTCGGTGTTCGCCGTGATGCACGTGCTGGAGGAGGAGCGGGGCGAATTCAACGTCGGCGAGGTGAATGTCTTCGTCGGCCGCAACTACGTCCTGTCGGTCAGGAACCGCAGCCAGCAGCATTTTCTCGGCGTGCGCGAGCGCTGCGAGCGCGAGCCGCATCTGCTCAGCCAGGGCTCCAGCTTCGTCCTCTACGCGTTGATGGACGCTGTGGTGGACCGCTACTTCCCGATCATGGTCCGGCTCGAATCGGAGCTGGAGGAGATCGAGGAGCAGATCTTCGCCAAGGGCGCGGCGCGGGCCAATATCGAGCGCCTGTACGACCTGAAGCGGAAAATCACCTACCTCAAGCACGCCGTCGCTCCGCTCGAGGAAGCGGTCGGCAAACTTTCCGGCAGCCGCGGCGCCGCCGTCTGCGCCAACAGCCGGGACTACTTCCGCGACGTCGGCGACCACCTGGCGCGCATCAACGCGTCGCTCGACACGATCCGGGACACCATCGGCACGGCCATCCAGGTCAATCTGTCGATGGTCACCATCGAGGAGAGCGAAGTGAACAAGAAGCTGGCCGCCTGGGCCGGCATCTTCGCCGTCGCCACCGCTTTCGCCGGCATCTGGGGAATGAACTTCCAGCACATGCCGGAACTGCAGTGGGAGTACGGCTACCCGACGGCGCTGCTGACCATCGGCGTCGCCTGCGCCGCCCTCTACCACCGTTTCCGGCGCGCCGGCTGGCTCTGAGGGCGCCGACGCCGCGACGCGCGCCCGCTTCCGCGGCGTCCGGCGCCTTTCAGTTGAGCACGAAATCCGCGTTCGGCTGCGGCGCCGGCGGCGGCGCCTCGCCGATCATTTCGCGCAGGCTGGCGTCGATGCCGGCGACGATGGCGTCGAGCGCGAGGTCGTTGGGCATGCGCCCGAAGGGTTCCTCGATCTCGTCGGACAGCGCTTCGAGCGCGAAGAAGGTGTAGGAGACGAAGGTCACGATGAGCGGCGTCATCGCGCCGATCGAGTCGACCAGGCCGAAGGGCAGCAGCATGCAGTAGAGGTAGGACGAGCGATGCAGGATCACCGAATAGGTGAAGGGGAGCGGGGTGTTGGCGATGCGCTCGCAGCCGCCGAGCGCGGCGGAGAGTCTGTCGAGCGAGCGCTCCATGTGCTGCGCGAGCATCGGGTCGAGGCGGCCGCACTCGCGGCGCCGGTGCAGGCGTTCGCCGAGCCAGAGCAGGATCAGCGCCGGCGCGCTGCGCGCCGCGCGGACCCGGGCCAGCGTCTCCGGCGGCAACAGGCCGTCGAGGCCGACGTCGTTGGCGTCGCCGCGCAGTTGGTTGCGCATGGCGACGGCGAAGGCGATCAGGCCGAGCACGAAGGGACGCACGTGCGTGCCGGTGCCGGTCAGGGTCAGCGCCTGGCGCGCCAGGTTGCGCGCTTCGACGAGGACCGTGCCCCACAGCTTGCGCGCTTCCCAGTAGCGGTCGTAGCTGGCGTTGATGCGAAAGCCGAGGAAGATCGCCAGCGCCACGCCGAGCAGCGAGAACGGGCTGGAGGTCAGCGTCACCTTCCAGTGGAAGAGCTGCCCGTGCGCCCAGACGACGGCGCACGAAAGCAGGAAGACGAAGAGCTGCTGCGGCAGGATGCGCCGCACCAGCGAGCCGCGCCGGACGAAGAGGAGGTGGATCCAGTGCGGACGCGGGCGGACGATCATCGGAGGCTCCTCAGGACGGCGACATCGAGCCGTTGCGCAGGTAGCGCACGTGCCAGCTCAGCGCTTCTTCGAGCAGGTGCGGCGTCTGCTTGCCGGGCGAGTGGTCGAGCGCGCGCTTGTAGTAGTCGCTCAGCGCCGGCTTGAAGTGCGGGTGGGCGCAGTGCTCGATGATCGCCTTGGCGCGCTGCTTGGGCGACAGGCCGCGCAGATCGGCGAGGCCCTGCTCGGTGACGAGGATCTGCACGTCGTGCTCGGTGTGGTCGACGTGCGAGGCCATCGGCACGATGCACGAAATCTCGCCGCCCTTGGCCTGCGACGGGGTCATGAAGATCGAGATGTAGGCGTTGCGCGCGAAGTCGCCGGAGCCGCCGATGCCGTTCATGATCTTGGTGCCCATTACGTGCGTCGAATTCACGTTGCCGTAGATATCGGCCTCGATCATGCCGTTCATGGCGATCACGCCGAGGCGGCGGATCACTTCCGGGTGGTTCGAGATTTCCTGCGGGCGCAGGATGATGCTGTCCTTGAAGCGCGCGAGGTCGGTGTTGAGTTCGGCGAGCGCGCCGGAGCTGAGCGAGAAGGCGGTGGCCGAGGCGCAGGTCAGCTTGCCCGACTTGATCATCTCGAGCATGCCGTCCTGCAGCACCTCGGTGTAGGCCGTCAGGTTCTCGAACGGCCCCTGGTTGAGGCCGCCCATCACGGCGTTGGCGATGTTGCCGACGCCCGACTGCAGCGGCAGCAGGTTGGCCGGCAGGCGGCCCTTCTTCACTTCGTGTTCGAGGAATTCGAGGATGTGACCGGCGATCTTGCGCGAGTTCTCGTCGGGCGCCGCGAAGGCCGAGTTGCGGTCCGGGCTGTGCGTCTCGACGACGGCGATCACCTTCTTCGGATCGCAGCGCAGATAGGGCTCGCCGATCCGGTCGTGGGCGCGCGTCAGCGGAATCGGCTGGCGGTTGGGCGGCAGCTGGGTGCCGTAGTAGATGTCGTGCATCCCTTCAAGGTCGGGGTTCTGCCAGGAGTTCACCTCAAGGATCACCTTGTCGGCCTGGTCGAGCCAGGTCTTGTTGTTGCCGACCGACGAGGAGGGGATCAGGCGTCCGTCCTCGAGGATGCCGGCGACTTCGACGACGGCGATGTCGAGCTTGCCGAGGAAGCCGGACCACACGAACTGCGCGACGTGCGACAGGTGGATGTCGATGTATTCCATCTCGCCGGCGTT
This sequence comes from Candidatus Accumulibacter sp. 66-26, assembly GCA_001897745.1. Classification (GTDB taxonomy): domain Bacteria; phylum Pseudomonadota; class Gammaproteobacteria; order Burkholderiales; family Rhodocyclaceae; genus 66-26. The sequence goes on from MKUH01000041.1 coordinate 58,381, forward strand.
GATGCGCTTGCGGCAGGTCGGGTCGGACTGATAGGGCAGGCGCATCTCGATGCCGTCGACCATCGCCAGCGCGCCGTCGAGGTCGGGCGCGGTCGACGCGCCGGTCCACACGCCGATCTTGAATTTCTTGCCGTACAGATTGGCGTCCATGATGCGCTTGGCGAGCGCGGAGGGCACCACTTTCGGGTAGCCGGCGCCGGTGAAGCCGCTCATGCCGACATTCACGCCGGAGGGAATCAGCTGGGCGGCTTCTTCGGCCGTCATGATCTTGCCGCGCAGTGCGGCGCACTGGATACGTGATGCTCCACTCATGGTCTGCAGTGCTCCTGGGGTTCGGAGAGTTTAAAGAGGGTCGGTCTCGTCCTGCGACGCTGCGTTGCAGCAATCTGCCGGGCCAAAAAAAAGCCCGCACGGGGCGGGCTCAAATCCAGAACACAAACGCGCATGAAAGGTCTGGAGGAGACGCTGCAAATTTAGCAAAAGCGCAATGCGGCAACGAACGACATTTTTTTACGCGACGGATTAGAAAAAATTAACCGTCGCGGGCGCGCGGGTGCGGCGCCGCTTATTTCATCTTCAGCGCGGCGTCCGGCGTGTTCGCGGCGGGGGCGGCATCGGCGGCCGGCTGGGCGCTCTCGGCGGCAGCCGGGGCGGGGGCCGCCGTTTCGGCGGGCGCGAGCGGGGCGGGAGCCGGTTCGGCGACGGCCGGCGCGACTGGCGTCGCCGCCGCCTCTTCCTTCTGGCCGCAGGCGGTCAGTGCCAGAGCAAGCAGGGCGGCAGCGAACAGGGAGTGTTTCATGGTCTTCAATCCTTATTGGAGTCTCTGGGGGATGGCCGTTGCGACGGCCTGGACGTAACGATAGACAGCGCGTTGCGGTGCGGCAAACGACACTTTATGATGCAATGGTTTAGAGAAACTTAATCGTCGTTTCGCTGCCGCTTCTGCGTTTGCCGTCCCGTCGTTTCGCCGATTGCCCGACTCCGCCCGCCAGGAACGCCCCATGAGCTACCGCCTGCCTCCGCTGTCCGCCCTGCGCGCTTTCGAAGCCGCCGCCCGCCACCTGAGCTTCAAGCGCGCGGCCGAGGAGCTGCACGTGACGCCGGCCGCCGTCAGCCAGCAGATCAAGGCGCTCGAAGGCTATCTCGGCCTGCTGCTCTTCCGCCGCCTGACGCGCGCGCTGGAGGTGACGCCGCAGGGCGCCGCGATGCTGCCGAAAATCCGCGAAGGCTTCGAGTGTCTGGCCGCCGCCGTCGAGACCACGCGCCTTCCCGGCAACGGCGCGCTGACGGTGACCGCGCCGCCGTCGTTCGCTTCGCGCTGGCTGGTGCCGCGCCTGCCGCGCTTCTCGGCGGCGCATCCGGACATCGAGCTGCGCCTGTCGAGCAGCGCCGACACCGTCGACCGGCGCGGCGAGACGGCGGTCTTCGAGGAAGGCATGGTCGATCCGCGCGACGCGGCGAGCGAGGTGGCGATCCGCTACGGCACCGGCAACTACGCCGGTTTCCGCGTCGAAAAAATCTTCGCGCCCGACTGCGTGCCAGTGTGCAGCCCGCGCCTGCCGAGCGCCGAGCGCCCGCTCGCCGTCCCCGGCGACTTGCGCCGGCACGTCCTGATCCACGACGAAACGATAGGCGACGCCGACCGGCAGGCCGGCTGGGCGCAGTGGCTGGGCGTCGCCGGCGTCGGCGCGGGGCTCGTCGATGCGGCGCGCGGGCCGCGCTTCTCGAACGCCGTGCTCGCCGTCGAGGCGGCGCTCGACGGGCAGGGCGTCGCGCTCGCGCTGCGCCCGCTGGTCGAGGCCGAGGTCGCGGCGGGGCGCCTGATCATGCCCTTCGGCGTTTCCGTGCCGTCGCCCTACGCGTATTTCCTGGTGATGCCCGAAGCCGTCGCCTGCCGCCCGTCGGTCGCGGCCTTCCGCGACTGGCTGTTCGGCGAAGGGGGCGGCGGCGCCTGAGCGCTGCGTACGCGCCGCCTGCCGTTTCACAGCTCCCGGTCGAGCGGCAGCAGCGAGAGAAAATCGGATTTGAAGCGCTGCCAGCCGCTCTGCGCCGGCTCCTCGTCGTAGTCGACGAGCGTGCCGTCCTCCAGCGTGCGCCAGCGCAGCCGCGGCGCGCCGTCGGCCGCGTCCGGCCGCAGCAGCACGCGGTAGCTGTTCGCCGGCTGCACGATCGCGGCGAAGCGCGCCGCCGTCTGCTGCGCCAGTTCCGGGCTGTCGATGATCAGGCCGATTTCCGTGTTGAGGTGCATCGAGCGCTGGTCGAAATTCATCGAGCCGATGAACAGCTTCTTCCGGTCGAAGACGAACAGCTTGGCGTGCAGCGCGTAGGTGCCGAAGCGCGTCATCGCCTTCGACTGGCCGCTGCCCTGCGCCGTGCCGAGCCGGGTGCGCACTTCGTACAGCTCGACGCCCATTTCGAGCAGCGGCAGGCGGTAGCGCGTGTAGCCGGCGTGCGCGAGCAGCACGTTGGACGAACGCAGCGAGTTGGTGAGCACGCCGACCCGCGCCTGGCGCCGGCGCAGCTCGCGGAACAGCGCCATGCCCTCGTCGCCGGGGATCAGGTAGGGGGAAACCATCAGCAGCTCGCTCTGGACCTGCGCGACTTCGTCCGCCACCGCGCGGTGCATCAGCTTGCCGACGATCTCGCCCTTCTCGGTGCGCGATTTGTCGGGGCTGTCGCAGACCACCCGCACGGGCGCCCAGACCAGCGGCAGGCGTCCGTCCAGCATGCCCGCCAGCGGTTCGCCGGAGGCCACGCGCCGGGCGTAGTCGGCGCCCTCCGCCTTGAGCTGCCGCCGGTGTTCGGCGAGCGCCCGGCGGTAGGCGTCGAGGGCCGGCGCCGAGGCGGTGCCGAGCGCCTCGGCCGGGATCGCCAGGGCGCTGTTCCAGTAGTCGTCGAAGGTCGCCGACAGCTGGCGGACGACCGGTCCGACGGCGAACACGTCGTCGTCGCCGAACTGCGTTTCGGGGTCGATCTGAAAGTAGTCGTCGCCGATGTTGCGCCCGCCGATCAGCGCCAGCGCGTTGTCGGCGACGAATAGCTTGTTGTGCATCCGGTAGTCGAGACGCGCGCCGCTGAAGAGGAACTCGGCGAAGCGGAAGACCTGCACGTGGCCGCGGTAGGCGAAGGGATTGAAGATACGGATCGCGATCTGCGGATGCGCCTGCAGCGCCGCGAGCTGTTCGTCGCCGGTCTCCGTTTCGCCGTCGTCGAGCAGCAGGCGCACGCGCACGCCGCGATCCGCCGCGCGCAGCAGGGCCTCGGCGAGCAGGCGCCCGGTGTCGTCGTTGCGGAAGATGAAGTACTGCAGATCGAGCGAGCGCTCGGCGGCGTCAATCATTTGCGCCCGCGTCAGAAAGCCGTCGACGCCCTGGGTCAGGATGCGGAAGCCGGAATCGCCATCGTGCGCGCGCGCCGCGTCGGCGAATTTCCGGCCGAGCGTCGTCTGTTCCGGGGTCGCGTAGGCCTGCGATACCGTCTTGGGAAAGTCGGCGCCCGGCGGCAGCGAGGCGCAGCCGCCGAGGAGCGCGGCGAGCAAGAGGGCGATAGCCAGCGCGATAGCCGGCGCCGCGTGCGAATGCGGAAATTTCGCCATGCTTTTCCCGCTCCTTATCTTTCCGGTTTTTCCCTGCCCGCTACCGCTGCGCGCGGCTTTCGGCGGTGCGCCCGCCTGTTCCGGGCATCGGCTGGCGTCCGAATGCGCGCCCAGGCGCGCCGTCGCTCGCATGCGTCGTCCGGGCCGTGCGTCGCGTGCAAAGCCCACGGTCGATCATAGGCCCGTGCGCGCCTTGCCTTATGTTCGCTGGCGCACGGAGCGCCGGCGAACGATGCGGAAGACTGTCCCCGCCCCTCCGCGCCTGTCCGACGGTCGGTCAGGCGGTCGGTCAGGCGGTCGGTCAGGTGGTCCGGCGGGCGACCTTGTCTGCATACGCGAAAGGTGGGACATCATGTTCAAGAGAGTCGTTTCGACGCTATTCGCTTCCGTTTTCCTGACCGGCCTGATCGCTACGAGCGCGGGATGCAACACGGTCCACGGCATGGGGCAGGACATCGAGCAGGGCGGCGCCAAGATCAAGGAAGAGGCGAACGAGCGCCGCTGAGCGGGCGGCGCCGGATCGCGGTCGGGCCGCTTGGCGCGGGCCGCCCGGCAATTTTTCGCGGGCCGGGCGGCGCGCTTACGCCGGTTCGTCGAAGCGCAGTTCCTGCTGGCGCATCGCCGTTTCGGCGGCGACTTCCTGCAGCGGGCAGAGCGCGCCGGCGCGCACGCCGAGCAGGCGGATGCGTCGTTCGAGCGGGACGCGGCGCAGGCATTCGCCGGCCGCGCGGCGGATCGCGGCGCCGTCGGCGGTGGGCGCGGGCAGCGTCAGGTCGCGCGTGACGGTCTGGAAATCGTCGAAGCGCAGCTTGATGCCGATGGTACGGCTGGCGTAGCCCTTGCGCGTGAGGTCGTCGGCGACGCGCAGGCACAGCCAGGTGAAGATTTCGGTGAGCTGCGCCTTGTCCTGGCGGGCGTGCAGGTCGCGCTCGAAGGTCGTTTCGCGGCTCACCGAGCGCGGCTCGGAGCTGGTTTCGACCGGGCGCTCGTCGATGCCGCGCGCGACGCGCCAGAGCCATTCGCCGCTGCTGCGCCCGAAGTGCGCGACGAGGAATTCCGGCGCCGCGCCGGCCAGTTCGCCGATCGTGCGGATACCGAGGCGCGCCAGCTTGTCGTTGGCCTTCGGGCCGATGCCGTTGATCTTGCGCGCGGGCAGCGGCCAGATGCGCGTGGCGACGTCGTCAATGCCGAGCACGGTCAGCCCGTCGGGTTTTTCCAGGTCGGAGCCGATCTTCGCGAGCAGCTTGTTGGGCGCGACGGCGATCGAGCAGGAAAGACCGGTCGCGGCGCGCACCGCGTCCTTGATCGCCTGCGCGATGGCGCGCGTTTCTCCGGGCACCTCGCCGAGGTCGATGTAGATCTCGTCGATGCCGCGATCCTCGATGTGCGGCGCGATGCCGGCGACGGCAGCCTTGAACAGGCGCGAGTAGTGGCGGTAGGCGTCGAAGTTGGCGGGCAGCAGGACGGCGTCCGGCGCGAGCTGCGCCGACTTCATGATGCCCATGGCGGAAAACACGCCGAGCGCGCGCGCCTCGTAGGTCGAGGTGGTGACGACGCCGCGCCCGACGTAGTCGCGCAGCCGCGCGCAGGCGAGGCTGCCGTCGGGCCGGCGCTCGGGCGGCGGCGTGCCGCGCCCGCCGACCACCACCGGCTGTCCGCGCAGTTCCGGGTATTGCAGCAGTTCGACGGACGCGAAGAAGGCGTCCATGTCGAGGTGGGCGATGCGGCGGGGGGCGGAAGGGGGCATTCTGGAAAGCGGTTTAAGCACGACGAACACGACGAACGCAGCGGTCACGACGGGCGCGACGAATTGCAAGGATAAGGCGTTTCATGTTTCGCGCGCGCTCCGGCTCAACCGAAACTGATCCGAAAGATACGCCGCCATCGTTCGTGCTTCCTTTCGTTGTCCCTCAGGGATTCCCGTCGGTCATGGTCGTTGCGCCCGTTGCACCCGTTGTGTCCGGTCGATCTTTCCCGTGGGGCCGCCCAAGCGCTTCGGTCGCGTTTCAATCGCGCCGCAGGAAATCTTCCAGCGCGCGCGCCACCTGCTCCGGCTGGTCGTGCTGGACGTTGTGGCCGGCGTCGACGATGGTCCGCGTCGCGACGTCGGCGAAGCAGGCCAGACGTCGCGCGTATTCCGCGCGTTCGTCGTCCTGCGCGGATGCGTCGCCGAAGCGTTCCTGCACGAAGCCCCGGTCGGCGATCAGCATCAGCGTCGGCGCGACGATGCGCTGCCAGCAGGCGAGCGTGTCGTCGATCCGGTAGCGCATCGGCGAGGGTACCTTATGCCACGGATCGCAGGCCATTCCGACGCGGCCGTCGGGCAGGCGGTGGCTGACGTGGCGCGCGAGGAAGTCGGCGCGTTCGGCGGTGAGGCGCGGGTTGACCGCCAGCAGGCGCCGCGCCAGCGCCGCGTGATCGGCGTAGGCGCGCAGTTCGGGCGGCGCGGTCTGCGCATCCAGCCACTGCACGAGCTGCCCCGGCGCGTCCTGCGCCGCGGTCGCCTTCAGCCCGAGGAAGTCGAGCATCGCCAGCTGCGTCACGCGCTGCGGTCGCGCCGCCGCGTAGATGCTGGCGATGTTGGCGCCCATGCTGTGCCCGACGAGGCGCACCGGCCGCTCCGGCGAGTAGTGCCGGAGCAGCGCGTCGAGGTCGGCGTAGTAGTCGGGGAACCAGTACGGGCGCCCCAGCCATTCGGAGGCGCCGTAGCCGCGCCAGTCGGGCGCGATGACGTGCCACTCGCCGGCCAGCGCTTCGACGAGGAACTGGAAGGTGGCCGACGAATCCATCCAGCCGTGCAGCAGGAAGAGCGGCGGCGCCTCGGGCGCGCCCCAGTGGCGCACGGCGTAGCGCAGGCCGCGCACGGAAAGCGTTTCGAGCCGCGAGGCAGTCCAGGATCGGGGGGAAGGATTCATGATTGGCGTAGTCCGCAAGCGGCGTGAGGGCGACACGGTACGTGCTCGGCGCGATGTCGTCCAGAGGGCGGCGGCGCCGCCCCGGACGGCGCGGCCGGCGGGGCGGGGCTGCCGCGGATCGTCGGGCCGCCCGGGTTTTTGCGCTGTTTCCCGCCCCGCTTCCCGCGTGCCTTCCCGCGCCGTGGGGCGAGGCGCCGCGTTTCCGTCGCGCGCTGTGCTGCCCGAAGGTGCGAGCCGCGCGACGGAAGGCGGTGCGGGTGCGCTCCGGGCGGCGGAGACCTTGCGCTTTTCCGGGCGGAAGCTCTGTGCGCCAGCGCACAGATACGTCGGGTCGCGGTGGCTAGGGTGGAATGCCGACGTGCAGCGCGGGCAGGAAAGGCAGAAAGCGCCGGGAGGCAGCGTCTGCCGCCCGCGCGCGGTGCCGCCGCTTCCGCGAGGAAACCAAGCGCCGACTTGCCGTGTCGAACCTACCAGGAGAACCCACCATGAAATCACTCAATCGCTATTTCAGCTTGTTCGCAGCCCTTGTCTTCCTCGGACTGGCCGGTTGCGCATCGACGGCCAAACAGGAGGGAACCGGCGAGTACGTCGACGATACCGTCATCACCACCAAGGTGAAGGCGGCGATCTTCAACGAACCGACCCTCAAGTCCGCCGAAATCAACGTCGAAACCTTCAAGGGCATCGTCCAGTTGAGCGGCTTCGTTTCCAGCCAGGCGGCGATCGGCAAGGCGGGTTCGGTGGCGCGCGAAGTGAAGGGCGTCAAGTCCGTGAAGAACGATCTGCGGCTCAAATAGCGCGGAGCGGGGCGCCGGTCGGGAGTACGCCGTGTCGGTGCCCGTTGTTGCAGGAGAAGCAGTAAGTGAAGTCGTAAGCGAATGCGGCTGGGGTGTCGCCCCGGCCGGACGCTGGAAATAGAGGTGTCACCGTGAAAACGACGAATCGATTTGTACTCGGTACGCTGGCTGTGGCGCTACTGCTCGGCTTGAGCGGCTGCAGCGGCATGTCGACGCGCGACCGGAATACCGCCATCGGCGCCGGTGTCGGCGCGGTCGGCGGCTCGGTCCTGACCGGCGGCAGCGCTGCCGGAACGATAGGCGGCGCCGCGGTCGGCGGCGTGATCGGCAATCAGGTCGGCAAAGGCAAGTAAGCCGCCGCGGCAATCTCCGATCCTGGAGGTGCCGGCCTTGCCGGCCGGTGCTTCGCCTATCGAAGTTTCAGCCTAATACGTGCGATGTCGGCGCGATGCCGGTTCATGCCCGGCCATTTCGCGACGGCACGCGCAGGGAGTCGCCATGGAAGCGCCACGCCGTACCGGCCATCAACTTCCGCCTTCACTCATCTGGACGACGGGAATCGCGATCATCCTGTTTTGCGTCACCGGCATCGCGGCGCTGATGGGGTGGATTCCGAATTCGGTCGGGCAGGGGGGCGGCGGCGGAATGCCGCCGCCCCCGCCGGAAAAAGCGCAGCTCAGCGCCCCGCTTTCGCCCTCGTCGTCTCCACCGTCGCTCGCCGATGCGCGCGGGACCGACGCGAATTCATACAATTCGTACTCATCGCCGCCGCCGCCTCCGTCGGCGGCGCAGCGGGCCGAAACCCGGGCCGCTGCGCGCGCGCAGGCGCGCAAGGCTCCTCTGCCCGCGGAGAGCGGCGCCTCCGCCCACGCGCAATGCGCGAGCTGCGGCGTCGTCGAGTCGGTGCGCGAGGTAGAAGCGAAAGGCGAGGGGAGCGGACTCGGCGCCGTCGGCGGCGCGGTCGTCGGCGGCCTGCTCGGCAACCAGATCGGCAGCGGTCGCGGGCGGAGCCTGGCGACGGTCGCCGGCGCGGTCGGCGGTGTGGTGGCCGGCAACGAAATCGAGAAACGGGTGAAGTCGAGCAAGCACTACGAAGTCGCCGTCCGCCTGGACGACGGCACGCGCCGCGTCGTCAGCGAAGCGAACGCCCCCGCCTGGCGGCCGGGGGATCACGTCCGGATCGTCGACGGCGCGATCCGCGCGAATTGAGTGCGGTTAGTGCGGTTCTGCAAGGTTGCGCGCATTTGAAGCGGTTGAACGGGGTTGAACGCGGCCCGCGGCGAAGGCGCGCGACGATGCGCCCGATGGCATTCGACGCCGCCGCCCGGCTTGAAGGTTCGTGCCGGTTTTCGTCTCGCCGGGGGCGGCGCCCTTGTTCGCGTTGCGGCTCGCCCAGCCGGGCGCCCCGATCGGCGTTACGCCGCCGGCCTCGCCGGCCTGATACCGCTGGCTGTATCGCTAGGCGGGCAAGGTCGCCAGCCACTGGCGCAGGATTTCGGTGACCTTCCCGGGCTGTTCGAGCGGCGCGAGGTGGCCGCATTGCCCGATGATTTCCAGCTGCGCGCGGGCGATTCCGGCGGCGATTTCACGCAGCAGTTCGGGCGGCGTGACGACGTCGTCCTGCCCGCCGAGCGCGAGCGTCGGACAGGCGATCTGCGCCAGTGTGGGGCGGCTGTCGGCGCGGCCGACGATGGCGCGCTGCTGGCGCGTGAAGACTGCGCTGCCGAGGCCGAGCGCCATCGACTGGAAGACGCCGCCGGCCTCGGGCGTTTCGGCGTGTTCGGGATGCAGCATGCGCGCACGCAGGGTTTCGACGACGGCCGGGAAGTCGCCGGCGGCCTGCTTGACGAGCTGTTCGCGGCCGGCCGTCGCCTCGGGCGTGTCGGGGCGCGCGCTGGTGCTCAGGAGCGCCAGTCCGCGCACCCGCTGCGGTGCCCGGCGCATGATTTCGAAGGCGACGTAGCCGCCGAGCGAGAAGCCGAGCAGCACGAAGGTTTCGTCGGGCGCCTGCGTCAGCGCGTCGGCGGCCAGTTCGCCTATCGTTCCTGAGCGGGTCAGGTCGGCGACCGTGACGGTGGCCGTCTCGGCGAGACCGCTCACCTGGCCGGCGAACAGGCTGGCGTCGTTGAGCAGTCCCGGCAACATGAGGAGCTTGATCTTGTTCATCGGCTGGACCTCCTTGAGATTTGGATGCTTTGCTGGGGATTCTGGTCGCGTTGTGCGTGTGTGTCGGTGCGTCGGCGAACATAGGCGGCCGTTCGCTTCTCGTCGGGTGTGCCGGGGATGCCATGAGGATTCACGGCGAATCCGGTATTGATCGCGCCTCGTTCGGCCATATCATTGCGGTCATGCAGCGTTTGGACTGAAAGTTGGGAGTTCGCCCATGCCACCACAGACTCAAAACCAGAATCATCTGCTCGCGGTTCTGCCCGAGGACGTGCGCGAGCGCCTGTTCGCGAACATGGAGTTAGTCCCCCTGTCGCTCGGTCAGGTTCTCCAAGAATCGGGCACGCCGCTGCGCTACGTCTATTTTCCGACCACCGCCATCGTCTCGCTGCTCTACATCCTGGAGGGCGGCGGCTCGGCCGAGATCGCGGTGATCGGCAACGAGGGCATGGTCGGCGTGCAGGTCTTCATGGGCGGTGCGACCATGCCGAACCGGGCCGTCGTGCGCAATGCCGGGCACGCCTACCGCACCGGCCAGGACGCCTTCATCCGCGAATTCGAACGCTCCGGCGGGCGGCGCTCCGGCGCGCTGCAGCACCTGCTGCTGCGCTACACGCAGGCGCTGCTCACCCAGATGGCGCAGACCGCCGTGTGCAACCGCCACCATTCGGTGGACCAGCAGCTGCGCCGCTGGCTGCTCCTGAGCCTCGACCGTCTGCCCGGCAACGAACTGGTGATGACCCAGGAACTGATCGCCAACGCGCTCGGCGTGCGCCGCGAAGGCGTCACGGCGGCGGCCGGCAAGCTGCAGAACGCCGGGCTGATCCACTACTCCCGGGGCCGCATCGAGGTGCTCGACCGGCCGCGCCTGGAAGCCGAGGCGTGCGAGTGCTACGGCGTGGTGCGCAAGGAGTTCGACCGCCTGTTCCCCGAGGTGATTGCCAAGTGATTCGGTGTCTTTTATCGCGCGGGTATCTTCCGCACTGCGTTTGCGGAGCGCTCTCGTGAGCAGTGCGCCGCACGCCCGGCTCGCCGCCTGGCCGATGCGCTTCGGCGCTGCACAGCGGCTGGCGGCCGCGCTCGTCGTCGCGGTCGCGGCTTTCCTTTGGCAGCCGGACGAAGTCCTGCCGCAGACCCGCTTGCTCGTCAGCTGGGACCTCGGCGCGCTGACCTATCTCGCGCTGGCCTGGGCGCTGATGGCGCGCGCCGATCCGCGCGCGACGCGCGAGCATGCGCTGGCCCAGGACCAGAGCAGCTACCTGATCTTCCTTTTCGTGGTGGGCGCCGCCTGCGCCGGCATCGTGGCCATCGGTTTCATGGTGAGCAACCTGAAGGGGCTCGCCTTCTGGCCGCGGACCTGGCACCTCGGGCTTTCGATCGGCGCGCTGATTTCGGCCTGGCTGCTGATCCAGACGGTTTTCGCCTTCCACTATGCGCGCCGCTACTACGCGGCCCTGCATCGCGATCCGGCGGCGGGCGGGCTGCTGTTTCCCGGCGGGCGCGAGCCGGACTACCTCGACTTCGCCTACTACGCCTTCGTCGTCGGCATGACCTCGCAGGTCTCCGACGTCACCGTCGGCACGCGCCGCCTGCGCCGCCTGACGCTGATCCACGCGGTGCTGGCCTTCATCTTCAACATCGCGATCCTGGCGCTCAGCATCAACATCATCGCCAGCGTGATCTAGGGGGCATTGCCGGCATTTCCCGGCGCGCGCCCTGGCGAGGGGCGCGCGGGCGTTGAGGAGAACTGCAGTTTCCCGAGCTGCGCGTAGCAAGAACAGGCGGCAGCCTCCAGACCGCGTCCGTCGACGATGACGACGGTCCCGCGCCGGTAGTCGATCAGTCCCCGCTGCTTGAGCGCCTGCGCCGATTGAGTGACGCCTTCGCGGCGCACGCCGAGCATGTGCCCGAGGAAGGCGTGGGTCAGGTGCAAGCGATCCGGGCCGATGCGGTCGCGCGTCATCAGCAGCCAGCGTGCAAGGCGCGCTTCGACGAGATGAAAACGGTTGCAGGCGGCGGTCTGCGCGATCTGTGCCATCAGCGAGTCGGCGTAGCGCTGCAGCGCTGCGTGCAGGCACGGGCTGCGCTGCAGCGTGCGGCGGAAGGCGGCGGCATCGATCCGCAGCGCGCTGCCGCTGCCTTGCACCAGCGCGCGCATGTGGCTGTCGCCGACGCCCAGCGCGCAGGCGAGGCCGACCATGCCGTCCTTGCCGACCAGCGCCACGCCGAGGGCGGGATGGCCATCGACCGGAGCCAGCAGGGCGACGAGCGAGTCGTCAGGGAAGTAGATGTGGCGGATCGTTTCGCCCGGCTCGCAGAGGATTTCGCCGGAATTCAGCGCGACCGCCCGCAGATGTTCGCGCAGGCGCTCGCCTTCCGCGTCCGGCAGGGCGGCAAGCAACTGGTTGACGGGCGCTGGCTGGCGGGCGGGCATCGGGCGCTCCTCGCGGAATCTCGTCCGCCGGCGGCGATGGCGCCAGGCGGCGTCTTTGGGCCGGGCGCGCCGGGGCGGCGCGACGAGAAGCCGGGAACGCTACGACAAATCGGGCGGCGCGTATGTTCTCCAGCGCACAGAGGTGCGCGGCGTGCCGGCGCAGAGTCTTTTCCGGCGCGTCGATCGCGGCGCTCCGACAGCGCCGGAACGGGCGGTTTCGCGGGCGGGGCGGCGCGCTTTCCGGGCTTCGCTGGTCCGAACCTGGCCCCGGATGCCGCGGCAGGGCTTGTTCCGCATCCGCTCCGTTCCCGCCACGCTACGTCAAAGGAAAACCGCCATGCTCTACACCATCGCACTCATCCTCGTCGTCCTGTGGCTGCTCGGACTGGTCTCTTCCTACACGATGGGCGGATTCATTCACGTCCTGCTGGTGATCGCCATCGTCGTCGTCCTGGTGCGCATCATCAGCGGCCGCCGACCGTTCTGAAGGAGCCGGGGCGGGGCGCTACGCTTCGCGGCGGATGAGGATGCCGCCCAGCTTCTGCGGCTCGTCGACGAGGTCGGCCAGCGTGTATTCGTCGAGCGTCGCGTAGAGCGCGTCGAAGGCCTTCACCAGCACCTTCGTCAGCCGGCACACCGGCGCGATGCGGCAGCCGGCGTGCGGGTCGGCCGGCGCGCCCGGCGCATCGTTCGCTGCCTTCGCTTCCGGCATGCACTCGACGATGGGGCCTTGCCCCTCGCTGGCGCGCACGATCTGCCCGATGCGGATGTCGCCCGGCTCGCGCGCCAGGCGGATGCCGCCGCCTTTGCCGCGCACCGATTCGACGACGCCCGAGCGCGCCAGCTGGTGCACCACCTTCATCAGATGGTTTTCCGAAATGCCGTAGGCGGCGGCGATTTCCGGGATGGTCGCCAGCCGGCTGCGGTCGATCGCCAGGAACATCAGCACGCGCAGGGTGTAGTCGGAAAAGGTGGTGAGTTTCATGGCGCCGGACCTGTCTTTAAAAGCGGTAATGAAAATATTGCTTCAAAAAATGAGGGGTGCTAGGATTAAGCTGTATTAATTCTACAGCTTTAAATCGGCCATGACCACTACGCCCAGCGATGCCAGCAAAGCCAATGAAAACAAGGGCGCATCCGCGCCGGACGCCGTCGCGACGCCCGCTGGCGCAACGGAGGAGCGGATTCGCGACATCCTGCGCCAGGTGGTCGATCCCGAAGTCGGCGTGAACATCGTCGACCTCGGGCTGGTCTACCGCGTGGAGACGACGCCGGAGGCTGTCGCCATCGAGATGACGATGACCTCGCCGGCCTGTCCGATGGGCGAGATGATCCTCGACGACGTGCATGCCGCGCTCGGCGCCGCGCTGCCCGAGAATTGCGCGATCGACGTGAACCTTGTCTGGGAGCCGCCGTGGAATCCTTCGATGATGGCCGAACGCACGCGTCTGCACTTCGGCTGGGAAGCCGATGCCGACGCCAACAACGCCGCCGATGCCGGCGATCCGGTCTGACGCGGGAATCTTGAACTTGCCTCCGGAGGCCTTGCGATGAACGATCTGCGTCCCGCCGCCCGCCTGCCGCTCCTCGCCTGCGGCATGCTCTCGCTGCTCGGCGGCGTGCTCGCCGGGCTGGCGCGCTTGGCCTGGGACGTGCCGGCGCTGGCCGGCGCGCAGGCGGGCGGGCACGGCGCGCTGATGATCTCGGCCTTCTTCGGTACGGTGATCAGCCTCGAACGCGCCGTCGCCCTCGGGCGCGGCTGGGCTTATCTCGGACCGGCGGCGGCCGGGCTCGGCGGTGTGCTGCTGCTCGCCGGCGCGCCGCTGCCGGTGGCGCAGGCGCTGGCCCTGAGCGGCGCCGCCGTGCTCGTCGCCGCCAGCGCGCAGGTGCTGCGCCGGCTGGTCGCGCCTTTCACCCTCGTGCTCGCCGGCGGCGCGCTGTGCTGGCTGCTCGGCAACCTGGCCTGGATCGCCAGCGGCGTGCCGGTCGTCGCCGTCCCTTGGTGGCTGGCTTTCCTGGTGCTGACGATCGCCGGCGAGCGTCTCGAACTGACGCGCTTCCTGCCGACGCCGCCGCGCGCGCAGCGCTTCTTCTTCGCCATCGTCGGCGTACTGCTCGCCGGCGCGCTGCTCGCGCTGTGGCGCGAAGGTGCCGGGCTGGCGCTGTTTGCCGCCGCCCTGCTGGCGCTCGCCGGCTGGCTGCTGCGCTACGACATCGCCCGGCGCAACGCGCGCCAGCGCGGGCTGACCCGCTTCATCGCCATCTGCCTGCTCTCCGGCTACGCCTGGCTCGCCGTCGCCGGCCTGCTCGGCGTCGCCGGCGCTTTCGTACCCGGCCACGCATGGCGCGACGCCGCGCTGCACGCGGTCGGTCTCGGCTTCGTCTTCGCCATGGTCTTCGGGCACGCGCCGATCATCTTCCCGGCCGTCGTGCGCGTGAAGATGCCGTACCACCCGGTCTTCTACCTGCCGCTCGTCGCGCTGCACGCCTCGCTCCTGCTGCGCGTCGCCGGCGGGCTCGGCGACAGCTTCGCGTTGCGCCACGGCGCCGGCCTCGGCAACGCTTTCGTCCTGCTGCTCTTCATCGCCACGATGGCGGGCAGCGTCGTGCGCGGCCGGCGCGCCGCGCGTCTCCAGACCGTTGCCGGGGAGGTGAAACATGGATCAGTCCGCCGATAGATTTGCTCCGCCCGACAATCCGCTCGCCGTCCTGCCCGCCGCCGCGCCGGCGGCGAACTGGAGCGAGGAGCGCGTGCTCGCGATCCGCCACTGGACGCCGACGCTGCTGTCCTTCCGCACCACGCGCTACCGCGCCTTCCGCTTCACGCCCGGGCACTACGCGCGGCTGGGGCTGGGCGCCGAGGCAGCCGGCCAGCCGCCGGCGAGCGTCGCCGCCGGAAGCGAAGCCGCTGCCGGCGACGGGGTCGTCTGGCGACCGTATTCGATGGTTTCGGCGGCGACCGACGAACACCTCGAATTCGTTTCGGTGCTGGTGCCGGGCGGCGCTTTTTCGCAGCGTCTGGCCGGGCTGCGCGTCGGCGATGCCATCCGCGTCGACAAGGCGGCCTTCGGCTTTCTCACCGTCGACCAGCTGGCGCCCGGGCGCGACCTGTGGATGCTGGCGAGCGGCACCGGCCTCGGGCCTTTCGTTTCCATCCTGCGCGATCCGGCGGTGTGGGGGCGTTTCGAGCGCCTGATTCTGGCGCACGGCGTGTGCCGCGCCGCCGAACTCGCCTACCGCGACGAGATCGAGGCGATGGCGGCGAACGCCGGCGGCGCGCGGCTTGTCTATCTTCCCATCGTCACGCGCGAAGCCGGCGCCACGCCGCTTGCCGGGCGCATCCCGCAGCTGCTCGCCGCCGGCGCGCTCGAAGCGGCGGCCGGCGCGGCGCTGAGCGTCGAGCACTCGCGCCTGATGGTGTGCGGCAACCCGGAGATGGCGCGCGAGCTGCGCCAGCAACTCGGCGCGCTCGGTTTTGCCACCACCCGGCGCGGCGTGCCGGGCCAGATGGCCTTCGAAAAATACTGGTAAGGAGCCCGGCATGAGCGGCACTACACGACTCTCGTTCGACAAGGACAAACTCAAGTTCGTCCTCCTCGAAGGCATCCACGAATCGGCCGTCGACGTGCTGCGGCGCGACGGCTACACGCAGATCGAGACGCACGCCAAGGCGCTCTCCGGGCCGGCGCTCGCCGCCGCGCTCGGCGACGCGCATTTCGTCGGCATCCGCTCGCGCACGCAGCTGGCCGACGAGGTGCTGGCGCTCGCGCCCAAGCTCGTCGCCGTCGGCTGCTTCTGCATCGGCACCAACCAGGTCGATCTGGCCGCCGCCGCGCGGCGCGGCGTCCCGGTCTTCAACGCGCCGTTCTCGAACACGCGCAGCGTCGCCGAACTGGTGCTCGGCGAGATCATCATGCTGCTGCGCGGCATCCCCGAAAAGAACGCCAGCCAGCATCGCGGCGGCTGGGTGAAGAGCGCCGCCCACTCCTTTGAAGTACGCGGCAAGACGCTCGGCATCGTCGGCTACGGCCACATCGGCACGCAGATCGGCGTGCTCGCCGAACAGCTCGGGATGACGGTCCTCTTCCACGACATCGAGGCCAAGCTCGCGCTCGGCAACGCGCGCCAGGCCGCCGGGCTCGACGACCTGCTCGGCGCGGCCGACGTGCTCAGCCTGCACGTGCCGGAAACGCCGGCCACGCAGAACCTGATCGGCGCGCGCGAACTGGCGCAGATGAAGCCGGGCAGCTACCTGATCAACGCCTCGCGCGGCACCGTCGTCGACATCGACGCGCTGGTCGTCGCGCTCGACGCGCGGCATCTGCTCGGCGCCGCGATCGACGTTTTCCCGGTCGAGCCGGCCGGCAACGACGCGGCCTTCGTCTCGCCGCTGATGCGCTTCGAGAACGTCATCCTGACCCCGCACATCGGCGGCTCGACGGCCGAGGCGCAGGAGAGCATCGGGCGCGAGGTGGCGGCCAAGCTGACGCGCTACAGCAACAACGGCTCGACCGCCTCGGCGGTGAACTTCCCCGAAGTCTCGCTGCCCGAGCTGGCCGGCAAGTGCCGCCTGCTGCACGTCCACCACAACGTGCCCGGCGTGCTGGCGCAGATCAACGAGCGCTTCTCGCGCGCCGGCATCAACATCGCCGCGCAGTACCTGCAGACGAACAACGAGATCGGCTACGTGGTGATCGATGTGGATGCGACGGCGAGCCAGGTCGCGCTCGACGAACTGAACGCGGTGGACGGAACGATCCGCTGCCGCATCCTGTACTGAGGGCCGACATGAAACGCCACGCCACCCTGCAGGACCTTTCTCGCGAGCACCACACCGCGCTCAAGCTCGCGCTCGACGCCAAACGCGCCGCCCAGGCCGGCGAACCGGCGCGCGTGCAGGCGCTGGCGCAGGCCTGCGCCGAGCTGTTCCCGCGCGAGCTGGAGCCGCATTTCGTCGTCGAGGAAGTCGATCTGTTGCCGCTGCTCGCGCAGGCCGGCGAGGATGCTCTCGTCGCGCGCACCCGGCACGAGCACGCGCAGCTGCGCGCGCTCGCCGCGCAGTTGCCGGGCGCCGACGCGGCGCTCCTGCTGCGCTTCGCCGAACTGCTCGCCGAGCACGTGCGCTTCGAGGAGCGCGAACTGTTCGAGGTCGCGCAGGCGCACTTCGCCTGAAGCGAGCGTCCGTCGCCGAACCGCCTAGTAGCTTCCTCGCGTCGCGCCGTGCGGCGCCTCCTCCGGTTGCCCGCCCGACAAATCCGCTGTCTTTCTTCGTCGTATCCCCGGTAGCCGACGGCTCGGCCGCCGGGCGATTCTCCGCGCGCGATCGGGCGCCGGGGGCGGGCGCTGTCGACAGGGGGGCGCCCTGTCGTTTCGCGCGCCACCCTGGCGCCGCGCCCGGCGCGCAATCCCGCACGGCCGGGGGCCTTTCCTCGCGCTCTCCGTTACGCCGGCATGCGCCGCCGCCCTATGCGGAAAAGCACCATTCGCTTCCCGCCTGGCCGTTCGCCCCAATGAGCTTGCGAGCGCGATGCCCGCATCGACGAGCCAGAGTCAGACCTCGATAAGTCCTTTGTCAGGGAATGATCAGGAAGTGGTAAAAATAGCATAAGCAGTTGAAATTAAACAAAAAACACGGAAATTTTGTCAGCTAACCGTAAGTTTTCCCGAAGAAACTCGGCGCGTGACCTCGAAACGAGGCACGTCCAAACAACAGGAGGAGATGGTTATGGATGACACAGGCAAGGCCTATTGGTCAGCCACGCTGAGTCTGCTGGGGAAGATTCTGGTGATCTGGTTCTTGATCTCGTTCGGTGCGGGGATTCTCTTCGTCGACGTGCTCAACACGATCATGCTGGGCGGCTATCCCCTGGGCTTCTGGTTTGCCCAGCAAGGGTCGATGTACATCTTCATCGCGCTGATTTTCTACTACGCGCGGAAGATGAACGAGATCGACCGCCAATTCGACGTTCACGAAGAATAAGGAGCCGCTATGGATCTGCAAACAATGATTTATCTGGTGGTCGGCGCGACGTTTGCGCTGTACATCGGAATCGCCATCTGGGCGCGTGCCGGCAGCACCAGCGAGTTCTATGCGGCCGGCGGTTCGGTTCACCCGGTGACCAACGGAATGGCGACGGCGGCCGACTGGATGTCGGCGGCGTCCTTCATCTCGATGGCCGGCCTGATCGCCAACATGGGCTACGGCGGCGCGCTGTTCCTGATGGGCTGGACGGGCGGCTACGTCCTGCTGGCAATGCTGCTGGCGCCGTATCTGCGCAAATTCGGCAAGTTCACCGTGCCGCAGTTCATCGGCGACCGCTTCTACTCGAAGACGGCGTCGACGGTTGCCGTCTTCTGCCTGCTGACCGCGTCGATCACCTACATCATCGGCCAGATGACCGGCGTTGGCGTTGCCTTCTCGCGCTTCCTCGGCGTTTCGAGCGAAACCGGCATCTACGTCGGCATGGGCATCGTGTTCATGTACGCCGTGTTCGGCGGCATGAAGGGCATCACCTACACGCAGGTCGCCCAGTACATCGTGCTGATCCTCGCCTACACC
The DNA here is from genome assembly GCA_001897745.1 of Candidatus Accumulibacter sp. 66-26. Taxonomy (GTDB): domain Bacteria; phylum Pseudomonadota; class Gammaproteobacteria; order Burkholderiales; family Rhodocyclaceae; genus 66-26. Next base: position 76,847 of record MKUH01000041.1, read on the forward strand.
ATCCCGGCGATCTTCATCTCGATGCATCTGACCGGCAACCCGATCCCGCAACTGGGCCTCGGCGCGAACATGGCGGGGACCGATGCCTCGCTGCTCAGCAAGCTCGATCAGGTGGTGGTCGACCTCGGCTTCGGCAAGTACACGACGACGACGGCGGGCAGCACGCTGAACATGTTCGTTTACACGATGTCGCTGATGATCGGAACGGCCGGCCTGCCGCACGTCATCATGCGCTTCTTCACCGTGCCGACGGTCAAGGATGCGCGCTCCTCCGCCGGCTGGGCGCTGGTCTTCATCGCCATCCTCTACACCACCGCGCCCGCGGTGGCCGGCATGGCCAAGCTGAATCTGCACAGTACGGTCAACAGTGCCGTCGTCACGGGCGGCGACCTGTTCGCGCCGGAAGCCAGCATCAAGGCCGAGGATCGTCCGGACTGGATGAAGCGCTGGGAAAAGACCGGCCTCCTGAAGTTCGAGGACAAGAACGGCGACGGCCGCATCCAGTACTACAACGACAAGAGCACGAATCCGGAAGCCCTGGCCAAGGCCGAAGCCGCCGGCTGGAAGGGCAACGAACTGTCGGTCAACGCCGACATCATCGTGCTCGCCAACCCGGAAATCGCGCTGCTGCCGAACTGGGTGATCGCCCTGGTCGCCGCCGGTGGCCTCGCCGCCGCGCTGTCTACCGCCGCCGGTCTGCTGATGGCCATTTCCTCCGCCGTCTCGCACGACCTGATCAAGGGCATCTTTGCGCCGAACATCAGCGAAAAGGGCGAACTGCTGGCCGGCAAGATTTCGATGGCGGTCGCCATCGTCATCTCGGGCTATCTCGGCCTCAATCCGCCGGGTTTCGCGGCCGGCACCGTGGCGCTGGCCTTCGGTATCGCTGCGAGTTCGCTGTTCCCGGCGATCATGATGGGCATCTTCTCCAAGAAGATGAACAAGGAAGGCGCCATCGCCGGCATGCTGGCCGGTCTCTTCGTGACGCTCTTCTATGTGTTCGCGCACAAGGGCATCTTCTTCATCAAGGGAACCGAGTTCCTGCCGCTGATCGGTGGCGCCAACAGCTTCTTCGGCATCACGCCGGAAGCTTTCGGCGCGATCGGCGCGCTGGTCAACTTCAGCGTTGCCTTCATCGTCGATAAGGTGACCAAGGAGCCGCCCGAGCATATCCAGGCCATGGTCGAGGCGGTGCGCACGCCGCGCGGCTCCACGGCCGTGCGCGGCGCGCACTGAGGCGCAGTGCGGTAGACGCGGGGTCCCGCCGGTTGCGCCGGCGGGACCCATTTCGATGGGTTTTTCGCTGTCCGGCGCCGTCCGGACGCTTGGAGTCACACATGGTTTTGGATATCAGCGTCGCACTGACGTGGATTCTGTTTCTGGCACTGTTCCCCATCGCCTTTTTCTGGCTGCGCCGTACATGGCGGATACTCGCGCGCCGCGACCATTCGGAGGTGGCCCTGAAGCGCGGCGCGGCGCCGGCGCATCCGGAGAAGTTCGCGCCCTATGCCGCCGCGATCAATTTCGTCGCCGGCGCCGTCGTGCTGTGGGTGATAGCCGGCGTGCTCTCCGGGACGATGGGGTACGAAACATGGTCGGCGATTGCCGGGTCGACGATCTGGATGAAGTTCATCTTCGACTTCATTCTCAGCCGTCACGCGCATGCGACGTGGGGGAAAAAGAATCCCGCGCCGGCCGCCGCCGCGCTTCGCACCGCCCGCAAGCCATGATCCGTGCGGGGGGCGATTCCTCCTGGCGGCGGATTTTCTTCATTCATTGCAAAGGCCTGCGGGTTCCGGAGGAGGGCGGAAATGAACGCGGTTTTCGCAAAAACGCCGAAGGGTGTCGGTGAGCTGCTGAAGCGGGGCGGCGGCCTGACCCTCCGGGAGCGGCGAGTCCTGATCCTGATCGACGGCAAGCGTAGTGTCGAGGACATCCGGGGCATCGCGCCCGCCGAGGACCTGGCGCGCGTGCTCGGAATCCTCGAGGAAAGCGGATATATCGTCTTGGCCGATTTGCCTCGACCACTCCTCCCGCTCGACGATGGTCCGGCGCCGGGAGCGGGCTTTCGCGAGATTCCGGACGAACCGGACCCGCAATCGCTGGAGATGGCCCGGAATTTCATCATGAACACCTTGAAGACCTTCTGCGGCCCGCTGACGCATCTGAGCATCGTCGAGGCCGCGTTCGCGGCCAGAACGCATGCCGAAATGCGCGAGCAGTTCGCGCCGTGGTACGAGGCCATTACCGAAACCGGCGCTGGCCGACGCCGCGCGGAAGAATTGCGGGCACAGTTGCTCAAAGTGATCTGAGTTTGGGAATATGCGTCCTGTCGTCCGCCCGGACGAATCGTTCGAAGAAATTCCAAGATAACGATTACCCAAGGAGCGCAAGCGAAGATGGCGAGCCGAATTCTGATCGTTGAGGATGACCGCGACCTGGCCAGAAACCTGGCCGACTTCCTCGAAATCCAGGACTACGTGACGGAGCACGCGGCCGACGGCCAGACGGCCCTCGGCCTGCTGGCCGCGAAGGAATACGATCTGGTCGTTCTCGACCTGACCTTGCCCGGCGTCGATGGCATTTCGCTGTGCAGCCACATCCGCAACCAGCTGCGCAGCAAGATGCCGATCGTCATGCTGACGGCGAAGGATGAAATCAATACGAAGGTTTCGGCCTTCGATATCGGCGCCGACGACTACATCGTGAAGCCGGCCTCGCTGCGCGAGATCGAGGCGCGGCTCCGCGCCCTGATCCGGCGCGCCGGCATGGCGGTCGACAACGCCGTCATGAAGGTCGGCGATCTGAGCATGGACCCGGGAACGATGCGGATCGAGCGCGCCGGCGTGCCGATCACGCTGCCGCCGGGGGCGACCAAGATTCTGGCGCTCCTGATGCGCCGTTCGCCCAACGTCGTGCACAACGAAGCCCTGCAGCGCGAGCTTTGGGGCGAGGAGCGCGGCGAGAGCCACGCTCTCGTCGTCCACATGAGCACGCTGCGCAACGCCATCGACAAGCCCTTCGATCGGCAGATGCTCCATACTGTGCGCGGTTTCGGCTATCGGATCACCCATGAGCAATCCACCCTATGACAGCCTGCGCGAGAGTCTCGTCCTGCCGTTCGTCCTCTTGGGTTTTGTCGTCAGCGCGCTGCTCAGCCTGATAACTTTCGCTCTCGTCGCCGAACTCGAGGAGCGCGCCATCGAACGGATGCTGCGCGTGGAGATGGAGAGCTTCCACAATCGCCGGGCGCAGAACCCGGCGGCCCTGCCGCCCTCGGCGGCGCTTCTTGCGGGCCACTTCCTGCCGATTCCCGATTTTCCCAACGTCGAGCCGGTCAAGCCGGGGCAGGAGCGCATCGAGCTCATCATGCACGAGGATCGCGACTATTCCGTGATGGTCACGGCGGTGGGCGGCGAACCGTATGCCCTGGTCTACGACCGGACCTACGTCTCGTCCAGTCTTGGCAAGCTCGCCCTGTTCCTGCTGGTCGGTACCGGTGTGATGACGCTGCTTTCCTTTCTGGTCGGCAACCGCCTGGCCGGTCAGGTGGTGCGCCCGATCGGCCGCCTGCTCGGCGCGCTTTCGGAGAAGGTTAGCCAGGCCAACCCGCGCGACGCTCCGTCGCTGACCTTCTCGCCGCTCGACTACCCCAAGAACGAGATCGGCCGCCTGGTGCAGGCTCTGGACCAGTTCGCCCTGCGCCTGTCCGGCTTCATCGAGCGGGAAAGCTACTTCGCTGCCGACGTCAGCCACGAGCTGCGCACCCCGGTCGCGATCATTCGCGGCGCCGTCGAAGTGCTGGTCGAGCATAGGGATCTCCCCGATGCCGTGCGCGAGCGCCTGTGGGCGATCCACCGCCAGTCGGTGCGCATGGGGCAGATCCTTGAAGCCATGCTGCTGCTGGCCATGGAGGAGGGGGAGGAAGGCGATCCGGCCTGCGTCATCGCGGATGCGGTGAAGGACGCAGTAGCCGACTGCACGCCCGCGCTGGCCGGACGGCCCGTGCGCATTACGCTCGCCGTGCGGGAGCGTGCAATCCTTCCCGTCGAGCGTTCGCTGGCCTATGTCGTGGTCAGCAATCTGCTGCGCAATGCCTGCGCCTACACGCGCGAGGGCACGATTACCGTGTTCCTGGACGGCCAGTGCCTGGAAATCGTCGACACCGGCATCGGCATTCCCGAGGACCGCTTTCCGGAACTGTTCAACCGGCACGTCAAGGGCGACGACAGTTCGGGTTACGGCCTGGGCCTGTCGATCGTCGCACGGGTCGCCCAGCGCCTCGGCTGGAAGGTGTCGCTGCATGGCGGCGAGGGCGGCGGCACCCGGGTGCGCGTCGTCTTCGCGGAAACCGGCGCTGCCTGCTTGCCGGCCCGCGCCGCCACGCCCTCGGCGACGGCCCCGGCCTGAAACCGGAGAGGGCCTGGCGCGTCCGTCGGAACTTCAGCCGACGCAGCGTCGGCGTGCGCGGTCCCTTCTTTTTTTCAGCGCGCTTCGTCCGTATGCCCGAGGCTCAGGCGGATCAGCTGCGGCAGGCCGTCGACGCGCAGCTTCTGCATCATCCGCGCCTTGTGCACCTCGACCGTGCGCGCGCTGATGCCGAGCGCCTCTGCGATCTCGCGGTTGTGGCGGCCGGCGACCACCATCTCCATCACTTCGCGCTCGCGCGGCGTCAGCGCCGCCAGCCGTTCGGCGAAAGCGTCGCGCCGGGCGTCGTGCGCCTGTTCCCGCTGCGTCGCCGTGAGGCGCTGCCCGGCTTCCTCGATGGCCGCCAGCAGACGGCCGTGGTCGAGCGGTTTTTCGAGGAAATCGACGGCCTGCGACTTGAAGGCGTCGCGTGCCGAGCCGACGTCGCCGTGCCCGGACATGACGATTGCCGGCAGGCGGCAGCCGAGGTCGAGCAGGCGGCGCTGCAGCGTCAGTCCGTCCATGCCGGGCATGCGGATGTCGAGCAGCAGGCAGCCGTGCCAGTCGGCGCGCCAGGCCTGCAGGAAGCTCTCGGCGTCGGCGAAGATCGCCGTGCGGTAGCCGCGCAGGCCGAGCAGCAGGCCGAGCGCGTCGCGCACCGAGGCGTCGTCCTCGACGATGTAGATGGTGAAGTCGGCGGCGGGAGTCGTCATTGGTCGGGTTCGATCGGCAGGATGAGTTTGAACACGCCGTGGTCGGCGACTTCGGCGAGCAGATGGCCGCCGTGCGCTTCGGCGATGGCGCGGCTGATCGCCAGCCCGAGGCCCATGCCGCTCGTCTTCGTCGAGTGGAAGGGCTCGAACACGCGCAGCGCGCTTTCGCCCGAGAGGCCGGGGCCGCTGTCCTCGACGCGGATGCAGACGCGTCCGGCGCCTTCCGGCGCGGCGGCGAGGCGGACCTCGCGTCGGCCCTCCGGCTGCCCGGCGACCGCGTCGGCGGCGTTGCCGAGCAGGTTGCGCAGCAGCACTTCGAGTTGCAGGCGGTCGCCGAGAATGTGGCCGGGCGGCAAATCGGCCGGCGCCGGTGCGACGCGCAGCACGGTGCCGCCGCGCGCCGCGCCGCTCTGGAAGGAGGCGGCGGCCGCGCCGAGCAGGTCGTCGACGGCGACGCGTTCGAGCTGCGTGCTGCCGGTGCGGAAGAAGTCGCGCAGGCGGCGCACCACCTCGGCGGCGCGGAATGATTCGGCGACCATGCGGCGGATCGCGTCGCGCAGGCGCTCGCCGGTTTCGCCCTGGGCGATCAGGTGCTCGCAAGCGGTGCCGTAGGCGGAGAGGGCGGTCAGCGGCTGGTTCAACTCGTGCGCCAGGGCGCCGGCCATTTCGCCGGCGGCGGCCAGACGCAGCGTCTGGCGCAGCTCGGCGCTGATCCGCTGCTGCTCGTCGACGACGACGCCGACGAAGAAACCGAGCAGCGCGAGGACGACGACCAGCGCCTGGATCTCGAACACCGAAACCGCCGGAAAGCCGAGCAGCTGCACGCCGGCGATGATGCCGACCTGCATCACGGCGGCGGCGAACACCGCGCCGGCCAGCCCCTGGCGCGCGGCGGCCCAGACGATCGGCAGGAAGAGCACGTAGAAGTACTTGAAGTCGGGCGTATCGCGCCCGAAGGCGACCCACAGCGCCGCGCCGATCGCCGCCAGCAGGAGCACGGTGCCGCGGCCGCGCATGCGGCTGGCGAGCAGGGCGCGCCCGCGTTCGTCGAGCAGCATCCAGAGCACGGGCATGGAGACGAGGATGCCGACGCCGTCGCCGATCCAGTAGCGGCCGACGCCCTCGCGCCATTCGCCGGGCGCGATCAGGCCGGCGACGACGAAGGCGAGGACGATGAGCAGGCTGCTGACCAGCGTGCCGGCGACGACGATGCCGGACCAGGCGAGCATGCCGCGCCGGTCGGAAAAGATTTCGACGTCGCCGAGGTGGCGGCGCAGCAGCCCGCCGATGGCGCCGTAGGCGCCGCCGAGCAGGACAGCGAGGACCGCCGCCTCGGGTAGCGGCGCCGGCAGGCTGCGCACCCAGGCGTCGGCGATCAGCACAGCCAGCATCAGCGGCGGCACGGCCCTCCAGCCGTGGCGCAGGACGTAGACGAGGCCGAGCGCCGGCGCCGGATTCCACGGCGTGAAGTTGAGTTCGTGCAGCGGATGGAAGTAGCTCGCCCAGTCGAGCGCGACGTAGCCGGCGACCAGCGTCAGCAGGTCGATCCAGCGCAGGGGGCGGGCGGTAATCATCGGTCGGGCGGCTCGGTCGTGGCGTTGCATGGGTCGGCGGCGCACGCGGGCGCCGGCTGCAGCGCGTATTTTGCGCGAGTTTGCCGGCGCTGGCGCACCCGATGTCGCCCGCGCGGGCGTAAGTGAATCCCTTAATGCCGGCCGAACCCTCGTTGGCAGGCGCTTGCGCCGCCTTGCCGACTACGTGTTTCCCTTACGCGCCGGCCCGAATTTTCAAGGGGCCGCCGGGCGTCTAGGATCGGGACATCAAGGCCCGTTCGTCCGGACAGTCGTTCGTCCGCAACGGTTTTCCTCCGTCCACTCACTGCCGCGTCCCGGCCGCATACGACCATGCCCAATCCGACCGCACCGGAACTGATCGCCGCGATTCTCTTCGGGATCGCCGTCATCCACACTTTCTCGACCAAGTTCTTCGCCCGCCTCGCGCACCTGCAGCCGCGCCACGCCGGGCTGTGGCATCTGCTCGGCGAGGTCGAGGTCGTGTTCGGGATGTGGGCCTTCGTCCTCATCGCCTCGCTCTTCCTGCTCTCCGGGCACGATGCGGCGGTCGCCTATCTCGATTCGCGCAACTTCACCGAGCCGATGTTCGTCTTCGTGATCATGGTCATCGCCGCCAGCCATCCGATCCTGCAGGCGGTGCTCGCCGGCGTGCAGTGGCTGGGCCGCCTGCTGCCGATACGGGATCAGGTGGCGGTGTATTTCCTCTGCCTGTCGCTGGTGCCGCTGCTCGGTTCCTTCATCACCGAACCGGCGGCCATGACGCTGGCCGCGCTGCTCCTGCGCGACGCCTTCTTCACGCGCGGCCTGAGCCGTCGCCTGCAGTACGCGACGCTCGGCGTGCTTTTCGTGAATATCTCGATCGGCGGCACGCTGACGCCCTTCGCCGCGCCGCCGGTGCTGATGGTCGCCGCCAAGTGGCAGTGGGACACCGCCTACATGATTGCCAACTTCGGCTGGAAGGCCGCCATCGCCGTGCTCTTCAACGCCGCTTTCGTGGCCTGGGTGTTCCGCGCCGAGATCGCGGCCAAGGGGCGCGCCACGGTCGAGGACGGGAAGGGCATCGCTTCGTCGTACACGGTGACCGGCGTGCACCTGCTCTTCCTCGTCGGCGTCGTCGTCTTCGCGCACCATGCGGCCGTCTTCATGGGCCTCTTCCTGTTCTTCCTCGGCTTCACCGAGGCCTACAAGAAGTACCAGGACCGCCTGATCCTGCGCGAAGGGCTGCTCGTCGCCTTCTTCCTGGCCGGGCTGGTGACGCTCGGCGGCCTGCAGCAGTGGTGGCTGCAGCCGGCGCTGTCCGATGTCGATTCGACGGTGCTGTACTTCGTCGCCGTCGGCCTCACGGCGGTCACCGACAATGCCGCGCTGACCTACCTCGGCTCGCTGGTCGAGGGCGTTTCGGCCGAGTTCAAGTACGCGCTGGTGGCCGGCGCGGTGACCGGCGGCGGCCTCACGGTGATCGCCAACGCGCCCAACCCGGCCGGCTTCTCGATCCTCAAGGGCAGCTTCCGGGACGAGGCGATCAACCCGCTCGGCCTGCTCTTCGCGGCGCTGCCGCCGACCTGCGTGGCGATCTTCGCCTTCCAGGTGCTGTGATGCGCCGTTCCGCTGCGTCCTGCGTTTCTTCTCATCCCCGGCCGGGCATCGCCGGGCGCCTCGCCGGTCTCGGCGCGGCCTGCGCGCTGCTCGCCTATCCGCGGCTGCGCGAGGTGGCGCCGGGCGAGCGCGCGGGCGTGCTCGCCGCGGCGCGCCAGGCCGAATTGAGCGTGGTCGAGTGGATCGGCATGGTCGGCGGCACCGGCGCCGTCGCCGGATTGCTGCGCTACGGGAGCGGCGAACTGGCGGCCTATCCGCTGCCGCTGCTCTATTTCGTCCAGTTCGCCGTGGCCGCGCCGCTGCTCGGGCTCGCGGTCGGCCCCTTCCTGCTCAGCCGCACGCGGCGGGGGATCGCGCACGCGCTGGCGTTGCGCGGCAAAGACGAGTCCTGATCGAGGAGATGAAGATGGACGCGCAAAAAACGACTACGAATGTAAACGCGACGGCGCCGCCGCGCCGCCTGCTGCTGCCGGTGGACGCCACCGCCCCGTCGCGGCGCGGCGTGCGCCACGCCCTGCGCCGCGCGCAGGCGGGCGAGGCGATCGAGGTCTGCCTGCTGCACGTCGGCGAAACCGTTCGCCAGTGGGAGGTTCTGCGCTTCCGCACGCCGCAGGAGATCGCGCGCTTCCAGTCCGAGCGCGCGCAGATCTTTCTCGACGAGGCGGCGCGCCCGCTGCGCGCGGCGGGCATCGCCTCGCGCGCCGTCTTCGTCGAGGGCGACGTGGTGCCGAGCATCCTCGATCAGGCCGAGCAGCTCGCGTGCGCCGAGATCGTGCTGCCGGCGCCGGCCGCGCGCTGGCGCAAGCTGCTGTCGACCGACGTGGTGCGCGAAGTCATTGCGCGCAGTGCGCGCCTGCCGTCGCTATCGGTCGTGACCGTCGACGAGGACGGGGCGCCGGCGCCGTAACTCCTCGACGCAGTGCCGCCGCATCGCCGTGACGGTGCCCTGGCCTCGTGCCGCCGCATCGTTTCCGCGCGGGAACGCTGAAAACGGGAAGGACTCCGCGGGCCACGAAGACAACCCGCGGAGTCCGGCCAGCTTAGGGCTGGCGTGGCTCCTCAGCGTGAGGATGGCGAGATGGGGTGGCTGTGCTGCAACTGACGGTAGACCAGAGCCCAGCGGCTGGCGGTCTCCATCTGCCCGTGTTCCAGGGCGTGTTCGATGTCGTCGAGCACCATGCTGTGCAACTGCCTGATGCCGTCGGGCGTTTTCAGGAGTTCGCAGCCCAGTTCGGCGGCGCAAATCAGCGGAATGTGTTCGTGTGAGGCAATGGCTTCGATCTCGTCGTTCGCAAGATCGCTGAAATCCAAACAATCTTCCAGACTCAACATCGGTCAATCCTCCTGGTGTGGTCGTATTTACGATGTCGCGGCAACCGGAAAGCCCGCCTCGGCGCGATCCGCAAAAGCGGCGCGACGCGCAGGCCCGGCCCGGGCACTGGCGATTCTCGGCATATTCTTGTTTTTGCTCCGCCTTTGTTGTCGGCTCGGAGAGAGCCTTTCGGTGGTGGAACCCGTTCAGCCTAGAACAGCAGGAAGATAATTCAAG
>MKUH01000042.1 GCA_001897745.1 Candidatus Accumulibacter sp. 66-26
GGCATGATTTCCTCGACGGTCCTCACCCTCGCGGTGATCCCGGCGATCTACGCGCTGGTCAAGCAGTGGCGCCTGCAGCGCGGGATCGAGGAATAGGAGAGCAACATGGAACATGAACATCCGGCGCACCAGCACGAAGTTTCTGGTTCCATTGATCCCGTTTGCGGTATGACGGTGAAGCCCGAGTCGCCCCACGTGAGCGATCTCGGTGGCATCCACTACCGTTTTTGCAGCGCCAAGTGCAAAACCAAGTTCGATGCAGAACCGGCGCGTTATCTCGGCCCAAAGCAGGAGGAAACCGTTGTCCCCGGTGCGGAATATACCTGCCCGATGCACCCGGAAATCCGGCAGATTGGCCCCGGCACCTGTCCCAAGTGCGGCATGGCCCTCGAACCAATGTTGCCCGACTTCGAGAAGGAGGAGGACAACACCGAGTATCGAGACTTCCGTCGCCGCTTCTGGAATAGTTTGCCGCTAACCGTCGTCGTCGTCGTCCTGGCGATGGCCGGACACCGGCTCGAAGGTTTGCCGTCGTTCGTGCGGACCTGGGGCGAACTGCTACTCAGCCTGCCCATTGTGCTTTGGGCCGGTGCGCCGTTCTTCGTCCGCGGCTGGCAGTCGCTGGTTCATCGCAGTCCCAACATGTGGACACTGATCAGCCTCGGTACCGGTGCGGCTTTCGGTTACAGCGTCGTGGCAGCGCTAGCACCTGGCCTGTTTCCCCAGTCCTTTGTTGCCCACGGCCGCATCGGCGTCTATTTCGAAGCGGCAGCGGTGATCATCTCCCTTACACTGCTCGGCCAAATGCTTGAATTGCGTGCCCGGTCGCAAACCTCGGCCGCCATCAAATCGCTGCTCGGCCTTGCGCCGAAGACCGCTCGCCGCATCAACCCCGACGGCAAGGAAGAGGATGTACCGCTAACGCACGTCCATGTAGGCGACACCTTGCGCGTGCGCCCCGGCGAAAAGGTGCCGGTGGATGGTGCGGTGCTGGAAGGCTCCAGCGCTGTTGATGAAGCAATGCTTACCGGCGAACCCCTGCCTGTGACGAAACGCCCTGGTGACAAGGTGATCGGCGCCACCATGAACACCTCCGGCAGCCTCGTGATCCGTTCGGAAAAGGTCGGCTCCCAGACTATGCTGGCCCAGATCGTCCAGATGGTCGCTCAGGCCCAGCGCTCCAAGGCGCCGATGCAGCGGCTAGCCGATGTGGTGGCCGGCTATTTCGTTATCGTGGTGGTCGCCATTGCCGTCATCAGTTTTTTTGCCTGGGGATTTTTCGGTGGCGAACAAGGCTGGATCTTCGGCCTGATCAACGGCGTCTCGGTGCTGATCATTGCCTGCCCCTGCGCTCTCGGCTTGGCCACACCGATGTCGATCATGGTCGCCACGGGGAAAGCAGCGACGCAAGGAATCCTGTTCCGTGACGCAGCGGCCATCGAGCGGTTACGGGATGTGGACACGTTGATTGTGGACAAGACCGGCACCCTGACCGAAGGCCGCCCGGCTTTCGAACGTGCCGTGGCGGTGGAAGGCGTCTCCGAAAACGAAGTGTTGCGACTGGCCGCAAGTCTCGACCAGGGGAGCGAACACCCGCTGGCCGACGCCATCGTCCGTGCAGCCCGGGAACGTGGGCTGGCCTTGGAAAAAGCCGATCTATTCGAATCGGCAACTGGTATCGGCGTGCGCGGAACGGTCGGTGGAAAACGACTAGCCATCGGCAATGGTGCATTGATGGCCCAGGATGGAATCGATGTCGACGCTCTCAGCAACGATGCTGAAACCCTGCGCCAAAACGGCGCCAGCGTCATGTATCTGGCGGCCGACGGTCATATGCTCGGTTTACTGGTGGTTTCCGACCCGATCAAGGCGAGCACCCCGGAAGCGCTGACAGTCCTGCGGCAAGCCGGGTTACGCATCGTGATGGCCACGGGCGATGGCCTGACCACGGCCCAAGCCGTCGGCGCCAAATTGGGGATCGATGAGGTGCATGGCGAGGTCAAGCCGGCGGACAAACTGGCGCTGGTGGAACGTCTACAGCGTGAGGGACGTGTCGTCGCCATGGCGGGCGATGGCATCAACGATGCCCCGGCTTTAGCCAAGGCGGACGTCGGCATTGCCATGGGTACTGGCACTGATGTGGCCATGAACAGCGCCCAGGTGACGCTGGTCAAGGGGGATCTGCGCGGTATTGCCCGGGCACGCCTGCTGTCCGCCGCGACCGTCGGCAACATGCGACAGAACCTGGCCTTTGCGTTCCTCTACAACGCCCTCGGTGTACCGATCGCGGCCGGTATCCTCTATCCCTTCTTCGGATTGCTGATGTCTCCTGTCATCGCGGCGGCGGCGATGAGTCTTTCTTCCGTAAGTGTGGTCGGCAACGCGCTACGCCTGCGCGGCTCTTGAGGAGGGATACCCCTTTGTCAGAGGTTCGTCGAGCGATACGAATGATTGTCGCCCAAGCGGCCTGACTGAATCAGGGAAACTCCTAACGAGAATGTAGCCAGCAAGTATCCAAGTGACAGCTGCAAAAGCGCAGATTTCATGGTGTCGGGAGACTTAGGGTAATCCAGACGTTTCCAGACACTACCCTGGAGAACCATTATGAAACTGGAATTCGTACTCTCTGCCGTTCTGTTAGCGACTTTCGCTGCGCTATCGGCCGGCGCGTTTTGTGCCAGCCCCGTGCCAAAACGTAGCTGACATTGGTATGACAGAATTGTAACCACTGGGTTATGCGTGAGTCAGCTTCGCGGTCACATACTGCAATTGCTGCAAAACTCTCGATGAAGGAAGACAAACATGCAGAAAGCTGCTGACCGTTTGAAAAGCCAGAGTCAATCACAACTTGAACTATCCTTAAATCTTTGCAATTCCTGGTTGGAATGCTGCCAGCGCCTCACGGAAATCAATGGGCAGTCAGCGCGTGCATTTCTGGCTCATGGAGAAACCGATAACCAGTCCTGGATGCGAGATGGTGGTACGGGTCTCATCTTGGATGCGAGCCGGATCATCATGGGCCATTGGGCCTCGACGCTTGCTTGTAGCACTGATTTCCAGAGGAAGATACTGACCGATTTGGCGAAGAGATGACGACTCCTGCAGCGTGGGGTCGCTCTGGCGTCTAAGAGTTTGGTACGGCCGAATAGAGCACGTGAGGTGAGTTCACGGGCCTCTATGAAAAACCGATTCCATGCCACCGATCAACGCAATCGCCAATTCTGTTCCACCTCAGCCGACTGCCGATGGCGGCCACGCCAATCACGGCATCTCGGCGGGGCCTTCTTTTGTCGAAACGCTTTCACAAACAATCGGCCAGCCTGCCGCCGCATCGCCCCATGGCAACCATGGTGGCTTGACAACGCCGGGCGGCGATCCGCACCCTCAGCATGTTCCCCTGAATAGCCAGGGACATGGAGGAAAGAAACATAGCGTTCAGGAAGTGGCACTCGGGGTACGCGCCCACCGCCAGCAGTTGATTGCCGCCAATATCGCCAACGCCGATACACCGGGCTATAAGGCCATAGACATTGATTTCAAGGAAGCCCTGCGGATCGCCCAATCGGCATCTCAAATACCTTCGACAACGTTGGCGACAACTAGCAGCGGCCATATTTCTGGGGTGGCCGTTTCTTCCATGCCACTTTATCCCCTCAAATACCAAGTGCCGAGTCAAGACAGCGCGGACGGGAACACAGTCGACATGGACGTGGAGCGCGCCAAGTTCGCCGAGAACTCGATTATGTACGAGTACTCCCTGGATCGGGTCAGCGGGCATTTCAAAATGCTGATGGAACTGTATAAGAATCTGACATGACTGATAAGAGCAAGAGTTCGGGCCGGATTTAAAGAAGTAGCATTTCTTACAAAGATGTAATCAACAAGTCATGCAAGTGACTGATAAAAACTGCAAACTTCATAGTGTCGGGAAAGCAAACGCGATCCAGACATTTCCAGCCACCTCTTTGGAGAACCATCATGAAACTGCAATCCGCACTCTCGGTCGTTCTGTTCGCAAGCGTCGCCGCTCTATCGCTTGGCGCTCAGGCCGCTGATGGCGACAACGCCCCGCCGGCCACCGAAATGAAGGCCGATCAGGGCGCAAAGGCCGATCAGGGCGCGAAGGCCACCAAGCCACATTCGCATGTGCAAGAAAAGACTGGCATCGAGCAAGTTGCGCCGGACGCCGCTACGCCCAGAAAGAAAAATGCCTACCAAGACAGAACGAAGCACTTTCATCCGCGCGACGGAAAATAAACCCCTTTTCTTCGCCCCTTTAAATCTGCGGCGCGATTGGTCCGCACCCATGGACAACGACAACAGCCGGCAGCATGGCAATCTTTGTACATGCAGGCTGTTAGCGGAGGCCATGGGTTGCGACCCGAAAGTAATACGGTTTGACTATTGCAAGAGAGTTTTGATGAAACACTGGCGGCTTGAATGCAATCATGGTTGTCAGCACGGGGTGGCGCAAGCCAAAAATAGCGATAAATGGCGAGGCATTGGCCCCATTGATCCGATCAAGGTGATTCTCATAAAAAACGAATAGGCCGAACGACGACCGGGAGAGCACAATGAGCCTGCCAAACGCACCTCATCAACTGAACCGGATGCTCGCCATTCGGCTGTGTGTTGCGGCGCTCGTCATCGGCGCGGCGGCCGGCATCGTGGCGTATCAGGTCGAAACCCGGCGTGTCGAATCCATCGTTCTCGAACTAGCTGCCGGTGGGGCCCGCCACCTCGAGTCGCCAGCCATGGAGGTTCTATCCCGGGGCGAGTCCCCGGAAGAGCACCGTGCCTTGACCGCCTTGTTGGACAAGAGCAACTTTGTTGGCATACGAGTTTTCGACGTCAAAAAAGAACTCGCCTACGAAACGTGGGCATCCCTAGCGCCGGGCCTAGTTGACGGACTTCGAAAGCATCGGCACGACTGGCCGGTTCCGGGCAGGGATCATCGCAATAGAATCCGGATCGGCGACGAGCACCTGATTCAGGTGATCATTCCCTTGACTCGGCAATCGGGCAGCCTGGATGGTTATCTTGAAGGAACGTACCGCATCGATGAGGGAACGCTAGCGAACCAGAAGCAGCAAATCCTGAATGGCGTCCTTACGGCAGTTATCGCCGTGTTGGCCACGGCCTTGCTTCTATATCCCCTCTTGCTCGGTCTCCTACAGCATGCAACAGGATTGTCTCGGCGCCTGCTCGACTCCAACCTGTCCCTTATCCGATCGCTCGGGAATGCGGTCGCCAAGCGCGATTCGGACACCGACGCGCACAATTACCGCGTCACCCTCTACGCCGTGGCGCTAGCCGAGAAACTGCACTGGCCAAAAGGGGCGATTGCCCACCTTATCGCCGGCGCCTTCCTTCACGACGTGGGCAAGATCGGCATTCCCGACCACATTCTGCTCAAACCGGGGAAACTGACTGAAGAAGAGTTCGAGATCATGAAAACCCATGCGCTTCTCGGCCTCGAGATTGTCGCCGGCAATGCGTGGATGAATGCCACCCCGGTCATTCGCAACCACCATGAACGGTTCGACGGCTCTGGCTATCCAGATGGGCTGCGTGGGATGCAAATTCCTCAAGGGGCCAGGCTGTTCGCTGTCGTGGATGTGTTCGACGCCCTCGTCTCGGCACGCCCCTACAAGGCCCCGATGCCATTCGAGACGGCCCTGGCGCTGATCGAGAATGAATCAGGCCGGCATTTCGATCCGGAGATCGTAATTGCCTTCAGCAGCATCATCGATCGCCTTCACCAGGAGGTCGCCATGGCCAGCGAAGTCGAACTGCACGCCCAGCTACGTTCGGCCATTTTTCGCTATTTCAATACGGAAGCGGGGGCTGGCGATACAACAGCATCACCCGTTTCTGCGATCGCTGAAGGAGCGCCTTCATGATAAAGGCTATGAACACAAGCCGCGATCTGGTGTGCAGCATGGATGTCAAGGTTGCCCAGTCCCCCCTGTGCACCGCCCATCGAGGCTTCGTCTATCACTTCTGCTCGCCCGCCGCCGAAGGTTTGAAATTTATGCAGAGGGTCATGAGTTCAGGCGGCGTCTCTGGAAATACCTCGAACCCAGCGAGTTGGAAAGCGCAGCGCATCCAAGCACCGGGGCGTTCTGCAACCGGCCACCGGTGAGACTTCGCTGACGACAACCGCGAAAAGGAGACGAATCATGGCGGACGAAATCCGTAGAGAACACCACACGGAGCAAAACAGCGATCACCCGTATGAGCGACGCATGGCTTGGGGTTGGTGGGTTTTTGCCGTGATTGCCCTGTTTTATCTGTTGACCGAGCATCTGGCACACCTGTTTGGGATCTTGCCCTATCTGCTTCTTCTGGCCTGCCCACTGATGCATTTTTTCATGCATGGCCGACACGGCGAGCATGGACACACTCATGGCAACGAGGAGGATAAAAAATGAACGCTTCCGGCGGAGACTACGGACTCTGGTTCTTAGTGGCGATCAACTCGGCGTTTTTCATTTTGTTTGCCGCCAGCTTTTTCAAACCCCACACACGACAGGACTGGCGCACCTTGGGCATGTTCTCGGCCTTCGTTGTGGCCTTATTCGCCGAGATGTATGGATTCCCTCTGACCGTCTACCTGTTGTCGGGTTGGCTCACCGAACGGTTTCCCGAGATCAACTGGTTGTCACACGATGCGGGGCATCTTCCTGAGATGCTGTTTGGCTGGAAGGCAAATCCCCACTTTGGCCCCTTCCACCTGCTGTCCAGCGTGTTCATCATTGGCGGATTCTGGCTTCTCGCCACAGCCTGGCCCGTACTCTATAACGCACAGAAAATGGGAAGTCTGGCTTCAAGCGGTCCCTATGCGCGTATCCGACATCCGCAGTACGCGGCATTCATTCTGATCATGATTGGATTTCTTTTTCAATGGCCGACCTTGGTCACCTTGGCCCTGTTCCCCATCCTCGTGGTGGTCTACGTCCGCTTGGCGCACCGGGAGGAGGCGCAAGCATTGGTGGATTTTGGCGAGGACTATCGTGTTTATATGGCCAAAACGCCGGCATGGTTGCCTAATTTGAGCATTGACAGAGCTCCGCGCTGAAGAACCTCTGACAAATCTACCCGCGACGAATGCAACGCCACGTGATCGTTTTGGCCACCACACAGTATCGGAAAGTTTTGGGGTACGGTTCTTACTGAATTCTGCAAGGCTCACAGAATGGAAAACGCCCCATCGCAGGGGCGTTAAAAATGGTCAGTCTGCTTTCTCGATTGTGCGATCAGCCGCCGCGGCTTCCTGGCGGATTCAGGATACTATCGAGGCGCATGACTTCGTCGCCATGCATCATGATTTTCTGTCCATCTTTGGTTTCCATCACGGTGTCCGGTTTCATGCGCACAGCGCGACCGAGTTTATCTTCCATGCCCATCTTGCCGTCCTTGAAGATGTAGACCGTCGAACCATCCTTCAACACAATCGATTTCTCGACCTTTGAGGCATCGACAGCGTAGGCGGAAGCACCCATGGTGCACAGTGCAGCAATCACCAGCATTTTCTTCAACATTTTTCATCTCCTCAAAAAGAGTTGTACGACGTTTTGAATGATAGTGATACGACCCTGTCAATTCCCCAACCGGGGAATGACAATTTAGTCATTCCCCGGTCATGTTTTTAGCTACCTTGATAAGCCGGATTTTCTGCGACATACACTGTCACGCCGCCCGTCTCCGGAATGACATTGGCGAGCGGGAATGACGCCGTGCCGAGCGTATCGAACATCCAGGTAACGCTCTTGCCGCCAACATTGATCCGGATGGTTTCGAGACGCGTGACGTTCAGGTACTTGGTGCCGCTGTCGATAGTCACTTCCCGTGCGGCAGCGCTGGAGGTTGCGTAGCCGTAGGGCGCGAGTTGGTTGGCGGTGGGCTGACTCTTAGACTCCGAGACATGCGAAATCCAGTGCGCGCTTCCCCCTTCGGAGTAGTCCTCATGGGCATAGCTGGTTCCCGTAACGGCAAGTCCGAGAGCGGCGATCAGGATCAGTTGAGTCGTGTTGGTTTTCATGATTTTCTCCTTGTACCATCGGGTTAATCGTGTCGGACCTATTTCGTCCAACCGTGACGCCATCTTAGGAGCGCGATACCAACAGGGAGGTGACCAGGTGATTACGTTTTTGAAAGCCAGCATGAGGTTTCCTGACAGATAATCGTGCTTTCTTTATCCTCACTTACTCACGACAATGACTGATCCGATCGACAGGCTAATACTGCGTTGGAAGGAAGACCCTCACAGTACCTACTCGACGTGGTTCCTCTGGACGGAGCGATTGAAGAATTTCCGCTCGATTCGGCGCGGCATTGCTCAGGTGGTTAAGGACATCGAGGCGGGTAGCTTTGGAAATGCCTACCGTGGATCGTCATTAGAAACGGTGGTCGGTTCCATTGCAGAACAGCGCCAAATCTTCAGGGGTGCGGACCATGCGTTTCTCTGGAAGCCAAAACTGCGCATTCCCGATATCTACGAGCACGCCCAAAACCAAAGGGCCTTTGCACGCCTGCTGCATACGTGCAATTGCTGCGACAGCGAAGAGCAGATCATTGAGGCCATCAGGCACATTGACTCAATTGGCATCAAAGGGCTCGGACCCGCCGTCGCAAACCTGCTTTACTTCATTCACCCGACCTTGGTGCCGCCGTTCAATACCGCTATCGTCAATGGATATAACGCGTTGACGGGGGCCAAGGTCAAACTGGGGCGTTGGGATCATTATTTAGCGATGAGGCAGGGCGTCGTGGCGTTGAACACCCGCCATCGTAAGCTCTTCTCAAACGATCTCGGGGCCGTTGCCGGGCTCTTGTTTGATATTGGCTCAGGACGATACTCTGCACCTCCGATCGACGGAGTCCGGGAAACAGAACTGGCCTGGCAGGAGGATCTTGACCGTATCCGGGAAGAAACCGCGGCTCAACGAAAAGTACGGGTATCTGCTGCGGATAACGATCAAACCCACACCGAGGTGCAAGGCTGGCTCAGGGATTTGGGTAAAGCCCTTGGCTTCTCGGTGTGGGTTGCGACCAATGACCGCAGTCGTGCGTACGAGGGTGGGCAGCTAAGTGACGGCTGTCTAGCCACGCTGCCAATCCCTCTGGCTAATTCCCCTGGCGCCGATGCGGTAAAGTTGATTGACGTGATCTGGCTGGATTCGGAAACCGGTAACGCCATTGCCGCCTTTGAGGTTGAACATACGACATCCATTTACTCCGGCATCGTTCGTTTACTCGATTTAGCCTATGGTAGCGAACTCAAGACCTGTGAAGGCCTGTTTCTCGTCGCGCCTGACGGACGCGAAAATGATGTCCGGCAGCAGATCAAACGACCGGCATTTTTCAAAATTGAAGAGTTGAACTTCCGATATTTACCTTACGGCGAACTCCGGAATCAGCGCGATGCAATTGTCCGCTTTGGATCAGGGCTAAAACCGATGTTGGCCATTTCCAAAGTCTTGGGCGGATAGCTTTAAGATATTTAGCAGGTAGGCGTATCGCCAGCTTGCTGAACGCGGCTCCGCAACTTCTTACCAAACTTAAAGTTACGGTCTTTGGTCCAGCTACCGGTGGCCGGAGTGCGGCATCAATGCACTGAAGGCAATCTTTCCACCCCCTACTGTCCGATAGCTCTAAAATCCGGGCCAGTACGTATTTTGGCGACCTCGGTACCCAAGAATTGACCGATCACATCGGATAATTCACCATTATCGCGCCTTAGAATTGCGGACTTTCTAAGGTTGAAATATGGCGAATTAGTATGTACTATCGTATTACGTAATACGGTACGAAATACAAGGAAGCCATGGCCAGAGCCGGAATCTACAAGTCAGAAGTGGTGAGAGCGCGCGACAACCTATTGGCACAGGGGCGCTACCCGTCGATCGATGCCATCCGTGGCGAACTGGGCAATACCGGCTCGAAAGGCACGATTCACCGGTATCTCAAGGAAATCGAGGAAGAGGATGGAGGCCGCGCCGCGCCGCGGGTCGCAGTGAGCGAGTCCATTCAGGATCTATCAGCCAGGCTGGCCGAGCGCCTGCATGAGGAAGCGAACCAGCGCATAAGCGCGCTGACCAGCAAACACGAGACGGAAATAGGAGGGCTGAACGACCTCATTGCTGCGCTACGCAGCGAGGTCGTGTCGTTCCGCACGCAAGCTGAGCGCCAAGCGATCGAGCTGTCCACTGAAAGCGCCGCCCGTGCGGACGCCCTAGCGGCGCTTCAGGACGAACGAGTCATCCGCGCCCAAATGACTCAGCGTCTTCAAGACATGGAAGCGCAGCTGGCGAAAGAAGAGGCATACCGTGTGTCACTGGAAGAAAAACATCAGCACGCCCGCGAGGCACTGGAGCATTTCCGCTCTGCCGCCAAGGAGCAACGGGAGCAGGATCTGCGGCAGTCTGAGCAGCAGATTCAGTTTCTGCAGGGTGAATTGCGTTCAGTGAAGGATGGGGTGAATGCCAAACAACAGGAACTCATCCGCAGCCACGAGGATAATGCTCGGCTATCCAGCGAACTGACACACAGCCGCAGTGAGCTTCATCGCCTGGAAACCGAAGCGCGGTCGCTACGCACCATCCGGGAGCAACAGGCCGTTTCGGAGCTGAAAAACCAACAATTGGCGGAGCGCTTGGCACAAGCCACCACACGGGGCGACGAGCTGCTCGCGGAGCGCCAAGACTGCGTGCAAAAACTACAAGAAGCCGCACAGGCGGGGTCTCGCCTGGAGAGTGAATTGGCCGCGGCGAAGGCCGTGCTGGCCAGCCAAGAGCAAATCCTACAGAAGCTGACGGAACATCAATTACCGACGGCGAAAGGCACTGCCTCGCGCAAGGGAAGCGCCAAAGACCAAGAATCGCTATTCAACTCTGACAAGTAACCCGGGTGCGTCAGCGCCCAGCTGCAAGCTTTGGGCTGCTAGTACGCCATTTTATGAATAGCAATTTGTAATCATCTAGTTATGAAGTAAATGGGGAATTTTGCGTGATTCCCGGCCGACCCTCAAAAAACGCCGGAAAACGGGCAGTGATTAAAGCGCATGGACAGATAAGACCAAGCTGTGCTTTTGCCGTGGGGTCTAGCTGAATCTCCGGGGTAGGTGGTGCCACGCTCGTTGAAGAACTGCGGACACTTTGAGCCCAATAAGAACTCGAGCGGACATCGACCTGATGGTTAAAATGTATCTCTTTTGCGCAGAACTGACTCGAGAGGTTGGGAATGTGTACCTTTGGTGCAGACTGCACAAATTATAGGCAAATAAGGCCTTTTAAGTTGTTCGTGGTACACATTTACTTTGGTGCACTATCGTCGCTTGCACAGCTTTTACGTGATCTCGAACTTGGGTGTGCCGCTCAATATAAAATTTTACATAATACAAATTATGCGAATTAAAAAATTGCCCGGCAAGATTGCGGGCGCCCATTCCAATCGCGCCAACCGGGCGTTTTCGGAGCGTTTTTGCCGATGAGCTCCGCACCTTCTTTCGAACCGATCGTTTTCGTCGATCTCGAAACCACCGGCGCCAATTTCGCTAACGATCGGATTATCGAGGTCGGGATTGTCGAGCTGGACGAAAACGGTGCGCGCGAATGGAGCGTGCTGGTCAATCCGGAAACGGAAATTTCGCCCTTCATCACCGGGCTGACCGGGATCGATTCGACGATGGTCGCTACGGCGCCGACTTTCGAACAGCTTGCGCCGCAGGTTCTCGATAAATTGCGCGGTCGGCTGTTCGTCGCGCACAACGCGCGCTTCGACTACAGTTTCCTCAAGCGCGAATTCAAGCGCCTCGGTATCAACTTCCGCGCGCCGACGCTATGCACGGTGAAGCTGTCGCGCAAGCTGTTTCCCGAGCATCACCGGCACAATCTGGATACGCTGGTCGAGCGCTACGGCCTGAGCGTCGGCGACCGCCATCGTGCGCTCGCCGACGCAAAGGTGCTGCGCGACCTCTGGCAGCGCTGGCACGAAATCCTGCCGGCCGAGACGATCAGGAGCGCGATCGATGCGATCGTCGGCCGCCCCGAACTGCCACCGCAGATCGATCCGGCGCTGGTCGACGACCTGCCGGAATCGCCCGGCGCCTTTGCCTTTTATTGCGCAGACGGCGAACTGTTGCACGTTGATCGCGGCAGCAACGTCCGCCAGCAGGTGCTGGCGCATTTCTCGCCGGGCAAGCGCGATACCGCGCTGGCGCGCAAGACGTGCCGCGTCGAATGGCGCGAAGCGGCCGGCGAACTGGGCGCTCGCCTCTATGAAATCGCCCTGTCGCGGCCGTTGCGCAAGCCGGCCGAGGAACTGTGCGCCTGGCAACTGGTACAGCACGCCGCCGACGATTTCCGTTTGCAACTGGTCTTTGCCGCCAACGTCGATTTCGGCGCAACCGAGGATCTGTTCGGGCTGTACATGAACCGGCGCGAGGCGGTCCATGCCTTGCGCAAGCTCGCCGAGGCCCATCGGCTATGCCATACCCGCCTCGGGTTGGGCGAAATGGCGGATGGCAAGCCGTGCATCGGTTACCGGCAGAAAACCTGCCGCGGCGTGTGTATCGGGAAAGAGGCCGTTTCGCTGCACAGCGCACGCCTGATGAGCGCGCTGGCGAAATTCAAGCTGAAAGCCTGGCCGTACGAGGGGCCGGTGGCCGTTGTCGAACGCGACGAGTTCGGCATGCGGGAGGACTTTCACCTCATCGACCGCTGGCGCTATCTGGGGACGGCTCACAACGACGCGGGGCTGCGCGACCTGCTGGAGAACCCGGCGGCGGCTCCGTTCGATCCGGATATCTACCGGCTCATCAACAAGTTCATCCAGGCCGGAAAGGTCCGGATCGAGCCGCTCGGCGCCCTACTTTGACGGTGCGGCAGCCTTCTTGCCGGAGGCGCCGCCGGCAGCGCGCAGGCGCTGGACGATGTCGCCGTTGTTGCCCTTCTCGGCCCAGTCCAGTGCGGTTTCGCCGTTCTCGTTGGCGATGTTCGGATCGGCCTGCGCCTTGAGCAGCGATTCGACGACGGCCAGATGGCCGTTGCGCGCGGCGAGCATCAGCGCCGTGCTGCCGTTCTCGGTCTTGGCGTCGATTTCGGCGCCGCGTCTGAGCAGGTAGTCGACGACCGGGGCGTGGCCGTTGAAGGCGGCGTAGGAGAGCGGCGACCAGCCGTACATATTGACCTCGGCGCCGGCTTCGACCAGGCGCTGCACGAAGGGCAGCTTGCCGTCGAACGCCGCCAGGCGCAGGGCGGTGTCGCCGTTGCGGTTGCGCACGTTGAGGCGCGCCCGGCGCAGCAGCAGTTGCTCGAGCAGTTCGGCGTTGTTTTCGCGGACGGCCAGCATGACCAGCGTATTGCCCTCGACATCGACGGTGTTCACATCCACGCCGCGATTGAGCAGAGCGACGGCGGCCGGAGTGTCGCCGGCGCGCAGGGCGCTCAGCATGTCGTCGTAGACGCCTGCGGAAGCCAGCGTCGGCAGCAGCAGCGCAAACAGCAGAGCGATCGGTTTCATTGGGGCAGTCTCGCTTGTACGTCGGGGAAGAGGCGGAAGAAGTTGGCGGTGGTCGCCGCGACGACTTCCTCGTAAGGGATTTCGCGCAGGCGGGCGATTTCCTCGGCAACGTGTTTCACGTAGCCCGGCTGGTTGGTCTTGCCGCGATACGGCGCGGGCGCGAGATATGGAGAGTCGGTCTCGACCAGCAGGCGGTCGAGCGGCACGCGCTTCGCCACATCCTTGATCTGAAGCGCGTTCTTGAAGGTGACGATGCCCGACAGCGAAATGTGGAAGCCCTGCGCCAGCGCGGCTTCCGCGACGTCCCAGGTTTCCGTGAAGCAATGCATGATGCCGCCGACCTCCCCTGCCCGCTCCTCCTGCATCAGGCGCAGGGTGTCGGCCGCCGCGTCGCGCGTGTGGATGACCAGCGGCTTGCCGGATTCGCGGGCGGCGCGGATGTGCGTGCGGAAGCGCTCGCGCTGCCATTCCGGCGCGTCCTTGTGCCAGTAGTAATCGAGCCCGGTTTCGCCGATGGCGATCACTTTCGGGTGCGCCGCCAGCTTGACGAGATCGGCGACGCCCGGTTCGCGCACGTCGGTCGATTCCGGGTGCACGCCGACCGAGGCGAAGATGTGCGGGTACTCATCGGCCAGCGCGAGGATGCGCGGCAGGTTTTCCAGGTTGACGCCGATGCACATCGCACAGCCGACGCCGTTGTCGCGCATCAGTTCGAGAATCCGCGGCAGATCGGCCGCGAGGTCGGGAAAATCGAGGTGGCAGTGGGAATCTACAAGCATCGGAAAAACTACATCGTGTGGGTCGGGCGTGTCGACTGCATGACGCCGCCGAGCAGGCCTTCGATCTTGCGGCGCGCTTCGGTGCCGCTTTCGTCGCTCTTGAACTGCACGCCGATGCCCTGCGCCTTGCTGTTCTGCGCGCCGGCCGGGGTAATCCAGACGACGGAGCCGGCGATCGGCAGCTTGGCCGGATCGTCCATCAGCGATAGCAGCATGAAGACCTCGTCGCCCAGGTTGTAGGCGCGCGACGTGGGGATGAAGATGCCGCCGTTGCGCAGCAGGGGCATGTAGGCGGCGTAGAGCGCCGACTTCGAATTGATGTTCAGCGAGAGGACGCTCGGACGCGGCGCGGCGGCGGCTGGCTTGGCATGGGCTGCTTCTGACGCTTCGGACATATGCGCCTCAATGGCTACGGAATAGCGCCGCGTAATTCAGGAAAAATTCCTCGAAAAACAAGCGGCTATTCAATGGTTGTTCAGACTGGGCTTTATATTGTAGCGCTTTCCTGTTCAGCGCCAAGAGTTTGCCGCCGTCGGCGCTCGCCGCGAGTTGGCGCAGCGCCTTCTCGTGTGCGACAAAGTAGCGCGGCGGAAGTTGCTCTACGGCCAGGCTCAGATCGAGCAGCCACTTCTGCCACCACTCGACCGTGCGCTTGAGCGGCGCGGCGCCCTTCTCCGCTTTCACGATCTTGTCGATGGCGGCGGCCGCGGCCAGCGGATCGATATTGCGACCGCGCTCGAGCTGGCCGACCAGCGCATCGATCAGCGTGCGCTCGCCGGCGTTGGCCAACTCGACCGCGAGCAGTGGCGAACCGCCGGCCAAGGCGAGCCAGCGCGGGGCGTCTTCGACGCCGGCCTGGCGCAGGCACTCGGCGGCAAGCTCGGGCGAAGGGCGTGCGATCGGGACCGCCTGGCAGCGGCTGCGGATCGTCGGAAGCAGCCGGTCGACTTCGTTTGAAACCAATAAAAACAATGTGCTTGGGATTGGTTCTTCGAGCGATTTAAGAAGAGAGTTCGCGGTCGCGCGATTCATCGCCTCAGCCGGGTGGATGAGCACCACGCGGACGCCCTGCCGGTGCGTGCCGACGTGCAGGAAGTCGTCGAGCGCGCGCACCTGGTCGATGGTGATCTGCTGGCTGGCCTTCTTCTTGCCGCTGCCCGCCTCTTCGCCCTCCCCCTCTTCTTCTCCAAGCGCGTCGGGTTGCAGCAGGCGGAAATCCGGGTGGTTGCCCTGCGCCAGCCAGCCGCAGGCGAGGCACTGGCCGCAGGCTTCGCCGCTCGCGCTCGGATTTTCGCAGAGCAGCGCTTCGGCGAAGCGGCGCGCCAGATCGAACTTGCCGATGCCGCGCTGGCCGGACAGCAGCAGCGCGTGCGGCAGTTCCCGGCGGCGGGCGCAGAGCGCTTTCCAGGCCTCTTTGTTCAGATCAATCGTATTCATTAACAAATGTTTGTGACTGTTTCTTCAACCAGATTCTTGATTTTTTCCAGCGACTGATCGGCGTCGATCACGCGAATGCGCTGCGGCGCCGCGGCGGCGCGTTCAAGGTAGGCCTGACGCACGCGCTCGTGGAAGTCGGCGCGTTCCTGCTCGAAGCGGTCGAGCTCGCGCGCCTGCGCTGCAATGCGGCCGCTGGCCACGCTGAGCGGCAGGTCGAAGAGCAGCGTCAGGTCGGGTTGCAGGTGGCCGTGCACCCACTGTTCGAGCTGCGCGAACTTGCCCTTGTCGAGGCCGCGCCCGCCGCCCTGGTAGGCGTAGGTGGCGTCGCTGAAGCGGTCGCAGATCACCCAGTCGCCGCGCGCCAAGGCCGGTTCGATGACCTGCGCGAGGTGCTCGCGGCGCGCGGCGAACATCAGCATGGCCTCGGTTTCCAGGTGCATCGTCTCGTGCAGCAGCAGTTCGCGCAGCTTTTCGCCGAGCGCCGTGCCGCCGGGTTCGCGCGTCGAGACGACGGTCTTTCCGCGTGCGCGCAGGAAGTCGGCGACGCCGGCGATGTGGCTGCTCTTGCCCGCGCCGTCGATCCCCTCGAAGGTGATGAATTTTCCTCGATTCAACGTTTCCCGCCTTTCTGGTAGCGCTGCACCGCCTGGTTGTGTTCGTCCAGCGTGCGCGAAAAATGGCTGCTGCCGTCGCCGCGCGCGACGAAGTAGACCGCCTCGCTCGCCGCCGGATGCAGCGCCGATTGCAGCGAGGCGAGGCCGGGCATGGCGATCGGCGTCGGCGGCAGGCCGCCGCGCGTGTAGGTGTTGTAGGGCGTGTCGGTGAGCAGGTCGATCTTGCGCAGGTTGCCGTCGAATTTCTCGCCGACGCCGTAGATCACCGTCGGGTCGGTCTGCAGCAGCATGCCCTGGCGCATGCGGTTGACGAAGACGGCGGCGACCAGCGGCCGGTCCTGGTCGCGCCCGGTTTCCTTTTCGACGATCGAGGCCATGGTCAGCGCCTGATAGGGATCGCGGTACGGCAGGCCGGGCGCGCGCGCCGCCCACTCGCGCGCCAGATGATTCTGCATCGCCCGGTAGGCGCGGGCGAGCAGGTCGAGGTCGCTCGAGCGCTTGGAAAAGAGGTAGGTGTCGGGGAAGAACAGTCCTTCGGCGCGCGTCTCGGGCGCGCCGATGCGGCGCAGTATCTCGGCGTCGCTCAGGCCGCGCGAGTCGTGCCCGATGTCCGGGTGCGCGTCGAGCCGCTCGCGCATCTGGCGGAAGGTCCAGCCTTCGATGAATACGATCTCGGTCTGCGTCACGTCGCCGCGCGTCAGCTTGCGCAGCAGTTGCAGCGGCGTGATGCCGCGCGCGATTTCATAGCTGCCGGCCTTGATCGAGGCTTCTGCGCGCAACGCCTTGCCGAGCGCGACGAAAAGCCAGGGGCTGATTTCGGCGCCGGCCTCGCTGATCTGCCCGGCCGCCGAGCGCAGGCTGCTGCCGGGTGCGATATGGAAGTCGATCTGCGGATTCTTCAGGCCGATCGGCGAGAGAAGGACCCATGCGCACGCGCCGCCGAGGGCGACGGACACGAAAACGGCGAGGAGAACGAAGTTCCTGATGAATTTCAGCATGAATCCGGAGACGCCCGCTGGCCGCGGGGCTGGAAGGAGTGAGTGGGACGGGCCCGGGAGTAGCGATGGAGTGGCGATATAATATCCGAAACGAAAGGCGCTTGAACCGGAGCGCACGGTGGCGGGTCCAACGCCGTCCGGAAGCGCGACCACCCGCGCTGGAATATCCCACAAACCAAGCTCGTACAGACCGACGAAAACAGATGGAAAGCGCGACGATGAACGCATCCTGGCAAGAATTTCTCGGCGCCGCCGGCGCCCGCTTCGACAACGGCCAGCCGGTCGACTTCGGCGACGCCGCCGGCGAACTGCTGGCCGCGCGCGACGCGACGGTGCTTGCGCCGCTCGCCCATCTGGGGCTGATCGAATGCGCCGGCGAGGAAGCGAAGAGCTTCCTGCACAATCAGCTGACCAGCGATATCAACCACTTGGCCGTCGACGCCGCGCAGCATTCGGCGTGGTGCTCGGCCAAGGGACGCATGCTGGCGAGCTTCCTGCTCTTCCGCAACGGGCCGGATTACCGGCTGCAGCTTTCGGCCGATCTCCTGCCGGCCATCCTCAAGCGCCTGCAGATGTTCGTGCTGCGCGCCAAGGTGAAGATAGCCGACGCTTCGGCGACGCACGTCCTGCTCGGCCTGTCCGGGCCGCAGGCCGAGACCGCCTTGCGTGCGGCCGACTTGCCGGTGCCGGCCAAGGCGCTGGAAACCGCCGGTTTTGCCGCCGGCACGGTGATCCGCCTTGCCGACGAGCGCTTCGAAATCGCCGTCGCCGGCGCGGCGGCGGGCGAACTCTGGGGCAAGCTCGCGGCGCTGGCGCGCCCGGTGGGCACCACCGCCTGGCGCTGGCTCGACGTCCAGGCCGGCATTCCGCTGATCAGCGAGGCGACGCGCGAAGAGTTCGTGCCGCAGATGGCCAATTTCGAGCAGATCGGCGGCGTCAGCTTCCACAAGGGCTGCTATCCGGGCCAGGAGATCGTTGCGCGCACGCAGTACCTCGGCAAGGTCAAGCGCCATCTCTACCGCGCCCGCTCCGCCGAGGCACTGGCCGCCGGCATGCCGCTCTTCTCGCCGGATAACCCGGAGCACGCCTGCGGCATGCTGGTCAACGCGGCGCCTGCGCCCGAGGGCGGCTATGTGGCGCTGGCGGTGATCCAGGAAGGCTCGGCTGCGGCTGGCGACCTGCGGCTCGGCGCCTTGGACGGTCCGCGCGTCGACGCGCAGGCGGTCGTTTTCTAGGCGGCCCGGCGGCAGACCTCTGGCCGCCGCGTCGTTCGCACGCTCGTATGTGCCTGATCGTTCTCGCCTGGCAGGTCCATCCTGGCTACCCGCTCGTCGTCGCGGCGAACCGCGACGAGTTCTACGCCCGCCCGGCGGCGCCCGCCGCTTTCTGGGCGGATAGTCCGGACGTGCTCGCCGGGCGCGATCTGGAAGCCGGCGGCAGCTGGCTGGGGATCAGCCGCGACGGACGCTTCGCGGCGCTGACCAACTACCGCGAAGGCGGCGGGCAGCGCGCCGATGCGCCGTCGCGCGGCGCGCTGGTCGCCGATTTCCTCGCCGGCGCGCAGGCGCCGGGGGGCTACCTCGACGCGCTGGCCGCGCGCGGCAGTTGCTACAACGGCTTCAACCTCTTCGCCGGCGACCGCAGGCGGCTCGGTTACTACGCCAATCGCGGCCTGCCCGGCCAGGCGCCGGCCGCGCCGCGCTGGCTGACGCCCGGCATCTACGGCCTGTCCAACCACCTGCTCGATACTCCCTGGCCCAAGCTGGAGGCGGCCAAGGCCGCGTTCGCCGAGGCGCTACGCGAACTGCCGGCGGAAGCCGCCTTCTTCCGCCTGCTCGCCGACCGCGAGATCGTCGCCGACCGGCATCTGCCGGAAACCGGCGTGCCGCTCGAATGGGAGCGCATCCTGTCGGCCGTCTTCGTCGCTTCGCCGAACTACGGGACGCGCGCCTCGACGCTGCTGGCGATGCATCGCGACGGCCCGGCGGTCTTCATCGAACGCAGCTTCGGCGCAGCCGACGCGGTGCTTGGCGAAGTGCGCGAAGAATTCAGCCTTCGCCCCGACAGCCTTCAAGCCCGCGGCCTTTGATCCGGCCTTCGGTCCGGGCGTCAGTCCTCGCCGATATGGACCGGCGTGTACGGAGGAACGAGGTCGAAGAGCTCGATGACGTCGGCGTTGCGCATGCGGATGCAGCCGTGCGAGCCGGGAACGCCCATCGGCGCGTCGTCCGGGCAGCCGTGGATGTAGATGTAGCGACGCATCGTGTCGACGCAGCCGAGGCGGTTGCGACCGGGTTCGCAGCCGGAGAGCCAGAGGATGCGCGTGAGGATCCAGTCGCGTCCGGGAAAGGCGGCGGCGAGCGCGGCGTCGTGGATTTCACCGGTCGGCCGGCGGCGCACGAAAACCGCGTTGCGCGGCTGGCCGGCGCCGATCTTGGCGCGTATCCGGTGCTCGCCGCGCGGCGTGCGGTAACTGCCGTTCGTCTCCCCCGCTCCCTTCTCGGCCGTCGAGACGGCGTAGCGGCGCAGTTCGCGCCCGGCGTCGTCGAACAGGGTCAGCGTCTGGGCCGCCAGAGAAACGTCGATGCGCATGTTCAGGCCCGCTTGGCGCGGCGCGCGGCGAAGAAGGACGAGAGGAGCTGGCCGCATTCCTCGGCGAGCACGCCGCCGACGATCTCGGTGTGGTGGTTCAGGCGTTCGACGGCGAACAGGTCGACGACGCTGCCGTGCACGCCGGTCTTCGGATCGCGCGCGCCATAGACGACGCGCGCGATGCGCGAATGCAGAATGGCGCCGGCGCACATGGCGCAGGGTTCCAGCGTGACGAACAGTTCGCAGCCGGGCAGGCGGTAGTTGTCGAGATTGCGCGCGGCGTCGCGCAGCGCGGCGATTTCGGCGTGCGCGGTCGGGTCGCTGGCGCCGATCGGCGAATTGAAGCCGCGCCCGACGATTTCGCCGTCGCGCACGACCAGCGCGCCGACCGGCACCTCGCCCAGGCATTCGGCGGAACGCGCCAGCGACAGCGCCTCGCGCATGTAGTATTCATCGTTCATCCGGTGATTTTACCCGAGTTGCCCGGTCGTTCGCTGCGCCGGCCGCGGGACGACCGTCGGAAGTAAGCTTCTTCCCGCTCCCGCTCCCGCTCCCGCTCCCGCTGTCGCCCTCTCCTTTGGCTTTTGCACCGCCGCGCCGTGCCGGCGCTTGTCGGCCTGCCAGCAGGTTGGCGCGCAGCAGGCTGTCCTGCCAGACGCCGGCGACCGCCGCCGCGGCGCCGAAGGTCTGGCGTGCGTCGCCCTCCCCGACCGTCGCCAGCAGCCGTTCGAGCGTCCGCCCGAGCGCTTCGAGTTCGGCTTTGCGGCGCGCGCGGTAGAGCCGCATGTTCTGGCGCACCTGTTCGTCACGCTCGGCGAAGCGGGTTTTCGGGCGGCCGCGCGCGGGGGCGGCGGCGGGATCGCCGGGCGCAACGGTTTCGACAGGTTCGGGCATGATTTTCGTCTTTATTTGGATAACGTTATCTTAAATCGCCCGGAGCCTCGCGTCGAACGGCGGCGCCCCCCCCAAAAAAAGCGCCGGGACAATACCCGGCGCCGCGCGGAAAGCTGCGATGGCGGCCGGGCGCTCAGGCGCCGATCACCCCGCCGTCGAGGCGCGTGATAACGACCGTCGCCGAGCGCGGTCGGCCGCCCGCCGCCTGCGGGAACTGGCTGGCCGGCCAGTTCGAGACGGCGGTCGGCTGCGCCGGGTCGGAGCGCTCGCCGGCGGTTTCGCCCGGGTGCTGGACGTTGATGAACAGGCTGCGCCCGTCGGGCGGCGCGGTGATGCCGGTGATCTCGCAGCCTTTCGGTCCGGTCAGGAAGCGGCGGAATTCGCCGCTTTCGACGTCGGCGACCAGCATCTGGTTGTTGCCCAGGCGCTCGTAGTCGCCGCGGTTGAGCGCGCCGCTGGCGACGTCGGTCTGCACCCACAGGCGCCCCTGCGCGTCGAACCACAGGCCGTCCGGGCTGCCGAAGGCGTCGCCCTTGACGGTGCCGCGCTTCTTCTCGTCGGCGTGCTGCGGGTCGCCGCACAGCACGAAAACGTCCCATGCGAAGCGCGTCTGCGCCGCGTCGCCGCCTTCCTCGCGCCAGCGGATGATGTGGCCGAAGCCGTTGCCGGCGCGCGGGTTGGCTGCGTCGGTCGGCGGCATGCCGGCGGCGCCGCGCTGGCTGTTGTTGGTCAGCGTGCAATAGACCTCGCCGCTTTGCGGATGCACGGCGATCCACTCCGGGCGGTCCATCTTGGTCGCGCCGGCGCGGTCGGCCGCCTGGCGCGTGCGGATCAGCACGTCGGCCTGGTCGGCGAAGCCGTTGGCGGCGGTCAGGCCGTTGCTGCCGTGTTCGAGCGCCAGCCATTCGCCCTGCCCGTCGTCGCCGAAGCGCGCGACGTAGAGCGTGCCGTGGTCGAGCAGGCCGGCGTTGGCGGCCGGTTGCGCAGGGTCGTAGCGGTCGCGCGAGACGAACTTGTAGATGTATTCGAAGCGCTCGTCGTCGCCCATGTAGACGACGACCCGGCCGTCGCCGGCCAGCGCGACGGTGGCGCCCTCGTGCTTGAAGCGGCCGAGCGCCGTGCGCTTGACCGCAGGCTTCGCCGGATTCCACGGATCGATCTCGACGACCCAGCCGAAGCGGTTGGATTCGTTCGGTTCGGTCGCGACGTCGAAGCGGCTGTCGTGCTCGTGCCAGCGGTAGCCGGCGCCGCCGCGACGGATGCCGTAGCGCTTCTGCTCCGGCGTCGGCGTTTCGGTGCCGTTGAAGTAGCCGTCGAAGTTCTCCTCGCAGGTGAGGTAGGTTCCCCACGGCGTGGCGCCCATCGCGCAGTTGTTGAGCGTGCCGAAGACGACGTTGCCGCGCCGGTCGTCCTTGGTGCGCATGGCTGGTGCGCCGGCCGCCGGGCCGGCGATGCGCAGCGGCGTGCGCGCCGTGATGCGCCGCGCGTAGCGCGACGGACGGACGACGTTCCAGGCCCCGGTCGCGCCAGTGCGCTCGACCTCGATCACCGAGACGCCGTGCGCGCTCTGCGACTTGAGCGTTTTCGCGTGGCTCCACTCGGCCATGCCGTCCGGGTGCAGCAGGCCGTCGTCGGTGTATTCGTGGTTCACGCAGAGCAGGCCGTGCGTCGAGGACGCCTTGCCGTTCGTCACGAAGGGGAAGAACTGCATGCCGTCGTGGTGCATGCCGGCCTGCTCGGCCTGTTCTGCGGCGCTGTTGCCGGCGTCCGGACGGAAGGCCGCCCCGTCCGAGACCGGGTCGCCCCAGGCGTAGAGCAGGTGCACGGCGTAGCCCTCGGGGACGCGCACGACGTCGGCGAGCGAGGCGGCGATCGGCGTGAAACCGATCGGCGGACGCGGGCGCGCCGCGGCCAGCGCGGGGGCGCCGAAGAAGGCGAGCGCGGCGCTGCCGAGGCCGGCCTGCAGCAAGCGGCGGCGCAGCGGGTCGATGCCGGCGCTGGAGGTGAAGGAGGCGCCGGCCGGAGTGAACACCGGGTTGCGGCTGTCGTTGCTGATCAGGTCGTCGTCCATTGGATTCTGCGGAGTGTTGGGGGGCAGGCGGATTATTCCCGCATCGTGCTTCAATTCCATGACCTGGGACAAAAAGACGGCGGATGGCCACGAAGCCAGGGGGCGATATATGTTTCACGGGGGCGACGACCGCCGAACGGGGTGCAGCGCCGGCCGGCACAACGCGGCGGGGCGCCCGTTGCTAGGCGCCCGGCCCCGCCGTCTCGCTGCGCACGAGGCGGCGCAGAATCTTGCCGACCGGCGTCTTGGGCAGCGGCTCGGCGCGGAAGAGCACGCGGCGCGGCACCTTGTAGCCGGTCAGCTGCTGGCGGCAGTGGGCGATCAGCTGCTCGGCGGTGAGCGCGGGATCGCGGCGGACGACGACGACCTCGACGACCTGCCCCGCGCGCTCGTCCGGCACGCCGATGGCGGCGGCCTCGAGGACGCCCGGGTGCGCCATCACGACCTCCTCGACTTCGTTCGGATACACCTTGAAGCCGGAGACGACGATCATGTCCTTCTTGCGGTCGGTCAGCTTGATGCGCCCCTGCGCGTCCATGAAGCCCATGTCGCCGGTGCGCAGCCAGCCGTCCGGCGTGAATACGGCGGCGGTCTCGTCCGCCTGCCGCCAGTAGCCCTGCATCACCTGCGGGCCGCGCACGTTGATCTCGCCGGTTTCGCCGGGCGGCAGTTCCCTTTCCGCGTCGTCGCGAACGCTGACGTCGGTCGAGGGAATCGGGAAGCCGACGGTGCCCGTATAGCCCTGGGTGCCGAGCGGGTTGGCGGCGACTAGGGGCGCGCACTCGGTCAAGCCGTAGCCTTCGATCAGGCGGGCGCCGGTGATCGCCATCCACTGCTCGGCGACCGCGCGCTGCACCGGCATGCCGCCGCCGACCGCAATCTTCAAGGTCCGCGTGTCGACCCCGACGAACTCCGGATTCTTCACCAGCGCGTTGAACAGCGTGTTGACGCCGGTAATGACGGTGAACGGGACCTTGCCCAGTTCCTGCATGAGGCCGTGAATGTCGCGCGGGTCCGCGATCAGCACGTTGCGGGCGCCCCATTTGACGAAGGTCAACAGATTCACCGTGAGTGCGAACACGTGGTACAGCGGTAGCGGCGTGACGACGATCTCTTCGCCTTCGCGGAACTCGGAGCCGATCCATGCCGACATCTGCTGCAGATTGGCGACCATGTTCCCGTGCGAGAGCATCGCGCCTTTCGGGATGCCGGTGGTGCCCCCCGTGTATTGCAGGAAAGCCAAATCGTCCGGCGCCAGTGGCACCGGATCGAGCGTCAGACCGCGGCCGCCCGCCAGCGCCTCATGAAAGGCGATGGCGCCCTCGATGCGCCAGCGCGGGACCAGCTTCTTTACGTACCTGACCGCGAAATTGGCGAGCAGCGCCTTGAGCGGCGGGAAAAGATCGCCCAGGCGCGCGACGATCACCGTTTCGACGTCCGTTCCGCCGATGCTTTCCTGCACGGTATGGGCGAAGTTTTCCAGAACGACGATCGCCCTGGCGCCCGAGTCCTTGAGCTGGCGTTCGAGTTCGCGCGAGGTGTAGAGCGGGTTGCAGTTGACCACGACGAGTCCCGCGCGGAAGGCGCCGAAGACCGCCACGGGGTACTGAAGCAGGTTCGGCAGCATGATCGCCAGACGGTCGCCCTTGCGCAGGCCGCAGCGTTGCTGGAGAAAAGCCGCGAAGGCGCGCGTCGCGCGCTCGACCTCGGCGTAGCTCAGCGTCGTCCCCATGCTCTGGAAGGCCGGCCGTTCGCCGTAGCTTGCGCAGCTCTGCGCGAACATCTCGGCCAGCGACGCGTAGGCCGTCGCGTCGATCTCGTGCGGCACGCCCGCCGGATAATTCGCCAGCCAGATCCTGTCCATCGTCGGCTCCTTGTCGTTCGGTCGTGCCCGGCCGGGAGGCCCGGGTCGGGGCCACGCCTTCATCGTAGCCGCGCCGGCGGTATGAAACCATTCGTCATTTCAGGTAGTGCGGCCGGGTTGCGCAAAGGCCGGCTCGTCTTGCCGTCATTGCAACTTTGTTGCATTATTCGCCCTTCGCCCGATATTCCCGCCGCCGCCCGAACCGCCTTCGGTCGCGGCCCGCCAAGATGCCCACCCCTGCCCAACGTTCTTCGTTTCCGAAGCCGCTCTCCCCGGCTTCGGCGCTCGCCGTCGGCGCCGTTCACCGCCTGCTCTGGGCGGCGGGGGCGCTGGCCGTGCTGTGGCTGACCGTCTGGTGGGCGCTCGCATGAGCGGCTCGGCGGCGCCCCTGCTGCGTTTCGACAACCTGACGCTGGGTTACGACCGGCATCCGGCGGTGCATCACCTGTCCGGCGAAATCGCCGCCGGCAGCCTTGTCGCCGTCGTCGGCCCCAACGGCGCCGGCAAGTCCACGCTGCTCAAGGGCATCACCGGCGAACTGCGCCCGCTGCAGGGCAAGGTCGAACTGTGCGGGCTGGAACGCCACCAGATCGGCTACCTGACGCAGCAGTCGACCTTCGACGCGAGCTTTCCGATCGCCATCTACGACTTCGTCGCCATGGGCTTGTGGCGCGAGTTCGGCGCCTTCCGCCGGCTGGACCGCGCGGCGCACCGGCGCATCGAGGAGGCGATCGGCGCCGTCGGGCTGGCCGGGCTGGAGAAGCGCGCGCTCGGCGCCCTGTCCGGCGGCCAGATGCAGCGCGCCCGCTTCGCCCGGGTGATCCTGCAGAACGCGCCGCTGGTGCTGCTCGACGAACCCTATGTGGCGATCGACACGGCCAGCGTGCGCGATCTCGCCGCGCTGGTGCGCGCCTGGCACGCCGAAGGGCGTACCGTGATCAGCGTGCTGCACGACCTCGACCACGTGCGCGAGGACTATCCGCAGACCCTGCTGCTCGCCCGCGACATCGTCGCGCACGGGCCGACCGCCACGGCGCTCAGCGACGTCAACCTGGAACGCGCGCGCGCGCTGCTCGAAGCGCGCGACGAACCGGCCGAGGCGCCGATCTGCGAGCGCCCGGAAAGCCATCCGCACGACCAGACCGAACCGGAACGCCGCCGCGCATGAGCCTCGATCCTTCCCTCGCCGGCGAGGCCGGCGGCCTGCTGGCCGGCATTCCCCTGCTTTCGCCCTTCGTCGAATTCGGCTTCATGCGCCGTGCGCTGGCCGGCTGCCTGGCGCTCTCGCTCGGCGCGACGCCGGTCGGCGCCTTCCTGATGCTGCGCCGCATGAGTCTGGCCGGCGACGCGATGTCGCACGCCATCCTGCCCGGCGCCGCGATCGGCTATCTGCTGGCCGGCCTGTCGCTCTCGGCGATGACGCTCGGTGGGCTGGTCGCCGGCATCGCGGTCGCGCTGCTCGCCGGCGGCGTGGCGCGCAACACCGTGCTCAAGGAAGACGCCAGCCTCGCTACCTTCTACCTGATCTCGCTGTCGGCCGGCGTCCTGATCATCTCGATGCGCGGCAGCAACGTCGACCTGCTGCACGTCCTCTTCGGCAGCGTGCTGGCGCTCGACGACGCGGCGCTCTTCCTGCTCGCCGGCTTCGCCTCGCTGACCGTGCTGGCGCTCGCTGCCGGCCTGCGCCTGCTCAGTCTCGAATGCTGCGATCCGGGTTTCCTGGCCGGCGTCAGCCGCCTGAGTCCGCTCGCCCACTACGGATTCATGGTCCT
This sequence comes from Candidatus Accumulibacter sp. 66-26, assembly GCA_001897745.1. Lineage (GTDB taxonomy): Bacteria > Pseudomonadota > Gammaproteobacteria > Burkholderiales > Rhodocyclaceae > 66-26. The sequence goes on from MKUH01000042.1 coordinate 26,546, forward strand.
CGTGGTGCTCAATCTGGTCGGCGGTTTCCACGCGCTGGGCACGCTGATGGCGGTCGGCATCATGATCCTGCCGTCCGCCGCGGCGCGCTTCTGGACGGCCAGCATCGGCCCGCTGCTGCTCGTCGCCGTGTGCTGCGCCTTCTGCGGTTCGCTGGCCGGCCTGCTGCTTTCCTACTACTTCAACCTGCCGGCCGGCCCGGCCATCGTCCTCACGCTCGGCGCCGTCTACCTGCTGTCGATGGCGCTCGGCCCCTTCGGCCCGCTCGCCAGCCGCTTCCGCCGGCACCGCCATTTCGAACGCTGAGACTCCGGAACGCCCGATGACGCGCCTCGTCCGCCTGCTGCTCACCCTCCTCGCGCTGGCCTGCGCGGCGCACGGCGCGCAGGCCGCCGACGCCGCGCCGCTGCGCGTGGTCGCCACCTTCAGCATTCTCGGCGACCTGACGCGCCAGATCGGCGGCGAACGCGTGCAGGTGCACGTGCTGGTCGGCCCGAACGCCGACGCCCACGTCTACCAGCCGACGCCGGCCGATGCGAAAAAGCTCGCGCAGTCGTCGCTGGTGGTGATGAACGGCCTCGGCTTCGAGGGCTGGATCGCGCGCCTGGTGAAATCGTCCGGCTATCGCGGCCGTCTGCTGCAGGCGAGCGACGGCGTGCGCACGCTGCGGCTGCCGTCCGGGAACCACGGCCGCGAGCGCGGCCATGAACACGAACACGACGGCGCGCTCGATCCGCACGCCTGGCAGGACATGGCGAACGCCGCCCGCTACGTCGACAACATCGCGCAGGCGCTCGTCGAGGTCGATCCGGCCGGGCAGGCCGACTACCGGGCCAACGCGCTCCGGCTGAAGCAGGCGATCGCCAGCGCCGACGCGGAAATCCGCGCCCTGTTCGCCGCCATTCCAGAGGCCCGGCGCAAGGTCGTCACCTCGCACGACGCCTTCGGCTACTTCGGCCGCGCCTACGGCATCCGCTTCGTCTCGCCGGTCAGCGTCAGCACCGACGCCGAAGCTTCGGCCGCCGAAGTCGGGCGCATCATCCGGCAGATCCGTCAGGAGCGGATCGCGGCCGTATTCATGGAAAACATCTCCGATCCGCGCCTGCTCGAGCGCATCCGCAGCGAGTCGGGCGCCGGCATCGGCGGCACCCTCTACTCCGATTCGCTTTCGACCGCCGGCGGCCCCGCCGCCGATTACCTCGCGATGATGCGCCACAACGCGCAGACGCTGGCCGTGGCGATGCGCCGCTGAATCACCGGGAGCCTCTCATGAATTTTCTGCGCAAACACCCCGCCTGCCTGCTGGCCGCCCTGCTCACCGCCGCTTGCGCGAGCGCGCCGCCGGCGCCTCCTCCGCAGGCTGCGGCCGGCGCCGAGAAAGCCGGGCGCGCAGCAAAACCGGCCGAACGGCCCGCGACTCCGCGCCGGCCCGCAACGCCTGCAAGCAAGCCGAGCGAAGCGCGGACGCCGGTGCTGGACTTCGAGAACAACGTTTACTTCGCCGTCGGGTCGACGCGCCTCGACGCGCGCGGGCGGAGCACCCTGCAACCGATCGGCGCCAGGCTGAAGGCCGAGCGCGAGTTGCGCGTCGCGCTGACCGGGCACACCGACCACCTCGGCAGCAGCGAATACAACCTCGCCCTCGGCCAGAAACGGGTCGATGTCGTCGTGCGCGAACTGATCGCGCTCGGCGCCTGGAGCCGGCAGATCGTGCAGCGCACGAGCTACGGCAACGAACTCGGCGGCGAGGACGACTGCCGCAGCGAGGAATGCCGGCAGGCCGACCGCCGGGTCGAACTGCAGCTCGTCGGCGGCAACGAGAAAACCGATCCGCCGGTGAGCGAACCCTAGGCGCGAACCATCGGCGCCACCGGCGTATTACGGATTCATGGCCTGCCCGCGAATCCGCCACGCGCCATCGTCGGTAGTGAATACGCCCCGGGCCGCTTTTCTTTCCTGCCCTGCGCCGGGCCGACCGAGCGTCCAGGCGTATGCAAAAAAAAACGGCGCCGCCGGATTTCCCGGGGCGCCGCTCGGCGTTTCCGCCTCGTCTCGATCAGTGTGCCGCGGCAGGCGTTCCCGGCGCGCTGACCGCGCCCTGGGTCTGGTGCATCTTCAGCGGTTCGTGCGGCTGCCAGCCGACGACGCCCCAGAGCACGCCGAAGCCGACCACGTAGGCGACGATCACGTGCCAGCCGTGCTTGAGCCAGCCGCCGACCGAGCGCGCTTCCGGGAACATCGTCGATAGCGCGACGCCGGCCGACGAGCCGAACCACATCATCGAACCGCCGAAACCGACCGCGTAGGCCAGGAAGCCCCAGTCATAGCCGCCCTGCTTGATGGCCAGCGCGGTGAGCGGGATGTTGTCGAACACCGCGGAAACGAAGCCGAGGCCCATCGCCACGACGGCCGACGCCGGCGGTAGCTGCTCGACCGGCATCATCGACGCGATGGTCACCAGCGAGAGCAGGAAGACCGAACCCTTGAGGGTTTCCGGCATGACTTCCCAGTCCGGGCGGCGCATCGGGATCGACAGCAGGATCGCGGCCCACACGGCGGCGCCGAGGAAGGGGAAGCTGTCGGCCATTTCCGGGAAGGTCGTGTTGATGAAGACGTTGGTCGCGATGGCGAACGCCAGGATCATGCCGACGATGCCGACACGCGCCCAGTCCACGCGGGTGTGCTCGTGCGCGTGCTTGATGATCGGCGAATAGGCGTGCTGCTGCTTGGCCGCCACGTAGGCGACGATGAACAGCGCGACGAGGGCGCCGGCGTAGGCGTGCAGCACGTCGAGCGGCGAGACGCCGGCGATCCACATCATCGTCGTCGTCGTGTCGCCGACCACCGAGCCGGAACCGCCGGCGTTCGATGCGGCGACGATGCCGGCCAGGTAGCCGACGTGCACCTTGGCCTTGAACAGCTGGTGCGCCATGGCGCCGCCGATCAGCGCGGCGGCGATGTTGTCGAGGAATGCGGAAAGCACGAAGACGATCACGAGCAGGACGAAACCGCCTTTCCAGTCGCTCGGCAGGTATTTCGGCAGGATCACCGGAACATGGCTCTTCTCGAAGTGGCGCGAGAGCAGCGCGAAGCCCATCAGCAGACCGAGCAGGTTGGTCAGCGTCACCATTTCGTGTCCGAGATGGCCGGCGAAGCCGGCCAGGCCAAGGCCGGTCTTGAATCCGGTGAACAGGATCTTGTAGGCGCTGACGGCGACGAGGCCGGTCAATGCGACTTGCAGCGTGTAGTTGTGGAAGAGCGCGACGCCGAGCAGGGTCAGCGCGAACAGAATGAAATCGACGGGAATCCCGGCCACTGTCGGCAGGTCGGCGGCCCAGACCGGCGTGGCCAAACCGGAAAGGACGAGCGCGGCAAGGCCGGCGCGGGCAAAAGCACGAGTCATCGGAGTCTCCAAACTTTGAAGGCGCGATCTTAACATCGGAGTCAGGGCCTTTGGCACTGCGGTAAACCACGATATCCGGGGGTGCCGGCAGTTTTTTTCAGCGCTCAAGACAGCAGGATGAAGCATTGGTTTTTATAGGGTTTTTCCCGGAAGATCGGCGCTTCTCGCCAAAGCCCCGCGGCCGGCGCGATGTGAACGGCGGCGGACGGGATGTTATATTCCGTCCTTTCGTACCAGCAGCCGTGTGTCGCAAACCGCGACGGGGACGGCTCCCTAGATGGACATAGCGCTACTCCTGTTTCTCATTCTTCTCAACGGCATTCTGGCCATGTCGGAAATCGCCGTTGTGTCCTCCCGCCGCGCCCGCCTGCAGCGTCTGGCCGACGACGGCAGCCCCGGCGCCGAATCGGCGCTGGCGCTGAACAGCGAACCTTCCGGCTTCCTCTCGACCGTGCAGGTCGGCATCACCACGGTCGGCATCCTGAGCGGTGCGATCGGCGAGTCGGCGCTGGCCGATCCGCTGACGACCTGGCTTGCCGCCTTCCCCGTGCTCGAACCCTACGCACGGGGCTTCGCGCTGACCCTCGTGGTCGTCGTCCTGACCTACGTCTCGGTCGTCGTCGGCGAGCTGGTGCCCAAGCGCCTCGGCCTGCTCGCCCCGGAAACCATCGCCTCGCTGATCGCCGCGCCGATGAACATGCTGTCGCGCGCGACGCGGCCGCTGGTCTGGCTGCTCTCCTCGTCGTCCGACCTGCTGCTGCGCCTGATGGGCGCGCGGCGCAAGGAGGAGCCGCCGGTCACCAACGACGAGATCAAGGTGCTCATGGAACAGGGCGCCGAGGCCGGCGTCTTCCACGAAAGCGAACAGGCCATCGTCTCCAACGTGCTGCGCCTCGACGAGCAGCGCATCGGCGCGATCATGACGCACCGCCGGGACATCTACCTGATCGACCTCGACGAACCGGAAAGCGAGATCCGCCGGCGCATCGCCGAGAGTCCCTACACGCGCGTCGTCGTCTGCCGCGACGGACTCGACCGCATCGTCGGCATTCTGCGCACCGCCGATCTGTTGAAGGCCGCGCTGGCCGGCGAACCGCTCGACGTCGAACGCGCCCTGCGGCCGCCGCTCTACGTGCCGGAAGGCGTGACGACCACCCAGCTGCTCGAAAGCTTCCGCAGCGCGCGCATGCAGTGCGCGCTGATCGTCGACGAATACGGCGAGCTGGAAGGTCTGGTCACGCTGACCGACGTGCTGACCTCGATCGTCGGCGAACTCCCCTCCTCCGACATCAACGAAGAGCTGGACATCGTCATGCGCGAGGACGGCTCCTGGCTGATCGACGGCAGCGTGCAGATCGAACGCTTCAAGGCCGTGCTCGACATCGAGGACGAGCTGTCCGGCGAAGAGGAAAACGCCTTCAACACCCTCGGCGGCTACATCATGTACGTGCTCGGCCGCATCCCCTCGGTGGCCGATCATTTCGTCGAAGCGGGCCATCGCTTCGAGGTGATGGACATGGACGGCAACTGCGTGGACAAGATCCTGGTTGCGCGCATCGTCAAGCCGGCCGGCGATGCCGAGCGCGCGACGGAATAGGCGGATGCCCGTTGTGCCGGCGCGCCGCTTCCTCGCCGCCGCAGCGTTCCTGGCGCTAGCCGCCGCCGCCGCGGCGCAGGCCGCCGACGGCTGGATCATCGCGACGCCGCTCGAAAGCGTGCGCGCCGGCGCCAGCCTCGGCCTGGAAGCCGTTCGCCCCGACGCGCAGACGGCCTGGCCGGAAACGCTGCGCCTGCGCCTGCGCGACGGACGCGGCAAGGTCGCGCTGCTCGATCTCGTCGCCGCGCCGGCTGCGGACGCGACGGCCGACGTCGCCGCGGTGCGCAAGACCTACCGGGGCACTTTCCCGTCCGGGCTGGACGGCCTGCTGCGCGCCGATCTCGCCGACCTCGCCTCGAACCGGCTGGCGCTGCTCGCTTCCGGCGAGCCCGAAGACGCCATCGTCGGCATGCGCGCGGCCCCGGCGGCCTCCGGAACGGAAAGCGCGGCGGCGTCCGACGCCATGCCGGCCGCCGACGCCCGGCTGCATCTGGACCCGCTGCCCGACGACGAGCCGGCGCTGTCCGCGAACGAGCCCGTCTATTTCGTCGCCGGCTCGCGCGGCGGGCTCAACGCCCGCTTCCAGCTGAGCTTCAAGTACCGTCTGTTCGATACCCAGGGCGCGCCGGCGCGCCTCTTCCCTGCGCTCGGCCGCCTGCATTTCGGCTACACGCAGACTTCGCTGTGGGACCTCGCCGCCGAATCCAAGCCCTTCCGCGACACCAGCTATCGCCCCAGCCTGTTCTGGCAGGGCCGGATCGCCGGAGGCGGCGAGCGCGGCTGGCTGCCGCACACCCTGCGCGGCGGCTACGAGCACGAATCGAACGGCAAGGACGGGAGCAGCTCGCGCAGCATCGATATGCTCTTCCTGCAACCGGCCTGGCGCGCCGATTTCGCGGGCGGTAAAACCCTGCTCTTCGCGCCCAAGTTCTATACTTATCTCGACCGCGAGGACAATCCGGACATCGCCCGTTACCGCGGCCATACCGATTGGATGCTGCGCTTCGGCGACGAGCGCGGATGGATGCTTTCCGGCCGCTTGCGGCGGGGAACCGCCGGTTACGCGGGCGGTCAGATCGACCTCTCGGTTCCCTTGCGCGAGCCGCTGTTCGCCCGTACCGGCGGTTTTCTGCATTTCCAGGTCATTTCCGGCTACGGGGAAAGCCTGCTCGACTACAACGTGAAGCGGCCCGCGCAGTGGCGCATCGGTTTCTCCATCGTTCGCTGAGCCGGGAGACGATCTACCGGCCACGCACAGGCGCAAAGCCGACGCATCGCACCATTTACAACTACGTTACGTGGATTCACCAAACCAGGAACTGCCTATGCCCATGTTCGACGACAGCCTGCCCCAGAGCGAAATGCGCGAAGCGCACGAATCCGACAGCCTCGGCAGGCTCGCCGCCATCATCGCCCGTCTGCGCCCGCAAGGCGATGATGCGGCGACGCAGCGCATCGCCGACCTCGTGCACGAACTCGAACGCAATCCGGATCTGCGCGGCAAGCTGCGCGGCGCGCTGCTCGACGTTTTCTCGACCCGGCGTTCCGTGCTGCTGTTCGCCACGTCCGGCATCTACCCCGAGACCGGCGTGCTCGCCGAGAGCTTCCGCCGCTTCGCGCACAAGCTCTTGCCGGAGGCCGACGACGAGGCGCAGAGCAAGGAGGCGCTGTTCCGCATCTTCCGCCGCAGCGACGCGCGCTGGCTGGCCGGCGTTCCGGTCGCCGACTGGGTGCGACTGATCGGCGCGCTGGGCTTCGACGAAGCCGGCGATGCGGGCGGCCTCAAGCGCCTCGGCGACGATCTGCTGGAAGCGCTGCGCGTCGTCGCGCACCGCGTCGCGGCGAACGGCCTCGAGCCGGAAATGCTGCGCCTTGACCCGGCGCTGGAAAAGCACGAATCCCCCTTCCTCGCCCAGTGCGAGGAAGCGCTGGCCCTCACTCGCCGCGTCGAGGCGGCGCGCGCGGAACGGACGCCGCTGGCCGACGACGAGCAGCATCTGCTGGTGCTCCTCGAACAATGCAGCGAAGCCATCGAACGCGTGCGGCGCCGCGCGCAGCACCGCGGCGCCAGCTTCCAGCTGACCTTCCGCCTGCGCCGCCTGCACCAGCATCTGGAGCGCGCGCGTTCGCTCGCCGTCCTCGCCGCCGCGCTCGGGCGCCGGGATACGGCGGCAATCGTCGAGCGCAGCGCCGGCCTCTGGCGCGAACTGACCCTCGCCGAATGCCGGCGCAACAGCCTGCGTCCCTTCTGGCGGCAGAACACCGAACTCGTCGCGTTGCGCGTCACCGAGAACGCCGGGCGCACCGGCGAGCACTACATCAGCGAAAGCCGACCCGAGTACTTCGACATGCTGCGCTCGGCGCTCGGCGCCGGCTTCATCGTCGCCTTCATGGCCGCCAACAAGCTGCTGCTCGCCCGCGCCGGCCTCGCCCCCCTGACCGAGGTGCTGGCCTTCTGCCTCAACTACAGCCTCGGCTTCGTGCTCATTCACATCCTGCATTTCACGGTCGCCACCAAGCAGCCGGCGATGACCGCCAACGCCCTCGCGGCGGCGATCGGCGAAGCGCAGGACAAGGAGCACGAGCGCAACCTCGCGTCGCTGGTCGACGTCATTGCGTGCACGATGCGCACCCAGCTCGCGGCGATCGCCGGCAACCTCGGGCTGGCCGTGCCGACGGCGATGCTGATCGCGCTGCTCGTCCGCCTGACGACCGGCGAACATTTCGTCAGCGAGCAAAAAGCGCTGCACCTGCTGCACGACATCAATCCGCTGGCGAGCGGCGCGCTGATCTACGCCGCGATTGCCGGCTGCTGCCTGTTCCTGGCCGGGCTGATCGCCGGCTACTACGACAACCTGTGCGCCTACAACCGCATCCCCGACCGCCTGCGCCAGCTGCGCTGGCCGGCCCGTCTGTTCGGCGCGGCGCGCTGGCAGCGGGTCGCCGCCTACGTCGAGAACAATCTCGGCGCGCTCGCTGGCAACTTCTTCTTCGGCTTCCTGCTCGGCGGCGTCACCGGTGTGGGCACGCTTTTCGGCCTGCCGCTCGACATCCGCCACATCGCCTTCTCCTCGGCCAACTGGGGCTACGCCATGATCGGACTGGAGTTCGGCGTCGGCTGGGGACTTCCCGTCATGGCCGCGCTCGGCGTGCTGGCGATCGGCCTGACCAACCTTGCGGTCAGCTTCTATCTCGCGCTGTGGGTCGGCCTCAAGGCCCGCGGCGTCACCTTCGCGCAGCGCCGCACGCTGGCCGGTGCGCTGCTCGCGCGCCTGCTGCGCACGCCGCGCGAATTTTTCCTGCCGCCGCGTCTGGCGACTGCCAACGGAGGGTAAGCCATGCAGCTCATGTTGATTCTCGGCATCGGATTCGCCATCGGCGCCGTCGCCCTGCAGAACAACGTGCCGGTCACGGTCAGCTTCATCGTCTGGAGCTTCGAAGGCTCGTTGGCTATGGTCCTGCTGCTCGCCCTCGGCCTCGGCGCGCTGATCGCCGGACTGGTGTCGTCGCCGGCAATGATTCGCCGGCAATGGACCGGCACGCGCCTGCGCCGCCAGGTCGACGGACTGGAAGCGGAAAAGAGCGCGCTCGAGCGCCGCGTCGGCGAACTCGAACGGGAGGTTGCGGCGCTCGCCCCGACGCCCGCCGAGGCCGCAGTGCCCGAGCGTCCCTACGTCGGCCTCACGACGCTGCTCGGCAGCGACGCCGAGCAACGGGACCGGGAAGGCTGACGGCTTGCGGCATTCCGTAGTTCTCGTCGCCGCCTGCGCCCTGCTGGCCAGCGCCCCGCTGCGGGCGCAGCCCGCGCCGGCGGACGAAGGCGGCGCGGCGGTCGCGCTGCAGGCGCCGGACAGCGTGCGCGATTTCCTGCAGCGCCACCTCGACCTCCCGGCACGCCTGCCGGCCGACGAGACGGCGCGCGCCGCCTTCGCGCGCCGCGCCATTCGCGAGGTCGGCGGCCTGCTCGCCAGCGAGGGCTATTTTTCCCCGCAGACCAAGGTTGGCGTCGATGGCGCCGGGAACGCGCTCAGGGTGGATGTGACGCCGGGGCCGCGCACGCTGGTCGGCGAAGTCAGCCTCGAATTCGCCGGCGACCTGGCGGAGGGCGAGGCGAAGGACGCGGCCACGGATACGGGCGACGATCCGCGCAGCGCGCGCCGCGCGGCGCTGCGCAAGGCCTGGGCGCTGCCGGTCGGCGAGCCTTTCCGTTCGCCGGCCTGGGAAGAGGCCAAGGCCGCCCTGCTCGCCGCCGTCGGCGAGGAGGATTACGCGGCGGCGCGCATCGTCGAGAACGGCGCCGAGGTCGATCCGGCGAGTGCGCGCGCGCGCCTGCACGTCGTGCTCGATTCCGGCCCGGCCTTCCGTTTCGGCGAACTGCAGGTGAGCGGGCTGGTGCGCTACGAGCGCAAGCTGGTCGACCGTCTGGCGCCCTTCCACGCCGGCGATCCCTACCGCCGCGACCAGCTGCTGACGCTCCAGTCGCGCCTGCAGAGCACGCCCTATTTCCATTCGGTGATGGTCACCGCCGACCCCGACGAAACGCAGCATGCGGCGCTGCCCGTGCGGGTGGCGCTGGTCGAGGCGCGTTCCAAGCAGATCGGCCTCGGCCTCGGCTACAGCACCAACAGCGGCGCGCGCAGCGAAATCAACTACCGCAACCGCGATTTCCTCGGCAGCGCGTGGAGCCTCTCCAGCGGCCTGCGCCTCGAGGAAAAGCGCCAGTCGATGTTCGCCGACCTCGAAACGCAGCCCGACGAGCGCGGCTACCGTCGAACCTTCGGCGCCCACCTCGAAACCAGCGACATCCAGGGGTTGGCCAGCACGCGCGAGGTCTTCGGCATGGCGCGCAGCCGTACCCAGGGGCGCTTCGAAACGCGCCTCGGCCTAGAGTGGCAGCGCGAAAACACGCGTCCGAGCGGCGGCACCGAACAGACCGACCGCGCCCTGGTGCTCGACTGGCGCTGGATCCGGCGTGCGGTCGACGACAGCCTCAACCCGCGCCTGGGCAGCGTCATCGAACTGCGCCTGGGCGGCGCCGCGCAGAGCCTGCTCTCCGATCAGAACTTCCTGCACAGCCATCTGCGCTTCCAGCGCTGGTGGCCGCTCGGCGAGCGCGATACGCTCGCGCTGCGCGGCGAGGCCGGCCTCACCGCCGCCGAGTCGCGTTCGGGCATTCCCCAGGAATACCTGTTCCGCGCCGGCGGCACGCAGTCGGTGCGCGGCTATGCCTACCAGAGCCTCGGCGTGCGCAGCGGTTCGGCGGTGGTCGGCGGTCGCGCGCTGGCCGCCGGCAGCCTCGAATACACGCACTGGTTCGACGCGACCTGGGGCGGCGCGCTGTTCGTCGATGCCGGCGACGCCGCCGACCGCTGGCGCGATCTGCGCTTCGTCGCCGGTTACGGCCTCGGCGCCCGCTGGCGAACGCCGGCCGGGCCGCTGGCGCTCGACCTCGCCTACGGTGAGAAGACCGGCAGCTGGCAACTGCATTTTTCGGTCGCGGTGGCCTTCTGAACATACGTCCGAACATGGCTCCGAATATGCGCCGTTTCCCCGTTTCCCTTCCCGCCTTCTTCCCCAAGCTGGGCGCCCGCGCGCGCCGCTGGGCGTTCGCCGGCATCCTCGTCGGGCTGTGCGGCGTACTGTTGGCAGGTGCCGGAGTCTGGCTGCTGGGCAGCGCGGCGGGCCTGCGCTGGGCCGTGTCGACGCTGCACGCGGCGGGCGCGGGGCAAATCGTCGTCGAGGCGGCCGATGGCCGTCTGGCCGGGCCGCTCAAGATCGGGACGCTGACCGTCGCCAGCGGCGAAAAGCGCTACACCCTGCGCGGCCTGACGCTCGACTGGCAGCCGCTGGCGCTGCTCGGCGGACGGTTGGCGCTCGGCGAACTGGCGCTCGACGAACTCGAACTGTTGCTGCCGCCCGATTCCTCGCCGACGCCGGAACCCGACGACCTGCGCCTGCCGCTGGCGTTCGCCGTCGAAAGCCTGCGCATCGGCGCGATCCGGACGCTCGCCGCGCCCGACGCGACGCCCGTCGTGCGGGCGACCGAAGTGCGCGCGCGCCTGTCCAGCGACGGCCGCCGGCATCGCCTGGAAGCCCTGAGCGCGGCGCTCGACGCCGGCACGCTGAACGCGAGCGGCGAACTCGACGGGACGAAGCCCTTCCCGCTCAAGGCCGAAGCCGGGCTGGCCGCCGTCGGCCCGCCGGCCGTCAAGCTCGCGGCGACGGCGGGCGGCACGCTGGGCGCCGTCGAACTGCATCTGAGCGGAAGCGGCGCCGACGCTGGCGCGGCCGACCGCGACCGGGCGCTGCGCGCCACGGCCGACGCGCGCCTGACGCCCTTCGCCGCCTATCCGCTGAGCGCCCTGCGCCTGAGCGCGAGCGGCCTCGATCCGCACCTTTTCGCCGCTGCCGCGCCGCGCGCGCAGCTGACGCTGGAAGCCGACCTGCAGGCGACGCCGGGCGGCGAACTGAGCGGCCCGCTGCATCTGCGCAACGCGGCGCCGGCACCGCTCGACCGGGACGGTCTGCCGCTCGCGGCGCTCGACGCGCGCCTCGTCCTCGCGCCCGGCGCGCTGCGCCTCGACGATCTGGCGGCGACGCTGGGCGCGGCAGCGCCGGAGAAATCGGCCACGGCAAGCGCCGCCGCGCCCTCCCCGGCGCAGAAAACTGCGCAAAAAACGACGCCGCCCGGCCAACTCGCGGGGACGCTCGATCTGCGCTGGACGCCCGGCGAAACCGCGCTGCCGCAGGGCCGCGCCGATCTCATCGTGCACCGCCTCGACCCCGCCGCCCTGCTTTCCTCCCTGCGCCCGGCGCGCCTCGACGGCAAGTTGCGGCTCGACGGCGACGCCGGCACGCAGCGCGCCGAACTCCAGCTGCGCCAGGGCGATCTGGAACTCGCCGCGCATCTGACGCAGCACGCGCGCAAGCTGACGCTGGAAAAGCTGCGTCTGGCGCGCGGCGCGGCGGAGCTGAGCGGCAGCGGCGAGCTGGCGCTCGACGACAAGCGCCCCTATGCCTTCACCGGCCGCCTGCAGCGTTTCGACCCGGCGGCCTTCGTCGCCACGCCGCATTTCAAGAACTCCAGCGTCAATGCCACCTTCGAAAGTGCCGGCCGTCTGGCGCCGCAACTCGCCGGCCGGCTCGGCTTCGCGATTGCGGGCGACAGCCGGCTGGCCGGGCAGGCGCTTTCCGGCGAAGGGAAATTCGACTTTTCCGCTGCGCCGCGCGTCGCCGGCAAGGGCCAGCTGCGTCTCGGCGACAGCCGCCTGAGCCTGCAAGGCGCTGTCGGCGGCCCCGGCGATACGCTGCAGGTCGAACTGACGGCGCCGGCGCTGGCTCGGCACGATTTTGGTCTCGCCGGCGCGCTCGATCTGTCGGCCACCCTCGCCGGCAGCCTAGCGCGCCCCGACCTTATCCTGCGCGCCCGTGCGCGCGCCCTCGCCCTGCCCGGCGGCCACCGCCTGGCCAGCCTCGACGCCGACGGCCGCCTGCAGGGCGAACGCATCGACCTGACGCTGGCCGCCGACGACTACCGCCAGGGCGAGGCCACGCGCATGGCGCGTCTGCGTCTCTCGGTCGCCGGCACGCGCCAGCGCCACCGGCTGCTGGCCGACGCCAACCTCGCCGGCGACAACGCTCTGCACCTTGCCGCCAGCGGCGGCCTGCTCGAAGACGCCAAGGATTGGCGCAACACCGCCTGGCGCGGCACGCTGGACGAACTGGTGGCAAGCGGCGAATTCCCCTTCAAGCTCCAGGCGCCGGCCGCAATCGCTGCGAGCCGACAGCGCGTGACGCTCGGCGCGGCCGACATCGCGCTCGCCGGCGGCCGCGTGCAGCTCGCCGAAAGCGAATGGACCGCGCAGCGCTGGCGCAGCCGCGGCAGTTTCAACGGCCTCGCCCTGCGTCCCGGCGGGCTGGTTGCCGACGATACCGAACTCGTCGCCATCGCCGCGCGGCCGGCGCCCGACAGCGTCCTGCGCCTGGGCGGAGAATGGACGCTGGCCGGCTCGACGCGCCTTGAAGGGCGCCTCGCGGTCCGGCGCGAGAGCGGTGACTGGACGCTGCCGGGCTACGTGCCGCGCGCGCTCGGCCTGCAGGAACTGCGCCTCGACGCCTACAGCGAGGGCCAGCAGGTGGTCGCCGACCTCGTCGCGCGCGGTTCGCGCATCGGCCACTGGCAGCTGCGCGCGGCCCTGCCGCTGGTACGCGGCGCCGGCAAGGCTGGCGACGCGGGCACCGGCTGGAGCATCCAGCCCGATGCGCCGATCAGCGGCCGCGTGCACATTTCGGTGCCCGACCTGTCGTGGGTCGGTCCCGCGGTCGACAGCAACTTCACGAGCGGCGGCCGCCTCGAAGTGGACGGCGAACTGGCCGGCACCCTCAGCGCGCCGCGTACGCGCGGGCAGATCCAGGGCAGCGAGCTGGCGCTCTCCCTGCTCGACCAGAGCGTCACGCTGCACAAGGGGACGCTAGCCGCGCGTTTCGACCAGGAAATCCTCCATCTCGACCGCCTCGAATTCCTCGCGCCGCAGGCCCCGCCGGCACGCGCCGCGAAGCTGGCCGGCGTGCCGGCGACCTCCGATCCGGGCCGACTGACGGCCAGCGGCACGATAAACCTGGCCAAACGCAGCGGGCAGATTGCGGCGGAAATCAGCCGCCTGCCGCTAGCGCAGCGCGCCGACCGCTGGATCGTCGCCTCCGGCAAGGGCAACGCGAGTCTGGTCGGCGATCTGCTCACGCTGGGTGCGCATGTCACCGCCGACGCCGGTTTCCTGGCGCAGGCGACCAGCGGCCACCCGCAGCTCGCCGACGACGTGACCATCGTCGGACGCGCGCCTGCGCCCCGGCGCGGCCTGCGCATCGACAGCGAGATCGCCTTCGACCTCGGCGAACACTTCCACCTGCGCGCCGGCGGCCTCGAAGCGCGCCTTTCCGGCCAGCTGCGCCTGCGCGGCGAACCCGGGCGCCCGCTGCGCGCGAGCGGCGCCATCGCCACCAATGACGGGCTGTTCGACGCCTACGGGCAGCGCCTGACGGTCGAACGCGGCATCGTCAATTTCCAGGGGCCGCTCGACAATCCGGGCCTCAACGTGCTCGCCGTGCGCAAGGGGCTGGCCGTCGAGGCCGGCGTCGCGGTGAGCGGCACGGCACAGCGCCCGGTCGTGCGGCTGGTGTCGACGCCGGCCGTGCCGGACCCGGAAAAGCTGTCGTGGATCGTGCTTGGGCGCGTTCCCGATGCGGGCGGCACCGACTCCTCGCTGCTGCTCGCCGCGGCCGGCGCCATCCTCGGCGGCCAGGGCGACGGCATCACCGGCCAGCTCGCGCAGGCGCTCGGCGTCGATGAGCTGGCATTGCGTCAGGCGAAGGACGGCGAGCCGCTCAACAGCCAGATCCTGACGCTCGGCAAACGCCTCTCGGCGCGCGCCTTCCTGAGCTACGAGCAGGGTCTGTCGGCGGCGGCCGGCGTCATGAAGCTTTCCTACACGCTGACGCCGCGCGTTTCCGTGATCACTCGCGCCGGCGCCGACAACGCGCTCGACGTGTTCTACACCTTCTCGTTCGACTGAGCGCCGGGCGAGCCTCAGCCGAGAACGCCCGCGCTCCACTGGTAGAGCGGAATGCCGAGCAGCAGGTTGAAGGGAAAGGTGATCGCCAGCGCGACGGCGATGCCGAGCGCCGGGTTGGCTTCCGGGACGGCGATGCGCATCGCCGTCGGCGCGGCGATGTAGGAGGCGCTGGCGGCCAGCGTCATGAGCAGCACCGTGCCGCCCGGTGAGAGCCCCATCGCTTGTGCCGCCGCCCAGCCGACGGCGGCGAGCGCCGGCGGCAGCGCGATGCCGCAGCCGATCAGGAAAGCGCCGGCCTTCTTCAGCTCCGGCAGGCGATCCGCCGCGAGCAGCCCCATTTCGAGCAGGAAGAGGCAGAGCGCGCCCTTGAACAGGCCGACGAAGACCGGCGCGATCGGCGCCACGCCCTGCGGTCCGGCCAGCCAGCCGATGGCGATGCCGCCGGCGAGCAGAAGGACGCTCTTGTTGGCGCCGACTTCGTGCAGCAGCTTGCCCCAGTCAGGCTTTTGCGGGCCGCCGAGGCGGGCAAGCAGCGTGCCGACGAGCAGCGCCGGCGCTTCCATGAGCGCCGCGAGCAGCGCCATGTGCCCCTCGAATTCGATGCCCTTGCCGGCCAGCACGGCGCTCGCCACGGCGAAGGTGACGATGCTCACCGAGCCGAAGTGCGCGGCCAGCGAGGCGGCGTCCGGGCGCTGGAAGCGGAAGCGGAAGAGCGGATAGACGAGCAGCGGGATCAGCGCGCCGAGCCCGACCGCGAGCAGCGCGTCGCGCCACAGCCCCGGCGCGGTCGATGCGGCGATCTCGACGCCGCCTTTCAGGCCGATGGCCAGCAGCAGGTAGATCGAGAGCGTCTCGAAGACGGCCGCGGGCAGGCGCAGTCCGCTTTTGAGCAGGCTGCCCAGGACCCCCAGGGCGAAGAAGAAGGGAACGGCATCGGGCATGGTCGAAATCCTTTGAAAGCGGCCCCGAACGGGGGCGAAAGCGTGAACAGGATTGTCGCCCGTATGCATGGATTTATAAAAATAGTATATTTTTAAACAAACCATCTATTTATATAAATAATGCATCTCACCCTGCACCAATTGCGCCTGCTCCTTGCCGTCTCCCGTGAAGGCAGCGTCTCGGGCGCCGCGCGCGCCCTCCACCTCGCCCAACCGACGCTCTCCGCCCAATTGCGCCAACTGGCCGAACAGGCCGGCCTGCCCCTCTACGAGATGATCGGTCGCCGCCTGCACCTGACCGCGGCCGGCGAGACGCTGGTCGCCACGGCGGCGCGCCTCGAGGAGGAACTGCAAGACCTCGACGCGGCGCTCGCCCAGCTGCGCGGCGACCAGGGCGGCAAGCTCCGGCTGGCCGTGGTCAGCACGGCGGAAACCTTCATCCCGCGCCTGCTCGGCGAGTTCTGCCGGACGCGGCCGGCGGTCGAGGTCTCGCTCGTCGTGCAGAACCGCCAGACGATCCTCGAGCGTCTGGCCGGAAACGTCGACGATCTCTACATCATGACCAAGCCGCCGCCCGAGCAAACGGTGGTGGCGACGCGCTTCCTGCGCAATCCGCTGGTCGTCATCGCGCCCGCCGGGCATCCGCTGACCGGGCGCAAGAGCCTAGCCATCGGCGATCTGGCCGACGAAGAGTTCGTCCTGCGCGAACGGGGGTCGGGCACGCGCGGCGCGACCGAGGCCTTCTTCGCCCTGCACGGCCAGAGCCTCCGTCCGCGCATGGAACTGGGCAGCAACGAAGCCGTCCGCCAGGCGGTCGCCGGCGGCCTGGGGATTTCGGTGATTTCGGTCCATGCGCTGGGCGCTTTCCCCGAGTCGGAGGGGATCGCCGTGCTGCCGGTGCGCGAGACGCCGATTCCGACTTTCTGGAAAGTCGTGCACCCGGCGGGAAAGCGGCCGACGCCGCTGGTGCGCACCTTCCTGGAGTTTCTCGGCGCGCGCGCGATCGCGCTCGAAAAGCAGGCCGAGGCCCGCCTCGCTCACGCCTGGGCGAGCTACCTCGGCGACAGCGCCTGGCCCGAGCGCTGAGCTTTCGCAGCGTTCGGCGCGCGCTTCTCCCGCTCTCCCAGACCGCGCGGCGTCGGCGATGCCTTTGCCGCCGCCCTGAGTTATCCTTACTGGCTTTATGGGTTTGCGCCTTCGCCACCGCGAGCCCGTCTGAAGACAACAACGAGGAAAGCTCAGCAGATGGCCGAAGAGAACCAGTTTTTCCGTCCCGTGAAGGATTTTTGCCAACGCACGGTCGTGACCTGCGCGCCCGGCGACGCGCTGGTCGACGTGGTGCGGGTGATGCGCGAGAAGAATATTTCAAGCGTCGTCGTCGTCGAGGGCGGCGAGCCGCTCGGCATCTTCACCGACCGCGATCTGCGCAACAAGGTGGTGGCCGCCGGCTGCAACCCGGGGGAGCTGGAAGTGCGGGCGATCATGAACGCGCCGCTCGCCGTGATCGGCGAGGACGACCAGCTCTATCAGGCGCTCTACCGCATGTCGCGGCAGAAGATCCACCGCCTTGGCGTGGTCGACGCCGCCGGGCGGCTGGCCGGCATCATCACCGATACCGACATCCTGCGCCTGCAGTCGCACTCGCCGCACCAGCTGGTTCTCGACATCGAGAAGGCGCGGAACCTCGACGACCTGAAGGCGTTGCACGCGCGCATCCAGGCGCTGGTCCTGCACCTCTCCGGCACCGGCATCGCGACGCGCGACATGGTGCGCCTGATCGCCCACCTGAACGACCAGATCCTGCTGCGCCTGATCGGCCTGCTGCGTGCCGAGCGCTTCGCCGACCTGCCGTCCGGCTTCGCCTTCGTCGTGCTCGGCAGCGAGGGGCGCGGCGAGCAGACGCTGTCGACCGACCAGGACAACGCCATCGTCTACGCCGACGACCTTGGCGCCGACGCGATCGCGCGCATCGAGGCCTTCTCGCACGCGCTGATCGAAGGGCTGATCGCCATCGGCGTGCCGCCCTGCCCCGGCGGCATCATGGCGCGGAACGCCGAGTGGCGGCGCAGCCTGGGCGAGTGGCGTAGCCAGCTCGACCGCTGGCTGATGGCGCCGACGCCGGAAAACATCATCGCCTGCGGCACCTTCGTCGACATCCGGACAATCGACGGCGATCCGGCCTTCGAGCGCACGCTGAAAGCGCATCTGTATGAAAGGGTGAAGGAAAACCGCCTGTACCTGAGGGTCGGCCGGGAATCATGAAAAATTCCCCGAAAACTGCCTACTCTTCTGAATTAAAAAGCGAATCTTGATTGTCAACGCTATTTTTCTTG
>MKUH01000043.1 GCA_001897745.1 Candidatus Accumulibacter sp. 66-26
CAGCTCCCCGTACAGCCCCAGCGAGGGCTTGCGGGGCTGGCCGGAGTTCGTGCGGTACTGGAGCATGAACACCCGGCGGCCGGTCGGGGTAATCTTGCACAGGAAGCCGGGCACCACGGTATCCCGCAGTTCAACATCCTTGGCCTGGGGTTGGGCCGACTCCACGGCGGTCTTGGTGAGCTTGATCTTTGCCATGATGACTCCTCGGAACAACCCGGATTCCAGGAGCCAGATAGGAGCGGCGCGAGGGAAAACCGGGTCAAGTTTCAGAAAGCACCGGCATATGATGGACGCGCGTAAGTTATTGATAAACCTGCTGTATCTAGCTACGGCGCAGTCCAGCGAACTACCGGGCTGGAGTCATCGTGAAACAAAAAAAGGCTCGTATCGCTTGCGCGGCGGGCGACGGCGGGGCGGGGATGACCCTATAATATCACGATGAATCTACCCCGCTTTTTCTGCCCCCTGGCGCTTTCCGCCGGCGTTTCCGTCGACCTTCCCGAAAGCGCCGCCCGCCATGCGGCGCGCGTGCTGCGCCTGCGCAGCGGCGACGATCTGACGCTGTTCGACGGGCGCGGCGGCGAGTATGCGGCGCGCATCGCGCAGGTCGAACGCGAGCGGGTGCGCGTCGACGTGCTGGCGTGGGATGCGCGCGAATGCGAGTCGCCGCTCGCGCTGACGCTGGTGCAGGCGCTGCAGGCCGGCGAGAAGATGGATCTGACAGTGCAGAAGGCCGTCGAGCTGGGCGTCGGACGCATCGTCCCGGTGCTGGCGCGGCGCAGCGTGGTGCGTCTCGACGGCGCGCGCGCGGCCCGTCGCGTCGAGCACTGGCGCGGCGTCGCGGCGTCGGCCTGCGAGCAGTGCGGGCGCAACCGCGTGCCGGACGTCGCCGAACTGCAGGGGCTGGAGCGCTGGCTGGCGCAGCCGGCGCCCACCGACGCGCTGCGCCTGATGCTGGCGCCCGGCGCCGAACACACGCTGGCGACCCTCGCGCCGCCGCCGGCGGGCAGCCCGATCGAATTGCTGATCGGCTCCGAGGGCGGACTGGCGCCCGAGGAAATGCACGCCGCCGCGCAGGCCGGCTTCGTCGCCGTCCGTCTCGGGCCGCGCGTGCTGCGCACCGAGACGGCGGGACTCGCCGCGCTGGCCGCGATCCATGCGCGCTGGGGCGATTTCGTCGCCGCCGGCGCCTGAATTTTCAGGGAGCAGACATGTTCGAATCGGCCGAGCTGGGGAACACGATCGACAAGGAAACCTTCAAGGCGGAGGTGCCGGCGCTGCGCGCCGGGCTGCTCGACGCGCAGTTCGATCTGCGCGAGAACGGCGGCTTCCCGGTAGTCATCCTGATCAGCGGCGTGGACGGCGCCGGCAAGAGTGAGACGATCAACGTGCTCTACGAGTGGATGGACCCGCGCTATCTGTCGACGCTGGCGTTTTCCGCGCCGAGCGACGAGGAATCCTCGCGCCCCCTGATGTGGCGCTACTGGCGCGCGCTGCCGCCGAAGGGGCGAACCGGCATCTTCGCCGGCTCCTGGTACTCCGATCCGATCAGCGATGCGATCGGCCACCGGCTCAAGCGCGGCGACCTCGATCAGCGCATGGACCAGATCAACCGCTTCGAGGCGATGCTGGTCAACGAGGGTGCGCTGGTCCTCAAGTTCTGGTTTCATCTCTCCAAGGAGGGGCAGAAGACGCGCCTCAGGGCGATGGAGAAGGATCCGCGCACGGCCTGGCGGGTGACCAGGCAGAGCTGGTCGCGCCTGAAGACCTACGACCGTTTGCAGAAGGTCGCCGGGCACGTGTTGCGCATGACCAACACGCCGTGGGCGCCGTGGATCGTCGTCGAGGGCACCGACGACCGCTACCGTTCGCTGACCGTCGGCAAGATCGTCCTCGACGCGCTGCAGAAGCGTCTGGCCGACACGCGCGACCAGAACTATCCGGTGGCGCCGCCGCTGCAGCCGCGCATCGACAGCCTGGACGTGCTGACCGCGCTCGACCTGACGCAGAAGCTGGCCGGCAAGGCGTACGAGGCGGAGCTCGCCAAGTGGCAGCGCCGCCTGTCAGAACTGGTGCGCCGCCCGGAGTTCCGCAAGCGCTCGCTGGTCATCATGTTCGAGGGCTCGGACGCGGCGGGCAAGGGCGGCAGCATCCGCCGCCTGGCCGCCGCGATCGATCCGCGCCAGTACCAGATCGTCCCGATCGCCGCGCCGACCGAGGAGGAGCGCGCGCAGCCCTACCTCTGGCGCTTCTGGCGGCATATGCCGCGCACCGGGCGGGTCGCCATCTTCGACCGCTCGTGGTACGGCCGCGTGCTCGTCGAGCGCGTCGAGGGTTTCTGCAGCGAGGCCGACTGGCTGCGCGCCTACACCGAGATCAACGACTTCGAGCACGAGCTGCACGAAGCCGGCGCGCTGGTCGTCAAATTCTGGTTGCAGATTAGCGCCGACGAGCAGCTCAAGCGCTTCAAGGAGCGCGAGAAGATCGCCTTCAAGCGTTTCAAGATCACCGCCGAGGACTGGCGCAACCGCGAAAAGGCCGACGCCTACCACGCGGCGGTGTGCGACATGGTCGACCGCACCAGCACCGGCCTCGCGCCGTGGACGCTGGTCGAGGCCAACGACAAGAATTTCGCGCGCGTCAAAGTGCTGAAAACGGTTTGCGAGCGGCTCGAGGCCGCGTTGAAGAAGTGATGAGAATCGATAGCTGGCTTGTTCAAGGATTGATCCGATGAGCGAAATTTCCCGTTTCGACGCCGCCCGTTCCGCCGACTTCGTCGCCTGGTTCCGTTCCGTGGCGCCCTACGTCAATCTGTTCCGCGGCAAGACCTTCGTCGTCGCTTTTGGCGGCAAGGCGATCTCCGGGCCGTTGGCGCGAACGCTGGCCTACGATGTGAACCTGCTCGCCGCGCTCGGCATCCGCCTCGTGCTGGTGCACGGCGCGCGTCCGCAGATCGAGGAGGAGCTGCGCGAGAAGGGCTTGCCCTCGCTCTACCACGGACGCTACCGCGTCACCGATGCGCCGACGCTCGACTGCGTGATCGACGCGGTGGGCAGCGTCTACCTCGAGATCGAGGCGCTGCTCTCGCAGGGGCTGCCCGACACGCCGATGGCCAACAGCACGATCCGCGTGGTTGGCGGCAACTTCATCACGGCCAAGCCGGTGGGCGTGCTCGACGGCGTCGACATGCAGTACGCCGGCAACGTGCGCAAGATCGACGCCGAAGGCATCCGCGCCCAGCTCGGCATCGGCAACATCGTCCTGCTCTCGTGCATGGGCGCCAGCCCGACCGGCGAGACCTTCAACCTGGCGATGGAGGAAGTCGCCGAGGCGACGGCCACCGCGCTCGGCGCCGACAAGCTCGTCTTCCTGACCGACAGCCGCGGTGCCACCGACATCGACGGCTCGCTGCTCGACGAACTGACGGTGGATGCCGCCGAGCGCCTGATGAAGCTCGGCGACTGGCTGTCCACCGACCTCAAGCGCTACCTGCCGTGCGCCGTGCGCGCCAGCCGCGCCGGCGTCGGCCGCGTGCACCTGATCGGCTACGACGAGGACGGCACTCTGCTGCGCGAACTCTTCTCGCGCGACGGCGTCGGCACCATCATCACGCGCGAATCGCTGGAAAAACTGCGCGACGCGCGTCCCGACGACATCGGCGGCCTCGTCGCGCTGATCGAACCGCTCGAGGAGGAGGGGACGCTGGTGCGCCGCTCGCGCGAGCTGCTCGAACGCGAAATCACGCGCTTCTCGGTGATCGAACACGACGGCATGATCGTCGGCTGCGCGGCGCTTTACCCCTACGGCGAGGAGCAGGCCGAACTGGCCTGCCTCGCCGTGCATGCGCAGTACCGGCGCTGGGGCTACGGCGAGCAGCTGATGAAGCGCATCGAGGTGCGCGCCCGCGTCGCCGGCATCAAGCGCCTGTTCGTGCTGACCACGGTGACTTCGCACTGGTTCAAGGAGCGCGGCTTCGTCGAGCGCCCGATCGACGAGCTGCCGGCCGAAAAGCGGCTGGTGTACAACCTGCAGCGGCGCTCGAAGGTGCTGATCAAGTCGCTTTGAGCTTTCTCCGCGAACTGCCGGAAAGGCTGCGGCGCCTTTCCGGCAGGGGGATGCGCGGCGATTTTCCCGCGCTGTCGAGCGGCGGCTTTTCCGCTCAGCGCACCCGATAGAGTCCGGCGCCGCCGCCGGAGCGTTGTATGGCCCACGGGCGTCCGTCGGGGCCGACTGCGAAGACGCCGCGATCGATCATGTTCGGCGAGGCGCCGAGCTTGTCCCAGGTGCGGGAGGCAGCATTCCAGCGCTGCAGCCGATAGCTGAAGATATCCACGGTGTAGACGTTGCCGTTCGCGCCGGTCGCAAAGCAGGTGTACACCCCCATCTTGCACTGCTCCAGGAAGGAGTCCGACATGTTGGCGCTGGCTGCGAGCCGCAATTGCCAGCCGTTCCCCACCCGCTCGTAGAGACCGGGCGCGGAGATGCCTTCCGATCCGACCCAGAAATGTCCGTCCGGGGTGACCGCGACCGAGCTGATCATGCCGTTGGGCAGAGGCATCGTTATCCGCACGAAACGCTTCACGCCCTGGTCGTAGCGATACAGCTGCCGGTCCAGCCCGCTGGCATACATCGTTCCGTCCGGAGCTTCGCTCACCGTGATCGGTATCCATGCCAGCCCGCCCGGAGGGGGCCAGTTGCCGGACACTTCGACCCATTTGTTCGCCTGGAGCCGCCAGACTCCGGCATTCCAGTCCAGTCCGCTCGTCACCCAGTAGCTGCCGTCCTTGCCGATCACGAAGCTGCGTACTTCATCGGAAACGGGAAGCGCCGGAATCGTCGTGTCGAGAACGAGCGTTCTGGTCGCATCGTTGTAGTTGAAGAATCGGTTGTCGGCGTCGATCAGCGTGGCCCGCCCGGTCGCCGGAGCGATGGCCAGCTGCAGTGTTTTTGCCTCGGTGGGCAGCACGAACGGCGGACCGAGATTCGAAAGTTTCTCGAACGGAGCGTTCACCGTGAAGCTGAAGGCTGGCGGCGAACTCGTTCCGGTCGTCGCGCCGGCGTTGAAGCGGGCTTCGGTGACGGCTGCCGTGGTCACGTCGCCGCGCTCGTCGCGCGGGAAGAACTCGGAAGCCCAGATTTCTGCGGCGGGGCTGAGCAACCAGGGTTTGCCGCGCGGCCCGACGGCGGCGAGGTCGATCAGGTCGGGAATGCCGTCGATCCGCTCGAAGCTTTCGTCGCGTTGATTCCAGCGGCGCAGGGTGCGGTCGCCGTCGACGATCAGCACGCTGCCCTCGGGGCCGATGGCGAGGCTGCGGGCCTTCACCGGCAGGCGTTCGCAGCTGGCTTTCTCGCAGCGGCCGACAAAGCCGTCGTCGGTGATTACCCAGGGTTTGCCGGCGGGCGTGACGGCGACGCGTGTACCCATCGGCGGTACGCCGTTGGCGTCGGCCGGCAGGCGGACGAAGGCGTCGCCGGCAGGATCGTAGCGGGACAGAAAGCCCTGCGGATCGGCGACAAGCACCGTGCCGTTGAATCCGATGCCGATGTCTTGTGCCTTGACGTTGCGCACCTGCTTCCAGGCGGCGCCGTCGTGACGGTAGACGTCGCCGCTGCCCGCGATTCCCCAGGGCTTTCCGTCCGGTGCGACGGCGATGCGCGCCAACTGTCCGGGAAAGGCGACGAAGGCGCTACGCGTGTTGCTCCAGCGGGCAAGGCTTCCGTCGTAGGCGACGATGAAGACGCTGCCGTCGGCGCCGATGGCGACGTTGCGCGCCTTGCCGGCCACCTTGCGATATTCCAGCGGCTCGTTGATGCGCCCGCGTTGCGCGCCGCTCCCGATTCCCGGCTGCCCGACCACGGTCGCCGCCGCTGCGCTGCCGTTGCGGGCTGCGCTGGCGGCCGCGTTGCCCGCGGCGATCGAGGTCGTGTTGACCCGGTTGTCGGGAATGTCGTCGAAGAGGGCGGAAGCCAGGATGCGCCCTTCCGGCGCGACGATCCATGGCTTGCCGCGCGGGCCGACTGCGACCGCTTCGGCATTTCCGTTCAGGAGCTCCCAGCGCTTGCCGGCGCCATCCCAGCGGAGCAGGCGATTGTCCGTTCCCGTCACGAATACGCTGCCGTCGGGGCCGATGGCGATGCTTGCGGCGTCGACCTCGGGTAGTGCTTCCCAGCCCGTGTCGGTGCGGCGCACGACGCGCCCAGATTCGGCGACCGCCCACGGCTCGCCGTCCGGACCGACCGCCAGACGGAGCAGCTTGTCGGCCGAGAAAAACGCCTGCCACTGCCGTTCGCGCGCCTTCCAGCGCGCTGGCTGGCCGTCGGGCTGAACGATCCAGATGCTGCCGTCGGCGCCGCCGACGATCTCGGCGGCGCGGCCGGGAATTTCGCTCCAGTAGCTGC
Source organism: Candidatus Accumulibacter sp. 66-26 (assembly GCA_001897745.1). Taxonomy (GTDB): domain Bacteria; phylum Pseudomonadota; class Gammaproteobacteria; order Burkholderiales; family Rhodocyclaceae; genus 66-26. The sequence continues at coordinate 6,400 of MKUH01000043.1, forward strand.
CCTGGTAGCGCAGGATGCGGCCATCGGCGATTCCCCAGGGAACGTTGCCCTTGTCGAGCGCGAGGCGGCTGAAAATGCCTGGCAAGCGTCCCCACTGTCCGCTCCCCTTCCATTGCCAGGCTTCGCCGTCGCGGCCGAGGGCGAGGATCGCGCCGCTGGGCGAGATCGCCAGTTGCCGCGCACTGCCATTGACGCGCTGCCAGTTGAGCAGTTCCGTGAACACTTGGCTGCGCGCCTGCCGCGAGGCTTGGGCTTGCGCGCCGGTATCGGGCCGGTGCGCGTAGATGTGGCCGTCGCTCGTCGCGACCCACGGCACGCCGCCCGGCGCAGTGGCGACGACGCCGGCCCCCGCCGCCACCTGCCGCGGCCTCACGGCGCCGTTATCGAACGTCAGAAGCTGTCCGTCCGTCCCGACGATCCAGATGCCGCCGTGGCCTGCGGAAACGTCCGCCGCGCGAACATCGTCGAACCGGCTCCAGGCCTTGCCGTCGAAACGGTGCACGGCGCCGTCGCGGTCCACAGCCCAGGGATGCCCCGCATCGTCGACCGAAACCCGCTTCAAATTGCCGGGCGCGTCCGGGAAAGCCAGCGCGCCGCGCCGTGCGTCGAGTGTCTGCAGCGAGCCGTCGCCGGCGACGGCGTATACGCCGCCTCGGCTGGAGATCGCTATGTCCACGGCTTTTACCGGGAAAATCTCGCCCATCGGCCGCCACCAGGTGCCGTTATAGGCATAGGGCATGCCTTCGGCATCGATGGCCCAGGCATTGCGCTCCGACGCGGCTGCGATGCGCCGGAAATCGCCGGGCAGTCTGATCCAGGACGAATTTTTCCCTGGCCGGCGCAGCCAGACGAGTCCCTCCGGATCGATGGCGAAGACGGCGCCGTCGGCGCCTATCGACAGATCGCTGGCGCGGCCGTTGACCGCCGTCCACGCCATGCCGCGCAAGCTCGGAGCGGGTGGGGCGACGGCCGGCGCCGGTTGCGCGGCCGTCCCCGCCGCAACGAGGATCAGCATGAGACTGGCGAGGCGTTTCATGAGCGACCGGCCTCAGTAGAACAGGAAGTCGATGGCGCTCTTGAGCCGTTGCGCGTGCGTGCTGCTGCCCTGCCAGGACGCTGCGAGGTCGCCGGTGCGGAACTCCCGGTACAGCGGGCTGTTTTCGAGCGACTGCACGATCTCGCCGATGTTCGGGATGGGCTTGAACCACGGGCGATACTTGCCCTCGAACTCGGCCAGCGCCCGTTCGGCGGGCGTCGCTTGCGCGCTTTCGGCGGCGACATCCTCGTCAGCGCGATTGGTGTACTGCGCCTTGCGCGGCGTCAGCAGGATCAGCACCGACTTGTAGTAATCGCGCTCGACGTTGCGCGAGAACAGATACTGGACGACCGGCAGGTCCTGCAGCAGCGGAACGCCGTCGCGACCGCGCGACTGGTCGCGCTCGGACAGGCCGGAGAGGATTAGCGTTTCGCCGAACTTCATCACTACGTTGGCGTTGACCATCGTCTTTGTCGTGTCCAGGCGGAAGTCGAAGACGACCGAGGAGTTGGGGTTGGCGAGGAAGGTGCGCTCGGCGGCGATGTTCAGCTTGATCTGGTTGTTGGGCAGGAACTCCGGCGTGACGGCAAGTTTGACGCCGACTTCCTTCTGAATCTGCACGGCGCTGCCTTGGCCGTTGGAAACGGCCGCGGCGTTTACGTCGACACCCGAGAAAAAGTTAGAGGTCTGGTTGCCCAGCGCCACCAGCGTCGGGCGCGCCAGAACCTCATTGCGCTTGGAGTTGGCGTTGGCGATGTTGAGCGAATAGGTGACCGCAGGAACATTGATCTGACGGGTAATGACTGAACTCTCAGATCTTGTCGATGTATTGTTGGAAGGGTCCAGCAAGTCCGTGGTCGATTGGCTGCTCCGCGTCTTGGTCCCCGAAAAGCCCGGCGTCAGGGTCGCCTGATTGCCGAACTGGATTTTCAGTCCGTCGAGCAGGTTGACCCCCATGGAATGCGAGTTGTCTTCTTCGGTGCTGAGGATCACGACATCGACGACCGCCATCTTTTTCTCGATGAACTCGGCGTTCCCCTGGAAAGCGCCGCCCATTCCGTAGGCGCCAGGTTGGGCGCCGAAACCCGGCTGCTGTCCGGGGTAGGCGGCCTGCGGAAAACCAGGCTGCTGCGGAAAGCCGCCGCCGGGCTGCTGGAAATTGCCGCCGCCCGACGGAAAGCCCGCGCCCGCCTGCGGAAAACTGCCGCCGCCGGGGAACTGCGTTTTCATCAGGCCGTCCTGGTAGGCCGATGCCCAGGTGCGCAGGCGTCCCGCCACGTGCTTGGCCTCGCCGGGCGCCAGCGACGCTGCGCGCAGCCGGTCGAGAAAGCCGTCCGCCTCCTCCGTCTGGTTCAGCGCCGCCGCGACGATGGCCGAGGCGCGCAGGATGCGCGGATCGTCCGCCGCGCCTTCCTGCTGCGTGCGCAGGCCGGCCAGCGCGGCGGCGGCGGTCTTCGGATCGCGGTTGTAGTAGGAGGCGACGGCCAGGTCGTAGAGCAGGTCCGGCTGGTCGCCGGCGTACAGCGCCGCTTCGGCCAGCCGGCTCTGGGCCCCGGCCCAGTCGCGTTGATGCATCGCCAGCAGGCCGGAGTAGTAGCGCGCCAGCCAGTTGGACTCATCGAAGCGGACCGCCATCTGGTAGCCCTGTTCGGCGAGAGGGAACAGCGCGCTTTCGCCGGTGACGCCGCGGAACTGGTAGGCGACGGCGTTCAGGAAGTGCAGGTAGGAATTGGTCATGTCGGTCTTCACCGCCAGGTTGAAGATGTCCGACGCCCTGCGGTAGTCCTTCGCATCCATCGCCTTCAAGCCTTCGACGGCCAACTGGCGCGATGCCGAGTTGACCTTTTCCGTCGGCACCGAACTCAGCAGTTCGGTATCGGGCAAGCGCGCGGCAAGCGCCGTCGGCAGGCTGCTGTTCGAGGTTGGCGCCAGGCCGCCCAGCGTGCTGCAGCCGGAGAGTCCGGCGATTGCCAGCGACAGCACGAGGAGTGACGCGCGACCGGCGATGGGGGCGTTGGGCGGCAAAGAGGCGGCGAACTGTAATGGCATTTCCGATTTCCCTGATATATGTGATTGGTCTGGTAGCGACGGTTTCCGGAGGTCGGTTCCGACGAGGAGTTATATTTTTTTCGAAGGGGCTCCCCCCCGCCCGCGCCGTTTCGGGGCGGCTGCTAGCATCCCGCCTCCCCCGGCAGGCTGAAGAGATAGCGGTGGATGCCCGGCTTGCACAGGCTGGGCGGCGTGCCCGGCCAGCAGGCGACCTGGAACAGGGCCTCGTACTTGTCGTCGGGCCGGCAATGCGGCGGCAGTTGGAGCGTCACGCGCACCGTCTGCCGGCATTCGCTGCCGATCGGCGCGCCGCGGGCGCAGGTTCGCGCGTTGTCCGGCGAGGCCGTCGAGATGAGGATGCGCGCGCCCTCCGGCACGTTGAGTGCGCTCGGTTCGAGAAAGGCCGGGTGGCGCGTCACGGTGATGATGTCGATGACCGCCTGACCGCGCGGCAGCACCGGCGTCACCGGGCGGGAAACGGCGGTGGCAACCTGCTGGGCGCCTGCCGCCGTCGCCAGCAACAGCGGCGGCAGCATGAGGAGCGTAGGGAGGGTGCGGTTCACGAAGCGTATCTTCTTGCGGGACGGGAGCGCCGCATCCCGGACGACGGTTCATCGATCGAAGGTCGCCCGGCGCGCGCGCGGCCGCTCATCAGGGGTAGCCCATCCAGATCTGCTTGTTGTCGCTGGTGCCGAAGGGGATGCCTTGGGCATCGACGGTGAGTTCGCTCAGGCGACCGTCGCGCTTGACCCAGGTTTGGCCGTTCCACTTATGGACGCCGCCGTCGGTGGCGGCGACGAAGACGCTGCCGTCGCCGCCGATGCCGATGTCGCGCGCCTTGACGCCGGGCACGCCGGCCCAGTTGCTGCCGGTGTAGCGGAACACGTCGCCGCCATCGCTGATTACCCAGGCGTTGCCTTGCGGATCGACGTCGATGCGCACACCGCCGCCCGGAACCATCTGCCAGTTGCCGCCGACCTGACGGAATATCTCGAAACCGCCTTGCACCGGCTGAGAACCGATCACCCAGATGCCGCCGCGCGGGCCGATGCCGATGTCCTTGGCGATGCCGGCGGCACGGTTCCAGCTGCGGCCGTCATGGCGCCAGATTTCGCCCTTCTCGTTGACCACCCAGGCATATCCCTGGGCATCAACGTCGATGCGCACGCCCTTGCCCTTCATGTCCACCCAGGTCTTGCCGTCCCAGCGGAAGACGCCCTGGTCGCCCGGCGCGGCGCTGCTGCCGATGGCCCAGAGACTGCCGCCGCCCATGCCGATGTCGGTGGCCGCACCCGGCATCTGCAGCCAGACCTTCGGTGCATTGACCTGCGCCGGGGCCTTGGGCAGGCTGTCCGTCGGCAGCGGCCCGGTCTGCACCGGCGGTTCCTTGGCCAGCGCAACGGTGGCCAGGCTGGAGAAGGCACTGCGATTCTGCGGCTCGATGGTGCTGTTGCCCTGACTCATGGCCCACTGGTCGAACAGCCAGCCATCGTCGGCATTGAGTTCGCGCAGCATATCCACGGGTTGTTGCGCGCCGGCCAGGTTGGCGAGCAACTCGGGGCGCGCGTTGAACACCGCCATGTAGTGTTCGATCGACACGACGAGCGCCTCGATCATCACGTCGATGACGATCTGCGGGCCGACCTTCATGGCGAACGAGGCCATCTTGGTCATCGCCTTGGTCGTTGCTTTTACGGCGACTTTTTTGGCCACTTCCTCGACGATCTCCTTGCCGACACCTTTAGCGAGTCGCTCGGCAGCTTCCTTGGCGGCTCTCCGGGCCAGGAGTTGTGCCCGTGCCCTGGCCTGCGGAAAAATCATATTGCGCAGTTGGGGCATGCTCGTCGAGGCAGTCAGGAAGACCTGCATGGCAGCGGGTGCCATGACGTTGAAGACGAGCTGTTCTTCCGCGAACTGCATGAAGTCCGGAGGAATCTCACCGCCCTTGAATGCCAGCTGGTTCAGTCGGTGCTGTTCCATGCTGCCCGGGCCGGCCTTGCGCGCGTCGTTCTCAGCCTGGCGCATCAGCGCTTCCGTCCATTGGTCGTACATGTCCAGGGCGTTCTGGGCGATGAACGTCCGGTGCAAGCGGATCGCTTCCGCCAGCGAGGCCACCACCCGCCGTTCCGCCGCCGTGGCTTGGGCCGGGTTGCGCACGGCCGCCTCGATCCGCTTATATACGGCGACGGAGAGCAGCGCGCTGCTTTGCGGTGCGCTGGCGATGTCGTCGTAGATGTCCTTGCGCATTTCGGCCAGCGGAGTCTTGGTGTCGGCGGCCATGGCGGCGATCAGGGCTTCCAGGTCGCGGCCGTCGGCCAGCACGGCCTGCGCCACCTCGCTGGCGCCATTCAGGCCGAACAGGCCCGGCTGCACATAGGGGGCCGGTTTCCAGCCGATGGAGTTGGTTTTGCAGGCGGCATGGCTGGCGACATGGTAGATGTCGCGGAAGTGACCCGGCGGACATTTCCAGCAGGTGCCGCCCGGGCTGTTGCCGTAAGAAACCTGCTTGCCGGTTTCGATGATCTGCTTCTCGATGCGCGAGCGCACGATGGGTTCGCGGCTGCTGATGAGATCGAGGAAGGTGCCGCCCGGACAACTGAAGCCGGAAACCTGGGTGGCCTTGGTCAACTGCACGCCGGCGCGTCGTTCGCAGGCTTGGTTGCCCGTCACCGGGTGGACGGTGCGGTAGGTGCCGCTTGGGCAGGTCCAGCATTCGCCGTTGTTGCGGGGGTCGAAGAACTCGCCGGCCTTGCATTCGGCCTTGCCGCGCAGCGTGGCCTTCGCGTGCTTTTCGTCGATGTTCTGGGCGCAGGCATTGTGGTCGGCGATATGGTTGCCGGTCCGCTTGTAGCCGGGCGGGCAGGTCCAGCAACCGCCGCCGTCCCAGGCGTCGTGGAAGCGGCCGTTCTTGCAGTCGTGCGGCCAGATGGTTTTGATGTGCCGCGTGGCGCGGGCGAAACGCTCGCCGGCCGGAACGAAACAGGCATTCGAGGCGTCGATGGTTGCGGCAGATCGCTTGTACCCTTCGGGGCAGGTGTAGCACTCGGGGCCGCGGGTCGTTAGGTGAAAGAATCCGCCCGCCGGGCAGAGGTCGCCGGCGAGCTTGGCCCCGGTCTGATGCAAGCCCACGCTGGCATCGGCCTTGCTGCAGGCGGTATCGCTGGTCACCGCGTCGCCGGTACGGTTGAAGCCGGCCGGACAGGCGTAGCAGCCGCCGGCGCCGATGTCGACGAAGCTGCCGGCCGGGCAGGTGCCGACCGCCTCGGCGACGAAGATGGCCGGCGAGGGCGGGCACCTCTCCTGCAATTTGCCGTTCCAGTAGCCGCCGCAGGTCGGCGCGCCGGATTTGCCGCCGTACATGGGGTCGTTGGAAGGCCCCCAGCCGCTGGCGGTGTTTACCTTGAGCGGCGCCGGGGTGCTGACGTTGACCGTGGGCGACGGCGTCGTCGGCGCGTTGTCCGGATTGATCTTGAGCTTGCTGGAGTCCGGAATCTGGATCAGCTGTTGTTCGAGCCCACCCGGGTTCTGCGGGGTCGGCGGCACCGGCACCGTGACCACGGTCAGCGGCACGGTCACGATCTGGTTGTTCTGAGCCAGTGCGGATACGGGAGGCAGCAGCATGGACAGGCAGGCGGCAAACACGAGCGTGCGCCAGGCCGTGCGTGCGGCGAGAGGATAGGCAATGCGGCGGATGATGCTCATTGTGGATTCTCCAAGTCGAGCGGGCTGGTTCGCGGGACGGCGCGAATCCGCTGGCGGCGGATCAGTCCGGTCTCGGCGTGGATTTCAGCATCGCGGCATGGGAGCGTCCATCCTCCGAATGGACTAGGAGGCGGTCGAGCGCAGCAATGCGTCGAGTTCCGCGCGCAGGCGAAAGCCCTGCACCGGCTTGTGCAGCAGCCGGAACGGTGCGTCGTTCGCCGTGCCTGGCGCCGTGTCTCCGGTGACGAGCAGTGCCGGCACCGGGCCGAAACGTTTGCGCAAGCGCGCGATCTCGCGCGTGCCGAGGCGCCCGCCGCGCAGTCGACGGTCGGCGATGATTGCATCTGGAACGCGGCCGGCGAGCGCCGCCAGCACCTCGTTGGCGTCCTCGCCGGTGGCCGTCGCGCAATGCCATCGGGCCAGCAGGTCGGAGAGCGCCTCGCGAATCGGTGCCTCGTCATCGATGATCGCCACCAGCCGGCCGCGCAGGCGGTCCGGCGATACGGCCGGTGCCTGGCGAAGGCTTGGGGGGGTCGTGCCGGCGTCGAGCGTGATGGTGAACGTCGTGCCGGCGGCTGGCGCCGAGCGCAGATCGATGCCGTGGCCGAGCTGGATGGCCAGCGCGCGGACGATGGCGAGGCCGAGGCCGAGCCCCTTGCGCCGGTCGCGCTCGGGATTGCCGAGCTGGTAGAAGTCGTGAAAGATGTCGCCGTGCAGGTGCTGTGGAATTCCGATGCCGCTGTCGCGCACCTCGATGCGCAACCGTCCGCCGCGTTGCCGGCAGCCGACGAGAATCGCGCCATGCTCGGTGTAGCGCAGGGCGTTGGCGACGAGATTGCGCAGAATGCGTTCGAGCAGGATCGGGTCGCTGCGTACCACCCGTTCCGCCGGCACGACGCGCAGACGCAGCTTCTTGGCTTGCGCCTGATCGGTGAATTCGCGTTCGATGCGCTCGAAAATCGGCTGCAAGGAAATGTCGGCGACGTTCAACGGCTGGCTGCCGGCTTCGGCTCGCGACAGGTCGAGCAGTGAATCGAGCAGGCTTTCCAGGCTGTCGCAGGAGGATTGAAGCTTGCCGAGCAGGGCGACTTCGGGCAGCCGTCCGCCGCCCACGTCCTGCGCTACGGCATGCGTGAACAGGCTGATCGCCTGCAGCGGCTGGCGCAGGTCATGGCTGGCTGCGGCGAGAAAGCGGCTCTTGGCGGCATTGGCCTCCTCGGCCTTCTCCTTCGCCAGGGTCAAACCCTTGAGCAGATCGATGTTTGAAAAGCGCAGTTGGATCGCCTCGCGGATCATCGACTGCTGGCGGAACGCGAAGACGACGCAGACGATCATGAAAAGCAGGATGGCGAGACTCTGGCCGAAGAACAGCTGCCCTTCCTCCAGAAAGTTGCGCAGCATGAACGGGGTCATGCTGAACACGTTGAAGGCGATGTGGGCGGGAACGAACATGCCGACGGTGGGAACGGAGAGGGCCGTCTGTCCGGCCATCATCAGGGCGATCGGGAACAGGAAGAATAGATTGGGCTGGAAGAAGGCCCAGCCGAGATAACCCCAGACGATTCCCGAGGCGGCGGCGCCGAGGGTGAAGGCCCAGCCCCAGAACAGGCCGCGCCGCATCCGCGCGGTATCGGCGTCGTAGCAGACGACGCCGATCTGGCGCAGCGCCAGCACGGCCATCACCGAGACGAACCAGGCCAGCAGATGCGCACGCCCGGCCGGCTCGTCCCACAGCAGCCAGACGAGGAGGAGGGTGCTGGCGCCGCTACCGACGAACAGGATGCGGCTCTGATGGTGGAGCAGCGCCACCTGCTCGCCGAGCAGGCGCGATTCGAGGGAGGCCTCGCGCTCCTCGCTCAAGAAAGTCCCTTGCGCTTGGCGAGCAGGGCGGCCTCGGTGCGCGAGCGCACGCCCAGCGTCCGGAACATCGCGGAAGCGTGCGCGCGTACCGTGTTCTCGCTCATGCCCAGCCGGTCGCCGATCTCTCGGTTGCTGCGACCGGCGCACAGCTCGATGAGAACCTCGACCTGGCGCGCGGTCAGGATGTCTTCCAGGCATTCGCCGGGGGCGACGGCAACGGCGGGCGCGTAGACCTGGCCGTCGAGAATCCGGTCAAGCGCCTCGCGCATTGCCTCGGCATTGATCGTCTTCGGAATGTAACCCTGCGCGCCGTAGAGCAGGGCCTGGCGCACGATCTCGGCGCTGGTCACGGCGGAAAGCACGACGATGCAACTGCTTGGCGCCGCCGCGCGGAGGGCGCATAGCCCGTCAAGCCCATCGAGGCCCGGCAGTCCGAAGTCGAGAAAGACGATATCGAAAGATTGTGTGCCGACGATTTCCAGTCCGCTCTCGGCGGAGCCGGCCTCGACGATGCAAAGGGGGGCTGGCCAATGCCGTTCCAGCATCAGCTTGAAGCCCTCCCGGAACAGGGCGTGATCGTCGACGAGCAGGGCTTTCACCGTTTGCTTTCGGGAGCAAGCCCGGCGAAGCGTGCCGTACGCGCTCTGTTCGCGCGAGGCCGCGCGGCCGCTAACCTGAGTTTGTATTCTGGAGTGTGCATGAAAGCGAGGCGGATCAATGGGTGTTGCGCGACGCACGATGGATACGGTCGGTTGCTTCCTCTACCTAGACCTTGTCTAGATGAGTGCATGAATGCTAATTGGTCGCCGTTCCGCCCGGATGCGCTTTTTTTCGGGTATCCGTCCCGACTTTGATGAATGCGTCCTGCATGTGTCCTGTATCCGGCCGAGATGGGAGGCGGGCAAAGGCTCCGACGCTGCGGTGGATGTGGGGCATGAGCATTCGCGATTCGCTACCGATGGCAGACGGCTGTCGCCGAAGCACGCGATGCTCGTTACGGATGGCGGTAATCCCGCGCGGGCTGCGGCAGTTGTCCTCCACGGGGTTATCCGTTTCATTCCTGCAGAACCGGGCGCTGGTCAGGCGTATCGCTTCGTCGGGTGCGTTTTCCCTGCGTCGCACCGCCGGCGGATGTCCGCTTCCGAGTTGGAGGGAAAAACTGCCCGGACCGTTGCCCCGTCAGGTGCTGTTTCTGCCTAGTCCAAATGTATGCCCCCTGGGTGCAACGAGGCGCTGCGGTGTGATAGGTTTCAGCCATGACGACATCCGCCCTGTCCCCTCCGTGTACCCTGGAACACTGGTCTTCCAGCGAAACCGATCCTTCGCTGCGCATAGATTACTGGCGCGATGTGGCCCATAACTGGGTCGACGCGCGGCCGCTCTCTTCGCCTGGAGAGTTCGATGCATCGTGGTCGCTGATGCGCAGCAGTGCGTGCATTTTCGGTACCAAGCGTTCTTCCGCCTACGAAATGCGCACCGATCCGAAGTGTGTGCCGCCGGGGGAGGACATGGTGGTGCTCTCTTTGCTCCAGGCCGGCAATATGCGGCTCAATGCCGGGCCGGGTGGAAACCAGCACGTCAAACCGGGCATGCTGGGCTTGTATGCCTGCCAGCAAGAAGCTCACTACCTCTGGAGTGAGAATGCGCGCCAGACCTATCTGGCGCTGCCGCGCAGCGCGGTGACGGCGGCGCTGGGGCGTGAACCGTCCAATGTGCTGATGGCGCAGGAGCGTTGTGCGCTGGCCCCGGCCCTGGCGAGCCAGTTCGGTCATTTGGCGCTACTGGCTCGCCGGCCCGACAAGGTGGCTGCCGGCGAATATGCGGGCATGCTTGACGCAACGCGCGCGCTGGCACTTTTGACCTTGCGCAATCTTGCCCGTCAGGGCGACGCTGCCGACCTGCCTGACCTGTCCGAAAGCTTGCACGTCGGTCGCCATGCGGCGGCAGTACGTTTCATGGAACAAAACGCTCACCGTCACGATCTTGATGCGTTTGTTATCGCTCACGGCGCTGGCTGCTCGCGCACGCGACTGTACGAAGCTTTTGCGGCGCGGGGCGAAACGGTGATGGGAAGCCTGCGTGAAATTCGCCTGCAGCGCGCGCGACGCTTGATGGAGCAGGATCCGGTCCAGCATCTGGGGGCGCTCTCGTGGCGTTGCGGCTTTGCCCATCAATCCGATTTCACCAAGCTGTTCAAGGCGCGCTTCGGCATGCGGCCGTCGGAGTGGCACCGACAGGCCTGGCAAGGCAAGCAGGGGCGTTGATGCCGAACGGCCTTGCGCGCCGGATTCGCTCCGCGCCGCGCACGGTATAATCGCCGGGTCTTTTTCGCGTACAGCTTACGGAGTGAATGCCATGGCAAGAATGGTCAATTGCATCAAACTCGGCCGCGAGGCCGAAGCCCTCGATTTTCCGCCCTACCCGGGCGAGTTCGGCAAGCGGATCTACGAGAGCGTGTCGAAGGAAGCCTGGCAGCAGTGGATCCGCATGCAGACGATGATCATCAACGAGAACCGTCTCAACCTCGCCGATGCGGCGCATCGCAAGTATCTGGCCGAGCAGATCGAAAAGCACTTCTTCGGCAGCGGTGCCGACCAGGTGCAGGGCTACGTTCCGCCCAAGCCCTGAGCCGTGTCGCGCGCTGCGCACCTTGCGCGGCGCGGTGGCGGCACCATGAAAAAACGCCCCTTGCGAGGGGCGTTTTGCTTTGCGGGTGCGGTGCGCTTCAGCTCTGGGCGATCTTCTGGTCGATCTCGCTCGGCGTCGAGTGCCGCACGTTGTAGCCCTTGACCATGTAGATCACGTATTCGGCGATGTTCTTGGCGTGGTCGCCGACGCGCTCGATGGCCTTGGCGATGTTCATGATGTCGAGCGAGCGCGTGATCGTGCGCGGGTCTTCCATCATGTAGGAAACCAGCAGGCGGGCCACGGCTCGGTATTCGCTGTTGACCGTCTCGTCCATGTGCAGGACTTCGGCGGCGATATTCACGTCGAGGCGGGCGAAGGCGTCGAGCGAGGCGCGCAGCATCTTGAGCGAGAGTTCGGCGATGTGGCCGAGTTCGACATCGGGCACGCTGGAGGCGTGCTGGTCGTGCAGGACGGTGCCCAGACGGGCGATCTTGCGCGCCTTGTCGCCGATCCGTTCGAGGTCGGAAACGCTCTTCAGCACGGTCAGGATCATGCGCAGGTCGATCGCCGTCGGCTGGCGCCGGGCGATCACCTGATTGCAGGCGCCGTCGATCTCGATTTCCAGCTGATTGACGCGGCTGTCGTCGCGGATCACCGCTTCGAGCAGCGGCAGGTCGCCGGCGTAGAGGCCTTCCATCGCCTTCTTGACCTGCTGTTCGACCAGTCCGCCCATTTGCAGCACGCTGGTGCGCAGCTGTTCGAGTTCGAGGTCGAAGTTCTTCGAGATGTGCTCGTTCATGCCTTTTGCTCCGCTTTGTGACGCATTGCTTTACCAAATCGCCAGCTTAGCCGCCCAATGTGACAGCCGTGTTTCATTCCCTGCCGAGGGTCTGCACGCCCGTCGCCGTGCCGAGCAGGCAGACGTCGGCCGGGCGGCGGGCGAAAAGGCCGTTGGTGACGACGCCGACGATCTGGTCGATGCGCGTTTCCAGCCCTACCGGGTCGACGATTTCCAGCCCGTGCACGTCGAGGATGAGGTTGCCGTTGTCGGTCACGAAGCCTTCGCGCAGCACCGGCGAGCCGCCCAGCCGCGCAAGCTCGCGCGCGACCTGGGCGCGCGCCATCGGGATCACCTCGACGGGCAGCGGGAACTTGCCGAGCACCGGCACCAGCTTGGAGCCGTCTGCGATGCAGACGAACTGCCTAGCCACCGCGGCGACGATCTTCTCGCGCGTCTGCGCGCCGCCGCCGCCCTTGATCATGTGCATCTCGACGGTAATCTCGTCGGCGCCGTCGACGTAGACCGGGATGTCGCTCACGTCGTTCAGGTCGAAGACCGGGATACCGTGGCCTTCGAGACGTTTGCGCGTGGCCTCCGAACTGGCCACGGCGCCCTTGATGCGGTCTTTCATTCCGGCCAGCGCGTCGATGAAGCAGTTGGCGGTGGAGCCGGTGCCGACGCCGACGATTTCGCCTTCGACCACGTATTTCAGCGCGGCGCGGCCGACGGCCTGTTTGAGTTCGTCCTGGGTCATGATTTTCTGGCCAGCCTGCAATGGGTACGGGAAAGCGTCATTCTAGCCAAAGGCCGGCGATGGTTGCGATTTCCGGCGCGAATTCCGCGGGAAAGTGGCGGGATAGGGGGCCGGGGCTGCGGCGAATCTGGCGCAACGGGGCGTTCGCAGGCGCGAACTTGCACTGTCCGCGTCTTGCCGCAGCCCCCGGCTGCGCGGCAGGGCCGTCGTTTCCGAAGCGCGGGTTTCTCCGCTCTCCGTTCTTCTTCAGGCGCCCAGCCATTGCCGGCGCAGCGTCCTGGCCTGCGCCGTGGCGCGCGGGGCGAGCGTCAGGTGTGCGGTTTCCGGTGTGGGCGGCGCGAGGCGGACGCGGAACTCCATCAGTTCGTCGCGCCGGAAGGCGTGCACCGTCAGCGTGTCGCCGGGGCGGCGACGGGCGAGCCGGGCGTCGAGCGTGGCCGGGGCGACGCGCAGGCCGTCGAGGGCGAGCAGCAGGTCGCCGGCGGCGAGGCCGGCGTCCTGCGCCGGGCCGCCGTCGTAGACCGTGGCCAGTTTGACGAAGCCGCCTTCGTCGCTCGTCCGGGCGCCGAGCGCCGGGGTTTTCCCCGCCTCCCATTCCAGCGCGATGCCGAAGGGCTTGAGCAGGCGGGCGAGCGGCAGGTCGCGCGTGCCATACACCGCGTCGTCGAAGAAGCGTTTCAGCGACAGGCCGGAGAGTTCTTCGGCGAGGCGGCGGATGTCGCTGTCGTGCGCGCTTTCGCCGACGCCGCGGCCGGTCTTGCCGTAGCGCTCCCAGAGCGCGCGCATCACGTCGTCGAGCGCGACCCTGCCCTGCGTTCCGGCGCGCAGCGTGAGGTCGAGCGCGAGCGCGACGAGCGCGCCCTTGGCGTAGTAGCTGACGACGGCGTTCGGCGTGTTCTCGTCTGGGCGGTAGAACTTGCTCCACGCGTCGAAGCTCGATTCGGCCAGCGTCTGGCGCAGGCGGCCGGGGCCGCGGCTGACGTTGGCGAGGTTCTTCGCGGTCAGCGCCAGCCAGTCGTCGAGCGCGATGGCGCCGCAGCGCAGCAGCGCGAGGTCGTCGTAGTAGGAGGTGAAGCCCTCGAAGGCCCAGAGCAGCGTGGTGTGGTTCTCGGCGTCGAGATCGTAGGGCGTGAAGGCGGCCGGCTTGATGCGCTTCACGTTCCAGGTGTGGAAATACTCGTGGCTGCACAGGCCGAGGAAGGTCCGGTAGCGCTCCGGCGTGCCCGTCATGCCGCGCTGCGGCAGGTCGTCGCGCGCGCAGAGGAGGGCGGTCGATGCGCGGTGTTCGAGGCCGCCGTAGCCGTCGCCGACGGCGGTGACGAGAAAGACGTAGCGCGCCATCGGCGCCGGTTCGCCGAAGAAGCGGATCTGCCATTCGCAGATGCGCTTGAGGTCGGCGCACAGACGTTCCATGTCGCAGTCGTGGCGGCCGCTGACGACGATCTCGTGCGGCACGCCGCAAGCCTTGAAACTGCCCAGCGTGAAATTTCCCATCTCGACCGGATGGTCGATCAGCGCGTCGTAGTTTTCGGCGCGATAGAGGCCGAAGCCGTGCCGCGCGGCGGCGCCTTTTTCGCCGCGCGCCGGCGCCAGCGCGCTGGCCACGCGCCAGTCGGCGTAGGCCGCGCCCGGCGGCGCCTGGATGTCGACCAGGCAAGGCGCCTCCTCGTGGCCGAGCGGGCGCAGGAAAACGCTGGCGCCGTTGAAGAAGGCGTGCGTCGTGTCGAGGTGGGCGCCGCGCACCGACAGGTCCCAGGCGTAGACCTCGCAGGTCACGGTGAGCGCGCCTTTGACCGGTGGCGCCTGCCAGGTGTGCTTGTCGAGCTTGGCGAGGCGGACGGACTTGCCGCCCGCCTCGGCGCGGATGGCGACGACGTGGCGCGCGAAGTCGCGGATCAGGTAGGAGCCGGGAATCCACGCCGGCAGCGCGAAACGCTGGCCGGCCGGGGCGGGCGCGGCGACCGTGCAGGAAACCTCGAACAGGTGCGCCTCCGGGCGCAGCGGGCGGATGGCGTAGCGGAGCGGAGCAGGGCGCATGGCGGGCGGCGCCGGGACGGCGCGTGGGTGGGCGGGAGCGGCAATTGTAAGGGACGGCGGCGGGCTTGGCGCCGCCCCGGCGCGCCGCGCTGTATTCGGAAAGCCGAATGCGCTATTGTGGATTTGTTCGGATTTCCGAATGCCCGCTTCGCCGTATCGTCGGCGGCGCCCCGCAAATCATGCATTCAGGGCGTCGGCCGGTCCTGGCATGGGCCGTGCATTGCATCCAGGTCGGGCCCGTCCCGCCGCTTTTTCGATTGATCAGAACGTAGGAGACAAAATGAACAAGACCTGTACCCGTTTTGCCGTCACCGCCCTGACCGCCGCGCTGCTCGCCGCTCCGGCCTTCGCCCAGGAAACCGGGACGCTGAAGAAGATCAAGGACACCGGGACGATTTCGCTCGGCCACCGCGAATCCTCGATTCCCTTCTCCTACTACGACGACAAGCAGCAGGTCATCGGCTACTCGCACGAGATGATGCTCAAGGCGGTCGAGGCGGTGAAGGCCGAGCTCAAGCTCGCCAAGCTCGACGTCCGCCTGATGCCGGTGACTTCGGCCAACCGCATCACGCTGGTGCAGAACGGCAGCGTCGACCTCGAGTGCGGCTCGACGACCAACAACCTCGAACGCCAGAAGCAGGTCGCCTTTTCCGACACCATCTTCATCATCGGCACCCGCCTGATGACCAAGAAGACCTCGGGCATCAACGACTTCCCGGATCTCGCCGGCAAGAACGTGGTGACCACCGCCGGCACCACGTCCGAGCGTCTGCTGCGCAAGATGAACGAAGAGAAGCAGATGAAGATGAACGTCATCTCCGCGAAGGATCACGGCGAAGCCTTCCTGACGCTGGAAACCGGCCGCGCCGTCGCTTTCATGATGGACGACGCGCTGCTCTTCGGCGAAATGGCGAAGGCGAAGAAGCCGGGCGACTGGACCGTGGTCGGCACGCCGCAATCGTTCGAGGCCTACGGCTGCATGATGCGCAAGGACGATCCGGCCTTCAAGAAGGTGGTCGATGCCGCGCTGGCCAAGGCGATGACTTCGGGCGAAGCGGAAAAGATCTACCAGAAGTGGTTCCAGCAGCCGATCCCGCCCAAGGGCCTCAACCTCGGCTTCCCGCTTTCCGACGCCATGAAGGCGCTGTACAAGGCGCCGAACGACAAGGCCTTCGACTGATTCCCGTCCCGACGCGGGCCGGCCGGAGCGCAGCGTGTTCCCGCCGGCCCGCGGTGTTTGATCCAAGCAGGAGAATGCAATGGCTTACAACTGGGACTGGGGGGTATTCCTGCAGCCGACGGCGAGCGGCGACGATACCTATCTCGGATGGATGATCTACGGTTTCAAGATGACCATCGGCCTGTCGCTCGCAGCCTGGGTCCTGGCGCTGCTGATCGGCGCCCTGGTCGGCGTGCTGCGCACGGTGCCGAACAAATGGCTGTCGGGCATCGCCACCGCCTGGGTCGAACTGTTCCGCAACATCCCGCTGCTCGTCCAGCTCTTCCTCTGGTATTTCGTGCTGCCCGAACTGCTGCCCGAAAGCCTGGGCAACGCCTATAAACAGAGCAATCCGGTCGTCCAGCAGTTCCTCGCCGCGCTGCTTTGTCTCGCGCTGTTCACCAGCGCCCGCGTCGCCGAGCAGGTCCGTTCCGGGATCCACTCGCTGCCGCCCGGGCAGAAGAACGCCGGCCTGGCGATGGGCTTCACGTTGCCGCAGACCTACCGTTTCGTGCTGCTGCCGATGGCCTTCCGCATCGTCGTGCCGCCGCTCACCTCGGAATTCCTCAACATCTTCAAGAACTCGGCGGTCTGTTCGACGATCGGCCTGCTCGAACTCGCCGCGCAGGGGCGTCAGCTGGTCGATTACACCGCGCAGCCCTACGAGTCCTTCATCGCCGTCACCCTGGCCTACCTGATCATCAACGTCGTCGTGATGTTCGGCATGCGCTGGGTCGAAGCGCGCGTGCGCGTTCCCGGCTACATCGGAGGCAAATGATCATGCATGAATTCGATTGGTCCTCGATTCCCGGGTCGCTGCCCTTCCTCTGGCAGGGCATGCTCGTCTCGCTCAAGATCACCGGCGTCGCCGTCGTCTTCGGCATCGTCTGGGGCACCGTGCTGGCGATGGCGCGCCTCTCATCGATCAAGCCGCTGGCCTGGCTGGCCGCCGGCTACGTCAACCTGTTCCGCGCCGTGCCCCTGGTCATGGTGCTGCTCTGGTTCTTCCTGATCGTCCCGCAGCTGCTCGAATCGCTGCTCGGCATGCCGGCCGGCACCGACATGCGCATGTCGTCGGCGATCACCGGCTTCGCGCTGTTCGAGGCGGCCTACTACTCGGAGATCATCCGCGCCGGCATCCAGTCAGTGTCGAAGGGGCAGATGGCCGCGGCCAGCGCGCTCGGCATGAGCTACGGCCAGTCCATGCGCCTCGTCGTGCTGCCGCAGGCCTTCCGCAACATGGTGCCGCTCCTGCTCACGCAGGGCATCATCCTGTTCCAGGACACCTCGCTGGTCTACGTCTCGGCGCTCGCCGACTTTTTCGGCGCCGCCTACAAGGTCGGCGACCGCGACGGCCGTCTGGTCGAGATGCTGCTCTTCGCCGGCGCCGTCTACTTCGTTCTCTGCTTCGTTGCCTCGCAGCTCGTGCGGCACTACCAAAAGAAACTGAAGACGGCCTGAGGCCGTCGTCGCTGCCTACCGGAGTTTCCAGATGATTACGATCAACAATGTCAGCAAGCACTACGGCGCCTTCCAGGTGCTCACCGACTGCAGCACGCACGTGAACAAGGGCGAAGTGGTCGTCGTCTGCGGGCCGTCGGGTTCGGGCAAATCGACGCTGATCAAGTGCGTCAACGGCCTCGAACCCTTCCAGGGCGGCGAGATCCTGGTCAACGGCGTTTCCGTCGGCGACCCGAAGACCAACCTCTCCAAGCTGCGCTCTCATGTCGGCATGGTCTTCCAGCATTTCGAACTGTTCCCGCACCTGTCCATCATCGAGAACCTGACCATCGCGCAGATCAAGGTGCTCGGCCGCGGCAAGGACGAGGCCGCGGAGAAGGGCATGCAGCTGCTCGACCGCGTCGGCCTCAAGGCGCACGCGCAGAAGCACCCCGGCCAGCTTTCCGGCGGTCAGCAGCAGCGCGTGGCGATCGCCCGCGCGCTGGCGATGGATCCGATCTGCATGCTGTTCGATGAGCCGACGTCGGCGCTCGATCCGGAAATGATCAACGAAGTGCTCGACGTGATGACGGAACTGGCGCAGGAAGGCATGACCATGATGTGCGTGACGCACGAGATGGGTTTCGCCCGCCGCGTCGCGCACCGCGTGATCTTCATGGACCAGGGCCGGATCGTCGAGGACGAGGCCAAGGAAACCTTCTTCGCCAACCCGCGCTCGGAACGCGCGCAGCAATTCCTGGCCAAGATCCTGCAGCACTGATCCTTCCCCCGGCCGCCGTTCCCGGCGCCGGCCGGGGGCGCCGACCGCCCTTCGCGCCCGGGCCGGATGTCTCCGGTACGACCGACAGCCCGTCCGTCCCCTCTCTGGAGTCGATGCCATGACCACCCGCAACGAACACGACCTGCTCGGCGACGCCGCCGTTCCCGAGGATGCCTACTGGGGCATCCATACGCTGCGCGCGATCGAGAACTACCCGATCAGCGGCAAGCCGATCGGCAGCTACAGCGACCTGATCCGCGCGCTGGCGCTGGTCAAGCACGCCGCGGCGCTGGCCAACCGCGAGCTCGGCCAGCTCGACGCGCGGCGCGCCGACGCCATCGTCCGCGCCTGCAAGGAAATCGCCGAAGGGCGCCTGCACGAGCAGTTCGTCGTCGACGTCATCCAGGGCGGGGCCGGCACCTCGACCAACATGAACGCCAACGAAGTGATCGCCAACCGCGCGCTCGAACTGCTCGGGCACGCCAAGGGCGACTACAAGGAACTGCACCCGCTCAACCACGTGAACATGTCGCAGAGCACCAACGACGTGTATCCGACGGCGCTGCGCGTCGCCGCCTGTTTCGGCATCGCCAAACTGCTGGCGGCGATGGCCGAGTTGCGCGAAGCCTTCGAGGCCAAGGCCGATGAGTTCCGGGACGTGCTCAAGATCGGCCGTACCCAGCTGCAGGATGCGGTGCCGATGACGCTCGGGCAGGAATTTTCGACCTACGCCGTGATGCTCGGCGAGGACGAGGCGCGCCTCGGCGAGGCGATCGCGCTGATCCGCGAGGTCAATCTCGGCGCGACGGCGATCGGCACCGGCATCAACACCGACATCCGCTATTCCGGGCTGGCCATCGGGCACCTGTCGCACCTCTCCGACCTCGACCTGCTGGCGGCGCCCAACCTGATCGAGGCGACGCAGGATACCGGCGCCTTCGTGCAGCTTTCCGGCGTGCTCAAGCGCGTCGCCAGCAAGCTGTCGAAGACCTGCCACGACCTGCGCCTGCTCTCCAGCGGCCCGCAGGCCGGCTTCGGCGAGATCAACCTGCCGCCGCGCGCGGCCGGTTCGTCGATCATGCCGGGCAAGGTCAATCCGGTGATCCCGGAAGTGGTGAACCAGGTCGCCTTCGAGGTGATCGGCAACGACGTGACCATCACCATGGCGTCCGAAGCCGGCCAGCTGCAGCTCAACGCCTTCGAGCCGATCATCGGGCACAGCCTGTTCAAGAGCGTCGAGCATCTGACCGCCGCCTGCCGCACGCTGACCGAGCACTGCGTTAAGGGCATCACCGCCAATCGCGAACTGCTCGCCGAGCGCGTGCGCACCTCGGCCGGCCTCGCCACCGCGCTGAATCCCTACATCGGCTACGAGAACGCCACGCGCGTCGCGCAGGAGGCGCTGAAGAGCGGCCGCCCGGTCGCCGATCTGGTCTGCGAGATGGGGCTGATGGAGCGCGCCGAGCTCGACGCCGTGCTCCGTCCGGAAGTCCTCACCGCGCCGCGCCGGTTGGCCTGAGGACGGGCGCCGCCGAGCCGATGCCTGCGCCTGCGGCACTTCCCGCGCCTTTTTCTCCGCCACGCCACCGCGCCGCCCGATGACCGCCGCCGAACTCCCGTCCGCCGCGCGGCGCCTGCTCCGGCTGCGCGCGGCGGGCATCTTCCTGATGCTCTTCCTGTTGGTGCTCAGCGGCGTCCTCGGCTACCGCTTTTCGGAGCGCGCTGGGCTGCGCGACCTGCGCGCCAACACCAGCCATCAGCTCGACCTGATGACGGCGGCGATCGACCGCGAGGTGACGCGGCACGCGCACATTCCGGGCGTCGTCGCGCTCAACTCGGAAGTGCTCGACCTGCTGCGCCATCCAATCGACGCGAAAGGGGAGGGGGCGCGGCAGCTCGCGGTGAACCGCCACCTCGAGCGGCTCAACGCGCACATCGACGGGCTGGCGGTCTTCGTGCTCGACATGCAGGGCATCGTCGTCGCGTCGAGCGACTGGATCTATTCGGACAACGTGCTCGGCGCCGATTTTTCCTACCGCCCCTTCTTCCGCGCCGCGGCGGCCGGCACGCCGTACCGCCAGTACGGCGTCGACGCCGTGCGCAACGAGCCCGGCTATTTCTTCGCCCATCCGATCCGCGACGAACGCCAGGACTGGCGGGTGATCGGCGTCGCCGTGGTGAAGAGCGGCATCGCCAGCCTCGAACGCCGCTGGCTGGCGCACGAGGTGGCGGAGGGGCCGGCGCTGATCGCCGACGGCAACGGCGTGGTCCTGCTCGCGTCGCCGCCCGAGTGGAAGTACGCGACACTCAAACCCCTGTCCGGCGAGGTGATCGCCGACATCCGCCGCCAGCAGTTCGACGGCCGCGCCCCCGGCGCCTTCTCGCTCGACGTCGACGTCGAGGCGGCGGCCGACGGCACGCTCGTCAGCTTTCCCTCCGCCGCGCCGCTGCCCGGCGAAACGCCGCGCGGGCGGCGCGACTATCTCGCGCTCAGCCGCAACCTGCCGGAATCGGCCTGGCGCCTGCTCGTCTTCGCCAATCTGCGTCCGGTGCGCGCGCAGGCCCTGACGCACGGCGCGCTGGCCGCCGCCGCCGTCGCCTGCCTGCTGCTCGGCATGCTCTACCTGCGCCAGCGCCGCCGCGTCCTGCATTCCCGGCTCGAAAACCAGGCGCTGCTCAAGCAGGCCAACCAGGCGCTCGAACGCAGCGTCGCGGAGCGCACCGCCGATCTTTCCGACGCCGTCCGCCGCCTGGAGGCCGAGGTCGGCGAGCGCAAACGTGCCGAACAGACGCTGCGCGCCGCGCAGGACGAACTCGTGCAGGCGGCCAAGCTCGCCGTGCTCGGCCAATTGGCGACCGGCATCACGCACGAGCTCAACCAGCCGCTCGGCGCCGTGCGCACGCTGTCCGGCAACGCCATCGAATTCATGCGCCGCGGCAATCTGGAAACCGCCGCCGACAACCTGCGCATCGTCGGCCAGCTGGCCGAGCAGATGGGCAGCATCATCACGCCGCTGAAGACCTTCGCGCGCAAGTCGCCCGCCGTCTCCAGCGCGGTCGACGTGGCGCACGCCGTTGCCAGCGCGCTCTTTCTCTTCGATCAGCGCCTGCAGCGCAGCGGCGTCAGCGTCGACAACCGCTGCCGGCCTGGCGAACTGATCGCCTGGTGCGACCAGAATCGCCTGCAACAGGTGCTCGTCAATCTGATCGGCAACGCGATCGACGCGATGACCGTGCAGCCGGTGCGCCGCCTGACGATTGCCGCCGAGCGCGTTGGTTCATCCGGCGCCGGCGGGCGCATCGCGCTGGCGGTCGCCGATACCGGCGGCGGCTTTTCGCCCGACGTGATCGGTCGCCTGTTCGAGCCCTTCTTTACGACCAAGCCGGCCGGCGAGGGGCTGGGCCTCGGCCTCGTTATCTCGCGCGACATCGTGCGCGACTTCGGCGGCGACCTGACCGCCGAAAGCGCGCCCGGCGGCGGCGCGCGCTTCGTCATCCATCTGCCGACCCAACAGGGAGCTTCCGCTTCATGAACGACACGCTATCGGTCCTCATCGTCGAAGACGATCCGCACGTGCGCCTCGGCTGCGAACAGGCCATGCAGCTCGCAGGCATCGCGGTCGCCGGCGTCGCCACTGCCGAGGAGGCGCAGCGCCGCCTGACGCCGGCCTTTCCCGGCGTCGTCGTCACCGACATGCGCCTGCCCGGCATCGACGGCCTGCAGCTGCTGCGCTGGGCGCACGAACTCGACCCGGCGCTGCCGGTGATCATGATCACCGGCCACGGCGACGTGACGCTGGCCGTCGAAGCGATGCGCAGCGGCGCCTACGATTTCATCCCGAAGCCCTTTTCGCCCGAGCACCTCGTCGAGGTCGTCAGCCGTGCGCTGGAGAAGCGCGCGCTGACGCTCGAAGTCGAAACCCTGCGCCGCCGCCTCGAACACCGCGAGGGCATCGAAAGCGCGTTGATCGGCCGCTCGCCGCAGATGGAGGAGGTGCGCAAGCGCATCCTCGACATCGCCGACACCTCGGTCGACGTGCTGATCCGCGGCGAAACCGGCACCGGCAAGGAACTCGTCGCGCGCTGCCTACACGAGCACAGCGCGCGCCGCAAGGAGAACTTCGTCGCGCTCAACTGCGGCGGCATTCCGGACACGCTGCTCGACAGCGAACTCTTCGGGCACGAGCCGGGCGCTTTCACCGGCGCGCAGAAGCGGCGCATCGGCAAGATCGAGCACGCCGGCCGGGGCAGCTTCTTTCTCGACGAAGTCGAGAGCATGCCGATGCAGATGCAGATCAAGCTGCTGCGCGTGCTGCAGGAGCGCGAACTGGAGCGGCTCGGCTCGAACCAGCTGATCCCGGTCGCTTGCCGGGTGATCGCCGCGACCAAGGACGATCTGGCGCAGCTCGCGCAGGCCGGCAAGTTCCGTCCCGACCTCTATTACCGGCTCAACGTGGCGACCATCGATCTGCCGCCTCTGCGCGAGCGGCGCGAGGACATCCCGACGCTCTTCGAACACTTCGTCCTGCACTCCGCCCGCCGCCACGAGCGGCCGGTGCCGGCGATCTCGTCCGAAGTGCTGCGCGAACTGATGGCGCAGCCCTGGCCGGGCAACGTGCGCGAACTGCGCAACGCCGCCGACTGCTACGTGCTCGGCCTGCGCAAGGGCGGCCTGCCGCCCGGCGCCGACGGCAGCGCGCTGGGCGACGGCGGCGTGCCGCTCGCCGAGGCGGTGGAGGGCTTCGAGCGCGCGTTGATCGCCGCCGAGCTGCAACGCAACGGCGGCAGCCTGGCGCGCACCAGCGAGACCCTGAAGATCGCCAAAACGACCCTGCACGACAAGATCCGGAAATACGGGTTGCAGCCAGCATAGGCGGGCTTCGCCGTCCGTTCCGGCGACCTCGCCGGAACTCACTAAAATACATAATTATGAATTTCGGCGAAAATCGGACCTCGTTTTTGTGCTACCATCGTAAGCTAAACCCAGAATCCGCCCGCCATTCCCATCAGGACCCTCGATGCCGCTGCCTCCGCCGACTGCCGAACGCACCCGCATGCATACCCGCAGCGTCCAGCTCGACGGTTACAAACGCGCCGACGGTTGCTGGGACATCGAGGCGCGGCTCACCGATCTCAAGCACCACGACTACCCGATTTCGTCGAAGACCATCGCCCGCGGCGAAGCGGTGCACGACATGTGGGTGCGCGTCACGATCGACGCCAAAATGAACGTGCTCGACGCAGTCGCGTGCACCGACGCCATGCCCTACGACGGGCTGTGCGACGGCATTCACCCCAATTACTCCCGGCTGGTCGGCCTCAACCTGTTCCACGGCTTCCGCAAGGCGGTCAAGGACCTGTTCGGCGGCACGCACGGTTGCTCGCACGTCACCGAACTCGTGATGTTCCTGCCGACCGCAGCCCTGCAGACTTTCGCCAGCGACGTGCGCGACAACGAGGATAGCGCCCACAAGCCCTATCAGCTCGACAAATGCCACGCGCTGGATTCGCATTCTGAAGCGGTGCAGCGCTATTACCCGCGCTGGTATCGCAGCCAGAAAACCGGGTAGGCCCAGGCCCACCTGCCTGTAGCTCGCAACAGCAACCTCAACTAAAGCAAGGAAAGCGCATGAAAATTCATGAATATCAGGGCAAGGAGATCCTGAGAAAGTTCGGCGTGACGACGCCGCGCGGCAAGCCTGCCTTCTCCGTCGACGAAGCCGTCAAGGTCGCCGAGGAACTGGGCGGCAAGGTGTGGGTCGTCAAGGCCCAGATTCACGCGGGTGGCCGCGGCAAGGGTGGCGGCGTGAAGGTCGCCAAGTCGCTCGACGAAGTGCGTCAATACGCGGGCCAGATTCTCGGCATGCAACTGGTCACGCACCAGACCGGTCCGGAGGGCCAGAAGGTCCGCCGCCTGCTGATCGAAGAAGGCGCCGACATCAAGAAGGAATACTACCTCGCCGTCCTCACCGACCGCGCCACGCAGAAGGTCGCCGTGATGGCCTCCTCCGAGGGCGGCATGGACATCGAGGAAGTGGCGCACGCCACGCCCGAGAAGATCCTCAAGGAATTCGTCGATCCCCTGGTCGGCATCACCGACCAGCAGACCGAGAACCTGGCGCGCGGCATCGGCGTTCCGGAAGCCTCGGTCGAAAAGGCCAAGGCCGAGATCGCCAAGCTCTACACCTGCTACATGGAAACCGACGCCTCGCTCGCGGAAATCAATCCGCTGATCCTCGAAGGCAACGGCAACATCAAGGCGCTGGACGCCAAGTTCAACTTCGACTCGAACGCCCTCTACCGCATCCCCGAGATCGTCGCCTACCGCGACCTCGACGAAGAGGACGCCGACGAAATCGAAGCCTCCAAGTTCGACCTCGCCTACATCTCGCTCGACGGCAACATCGGCTGCCTGGTGAACGGCGCCGGCCTGGCCATGGCGACGATGGACACGATCAAGCTGTTCGGCGCCGAGCCGGCCAACTTCCTCGACGTCGGCGGCGGCGCGACGACCGAGAAGGTCACCGAAGCCTTCAAGATCATGCTCAAGAACCCCAAGGTCAAGGGCATCCTGGTCAACATCTTCGGCGGCATCATGCGCTGCGACACGATCGCCAACGGCGTCGTCGCCGCCGCGCGCGAAACGCACCTCTCGGTGCCGCTCGTCGTCCGCATGAAGGGCACCAACGAGGACATCGGCAAGCAGATCCTGAAGGATTCCGGTCTGCCGATCATCACTGCCGATTCCATGGCCGAAGCCGCCACCAAGATCGTTGCTGCGGTCAAGTAAGGAGCCACTATGTCGATTCTGATCAACAAAGACACCAAGGTCATCACCCAGGGCATCACCGGCAAGACCGGTCAGTTCCACACCGAGAAGTGCCAGGAATACGCGAACGGCAAGGAGTGCTTCGTTGCCGGCGTGAACCCCAAGAAGGCCGGCGAGAAGATCTTCGATATCCCGATCTACGCCTCGGTCAAGGAAGCCGCCGCTGAAACCGGCGCCACCGTCTCCGTCATCTACGTGCCGCCGGCCGGCGCCGCCGCCGCGATCTGGGAAGCCGTCGAAGCCGACCTCGATCTGGCGATCTGCATCACCGAGGGCATTCCGGTTCGCGACATGCTCGAAGTGCGCAACAAGATGAAGAAGAAGGTCGCCGCCGGCGGCAAGGAAACCCTGCTGCTCGGCCCGAACTGCCCGGGTCTGATCACGCCGGAAGAAATCAAGATCGGCATCATGCCCGGCCACATCCACCGCAAGGGCCGCATCGGCGTCGTTTCGCGTTCCGGCACGCTGACCTACGAAGCCGTCGGTCAGCTGACCGAAATCGGCCTCGGCCAGTCGTCGGCGGTCGGCATCGGCGGCGATCCGATCAACGGCCTGAAGCACATCGACGTCATGAAGATGTTCAACGACGATCCGGATACGGACGCCGTGATCATGATCGGCGAAATCGGCGGTCCGGACGAAGCCGAAGCCGCCATGTGGTGCAAGGCCAACATGAAGAAGCCGATCGTCGGCTTCATCGCCGGCGTCACCGCGCCGGCCGGCAAGCGCATGGGCCACGCCGGCGCGCTGATCTCCGGCGGTGCCGACACGGCCGACGCCAAGCTCGCCATCATGGAAGAGTGCGGCTTCACCGTGACGCGCAACCCGTCCGAAATGGCCAAGCTGCTCAAGGGCCTGCTCAAGTAATCCGGGCGGCTCAGCAAAAGGACAGGCGATGGCCTGTCCTTTTTTTTTTGCCCGCAGTACCCGGACTTCGGCGGAAAGTCTGTTCACGATCCGTGGACGGTGTCTAGATAGAATCGCCCGTCTTTGCTTCCGTCATGACCCACAATCCGGCCCGATCTTCATGGAACAGCGAGAAGTCAGCGTCAATCTGTTCGACATGGTCCTGTGCTTTTCGCGGGCGCTCGACCTCTTGCATCCGTGCATTTCCGACCATCATCTGCAGGTCGCCAATATCGCGGCGCAGCTCGGCGAGGTCATCGGCCTGTCGTTCGAGGAGCAGCAGGATCTGCTGATCGCCGGCGCCCTGCACGACGTCGGCGCGGTGTCGGTCGCCGCCCGCCTGGCGCTGCTCGACTACTCGCTCGCCACCTACAGCGACGGCGCGGGCAAGGCGCCCGAAAACATCCACAAACACGGCTTCGAGGGCTGGTTGCTGTTGCGCGACTTCGCGCCCTTCGCCCGTGCGGCGGCGATCATCCGCTATCACCACGTGCGCTGGGACAACGGGCGCGGTGCGACTTTCGCCGGCGAGACGGTGCCGCTGAGCGGCCATATCCTGCATCTGGCCGACCGGATCGCCGTCCTCCCGCGCAGCGGGGAGAACATCCTCGACCAGCGCGACCAGATCGTCAGGTCGGTGCGCGCGCTGGCCGGAACCGCGTTCCAGCCGGAGCTGATCGTCGCCTTCGAGGCGCTCGCCGCCAAGGAGTCGTTCTGGTTCGATCTGGCCTATCCGCACAAGGAAATGCTCCTGCGCCGCCGCGCCAGCAAGCGCCAGGTCGCGCTCGGCGTCGACGAACTGCAGGATCTGGCGGCGGTGTTCGGGCGCATCATCGATTTCCGCAGCCCCTTCACCGCCACCCATTCCTCCGGCGTCGCCGCGACCGCCGGGGCGCTTGCCGCCTTGCTCGGGATGAGCGAGCAGGAGCAGAAGCTGATGCGCGTCGCCGGCCACCTGCACGATCTCGGCAAGCTGGCGGTGCCGCCGGAAATACTCGACAAGCCCGGCCCGCTGTCGCCGGCTGAGCTCAACATCGTGCGCTCGCACACCTACCACACCTACCGCATCCTCGAAACCGTCCCCTGCCTGGAGACGATCAACGTCTGGGCGTCCTTCCATCACGAGCGGCTCGACGGGCACGGTTACCCCTTCCAGCCCGACGAGATTCCGCTCGGCTCGCGCATCGTCGCGGTGGCCGACGTGTTCACCGCGCTCAACGAGGATCGCCCGTATCGCCAGGGGATGCTGCGCAGCGAGGTGCTCGACGTGCTGGCGCGGGGCGTGACCGACCGGGCGCTGGACGGCGACGTGGTGGCGGCGGTGGTCGGCAATTTCGAACAGCTGGAGTGCGTCCGCCTTTTCTCGCAGGGCGCCGGCCGCGGTACGCGCGCGCCGGCCGGACGAGGTGCGCCTCTGACGACGCCGTGACGACCAACAGACATCCATCGAGGAGCTTTTCTTGACACAAATGCGAACCCTGGTGAAATGGGACGATTCCTACAGCCTGGAGCTGCCGGAAATCGATGCCCAGCACCGCACCCTGCTCGAACTGATCAACAGTCTGTGGCAGGCCATCGTCACCCAGACTTCCGCGGAGCACCTGCTGCCGCACGTCGAGGCGCTGGAGCGCTACACGCTGACGCACTTTGCCGAGGAGGAGCAGTTCATGCTGGCCTCGGGCTATCCGCGCCTGGAAGAACATCGCGCTGCGCACCGCAGTTTCGAGCAGCGCATCGCCGGCGAAAAGGCGATCGTCCTCGACGGCGGCTTCGTCCGCCTCGACCTCGTCCGCTTCCTCAACGACTGGCTGATCAACCACATCCTCGTGGTCGACAAGGATTACGCCCAGTACGTCAAGCAGGGCGAGCGTCCATCCTCCTTCCTCGGCCGTTTCTTCAGGAAATTCGCGTAAAGGGAGCCTCCGCTCATGCGCAACAACCAGCCGGTCAGCGACGTCGAGAAACCCTTCCCGAAGGGGCGGACGGTGGTTTCGAAAACCGACCTCAAGGGCGTCATCACCTACGCCAACGACACCTTCGTCGAACTGTGCGGCTACACGCGCGAAGAGCTGATCGGCCAGCCGCACAACATCGTCCGCCATCCCGACATGCCGCCGGTCGCCTTCGCCGACCTGTGGGCGACGCTGAAACAGGGCTATCCCTGGCGCGGCCTCGTCAAGAACCGCTGCAAGGACGGCGGCTACTACTGGGTCGATGCGCTGGCGGTGCCGATCCGCAAGGACGGCCGGCAGATCGGCTACATGTCGGTGCGCACCGAGCCGGCGCGCGCCGCCGTCGACGCCGCCGAAGCGCTCTACCGCCACCTGCGCGAGGGCAGTGCCCGCCTGCCGGCGGCGCCGCGCGCGCCGCTCGCCCTCGAGTGGCGGATCGCCGCGCTATACCTGCCGGCCACGCTGGCCGCCGGCGCCGCCGCCCTGGCCCCGGGACTGGGCCTGGCGGCGCCCGCCTGGCTGACCTGGCTGCCGGTGCCCCTCGGCCTGGGCGGCGCCGGCCTGACCTGGTTCCGCCTGCGCCATGGAACGACCCGGCCGCTGCAGCGCATGGCCGACTATTTCAAGGGGATGGCCGAAGGCGAGCTGGCGCGGCCGGTCGCCATCGACGGACGCGACGAGGTCGGCCGGGTCTTCGCCGAATTCGCCGCGATGCAGGTGCAGCTGCGCGTCGTGGTCGACGAGATCCGCCTTGCCGGCGTCGAGGTGGCGCGCCAGCAGACGGGGCTTTCCGCGCAGGTCGCGCAGCTCGTCGCCCTGTCCGGCGAACAGCAGGCGCAGGTCGCCGGTGTCGGCATGGCCATGCATCAGGTCGGCCGTTCGGTGGAGCGCGTGGCGAGCAGTGCGGAGCAGGCCTCCGATACGGCGCAGACGACCTGCGCGGTGGTCGGCGCCGGCGGTGCGCACATGACGCGCAGCCACGACGCGACCGAGCGCGTGGTCGTCGCCGTCGAGCAGTCCGGACAGGCGATCGGCGAACTGAGCGGTTCGATCGCGCGGATCGGCCACATCACCCGGACGATCCAGGAGATCGCCGACCAGACGAATCTGCTCGCGCTGAACGCCGCCATCGAGGCGGCGCGCGCCGGCGAGCAGGGGCGCGGCTTCGCCGTGGTGGCCGACGAAGTGCGCAAGCTGGCCGAGCGCACCGCGAAAAGCACGGGGGAAATCACCGTGATGGTCGCAGAAATCCAGCAGACGACGCGGGCCGCCGTGGCTTCGATGCAAAGCGCGTCCGGCGAGGTGGCGAACGGGCAGCATCTGCTCGCCGCGACCAAAACCCAGTTCATCGAAATCGACCGCGCCAGCAAGGACATGCTGCTCACCGCACGGCAGATCGCCGAGGCCGTGGGCGAGCAGTCGCAGGCTTCCGGCAACGTGGCCGAGAGCATGGCGCTGATCTCGCAGATGATCGAAGGCGGCAACGCCGTCGTGCAGGCAGTGGAGCGCTCGACGCACCAGCTGGCCGACACGGCGCGCGAACTGCACCAGATCGTCGCGCATTTCGGCGCCGGCGATGAGTCGTTTGACGCCGCCTGAGCGTGCGTTTTGGTGATTGACTTTCATGACATGAGATAAGATGCCGTCTCCCGTCGCCGGCTAACAACGGGCGTCGCTCCGCGACGCCGTGATCGCCCCGGCGCAGACCTCGATTCGGCTCATGATCGCCCTGGAAGCCCCCGTTCGTCCCCGACTGTCGCTCAAGCTGCTTGGCGGCTTTTCCGCCACGCTCGACGGCTGCCCGCTTCCTCCTTTTCCCTACGACAAGCTGCGCGCCCTGCTGGTCTATCTGGCGCTCGACCCGGCGCGCGAGTTTTCGCGCGCCGAGCTGGCCGAGATGTTCTGGCCCGAGCAGGACGGCGAGGCCGCGCGCGGCAACCTGCGCCGGGCGCTGTCCAATCTGCGCGCCGCGCTCGGCGACCGCAGCGCGGCCAGCGGCTATTTCCAGATCAACCGCTCGGCGCTGCGCATCCGCCCCGGTGCGCCGCTGGACATCGACATCGCCGATCTGGCGACGCCGCCGATCGACTGCGAGGGCGTCAGCGACTCCGCCGAATGCCGGGCCTGCCTGCTGCGCATGGAGCGTTCGACGGCGGCCTACGTCGGCGAGCTGATGGCCGGCTTTTCCCTGCCCGATTGCGCCGAGTTCGAGCAGTGGTTGCGCGTCAGGCGCGAGAGCCTGCACCGCCACGCCCTGCAACTGCTCGACCGTCTGATCGCCTGCTGCATGGCGCGCGGCGAACCGGCCGGTGCCCTCTCCTTTGCGCTGCGTTACATCGAACTGGAACCCTGGAATGAGAACGCCGTGCAGCGCGCCATGCGTCTCCTGGTCGAGGCCGGCGAGCCGGCGGCTGCGCTGGCGCAGTTCGACGCCCTGCGCCAGCGCATCGGCGAGCAGCTCGGCATCGCGCCGGGCGAAGACATCTGCCGACTGGCCGAGCTGATCCGACAAGGCGGCGCCGCCGGGCGCCAGCGCCTGTCGTCCGGCGAGGCGCCGCCGGCGAGCCGGAGCGCGGGCATGCAGCGGGCCGAGCGCCGGCAGGTGACGGCCGTCTATTGCGAATTTTCGGCCGGGATCAGCGAAGACCCGGACGATCTCGCCGACACCCTGCCGTTCGCCAGCGAGGCCGCCGCGCTCTTGCGGCGTCGCGGCGGCTATCTGGTGCCGAACCACAGCGGCATTCTGGCTTATTACGGCTATCCGCAGGCCAGCGAGCATATCCCGCAGCAGGCCGTGCGCGCGGCGCGCGCGGTGGCCGAGGCGGCCGCCACGGCCGGCATCGCGGTGCGCCTCGGCGTGCATACCGGCCTCATCGTCACCGGCGGCGAAGCCAGCCTGTTCGGCGTGTTCGCGCAGCCTCTCAACCTCGCCGCGCGCCTGCCGGCGCTGGTCGATCCCGGCGTCGTGGCGCTGTCGGCCGCGACGTACCGCCTGGTTGCCGATTATTTCCAGTGCAGCGCCCTCGGGCGCTGGACCTTGCGCGATCTGCCGCGTCCGCTCGAAGTCTTCGGCGTGGTCGGAGAATGCGGAATCCGCCATCGCCTGCAGGCGGTCCGCCGGCGCCTGACGCCCTTCGTCGGGCGCGGCGACGAGCTCGATCGCCTGCTCGTCGCCTGGCAGCGCGTGCAGCGCGGCGGGCAGGCGGCGCTGCTCTTGAGCGGCGAGCCGGGGATCGGCAAATCGCGGCTGCTGCAGGCGCTGCGCGAGCGGATCGACGAGCGCGTGGCGCTGACCGTCGAACTGTGCTGCCAGGCGGAGTCGGCCGAAGACGCGCTGCACCCGCTGGTGAGCGCCCTGTCCGTGCTGATCGGGGCCGCGCCGGAGGACGCCGCGGAGGCGCTGCACGACAAGCTGGCGGCCGCTGCACGGCAGTATTTTCCGGAACACGGCGAGGCGGCCCGGCAACTCGGCGCCTGGCTGCTCGGCCTGAGCGGGGCGGGCGGCGACGCCGAGGGAGCGCATCCGGCGGCGGAAGAACGGACGCGCGCCTTCGCCATCCTGTTCGACCTGCTGGCCTGCGCCGCCAAGCGGCAGCCGCTGCTGCTGATCGTCGAGGATCTGTTTCTGGCCGATCCGTCGACGTGCGAACTGATCGACCTGCTGGTCGCTCGCGGCGCGCCGCAGCGCATCCTGCTGGTGGCGACGACGCGCCCGGAATTCGTCCCGGACTGGCCGGCCGGGCGCTATGAGCATCTGGCGCTCGGTCAGCTGCCGGGCGAGGCGGCGCAGACGATGATCCGCGGCATCGCCGACGGACGCTGTCTGAGCGACGACGTGGTGCGCCGCATCGTCGAGCTGGCGGACGGCGTGCCGCTCTTCGTCGAAGAAACGGCGCGCCTGCTGATCGACTCCGCTGGCCAGGCGACGATTCCTTCGTCGCTGCGCGATCTGCTCGCCGCCCGCCTCGACGCGCTCGGCGCGGCGAAGGCGGTGGCCCAGTGCGCCGCCGTCGTCGGGCGCGTTTTCTCGCGGGAGCTGCTGGGCGAACTCGGCGAACTCGCGGGCCTGACGTCGGAGGCCGTCGAGCGCGGCCTGGCGAGCATGGTCGCGGCCGGCGTGATCGTTTGCGATACGGCGAACTGCCAGTTCCGCCACGCGCTGATCCGCGAGGTCGCCTACGATTCCCTGCCGCGCCGGCAGCGCCGCGCGATGCACTTGCACATCGCGCGCACGCTGAGCGCGCGTTCGCCGCAGCTCGCCGAATCGCAGCCGGGGCTGCTGGCCTGGCACTACGCCGGCGCCGGCGAGGCCGAGCCCGCGCTCGCCTTTCACCTGCAGGCGGCCCGCCTTGCCTTGCGCCATACGGCCTACCGGGAAGTGATCGCCCATTTCCGGCAGGCGCTGGTACAGCTCAAGGCCTTGCCCGAATCGCCGGAGCGCCACGGCAGCGAACTCGAAATCCTGGCCGGGCTGGGCAACGCGCTTGGCGCGGTCGAAGGCTTCGGCGCCAGCGCGACGCGCGAAGTCTATGAACGGGCGCTGCAGCTGTGCCGCGCCAGCGCCGCGTCGCCGCGCCTCTTCCAGATGCTTTACGGCATGTGGCGCGGGTCGAGCAGCTGGTCCGATTTCCGCTGGAGCCGGCTGCTCGGCGACGAGCTGCTGAACATGGCCGAGGAGAGCGGCGACCGGCATCGCGAATCGCTCGCCTGCTATACGCTCGGCAACGTTCATTGCTTCCTCGGCGAATTCGCCGCCAGCCGTTCCTATCTTCAGCGCTGCATCGAAGGCTATCGCCCCGAGATGCCGGAAGATTTTTGCGGCGACAGCGCCGGTGCCAACGGCTGGGTCTTTCTCGGCTGGGTGCTGACCCTGCAGGGCGAGTTCGCCGAGGGGCTGGCGCACGTGCGCGAGGCGCTCGCGCTGGCGCGCCGGGACAAGTCGCCGGCGGTGCTCTGCTTCCTGCTGATCATGGCCGCCGAACTGCATCGCCTGCGCCGTGAGCCGGCGCCGGTCGAACGCTACGCCACGGAGGCGCTGGCGCTCGCCGAGCGCTGCGGACTGGCGGCGTGGGGCGCTTTCGCGCACGCCCTGCTCGGCTGGTGCGACGCGGCGGGAGGTGAGGCGGCCGGTATCGAGCGCGTGCGGCGATGCCTGGATGCGGTGCAGGGCGGGATCATGGCGTCGTCGGCGACGCCGCTGCTGTCGATCCTCGGCGAAGCCTGTCTGACGCTCGGCGAGCATGCTGCGGGGCTGGCGGCGGCCGACGCTGGCCTGGCCAGCTGCGAGCGCCATCACAGCCGTTATCTGGAATCGAGCCTGCTGCGCCTGAAGGGCGAACTGCTGCTGGCGCAGGGCGCCGCCGCCGAGGCGCGCGCGTGCCTCGGCGCGGCGCTGGATACGGCACGCCAGCAGGGCGCGCGCCTGTTCGAACTGCACGCGGCGATCAGCCTGGCCCGCCATGCCGTCGGCGACGAGTGGCCGGGCGCGCGCGCGCGGCTGCAGCACCTGCTCGCGCAGTGGCGGCCGGACAGCGACCTGCCGTGCCGGGGCGAGGCGCAGGCGCTGCTTGCCGCCGGCGCGTGAGGGGCGCGCGCGAAGCGCAATCCGTAACGCAATCCCCGGTAAAATCCGGAATGGCGCCAGCGTTCCGTGCGGCGCCCGTCGCGGCCGTTCCGCATCCCTTGTGCAGCCTTTTTTCGGCGAGTTTTTCCTTCAATGCTTGAAATGATCAATGCCCCCGGTTTCTGGGTGGCCGTCCTGCAGATCGTCCTGATCGACATCGTCCTTTCCGGCGACAACGCCGTGGTCATCGCGCTCGCCTGCCGCAACCTGCCCGCTGCGCAGCGTCGCCTGGGCATCCTCTGGGGCGTCGCCGGCGCCGTCGGCCTGCGCATCGTCCTCACCTTTTTCGCCGTCGGCCTGCTCGGCCTGCCCTGGCTCAAGCTGTGCGGCGCCTTGCTCCTGCTGTGGATCGGCATCCAGCTGCTGGTGCCGGAGGACGACGCGGGTGCCGACATCGAGCCGGCCGCGCACCTGCTCGGCGCGATCCGCACGATCATCGTCGCCGACTTCGTGATGAGCCTCGACAACGTGATCGGCGTCGCCGCGGCGGCCAAGGACAACGTCTACCTGCTCGGTTTCGGGCTGGTCGTCAGCATTCCGCTGATCGTCTGGTCGAGCCAGCTGATCCTCAAGCTGATGGAGCGTTTTCCGATCATCGTCGTGCTCGGCGCCGGCCTGCTCGGGTGGGTCGCCGGCGGCATGCTGGTCGGCGATCTCGCGCTGAAGGACTGGATCGCCGCGCAGTTCCCCGCCGCGCATTACGTCGCGCCCGCGCTCGGCGCCGCTTTCGTCGTCCTCGTCGGCAAGTGGCTGGAGCGCCGCCATGCCGCCGCGCGCGACATCACCATCGTTTAGGCGCCGCAGCGGCCGTTCCGCTGCGGCAGGCGCGTCTTTGGCGCCGGCACCTTACTGAGGAGAAAACATGCCCCTGTATCTGAGCGAAGACGACGTCTCCGCGCTGCTCACCATGCCGCTCGCGCTCGAAGCCGTCGAGCTGGCGCACCGCGAGCTGGCGCTCGGGCAGGCGACCGACGTGCCGCGTCAGCGCACGCGTCTGCCGCAGACGGCGCTGCACATCCTGCAGGGCGCGCTGCCGACGCTCGACGCCATCGGCTACAAGGCCTACACCAGCAACCGCTCGGGCGTGCGCTTCCTGGTCCACCTGTACAGCGCCGCGGCCGGCAGCCTGCGCGCCGTGCTCGCCGCCGACCGTCTGGGCATGATGCGCACCGGCGCCGCCTCCGGCGTGGCGACGCGCTGGCTGGCGCGGCCGGAGTCCGAGGTGGCCGGCGTCTTCGGCGCCGGCTGGCAGGCCGAGGGGCACATCGAGGCGCTCTGCGCGGTGCGCCCGCTACGCCTCGTCAAGGTCTACGCACGCAACCGCGAGAAGCTCGAAGCCTTCTGCGCGCGCATGACGCAGCGCGTCGCCGCCGAGGTCGTTCCGGCCGCGTCGGCCGAAGACGCGGTGCGCGGCTGCGACATCGTGAGCACCGTCACCACCGCGGCGACGCCGCTCTTCGAGGCCGACTGGCTGGCGCCCGGCACGCACATCAACGCCGCCGGTTCCAACTCGCTGATCCGCCGCGAAGTCGGCGAGGACGTCGTGCGGCGCTGCGCGACGGTCTTCGTCGATAGCGTCGACACCGCCTTGCGCGAGGCCGGCGACCTGCTGCCGCTGCTTGAAAAGGGCCGTCTGCGCGAGCGCCAGCTGGTCGAACTGGGCGACGTCGTCGTCGGACGGCGGAGCGGCCGTCGCAGCGCCGAGGAGATCACCCTGTTCGAGTCGCAGGGCATGGCCATTCAGGATCTGGCCGTCGCCGTGCGCCTGGAGGCGCTGGCCCGCGAACGCGGTCTGGGCGTCGAATTGCCGTTCGGAGTTTGATCCGCTATCCCGCGCGCCTGCGCCGCCAGGAATTGACGGGGGGGATGCCCGCTGCAAGAATGCGGATCGGATTGCGTTTCCGATCTTGCATATTCGGCGCGCGTTTCTTGCATTTCGCACCCAGCGCGGGCGCCTCGCAGACCGGGGCCGTCCCGGGCCTACGCCCGCAAGCGCCGGGAGGCGGGGCGCCGAAGTCGATGGTCAGTGGCCGGGAGAATAAGTGGCGAAGAGTCTGAGCGACGTTCTGGAGATCGTCGTCCGCACCGACCCGGGGAGGGTGCGCGGGCACAATGAAGACGCGGTTTTCGCCAACCCCAACCAGGGGCTGGCGATTCTCGCCGACGGCATGGGCGGCTACAACGCCGGCGAGGTGGCCAGCGGCATGGCGACGACGCTGCTCTCCGCCGAGTTCGAGGCCGCGCTCAAGGCGTATGCGCCGCACCTGCCGGACGCCGAGACCGGCAAGCCCTTCGCCTACCGCTGCATCCTCGAACGCATCGCCGAGGTCAATTCCGCCATTTTCCACGCTGCCGAAACCGAGCCGCACTGCGCCGGCATGGGGACGACGCTGGTCATGGCGCTGTTTTACGACGACCGGGTGTCCGTCGCGCACATCGGCGATTCGCGCCTGTACCGTTTGCGCGACGACGAGTTCGCCGCGATCACGCGCGACCACTCGCTGCTGCAGGAGCAACTCGACTGCGGCATGATTTCGCCGGCGGAGGCGCGCCATTCGCAGCAGCGCAATCTGGTGACGCGGGCGCTCGGCGTCGATCCCGAGGTCGAGGCCGAGATCGGTGACTACCCGGTGCGGCCCGGCGATCTGTATCTGCTGTGCTCGGACGGTCTCAACGACATGGTCGAGGACGACGAGATCGGCGCCATCCTGCAGGCGCTGGGCGACGACCTGGAGCAGGCGGCGAGCCAGCTGATCCGCGTCGCCAACGAGCACGGCGGGCGCGACAACGTGTCGGTGATCCTGATCCGGATCCTGCACGGATTCCCCGCGCCGCGCGGCTGGTGGGCCCGGCTGAAGGGCGCATTCAACAAGGATGGAAGATGATGGCGAAGCTGATACTGAGCATGGACGGTCTGGTCCTCAAGGAAATTTCCCTGAGCAAGGAGCGCACGACCATTGGCCGCCGCTCGCACAACGACATCCAGATCGACAATCTGGCGATCAGCGGCGAGCACGCGGCGGTGGTGAGCATCCTCGACGACTCCTTTCTTGAGGATCTGAACAGCACCAACGGCACCCTGGTGAACGGCCAGCCGATCAAGAAGCACTTCCTGAAGAACAACGACGTCATCGAACTTGGCAAGTACAAGCTCAAGTACATCGTCGAACAGGCGGCGCCGGGCGAGACGGGGCGCTTCGAGCGTCCCCCGGTGCGCCCGGCCGCCGGCCGGCCCGCGCCCGCTGCGGCCCCTGCCGTGGCTCCCGTAGCTCCGGGCGCCGCCGCCATCCGCCTCCTGAACGGCGGCAACGCCGGCCGCCAGCTCGACCTGACCAAAGCGCAGACGAGCCTCGGCAAGCCCGGCGTGCAGGTCGCCGTGATCGCTCGCCAGGCGCTGGGCTACGTCGTCACCCACGTCGAGGGCGCGCAGTTTCCGGTCGTCAACGGGCAGCCCGTCGGCGCCCAGCCCCACCCGCTGCGCGATCGCGACGTGATCGAAATCGCCGGCGTCAGAATGGAGTTCTTCCTCAAAGCCTGAACTTTTCTTCGAGGCTCGCGCTTTGCAGTTTTTCCGTTTGCGAGCGGAAATAATTCCTTCTTCGCGCGCATCGGCGCGGGCAAGATGCCGGATGGGCGCTTTGCAGCATGGGCTTGCAACCCCGGCGGCGCCCGGACTCCGGTGGAGAGCAGATGAAAGTCAGAATCCTCGGCTGCAGCGGCGGCATCGGCGGGCGCCACGAGCGCACCACGTCGATGCTGGTCGACGACGACATCCTGATCGACGCCGGCACCGGCGCGGCCGACCTGTCGCTCGCCGAACTGGCGGCCATCGACCATGTCTTCATCACGCACTCGCACCTCGACCACATCGCCGCCCTGCCGCTGATGATCGACTCCGTCGCCGACCTGCGCGACCGGCCGCTGATCGTTTACGCCACCGAAGCGACACTGGCGATCCTGCGCAAGCACATCTTCAACTGGGCGATCTGGCCGGATTTCAGCGAAATTCCGAGCCGCGAGCGGGCCGTCATGCGCTACCAGCCGATCGAGATCGGCAAGACGACGCACCTCGGCCAGCGCAAAATCACCGCGCTGCCCGCCGAGCACACCGTCCCAGCGGTCGGCTACCAGCTCGATTCGGGCGCCGCGAGCTTCGTCTTCACCGGCGACACGACGGTCAACGACCGCTTCTGGCCGGTCGTGAACGCCATCGCCAACCTGCGCTACCTCGTCATCGAAACCGCCTTCGCTGACCGCGACCGGGCTCTGGCCGCGCTCTCCCGCCACCTCTGCCCGACCCTGCTGGCCGGCGAACTGGGTAAGCTGGAAAGAACGCCCGAAATTTACGTTACTCACCTGAAACCGGGGCAGAGTGAGGTGACGATGAGCGAGATCGAGGTTCGTTCCGGTGCTTTGGGTCCCCAGATGCTGCGCAAAGGAATGGTTTTCGAATTTTGAGTCGTGAGCGGCGCCTGCCGAAACGCTGCTCGTGGCGCTACTGCATTTGGCAGTTTTTGCAGAAAAAAACTCCGCAAATTGTTCTGACCTGACAAAATTTGTCAGGGGGGTGCCCACGCACGTCATGCACTTCGCCATCCACTGGCTGTTGCAGGCGAACGCGGTAACCGTGTCTGGACGCCTGAGTAACCGGATTTTGGGAGCTTTCTCTTTGCCGACATAAGTAGGCTTACGAGCATTGGTTTACGATGGTACTTCTGGCATGGAACTTGATATCGCTTGGCTAACGGGTCATCCGTTGCACTCTCAGGAAGGAGTCCAATACCATGAAAAAGCTGCAAAAGGGTTTTACCCTGATCGAACTGATGATCGTCGTCGCGATCATCGGCATTCTGGCTGCGATCGCGATTCCGCAGTTCTCCGAGTACACCAAGAAGGGCGAGGACAAGTCGGGTCAGTCCGATGTCCGTAACGTGCTGACCGGCGCTATCGCCAACGGTCAACAATAATTGGCGAAGCAAGGAGATCAACATGGAAAAGAAGCAAATCATTCACGCCGTTGCAATCGGCTCGGCTCTGGTCCTCAACCTGTCGGCGACCGCGTATGCGGCGCAGTCCGGCGACGCTTGCACTAACGGCACGGCGACGACGGTGGCTTCGGATGCGTCGTATTTCGTTAAGAACAACTTTACTCCGAAGTGCTCCAACAATACCTCGGTCAAGTTCGCGCAGACGGCTACCGATTTCTATGTGAAAGGTGCTTCCTCCAAGGGTATGCATACCTATGGCGGTAGTACTGAAGGCGGTGGGGTTGGCGTCTGCGAGAACTCGAGCATCGCCAATCCGCAATCCAGCATTTCTCCTAATACGTCGACGGTGAGCGGCTTCCCGCTCGGGTGTTGATTTCGGTTGTCCGCACGGACACGAATTTCGTAGCAACGCAGAGGAAGGGCCGGCGGTTTATCCGCCGGTTTTTTTTTGGAGTCCCTTTTTTCCGGTTGATCGTCCGGTTGTCCGTTATGATTTCTGTCTTCGACTTGCTGGTGGAAATCTATGGATAGTGGAATCTGGCTTCATGCTCGACTGGCTTGCCTGTTAGGGCTTCGTAGTAGAGCGTTTCGGGCTTTGGTCAGCATTGGGGTTGTCCTGCTGATCACGGCTTGGCTGAGCGGCGCATTCTCGTTGCGGCAGCCGGCCATCGTGGCAATGGACGTGGGAATTTCCGGCTTGCGTTTGCTTGGAACATTTTTCGTTCTGTATTGGGTGCAGGAGATTTTTGTCAAGGATATCGAGCGTCGGACAGCTGCGATGGCGCTTGCCTATCCAATCTCCCGTTCGGCATACGTGCTCGGCCGTTGGCTTGGCGTGGTTTTTCTGGTTGCCATAACCGTTGCGGTCTGGGCTGTCGGCTTAGCCATTTTGGCGAATGTTTCTGATTGGGGCTATGCGGGGAGTGTTCGACCAGAACTGGGGACTGGGTATCTCATCGTGCTGCTTGGCATTTTTATTGACCTGCTGACGGTGTCGATGTTCGTGGTTTGGCTGGCGAGCGTGGCGGAAACGCCTATGCTTCCGTTTCTTGGGGGGGCTGCGTTTTCCGTCGCAGCACGCCTGCTTGGCCCGTCCGCCGCTTATCTTAGATTTTCCGCCTCGGCGGACAAGGAAATGTCGGCGAGCATGCTGCCCGTGCTGGATATTTTGCGCTGGCTCGTGCCAGACCTCAGTCGACTTGATTGGCGATCGATCGTTCTTTATGGGCAATGGCCCCCGGTAGACGAAATCCTGAGTGGTATTGCCTTGGCGGTAGGTTACGTAGTGCTGTTCGCCGTTTTGGCGGCGTCAAATTACAATCGCAGAGAATTCAGTTAGTTGCAGGTGTTTTTCTGGGGGTGAGATGAAAAACGATGACGTCATCGGCGTACAGAGTCTGATCGATAGCGGCGAGTTCCAGGCCGCACGGGAATGCCTTGATATCTTGTTTGCGGATGGCAAGGAAGATGTCGAAGCGGCTGTTCTCAGGGGGATCGCCTGTTATCAGCTTGGGCGAAATGACGATGCCGAGTTGTCGTATCGAAAAGCGATCAATCTGGGTTTGAGGAACGTTACGCTGGCATGGAAAAATCTTGCCGCGATGTGTTTCTGCTCCGGTCGTTATGCCGAAACGGAGGATTTGGTCGAAGCTTACCGAGATTGGTTGCCGAACGATGTGGAGGCTCTTGAGTTACTTGTCCACGCATTGATCAATCAAAAGAAGCATCGGGAAGCGGAAGAGGCGTTACTGAAGTGGCTGGAGCAACGCCCGGACGATTTAGCGTCGCTGGCCTTGTTGCAGTATGTCCTGCAGAGCACACATCGGCACCTTGAGTCTCTGCGCTTGCTTGCGAGGGCGAGGCAGGGTTGCTCTTTGCCAGAACTTTCTCTAATCGAGCAAGTATTCGGAAGCTTGCTAGATATCGGCTGGATTGACGTCGCAGACAGGCTGTCGGGGAAATTTCTGGCCACACTCGCTTCGCATGCCAAGCTTTCGTCTTCCGTCCTTTGGACGCTGTCGTCGGTCGCTTTCGAGAAAGGGGATTATCCGCTTGCTGCACGCCACCTGGAAACGATGCTGTCCGAAGGCGCCTTGTCCGACAAGGCGCGCTATAGCGTATCAATGCGTTTGCTCGCGCTCGGTAATTTGGAAGTCGGCTGGCAGCTATATCGTCTCCGCTCCGATGATGCCAAGCTGATCTGGGATAGGCAAGTTCCCAAATGGGCTGGGCAGCCTCTTGGCGGGAAATCTGTTCTTGTTTTTTCGGAGCAGGGGGCTGGTGACGTTATTCAGTTCCTGCGCTTCGTTCCCTTGCTGGAAACACGGGGGATTCGCTGTACATTTGTTGCGTATGAAGACATCGTATGTCTGCTGGCCCAGAATCCGGAAGCCGAGATTCGCCGAGAAGTCGATGTAGGGGAACTTGTTTTCGATTATCAGCTTCAACTGATGGATCTGGCGCTGGTTTGGGGCATTAAAGCACCGTCCGATATTCCAGCTTCGATTCCCTATTTGCATGCATCCGACGAGGCGGTGAGGTACTGGAAAGCAAGGTTCGACGCTCTGCCCGGTATGAAAGTCGGCCTCGTTTGGGCGGGAAATCCGGACTACGGTAACGACCACTGGCGTTCATCCTCCTTGAGGGAATTGTCGGGATTGGCGGCTTTGCCCGGAGTGACGTGGATCGCATTGCAAAAAGGAAGCGCGGCCGACGAAGATATTCCCGAAGGTTTCAACCTTTTACGCTTTGATGATGAACTGAAGGATTATTCCGATACGGCAGCCGCCATCGAGGCGCTTGATCTGATCATTTCGGTGGATACTTCGGTCGCACATCTGGCCGGTGCGCTTGGCAAACCGCTCTGGATTCTTTTGCCGCGACGTGGCAAAGATTGGCGCTGGTTTATCGAGGAGAACAGTTCTCCCTGGTATCCATCGGCGCGTTTATTCACGCAGCCAAAGGCAGGTTGCTGGGATCGCCTTGTCAGAAGCGAGGTACGCCCAGCGCTCGCGAAAATTCTTCTTGAACGGGACGCGCGGAACCCCGGTTGCTTGGCGCCTTGGCAGCGGGGGGTGGTGCGCGCTCTCGCAGCTGCTGATATAGGCGGCGCTGCTTCTACGGGCGCGGTGGAGGGAGTTGCCAGCGGTGACTTGGTGAAGCTGTTACCGTTCGCGCGTGTACTGGCCACCGCCGATGAGGAAGCAAGTCTGCTTGAGGTTATCTGGCAGCAAACCGGGTCGCTCGGTCAGGTGGCTTGGGCAGAATGGGCTGTTCGCGACAAGGCTAAGCGTGCGGATGCGATAAGGCTACTGCATGCGTTTTGTGAATCAGGGGCTGCTCTGACGGTAAACGGTGTTTGTGCATATGCATACGCGCTGATGGAGGGCGGTCAGTTCGTAGAGGCGCGGGCACTACTCAGGGAGGCAAAAGCGGCACATCCACTTCATGCCGCCGTGACTTTTCTGGACGCTCAGTTGGCGGAGAGAACCGGTAATCGCAGTAGGGCGATTCGCTTACTTGGCGCGGTGGCTATGCGAACCCCAAGATCGGTCGTTGCTCATCTACGTCTTTATGAACTCAATCGTGCCGCCGGGAAAACGAAGCTTGCGTTGGGGCATCTGGAGCGGGCCGTGATGTTAGCGCCAGAAGACTCGAATTTAAAGCGGCTGGTGGCTCGAGAGTTGCGTGCCGCCAATTGCCCTTGGCTTTCGGCTTTTATTCTTGAAAGCCTGTATGCCGACGACTCCTCTAAGCAGAGTATGTTGGCCTGGGCCGCCGAGTTGGCTGCCCAGGGGGAGGGCCTGCGTGCCAGAGAACTGCTCGCAATGTCCGGCTCGGGCAACGAGGCAGATGCGGATTTTTCGGAAATCTATTCGCGCCTGCAAGTTCTTCGTGGCTTGCAAGATTGGCCTGCAGCCTTGGCGGCGTGGGAGCGGATCATTCGGCTTCGGCCTGCCGACAAAGGAATGCATCTGGCCTATGGTTGGGACTTGCTGGCGCAGGGGGAAATTGACGCAGGCTGGCGCCATTACGCGCAGGGGCTTGAGGACAATCTGCGTTCCTCGCTGCCCTTTTGGGATGGTGTCGATCGCCCTGGTGGGCGTCTCCTCGTCTACCAGGACCAAGGGCAGGGGGATTTGCTGCAGTTCTTCGTGCTCGTCCGGTCCCTGCCTAAGTCGATGCGAGTGACGCTTGCCGTTGTTCCGTCGGTACGCAAGCTATTGCAGGATCAGAGGCTTCCATGCGAGGTCATCGGGCTTGATGAAGTCGACTGGGAGGGTGATGATTATGACTCGCGTATACAGTTGATGGCTCTGCCAAGCCTGATTGGCGCTGACTTGCTGGTGCCAGCCCTGAACTATCCCTATCTGCTTGCTGATCAGCGCTTATTGCCACGCTGGCGTGTACGTACCGCGCAGGATTCGCTTCTGAAAATAGGTGTCGTTTGGGCCGGCAATCCAAATTACGGGAACGATGCATTCCGTTCTACCATGTTGAAGGATTGGCTTCCCATATTGCAAATCGGCGGGATCAGCTTGTACAACCTGCAAAAGGATGTATCGTCAAATCAGGCGCTGGCGTTACCAGAGTTCGAGTTCAGCAACATCGTCGCCGACTGCGATTCTTGGCAAAAAACAGCCGCAGCAGTGAGCATGCTTGACATGGTCATTTCTGTCGATAGCGGAGTCTTGCATCTCGCTGCCTGTCTCGGTGTGGAGGCGTGGGCGCTGTTGCCACACAGCGGGACGGATTTCCGATGGCTTCGAGAACGTGATGACTGCCCGTGGTATCCCTCAGTAACCTTGATCCGTCAACAGCGGGATGAAACTTGGCAGTCAGTGCTTCAGCGCGTGGCAGAGCGCTTGGTGGCCACGAAGGCAGGGGTGAATTGGCTGATTTGAATATAGGGCAGGAGAGGCGCCTGTCGTTGCTTCCTGCTATGGCGTGTGCTGTTGCAGTGATATTGATCGCCTGCGGTAATCTTTATCCTCCCCAACCGCCTCGCGCCGAGGTTTTGATGAGCGTAGCTTTACCCCTCCCCGCACAATTGTTGTATACGGGGGGGGATCGCTATCTTGCGGCCAATGTTGGGACATGGCGCGCAATTATGGTTGGCATTGACAGGTTGCCGCACGAGACCCTAAAAGCCTTGGCGAAGGTTCAGGAGGACGTGTCTTGGCTGAATCCTGGACAGGAAGACAACTATTACACGGCAACGGCCATTTTGCCTTGGGAGGGTGAGGTGGCCGCTACGCAGACGATTCTTCAACGTGCGACCGAGGGGCGTCCGACCGATGTCTATCCGCCTTTTTATTACGGCTTTAATAGGCTCCATTTTTACGGAGATGTGCAGGGGGCGGTGAAGGCTCTGCTGGTAGCGGCAAACCATGCGCAAGAAGAAGGGACTCGACAGGCGCTGACCGTGATGGCGGCTCGCTGGTCGGAAAAAAACGATGAAACAGAAATCGCCATTCAAACGGTCCGCATGATGGCCGAGGGATCAAAGGACCATGCGCTCAAAGATTATCTTGGATTACGTGAGCAGAGGTTGCAGGGATTGAAATTATTACGGGAAGCCTATCGTCGATTCATGGATCGTGATGGGGTGCCTCCGCGCAGTCTCGAGGAATTGGTTTACGCTGGGATGATCGACAGGGTGCCGCTCGATCCGTTGGATGGTGGCTACCTCCTCAAGGATGGAAATGTTTGGCTAATGCCTGCAAAGCGTTGATCTCATGAATAGTCTTGTCAAGTTGTCAGCTGTTTCAAAAATTTATCGGCGCGGGTTGTTTGGGAAACCCTTTTTTGCGATTCAGGATGTCGATCTCAGCATCGCGCCTGGAGAAAGCGTTGGCTTCATCGGGCATAACGGCGCAGGCAAGAGTTCGACTATCCGGATCATGATGGGCTTGCAACGCCCGAGTACTGGTCTAGTCAGCATGAACGGCCTGTCTGTTTGTTCTCCGAAAAGCCGTCGTGGGGTTGCGTACGTCCCTGAGAATCCGTTGGCCTATGAGTATTTGACGCCACTCGAAATTGTTATAACAGGAATGTCGATGGCCGGAACCAAGCCCGCTTATCCTAAAACGCATGCAATGAAATGGCTGGAG
Source organism: Candidatus Accumulibacter sp. 66-26 (assembly GCA_001897745.1). Lineage (GTDB taxonomy): Bacteria > Pseudomonadota > Gammaproteobacteria > Burkholderiales > Rhodocyclaceae > 66-26. The sequence continues at coordinate 51,098 of MKUH01000043.1, forward strand.
CGGTTTGGTATTTCTCACGCAGCAGGAAAACCGCTTCGCGCTTTATCCAAAGGCATGGTTCAGAGGACGATGCTTGCACATGCGCTGGCCGTGGAACCGCACTTGCTGGTACTCGACGAGCCGTTGTCTGGGCTAGATCCCCTAGGACGATTCGAGGTTGTCGAGATTCTTCAGGAATACCGGAAATCCGGCGGGGCTTTGTTGTTCTCGTCGCATATTTTGGCAGATATTGAACGCTTGGCGGATAGGTTTGTATTTATTCATAAAGGGAGCGTTCGGTTAGTCTGTGGGGTATATGACATGCTTTCCGGGGCTGGGCAGAGTTTTGAGGTGCTGGCGGCCGATCTTCGGGGAAATTATCCCGACTTCGATACATGGGGGAAAATTGCACCCGGCGTGTGGCGGAAAGTTGTCCTTCCAACAGACTTGGCCGTTTGCCTAAACTCTCTTCAGGGGGGCGGTGGCCGTGTTCTTTCAATTCAGAACGTTAACAGTCTCGAAAATACTTACATAAAGCTGGTGCAGGAAGCTGCGAAGGTGGCGGTTAAGTAGACGGGAGGGGGACGACCTTCTGAGGGTTTTAAATAAATTTTATGGAGTGATTCAGGTGGAGGTTATTCTTAAGTGCCCTGTTTGCTCTGAAAAATGCGAGCTTCTGGATGTTGTTGATTTTAATAAGTCGTGTGAAGAGTTGCGCGGGTTTTATCTGCCGTTGTCCGGAAAAGCTGTTTATTACGCTCTGTGTAATAGCTGTGGTTTTTGCTTTGCCCCAGAGTTTGGGAGGTGGGGCTTGGGAGATTTCGAGCGGGAGATTTATAATCATGACTATGCAATCATTGATCCGGATTATCTGAGCGATCGCCCTAGGGCTAATGCACAAATCATAAGCTCAATGCTTGGGGAGAAAAAGGATTTGATTAGGCATCTTGACTATGGCGGCGGAAACGGCTTGCTAAGCCAGGTGCTTTGTGATCAAGGTTGGAATTCTCATTCATACGATCCCTTTGTTAATCGTGAGGTGTCGCCTAATGAATTGGGGAAATTTAACCTAATAACTGCATTTGAAGTTTTTGAGCACGTTCCGGACGTCAGTCGGCTGATGCAGGACTTGTCTATGCTTTTGGCAAGCCCGGGGATTATTTTTTTTAGTACATTGCTTTCCAATTCCCACATTAAGCCGAATGAGCGGATTACGTGGTGGTATGCATCGCCGAGGAATGGGCATATCAGTCTCTTTTCGAATGATAGCCTTTGTCACCTTGCTGAAAAATCCGGATTCAGTTTTGGTAGTTTTTCCGAAGGGGCGCATGTTTTTTGGAACACGGTTCCTTCTTGGGCTAAACAAATAGTACGTGCATAAAAATAAACGTGTGAATTTTTAGGGTGGCTTGATGGGAAGGGGTTAGCCGAACTCCGCCGGAATCACCGCCCGTAACACCGTCTGCGTTTCCCCCATCCGCACCCGGTTGCTGAACCACCACACCGCCCCCTTTTTGATCGTCCAGTCGGCCTCTGCCCCCGAGAGCAGCAGGGAGGCGGTCTGGCCGAGGGTGGGCTGATGGCCGACGACGAGGACGGCGCCGGCGCGCTTGCCCTGTTCGCCGCCGTCCGGCCAGCCGATGGCGGCGAGCAGGCTCGATGCGTCGGCTTCGGGGCCGAGGCGTTTGTCGGTTTCGAACGGCAGGCCGAGGGCTTTGGCCGTCTGTTGCGTGCGGACGGCGGGGCTGACGAGGATGCGCAGGTGCTTCGGGGCGTGCGTTTTCAGCCACTCGCCCATCTGTCGCGCCTGCTTTTCGCCGCGCGCGGTGAGTTTGCGCTGCAGGTCGGGCGTACCTTCTTCGGCTTCGGCGTGGCGCCAGAGCAGGAGGTCCATGCGGGTCTCCGATGTCAAATCGCTCATCGTAGCCGCCGCATGTTTCAGCCGCGTTTCCAGGGCGGCGATTGATCGAGGAAGGCGGTCAGCTGCGCATTCAACTCGCCTTGCAGGAGCTGGTGGCGGCCGGCCAGCCAGCCTTGCGCCAGGTCGCCCCGGTCGCCGGCGAGCGTCGCGCTGGCGATTCCCCCGGCGACCATCAGGTCGTTCATCCGGCCGAGCGTGTCGAGCAGGGCGGCAAGCGCGCGCTGGTAGGCCGAGAGGCGCCGGGCGGGGTAGAGCGCGGCGAAGAATTCCAGCGCGTAGCGCAGGCGCTTGAGCGCAACGCGCAGGCGGTGGCGCTCCGCGGCGGCGTCGCCAGCGCTTGCCGCGGACGCGGCGATCCGGCGCGCGAGTTTGTTCACGCGTGCGGCGCGTTTGCCCAGCGCGCGGCGCGTCAGCGCCTTGAGCGATTCGGGCGGGCCGTCCGGCAGGGCGACGACGGTCGCCGCGAAGTCGAGCAGGAGCTGCGAGTAGGCGCCGCCCTTGGCCAGCGCTGTGCGTGCCGCCTTGCGGGCGACGCTGCGGCGCTGCTCAGCGTGTTTCTGCAGGAGAGGAAGGTCGGGGTGCGCGGGGAAGGCTTCGGCGAGCGGCGGCAGGGTTTCGCCGAGGAAGACGTCCCAGTTGCGCGCCTCGCCGAGGCTGGCGGCGAGGGCGCGCCAGCGTGGGTCGAAGGCGGCGAAGTTCTGCGGCAGCAGCGGCTGCCAGACGCGGAGCGCCGAGCGCAGGCGGCGGATGGCGACGCGCGCCTGGTGGATGAATTCGGGCGCGTCGCTGTCGCGCACGCCGACCTCGTTGCCCTGCAGTTGTGCCAGGCAGCCGAGGGCGGCGGCGCGGAAGGCGGCGAGCGGCGGCGTCCGTTTGCGCAGCGGCGTCGCTTGCGCCTTGACCGGGCGTAACGGCGCGGCGGCGAACAGGCGGTAGCCGCGCTCGGCCTTGCTCGGTGCTTCCGGGTGCAGCGGCAGGTCGTGCTGGAGCGCGGCGGCGGCGGCGAACAGGTCGGCCACGTCGCCCTCGAGCAGTTCCAGTTCGACTTCGCAGATCGGCGCGCGCCGGCCGGCTGCCGCGATGTGCCCGCGGTCGAGCGCCAGTTCGATACGCACGCCGGGGCGCGGTTCGACGATCCAGGCGCTGCGCGTGAAGTCGGTGGTGAAGGCGGGCGTCAGCTGCGGGCGCAGTTCTTCGAGCAGGGCGCGCAGTCTGGCGTCGTCGACGTGCGAGAAATCGAATTCACCGGATTCACCGGGGTGCGCCGGGACTTCCCATTCGTTGCGTTGCGCCAGTCCGCCGACCGCGGGCGCGGCGCATTTGACGGTGAGCAGCCAGTCGCGGCCCTTGCGGCGGTAGCGCACGGCGACGCGCTCGCGCTGCAGGCGCAGCTCGGGGGTGTCGTAGTAGGTGTTGAGCAGGCGCTGGCGCAACGCCGGCACGCCGGCCAGCAGCGGGTGGCCGGCGAGTTTGCCCGCCGCGCGCGGCGGCAGGCTGAGCTTGATTTCGGTTTCGAGCGCCATGAGGTAGGAGACCGAAATCGGCGGCAGGCTAGAGGTCGTAGACGCGCAGCTTCTCGACGTCCGGAATCTGGATCTTGCGGCCTTCGACGACGATCAGGCCTTTTTCCGAAAGCTCGTGCAGGATGCGCGAGAAGTGCTCCTGCGTGAGGTTGAGCCGCGAGGCGATGACGCCCTTGTTGGTCGGCAGCGTGATGGTGATCGACTTCTCGTCGCTCTCCAGATTCTCGCGCAACAGGTAGCCGATGATGCGCTGGCGGCCGGAATGCAGCGAGTAGGACTCGACGTCGGTGATCAAGTGGTGCAGGCGCATCGAGAGGCCGGCGATCATCTTGCGCCCGAGCTTCGGGTCGCTCTCCAGCTCGTCCATGATGACGGCCTTGGAGAGGTGGAGCAGCAGCGAATCGGTGAGCGCCTGCGCGTAAACCATGTAGGGCTTGTCCATGAACATCACGGCTTCGCCGAAGGACTGGCCCTGACCGAGGATGTCGACGACCTTCTCGCCGCCCTGCGGCGAGGTGAAGGCGAGCTTGACCTGACCGTACACGATGAGGTGGAAACCGTTCGACACGTCGCCCTTGTGGAACAGGATGTCGCCGCGGGCGGCGTTGATTTCGCGGGTGCCGCGGGCGATGCGTGCAATTTCCTCGGGAGCCAGTCCGTTGAACAGGGGGACGTGCGAGAGCAGCGCCTCGATGTTGATGCCTTGGTGGTTTCCGTGCATGCGTGTATCCGAAAGGAACGAGCCTTGGTTGCGAGTGTATAAGCGCGCGTAATGGTCGCACTTGTCGCCGGGGGTGGCAAGTGCGGCTATTACCTAAGGCCAGGTTTGTTTCGGGGCGGCGTCTATTGCCGCGTCAGTTGCGCGTAGAGCAGGGGTAGGCGGGCGGGCAGTTCCTCGGGTTTGCGGATGACGGTGAAGCCGGCAGGGCCGAACAGATAGGGCAGGTAGGCGCCGGCCTCGCGGTCGATCGTTACGCAGAAGGGCTGCAGCCCCATGCGCCGTGCTTCCATGATTGCCATGCGCGTGTCTTCGATGCCGTAGCGCGAGTCGTAGAGGTCGAGGTCGTTCGGCTTGCCGTCCGAGATGAGCAGCAGCAGGCGGCGCTGTGCCGGCTGTTCGGCGAGGATGCGCGCGGCCTGGCGCAGCGCGGCGCCCATCCGTGTGTAGTAGCCGGGTTTGAGGGCGAGGATGCGCGCGCGCGCGGCGGCGTCGTAGCGCGTCGAGAAATCCTTGACGAGATGGAAGCGCACGTTCTGCCGCTTCAGCGAGGAAAAGCCGTAGAGGCCGAAGCGGTCGCCGGTCGCGCTCATCGCCTCGGAGAAGAGCAGCAGGCTTTCGCGGATGACGTCGATGATGCGGTGCGTGTCGCTGACCCAGGCGTCGGTGGACAGCGACAGATCGGCGAGCAGCAGGCAGGCGAGGTCGCGCTCGCAGCGCGCCTGCGCGAGGTAGGCGCCCTGGTCGGGCGTCTGCCCGCTGGCCTTGTCGGCGAGGTTGCGCACGCAGTTGTCGATGTCGAGTTCGGGGCCGTCCTGCTGCGCCTTCAGCCAACGGCGGGCGGGCGCCAGCGCGGCGAACTGCTGGCGCAGGCGGTGCGCCGTCTTCTTCAGTTCGGCCGGCAACTCGGCGCTGCCGGCGTCGCGCGCGATCAGCGGCTGCAGGCGGCAGTGCTCGGGCAGCAGCAGATTCTTGCGGTAGTCCCACTCGGGCAGCGGGATGCCGGGGCCGACCGGCGCGTCGTCCTCGGCCGCCGAGGGCAGGTCGAGGTCGAACTTGACGCGCGAGACGGCGGTCTGCCCGTCGCGCATGATCGAAATGCGGTCCATGTCCTTCGCCGCGTCGCCGGCGTTGGGGTCCGGGTCTTCGTCGAAGGCGCGGTTGACGCGCACGTATTCGCCCCAGGAGAGCAGGCTCTCGGCGCGGAACATGATGAGGAAGGGGTTCTCGTTCTGCGGCGTCTCGACCTGCTCGCCCTTGTGCGCCTGCGGCTTGGCCGGGTCGCTGCCGCCGCCCTCGGGGGGCAGGGCGCCGTCCTGGTCGCCAAGCGGCGTCGCGGCGCCGGCCGGCGAGGCGATCAGCCACAGCGGGATCGGCTGCGGCGGGCGCGATTCGCGGCGGTAGAGCGGCGGCAGTTGCGTGACGCTGCCCGGTTCGCGCAGCGCCTGGCGCAGGGCGGTTTCCTGCGCCGCCTCGTCGGGCGCCATCGCTTCCGGCCCGATGCGCTGCGCGAGCAGCGCGTCGACCAGGCGCGCGTAGCGCGGGCGCAGGCCGGGGAAGTGGCGCAGCGTATTGAGCGTCGCCTGCTGGTTGCGCAGGTGCCAGGGCAATGCCGAGTCCTCGTCGCAGGCGGCGAGCGCGGCGAGCCACAGGTAGAGGTCGCGGTTCAGCGATTTGTCCGGGAAGACGGCGACTTCGGGCGGCAGACGCAGCGTTTCGGCGTCGAGGCGGGCCAGCGTCGCCTTTTCGTTGCTGCCGGCGATGCGCTGCAGCAGCGTGCGCCGCGCGCCGTGCTCCTCGGCGGTGGCGGCGGCGACCTTGAGGCCGGCGTCGCCGCCGAAGGCGCGGAACAGGATGCCGGCCGTCTTCTCGACGTCCTTGAGCGCCACGGCCGCGTCCGGATAGCGGCCGCCGGCGGCGCCGGTGATGAAGTTGTGCCAGACCTTGCCGACGAATTCTTCCATTTATGCTTTTCCTCGCGTTTCTTCGTCGGCGCTGGCGCCGAGCTGCTGCAGGCGGCGCAGCGTCGTGGCGTTGAAGCCGGCTTCGTTCTGTTTGGCGGCCTCGCCGCTCACCCACCGGAGCAGCGGTCCCTGCGGCTTGTCGCGGTTGACCGTGGCGCAGGCGTCGACGCACTGGCCGCACTGCGTGCATGCGAACATCCAGCGCTTGACGTTGCGCGGCTTCAGGCGCATCGGGCAGACCGCGTCGCAGGCGCTGGTCCGGCCGCCGACGCAGTCGGCGCAGCTGTTGATGCGCTCGCGGTCGAAGCCGACGACCATCGCCTTCTTGTTACCCATCCAGGCGATGCTCTGGAAGATGCCGACGGCGCAGGCGTAGCGGCAGAAGAGGTGGCGGGCGAAGAGGAATTCGGCGGCGATGACGGTGGTCGCGGCGGCGATGAAGATCACTTCGTTGTGCGGCAGGCTGAGGCTCAGCAGGTCGCCGTACACCTGGAAGGGCGGCATCAGGTAGGTGAGGAAGACGACCGCCCAGGCGAAGGCGAAACCGAGCGCCGCCGGCACGACGGCGAGCCAGTAGCGGGCGTCGCGCACGGCCGGCGTGCCGTCCGGCTCCCAGGGCGCGGTCGTCCGCTTGTCCCACAGCGAATGCTTGCCGGTGGCGCGCAGCATCAGGCGGTTGATCGTCTCGACCACCGAGAAGTGCGGGCACAGCCAGCCGCAGTAGAGGCGGCCCCATTTCCAGGCGACGCCGATGACCAGCGCCGCGGCGGCGAGGAGCGGCAGGAAGACGGTGAGCGCGATCTGGCCGGCGGCGGCGAGCGGCGAAATCCTGCCGGCGAGGAAGTCGTCGAGGCCGATCCGCCACTCGAAGGTCAGGAACCAGGCGTGGCCGGCGACGAGGTCGTAGCGCAGCAGGTCGAACACCGGCGTCACCGTGAACAGGACGAAGAAGCCGATTTGCGTCAGCAGGCGGCTGCGCTGCAGGGTGGATCGCGACATCAGGTTTCGAGCTTCGGCCCGATCAGCGGAAAGCGGAAGGGCTTGCCGGCCATCGCCCGGGCCAGGCCGAACATGCCGCAGATGACCAGCGTCGAATGCACGCAGGTGAAGTACATGATCACCAGCACCCAGGTCCAGGCCCATTGCAGACCGCCGAGCGCGAGGAAGGCGGCGGTGAAGACGGCGAGGATGAGGCCGCCCCACAGGCTGACGTAGCAGGTCTGCTTGAGGTGGTTGCGCGCCAGCGGCGGCGCGTCCGCGTGCTTGCGCCAGAGCCAGAAGAGGACGGCGAAGGACAGCACCGGGACGAGCAGCAAGTTGGCCAGGAAGAGCGATTCGGCGGCGACGGCGAGATCCTGCCCAGGCGCCGGCTGGTCGGAACGGTGGCCTTGGGCGCGCTGCGGGGCGGTCGCGTTCTGCTCGTTCATCTTCGCTCTCCTTGGCGGTTCGACCGGCCGGCGTGCGCCCGGTTCAGCGCCCGAAGGTGGCGCTGACGATTTCGAGCAGCGCCTCGGCCGTTTCGATGTCGTCGGTCAGGCTCTCGACGAGCGCGCCGCGGCACGCTTCGACGGGATCGAGGCCGGACTTGATCAGCGTCGCGGCATAGACCAGCAGGCGCGTCGAGGCGACTTCCTCGAGGTCGCGGTCCTTCAGCGCGCGCAGCGCCTTGCCGATCGAGACGAGGCGGCGCGCCAGGTCGGCGTCGATGCCCGCCTCGCCGATCAGGATCGCCTCTTCGCGCGCCGCCGACGGGAAGTCGAAGCGCAGCGCGACGAAGCGCTGGCGCGTCGAGGGTTTGAGGCCCTTCATCAGGTTCTGGTAGCCGGGGTTGTACGAGACGACGAGCATGAACGAGGGCGGCGCCTCGATCAGCTCGCCGGTGCGGTCGATCGGCAGCACGCGGCGGTCGTCGGCCAGCGGGTGGAGAACGACGGTGGTGTCCTTGCGCGCCTCGACCACTTCGTCGAGGTAGCAGATGCCGCCTTCGCGCACGGCGCGCGTCAGCGGGCCGTCCGACCAGTAGGTCGCGCCGTCGCCGATCAGGTGGCGACCGACGAGGTCGGCGGCGGTCAGGTCGTCGTGGCAGGCCACGGTGTACAGCGGCAGGTTGAGGCGCGCCGCCATGTGCGAAACAAAGCGCGTCTTGCCGCAACCGGTCGGGCCCTTGATCAGGAGCGGCAGGCGGTTCTTGTAGGCGTGCTCGAAGACCTCGATTTCGTTGCTCGAGGCATCGTAGAAGGGCAGGTCGTGAACGACGTGTTGAGCTTTGGTATCCATAGAATCAGTGTAGTCCCATCCAGTAAGCAAGCACGATCATGCCGAGCACGAAGACCAGCCAGCCGACGAGCAGGGCCTTCCAGAGCGTCGGCGCATGACGCAGTTCCATGAAATCGTAAATCACCAGCCAGCCCTTGAGCAGGGCCAGGCCGAGCATGACGAAAACCGCCATGGTACCGGCTTTGCCGGCGGTTCCGCTCTCGCCGAGCCAGTAAGTGATGGCGGTGGCGACGAGAAGGACGATCCAGGTGCGGTTGGCGGCGGTATTGAGCGTATTCATTCGGGTCACCTCAACGCATCACGTAAACGAGCGGGAAGAGCACGATCCACAGCAGGTCGACCATGTGCCAGTAGGCCGCGCCGCTTTCCAGCGCATTGTGCTCGCGGCTGCCGTAGGCGCCCTGGCGCGTCTTCACGAGCAGGATGGCGAGGATCACCATGCCGAGCACGACGTGCATGAAGTGGAAGAAGGTCAGCGAGATGTAGAACATGTAGAAGGTGTTGGTCGACAGGCTGATGTCGGCGTCGAACTTGGCCGAGTACTCGAACACCTTGACGACCAGGAAGGCGAAGCCGCAGGCCATGCCGGCCGCCAGCCAGCGCGCGCCGAGGCGCGTCGCGTCGCGCTTGACGGCCTGCACGGCGAGGACGACGAACCAGCTGCCGGTGATCAGCAGCACCGTGTTGAGCGCACCGGAGTTGAGGTCGAGCGTCAGTTGCGATTCGTTGAACATCTCGACGTTGCCCGCCCGCGCGAAGGCGTAGGCGAGGAAGAAGACGGCGAAGGCGAGCAGCTCGGCGAGAATGAAGAACCAGATCGCGAGGTCGCCGGGCAGGCGCGCGCCGGAGGCGTCGTTCGGTGGGCCGGAGGGGCGGACGGCGACGCTCATCGTCGCGCTCGTGGTGTCGGGAGGCATGGCTTCTCTCTCCTGTGGATGGTTGCAAGGAGATTAACCCGACAAAATTAGTCAAACATTGATGTGCGCTAAAACGGTGCGCCTCGGCGCCGGGTGGCGAGTGCGCCGGGCTGCGCCATGCGGGCCGGCGTCGGCCTGCCGCTCCGGAAGGGGCGGTCGGGGGCGGCCCCGCACAAAAAAATCGGCGCCGGTCTTGCGACGGGCGCCGATGCTTCTAACGAGAAGGGTCTTGCGTTTCGCCTGGAGCCCCCGGCCGAAGCCGGGGAGGCGGTTCTGTTACGTGCGGCCCTGATTAGGCGGCCTTTTCTTCGCCTTTGACGAAGAAGCTGATCACATAGACGATCAGACCGATCAGGAAGGCCACGCCGGCCCATTCACGCATCCAGTAGAACAGTGCGACCTGGTCCTGGCCCACCATGAAGGGGACCGGGCTGTCGGAAACGCGCTGCAGCCAGACTTGCAGGATGCCGGCGGCGGTCAGGAACAGCGTGATGAAGACCATGGCGACCGTCATCAGCCAGAACGACCACATTTCGAACACTTGCGCCTTGTTGCTGTTGGCGGCGCGGCCGCGCAGCAGCGGCATGGCGTACGAGATCATGGTCAGGTTGACCATCACGTAGGCGCCGTAGAAGGCCATGTGGCCGTGCGCTGCGGTGATCTGCGTGCCGTGCGTGTAGTAGTTCACCGGGGCCAGCGTGTGCAGGAAGCCCCAGATGCCGGCGCCGAGGAAGGCCATCACGCCCGTACCGAGGGCCCACAGGACGGCGGCCTTGTTCGGGTGTTCGCGGCGACGACGGTTCACCATGTTGAAGGCGAAGACGGTCATGGCGAAGAAGGGGATCGGCTCCAGAGCGGAGAAGATCGAACCCCACCACTGCCAGTATTCCGGCGTGCCGATCCAGAAATAGTGGTGGCCGGTACCGATGATGCCGGTGATCAGCGTCAGGGTGACGATGACGTAGAGCCACTTTTCGATCACTTCACGGTCGACGCCGGTGACCTTGATCAGGACGAAGGCGAGCATGGCACCGAGGATCAGTTCCCAGACGCCTTCCACCCAAAGGTGCACGACCCACCACCAGAAGAACTTGTCGACGACGATGTTGGCCGGGTTGTAGAAGGAGAACAGGAAGAACACCGCGAGGCCCCACAGGCCGAGCAGCAGCACCAGCGCGATCGAGGTCTTGCGGCCCTTCAGCACCGTCATGGTGATGTTGAAGAGGAAGGCCAGGGCGACGACGACGATGCCGAGCTTGGTCGGTAGCGGCTGTTCGAGGAACTCTCGTCCCATCGTGGCCAGCAGATCGTTGCCGGTCAGCTGGGCGAGGGTGGCGTACGGAACCGTCAGGTAGCCGACGATGGTCAGCGCGCCGGCGACGAGGAAGATCCAGAACAGGGCCAGCGCCAGTTTCGGGCTGAACAGTTCGGTTTCCGCTTCTTCCGGGATCAGGTAGTAGGCGGCGCCCATGAAGCCGAAGAGCAGCCACACGATGAGCAGGTTGGTGTGGACCATGCGGGCCACGTTGAACGGAATCGCCGGGAACAGGAAGTCGCCGAGCACATACTGCAGGCCGAGAACGAGGCCGAACAGGATCTGTCCGATGAACAGGCCGATGGCCGCGATGAAGTAGGGTTTTGCAACCGCTTGAGATTTATATTGCATGATCAGTTCTCCCTTTGATCAACCCTGGATGTTGGGCGGCCAGTTGGCGTCGTTGATCGTATTGACGTGTTCCAGGAAGTTCGCGAGATCGTCGAGTTCCTTGTCCGTCAGGTTGAACTGCGGCATGCTGCGGCGGCCCGGAATGCCATCCACCGGACGGCTCTGGATGAAAGCCTTGACGGCTTCCTTGCTGCCCAGACGCTCGACCACGTTGGCCAGTTCGGGTGCGAAGTAGGCGCCCTCACCCATCAGGGTGTGGCAACCGATGCAGTCGCGGGTTTCCCAGATATGCTTCCCGGCGATGATCGACGGCGTGATGTTTTGCCGCATGTCGCGTTTCGGAAGCTGTTTCATGGTGTCGAACGAGAGCGCAAGGAACAGCAGGAAGAAGAACGTCGTCCCACCGTAGAAAATATTGCGCGCCATCGACTTGGTGAAAGCGCCACTCATGGATTTCCCCCTATCGTTGTTGAAAGTGTCACCCGCGCATTATCGTGACGCCGTTCAAGACGGCCTTGATGTAGGTTAAAAATGGCCGGCATGCCCGTTCTTGCGGGCCTTTTGGCCGTCGGCCGCGCGCCGTTCCGGTCCTTGGCCGGCTTATAATCCGGCAACTTCCTTTCTAGCCATCCATCATGTCCGACCAGGATCTGTCCCGCCTCGCCATCGACCGCCATCCATCCTCCCGTGCCGCGCGCCCCCGGCGCCGCTGGCCCTGGCTGCTGGCGGCTGCGATTCTGGCGCTGGGCGCCGCCGCTTTCGTGCGCATGGGCGGGGAAACGGCCGTCGACACGGTCAGCGTGACCACCGCCTATCCGTACCAGGCGGCGACCCTGCTCAACGCGGCCGGCTACGTGGTCGCGCAGCGCAAGGCCGCGGTCGCCTCGAAGGCGACCGGGCGGCTGGAGTGGCTGGGCGTTGTCGAAGGCAGCCGGGTGCGCACCGGCGAGGTGATCGCCCGCTTGGAGAACCGCGACGTCCAGGCGCAGGTCGAACAGGCCGCCGCCAGCGTCGCGTCAGCGCGCGTCGAGCAGAAGGACGCCGAGCGCCAGCTTGTGCGCACGCGCGAACTGGCGCGCCAGAAATACGTCTCCGATTCGGCGCTCGACGTCGCGCAGGCGCGCTTCGACCGGGCGCGGGCCGCCGTCGAGGTCGCGCAGGCCAATCTGCGCGCGGCGCAGGTGGCGGTCGACCAGACGCTGATCCGCGCGCCCTTCGACGGCGTCGTGCTGACCAAGGCGGCCAACGTCGGCGACGTGATCACGCCGTTTTCCTCGGCGCTCGACAGCAAGGGCGCGGTGGTCACGATGGCCGACATGGAGACGCTGGAGGTCGAGGCCGACGTTTCGGAGGCCAATCTGGCGAAGATCCGCGTCGGCCAGCCCTGCGAAATCCAGCTCGACGCCTTCCCCGAGCGCCGCCTGCGCGGCGTCGTCAGCCGCACGGTGCCGACCGTCGACCGCGCCAAGGCGACGGTGCTGGTCAAGGTGCGCTTCGTCGAGCCCGATCCGGCGATCCTGCCCGAGATGAGCGCCAAGGTCGCTTTCCTCGAACGCGAGGTGCCCGACAGCGACCGGCAGGCGCTGACCGTCGTGCATCAGGACGCGATCGTCCAGCGCGACGGCCGGCCGGTGCTCTTCCGGGTCGCCGACGGACGGGCGCAGCAACTCGCCGTGCAGCCCGGGCGCAAAATCAACGATCTCGTCGAACTGGCCGGCCAGCCCGCCGGGCTGCAGGCCGGCGACAAGATCGTGGCGCGTCCGCCGGAAGGCCTGCGCGACGGCGACCGCGTCAAGCCGGCGCAGAAATGAGCGCGCCGGCCGCCTCGCCCGTCGTGCCTCCCGCCGGGCCGCTCGTCGCCCTGCGCGACATCGTCAAGACCTACCGGCGCGGCCAGCAGGTCGTCCCGGTGCTGTCCGGCATCAGCTTCGACATCGCCGCCGGCGAGTTCCTCGCGCTGATGGGGCCGTCGGGGTCGGGCAAGAGCACCCTGCTCAACCTGATCGCCGGCATCGACCGGCCGGATTCGGGCCGACTCGTCGTCGCCGGCGAGGACGTCGGCCGCCTCGGCGAAGCCGAACTCGCCGACTGGCGTGCGCGCCACATCGGCTTCATCTTCCAGTTCTACAACCTGATGCCGGTGCTCTCGGCGCTCGAAAACGTCGAACTGCCCCTGCTCCTCAAGGACATGGGCCGCCGCGAGCGGCGCGAGCGCGCCGAGCTGGCGCTGTCCATGGTCGGCCTCGCCGACCGCATGACGCACGCGCCGTCCGAACTGTCCGGCGGCCAGCAGCAGCGCGTGGCGATCGCGCGCGCGCTGATCACCGATCCGACGCTGATCGTCGCCGACGAGCCGACCGGCGACCTCGACCGCGAATCGGCGGACGACGTCCTGCGCCTGATGCAGCGCCTGAACGACGAGATCGGCAAGACGATCGTCATGGTCACCCACGACAGCCGCGCCGCCGGGCACGCGCACGCCATCATGCATCTGGAGAAGGGCGTGCTGTCGGGGCGCGAGGAGCTGCGGGGATGACGGCCGCGGCGGCGGTCGCCCGCAGCGCAGCGCTGGCGCGGCAGGTGACGGCGGATGGTGCGCGGTGGCCTCCGTTCGCTTCGTGCCCGTTTTCTCGCGCCGCCGCGTCCGTGGCGCGGCGCGCGGCAGCGCAATAGCGCGGCGTCCGATGCGGCTCATCCTCATCCTGCGCAACGTCTTCCGCCACAAGCTGCGCACGCTGCTCACGGTGGTCGGGTTGACCGTCGCCGTGCTCGCCTTCGGTCTGCTGTCGACGGTGGTCGAGGCCTGGTACGCCGGCGCCGAGGGCGCGTCGAGCGCGCGCCTCGTCGTGCGCAATTCGATTTCGCTGGTCTTTCCGCTGCCGCTCACCTACCGCCAGAAAATCCGCCAGATCGACGGCGTGCGGGCGATCAGCACGGCCAACTGGTTCGGCGGCATCTACAAGGAGCCGAAGAACTTCTTTCCGCAGTTCGCCGTCGACGCGGCGAGCTATCTCGACCTCTATCCCGAATACGTGCTGTCCGAAGCCGAGCGCAAGGCCTTCCTGCTCGACCGCAAGGGCGCCGTCGTCGGCAGCAAGCTGGCCGCCACCTACGGTTTCAGAATCGGCGACACGGTGACGCTCAAGGGGACGATCTTTCCCGGTCAGTGGGAGTTCGTGATCCGCGGCATCTACAGCGGGCGCGACGCGAAGACCGACGTCTCGCAGATGCTCTTCCACTGGGACTACCTCAACGAGACGCTGAAGGCGCGCTCGCCGCGCCGCGCCAACACGGTCGGCGTCTATGTCGTCGAGGTTTCCGATCCGGCGCGCGTCGCCGAGATCAGCCGCGCCATCGACGCCGAGTTCCGCAACAGCTACGCGGAAACGCTGACCGAGACCGAGAAAGCCTTCCAGCTCGGCTTCGTGTCGATGACCGAAGCCATCGTGGTGGCCATCCGCCTCGTTTCCTACCTCGTCATCTTCATCATCCTCGCCGTGATGGCCAACACCATGGCGATGACGGTGCGCGAGCGCACCGCCGAGTACGCGACGCTCAAGGCGCTCGGCTTCGGCCCGGCCTTCATTATGGGGCTGATCTACGGCGAGGCGCTGGCCATCGCGGCGCTCGGCGGGGCGCTCGGCATCGCGCTCACCTTCCCGCTGGCCGAACGTTTCGCTTCCGCGATGGGCTCGCTGTTCCCGGTCTTCGTCGTCTCGGCGCAGACGCTCTGGCTGCAGGCCGCCTGCGCGCTCGCCGTCGGCCTCGTCTCGGCGCTCTTCCCGGCGCGCAGCGCGGCGCGCGTGCGGATCGTCGAAGGTCTGCGGAGCGTCGCCTGATGCGCATCCCGCTCGCCTATTCGCTGCGCAACCTGTGGACGCGCAAGCTGACGACGGCGCTCACCGCCGGCGGCATGGCGCTCGTCGTCTTCGTCTTCGCCGCCGTGCTGATGCTCGATGAGGGGCTGCACCGGACGCTGGTCGATACCGGCGCCGACGACAACGTGGTGGTCACCCGGCGCGCCGCCGGTACCGAGGTGCAGAGCGGCATCGAGCGCGGCGCGGCGGCGATCGTCGAAAGCCTGCCGCAGGTGGCGCTGGGCGCCGGCGGCGAGCACCAGATGTCGAAGGAGCTGGTTGTCCTGATCTCGCTCAACAAGCGCCAGGACGGCGACGCCGCGCCGAAGCCGGCGAACGTCATCATCCGCGGCGCCGCGCCGATGGGGCTGGCGCTGCGCCCGCAGGTGAAGATCGTCGCCGGCCGCATGTTCCGCCCGGGCAGCAACGAGATCGTCGCCGGGCGCGCGATCGCCGAGCGCTTCGCGCATACGGGACTGGGCGAGGCGGTGCGTTTCGGCGGGCGCGATTGGGTCGTGGTCGGCCTCTTCGACGCCGGCCGTTCGGGTTTCGATTCGGAAATCTGGGGCGACGTCGACCAGCTGATGCAGGCCTTCCGGCGGCCGGTCTATTCCTCGCTGATCTTCCGGCTGGCCGACCTGGCGCAGTTCGACGCGGTGAAGGAAGCGATCGAGAGCGACCCGCGCCTGACCCTCGAAGCCAAGCGCGAGCGCCAGTTCTACGCGGACCAGTCGGAGGCGCTGTCGACCTTCATCCGCATCCTCGGCATCTCGCTTTCGGTCATCTTCTCGATCGGCGCCGTGATCGGCGCGATGATCACCATGTACGCCGCCGTCGCCAACCGCACGGCGGAAATCGGCACGCTGCGCGCGCTCGGCTTCCGCCGCGCCAGCATCCTCGCCGCCTTCCTGCTCGAATCGCTCTTCCTGTCGCTGCTCGGCGGGCTGGCCGGGCTCCTGCTCGCCTCCTTCATGCAGCTCTACACGGTGTCGACCATGAACTGGCAGTCCTTCGCCGAACTCGCGTTCAGCTTCACGCTGAACTTTGCCATCGTCGGCAAGAGCCTCGCCTTCGCCCTCGTCATGGGCTTCGTCGGCGGCTTCCTGCCGGCGGCGCGGGCGGCGCGCATGAACATCGTCGACGCCCTGCGCGCCGCCTGAACGCCTCAGATCACGTCGAGCAGCTTGGTGCGCAGCGCCTCGGCCTCGCGCCGGCCGTCGCGCGAGGCGACGATGGCGTGATACCACTCGTCGAACAGGGCGCGCAGTTCGGCGTGCGTGCGCGCCTGCTCGATGCGCTCGAGCAGCGAACTGGTGCCGAGCGCGCCGACCAGCACGTTGATCGTGTTGCTCATGAAATTGCGCGCCTTGACGAGGTCCTGCGGATCGGCCGCGACGCTTTCGTCGAGCGCGCGGAAAGCGGTGATCGACGGCAGCCGCTGCCCGGGCGCGGTCGCCTGCGCGTTGCCGGCCGCGTCGCGCACGGCGGCGAGCGCGATGTAGCCTTCCTCTTCGAGCCGGCCCAGGGTGTGGCTGAGATCGTCGGCGCCGGTCATCGCGCGCAGTTCGGCGACGTCGCGCTTGCCATCGACGAAAATCAGCACGCGCCGCACGCGCGGCGGCAGGGCGCCGCTGCGCTGCGTCATTTCCTCGGCCCCGCGCGGGGTCTTGGCGAATATCACGCTCATCTTGTGGTTTCCTTTGGTGTGGATTTCGGTGTCGGCTTTTTTTGGTTGCGCCGGTCACGCGATTCTATGCAAAACGGCTTATTTCTTGGGGAGAATTCGGGCGTCGTCCCCGCGTCGTGGCGGACGGGCGGGCGGTATACTGCCGGCTGCCCCTCACGGAGATTTTCCATGGCCTCATCCTCCGACGCCGTCAGCATGGCGTTGTTCTGCGACTTCGAGAACGTCGCGCTCGGCGTGCGCGACGCCAACTACGAGAAGTTCGACATCAAGCCGGTGCTCGAGCGCCTGCTGCTCAAGGGCAGCATCGTCGTCAAGAAGGCGTATTGCGACTGGGAGCGCTACAAGGCCTTCAAGGCCACCATGCACGAAGCCAATTTCGAGCTGATCGAGATTCCGCACGTGCGCCAGTCCGGCAAGAACTCGGCCGACATCCGCATGGTCGTCGACGCGCTCGACCTCTGCTACACCAAGTCGCACGTCGACACCTTCGTCATCATCAGCGGCGACTCGGACTTCTCGCCGCTGGTTTCCAAGCTGCGCGAAAATGCCAAGCACGTGATCGGCGTCGGCGTGAAGCAGTCGACTTCCGACCTCTTGATCGCCAACTGCGACGAATTCATCTTCTACGACGACCTCGTGCGCGCCCGCGAGGCGCAGCGCAGCGCCACCCGCCGCGACAGCGCGCCGGCGCAGGCCAAGCGTTCGCCGGAAGACGAGAAGAAGCGCAAGGAGGAGAGCGAGGCGCGCAAGAACAAGGCGATCGACCTCGTCGTCGCGACGCTCGAAGACCTGATGGCCGAGCGCGCCGACGGCGACAAGGTCTGGGCTTCGGTGCTCAAGGAGGCGATCAAGCGCCGCAAGCCCGACTTCAACGAGGCCTACTACGGCTTCCGCGCCTTCGGCAATCTGTTGCAGGAAGCGCAGGCGCGCGGCTTCCTCGAGTTCGGACGGGACGAGAAATCGGGCGCCTACGTCAGCCGCGGGCGCGGCGTCGCGAACGTCACGGAAGTTGCGCCGGCAAACGCGCCGGCCAGCGCTCCGGCACCGGTCCTCGCCGAGCCGGCAGCGGCCGTTCCGGAGCACGCGCCGGCCCACGCCGAAACGCCGGAGGCCGCGTCGGCCAAGACCTCGGGCCGGCGGCGCAGCGGGCGCGGCGGGCGCCAGAATGCGCTGGCGGTGGGCAGCGAGGCGGAAACCCAGGCCGCCGCCGCGTCCGGGGTGACCCCCGGCACGGCGGGGGAGAAATCGGGAGAGAAGGGCTTGGCGACAAAGGGTGCCGACGCCGGAGAGCCTGCTGCCCAGGCTGCGCCGGGGAAGGGAAGCCACTACGGGGATGAAGTCGCGTCGGAGGGCGGCGTGCAGAAAGCTGCCGAGACGGCGGCGAGTGCTGCGCCGCGCCCGGCGCCGCGCGCCGCGTCGTCCCGTGCGCGCGGCCGCAAGCCGACTGCGCAGTCCGGGGCAACGGCGCCTGCCGCTGCGGGGGCTGCGGGCGGCAACGCGGAGGCCGCGCCCGCTGTCGTCCCCGTCGCGCCCGAGGCGGCTCCGCTTTCCGCCGAAGCGCCGGCCAAGGCCGCTCAGCCGGTCTCGGCCACCCGCAGCCGTCGCCCGCGCAAGCCGAAAGCCGCGCCCGACGCGGCCTGATCCGCAGCCTTGAAAACGAAAAAGCCGCGATGTATCGCGGCTTTTTTTGCGAGGCGTCGAGGCCGGCGCGGGATCAGGCGGCGGCTTGCGTCGGAATCTGGTGTCCGATGCGTGCGATGCGGTTCTGCGCGTCGGCATAGACCAGCGCCGGTTCGTGCTTGGCGAGTTCGACCTCGTTGTACACGGCGAAGGTGGCGATGATCAGGAGGTCGCCGGGCGCGGCGCGGCGCGCCGCCGATCCGTTCACCGAGATGATGCCCGAGCCGCGTTCGGCGCGGATCGCGTAGGTCGTGAAGCGCTCGCCGTTATTGACGTTCCAGATGTCGATCTGTTCGTATTCCTTGATGTTGGCGGCGTCGAGAAGATTCTCGTCGATCGCGCACGAACCTTCGTAATGAAGCTCGGCATGCGTGGTCGTCACGCGGTGCAGCTTCGACTTGAGCATCGTTCTCTGCATGGATTCACCCGTGCACAAGTTGGGGGAAGGGCATTGTAGCGGCTAATGCGGCGCTGTCAATCACCAAGGTGGGCATGCTGCGCCGCTTAAATTTCAACATTATCAATGAGTCGCGTGGCGCCCAGGCGGCTGGCCGCAACGACCACCAGCTGGGCGTTTGCGGCCTGCGGGACTTGCAGGTCGGCCTGCTGGCGCAGCGCAACATAATCGGTCTTCCAGCCGTGGCCGTCGAGTTCGGCCGCGGCTTCCCTTTCCAGCTTGGCGAAATCGCGCTCGCCGGCCCGCACGGCGTCGCGGATGCGGCTCAGCACGCGGTACAGGCGCGGCGCCTCGGCGCGCTCGGCGGCACTCAGGTAGCCGTTGCGCGAGGAGAGGGCGAGGCCGTCGTCGGCGCGCACGGTGTCGCCGCCGACGATCTCGATCGGCAGCGCGAGCTGGCGCGTCATGTTGCGCAGGACCATCAGCTGCTGGTAGTCCTTTTTGCCGAACAGCGCGACCTGCGGCTGCACGATGTTGAACAGCTTGAGCACGACGGTGGCGACGCCGCCGAAGTGGCCGGGGCGGAACGCGCCTTCGAGCTGGTCCTTGATCGCCGGCGGCTCGACCTGATACGCCTGCGGCTCCGGGTAGAGGTCGGCCTCGGTCGGTGCGAAGAGGACGTCGACGCCGGCCGCCGCGAGCTTCTCGCAGTCGGCGGCGAAGGTGCGCGGATACTTGTCGAAATCCTCGTTCGGGCCGAACTGCAGGCGGTTGACGAAGATGCTGGCGACCACCGTGTCGCCGTGCGCGCGCGCCTGCGTCATCAGCGCGATGTGGCCGGCGTGCAGGTTGCCCATGGTCGGGACGAAGACGATACGGCCGCGGTTGCGCAGCGCGGCGCGCAGGTCGGGGATGGAGGAATGGATTTGCATGGGGGAACCTCTTTGGGCGCGGAGATTGCGGAGAAAACCGGAGGCCGGTCTTGATCTCTCCGCGTACTCTGCGCCGCTGCGATCTTTGCGTTGAAAGTGCTTCAGGGTCAGTAACAATGCTCCGGCGCCGGGAAGCTGCCGTCCCGGACCGCCGCGACGTAGGCGGCGACGGCGGCGGCGATCGACGGCTGGCCGGCCATGAAGTTCTTCACGAAGCGCGCTTTCCTGCCGCCCGCGATGTCGAGCATGTCGTGCAGCACCAGCACCTGCCCCGAGCACTCCTTGCCGGCGCCGATGCCGATGGTCGGGATGAGCAGCTTCTGCGTGACCTCGGCAGCGAGCGTGGCGGGGATCGCTTCGAGCACGATCAGCGCGGCGCCGGCGTCCTGCTGCGCTTGCGCGTCGGCGAGCAGGCGCGCGGCGCCGGAATCGTCCTTGCCCTGCACGCGGTAGCCGCCGAGCTGATGCACCGACTGCGGCGTGAGGCCGACGTGGGCGCACACCGGGATGCCGCGTGCGGTGAGGAAGCGCGTCGTCTCGGCCATGTCTGCGCCGCCTTCGAGCTTGACCATCTGGGCGCCGGCGGCCATCAGCGCGACGGCGTTGCGGAAGGCCTGCTGCGGGCTTTCCTGGAAGCTGCCGAAGGGCATGTCGGCGATCACCAGCGCGCGCCGGCTGCCGCGCACGACGGCGGCGGTGTGGTAGGCGATGTCGGCGAGCGTCACCGGCAGCGTCGAGTCGTGGCCCTGCAGGACCATGCCGAGCGAGTCGCCGATGAGCAGGGCGTCGACGCCGGCGGCGTCGCAGAGCTGCGCGAAGCTGGCGTCGTAGCAGGTGAGCATGCTGATCTTTTCGCCGGCGGCGCGCATTTTTGCGAAGTCGACGTGCGTCAGCCGCCGCGTGACGGCGTGGGTGGACATGGGCTTACTCTCCCCGGTTGAAGTATTCGCGGTGCCCGCGCATCGCTTCGATGCGCTGCACGAGCAGGTGGAAATCGTCGTCGTGATCGACGAAGTTGAGGTTTTCGGAATTGACGACCATCACCGGCGCGGCGTCGTATTCATGGAAGAAGCGCGTGTAGCTGGCGGCGAGGACGGTCAGGTAGGCGTCGCTGATTTTGCGCTCCATGTCGATGCCGCGCTTGCGGACGCGGGCGATCAGCGTTTCCGGCTTGGCCTGCAGATAGATCACGAGATCGGGCGCGGCGGTCTGCGGCGAGACGCGGTCGTAGATCTGGCGGTAGAGCGCGTATTCGTCGTCGTTCAGCGTCAGCTGCGCGAACAGCGGGTCCTTTTCGAGCAGGTAGTCGGCGACCACCGGGCGTGCGAAGAAATCGGGCTGCAGCAATTCGCGCAGCTGGTCGATGCGCTGAAACAGGAAGAAGAGCTGCGTTTGCAGCGCGTAGCGCCGCTGGTCCTGGTAGAAGTGCGCCAGGAAGGGATTGAGTTCCGGCTGTTCGAGCAGGTGCTGGGCTTCGAGGTGCGAGGCCAGACGGCGGGCGAGACTGGTCTTGCCGACGCCGATCGGGCCTTCGACGACGATGTGGCGCGCGCTGCTGAGCGGGGTCTTCTTCATCGGAGATCGCGGGCGCGCCTCAGTGGGCGCACAGGGTCTGCGGATTGTCGCGGCTGCTGGCGGCCATCCGCTCGAGGCAGTCGAGCACGGTGAAGCTGGCTTCCTCCATGCGCGACAGCAGTTCGGCGCCGCCGCTGAAGTCGCCGGCCAGCAGCTTGGCGACCGCGTCCTTGCCGAACTGGTGCACCTGCTGGTGCGGCGTTTCCATCGCCGCGTAGCCGTCGAGCCGGGTGAAGCAGGCGCGGCCGTCGCCTTCGTAGTACCAGCGCCCGAGCCGGCAGGTCTTGTGGCTGGCGAACTGGTCGGCCGTCTTGTCGGAGACGCCCATGAAGACCTTGTAGATCTCGAACTTGAAGACCAGATGGTCCATCTTGGCGAGTTCGGTGAAGGTGCTCAGCGCGGCGACGGCGATCGTCGTTTCCATGTTTTTCGAGAGGTCGATGATCGCCTCGATCCCCTCCTTCGCCGCCGCGCCTTCGTTGCCGTAGGCGTCCGCCTGTCCGGCGAGCCCGGACATGCTGTCCTTGGCGTTGGCGGTGTCCCGCTTGATGGTGTCGATCAGGAACGAAATTTCGCTGGTCGCCTTGGCCGTGCGTTCGGCCAGTTTGCGCACCTCGTCGGCGACCACGGCGAAGCCGCGTCCGGCTTCGCCGGCGCGCGCCGCTTCGATGGCGGCGTTGAGGGCGAGCAGGTTGGTCTGGTCGGCGATTTCCTTGATCAGCGAGAGGATGCCGCCGATCTGCTCGGTGCTGGCGGTCAGTCCGTCGACCTGGGTCATCGTTTCGTGCGAGGTGCCGGCCAGCGCGACCAGCCCGTCGGTCAGCCGGGCGACCGTCTCGCGGCTGCCGGCCGACAGCGTCGTCGCCTTGGTAGCTTCGGCGACCTCCTCCTTGAGCGAGGCGGCCAGCGCGGACACGCTGCCCTGCGATTTGGCGAGGCTGTCGCCGAAACGCTCGAAGTTGGCGAGCAGGTGCTCCCAGCCCTCGGTGACGCACTTGGCGGCGTTGTAGCGCTCGCCCAGTTCGCTGTGCTCGCCTTCCAGGCCGGCGATCCGGGAGCGCAGTTCGGCAATTTCGTCCTGCGCCGCCGCGAGCTTCTGCCGCAACTCCTGTTCAGCCGATGAGTTTCCGAACAATCCCATGACGTCCATCCTCCCCAATCTGGTTATTGGTTAGCTGCGGAAAACGAAATAAACCGCGCCAAGGATACACAGGGCGGCCCAGAGGTAGTCAAGCTTGAGCGGCTGCTGCATGTAGAAGACGACGAAGGGGACGAAGACCGTCAGCGTGATCGCTTCCTGCAGGATCTTGAGCTGGGCGAGCGAGAGTTCACTGTAGCCGATGCGGTTGGCCGGCACCTGCAGCAGGTATTCGAAGAGCGCGATGCCCCACGAGATCAGCGCGGCGATCCACCACGGACGGTCGTTGAGCTGCTTGAGGTGAGCGTACCAGGCGAAGGTCATGAAGACGTTCGAGGCGCTGAGCAGCAGGACGGTCTGCCAGATGGCGGGGATGTTGGGCAGGGAAGGCATCAGCTCAGGCGCTCGATACGTTGCATGGCGACCGCCGGCAGCCAGGCGGCGGCCGTGCCGCGTCCGGGGATGCGGGAGTCCGGGGCGATCTCGACGAGCGGGGCGACGACGAAGGCGCGCAGGTGCATGCGCGGGTGCGGCAGGTGCAGCGCGGGGCTGTCGAGGCGCAGGTCGTCGTAGAGCAGCAGATCGAGGTCGAGGGTGCGCGGCGCGTGGTGGAAGTCGCGCCGGCGGCCGAAGCGCGCTTCGATGGCGAACAGTTCGGCGAGCAGTTCGTGCGGCGCCAGCGTCGTGTCGAGCGCGGCGACCGCGTTGATGAAGTCGGGCTGGCCGTGGATGCCGACCGGCGCCGTGCGGTAGAGCGAGGAGAGAGCGAGCAGGCGGGCGCCGGGCAGCGCGGCGAGCGCCGTCGCGGCGGCGCGCACCTGGGCGACCGGGTCTTCCAGATTGGCGCCGAGGGCGACGAAGGCGCGATGGACGGAACTCGGCGACGGGGAACTCATGGCGTCTTGTGCAGCGAGCAGGCGGGGGCGTGTGCCGCGCGTGGCGCGTGCGCCTATTCCGCCGTGTGGCCGCCGCCGGTTGCGCCGCCCGCGCTGGCGCCGCCGTTCGGCTTGCGCTTGCGGCGCCGGCGCTTCTTCGCCTCGTCGGGGGCCGGCGGCAGGAGCAGCGCGGCGCGTTCGTCGCCGTCGCCGTTCAGGAAGTCGGTCCACCAGCGGCCGACCTCGGCCGGCACCTCGCCCGATTCGGCGCGCAGCAGCAGGAAATCGTAGCCGGCCTTGAAGCGCGGCTGCTCGAGCATGCCGTAGGGGCGCTTGCCGGAACGCTGCTCGAAGCGCGGCTGCAGGGCCCAGATGTCCTTGATGTCGCCGGCGATGCGGCGCGTGATGGCGAGCTTCTCGCCCTGCACGTCGAGCACGTCGTCCATCGCCAGGAAGAGCGCCGGGATCGGCCGCTCGCCGCCGGCCTTGAGGCCTTCCCATTTGCCCAGCACTTCGTGCCAGAGCAGGGTGGCGAACAGGAAGCCGGGCGAGATCGGCTTGCCTTCGCGCACGCGGCGGTCGGTGCTTTCCAGCGCGAGCATGACGAAGCGTTC
This sequence comes from Candidatus Accumulibacter sp. 66-26, assembly GCA_001897745.1. GTDB lineage: Bacteria > Pseudomonadota > Gammaproteobacteria > Burkholderiales > Rhodocyclaceae > 66-26. Next base: position 74,818 of record MKUH01000043.1, read on the forward strand.
GCCCAGCGGCTGTTCGAGGATCACGTCGAGCAGCGGCAGCAGGCCGTGGTGCAGGCCCTCGGCGCGCAGCTGCTGGACGCACTTAACGGCGTGGCCGGAGGTCAGCAGCTTGAGCATTTCGTCGAACAGGCGCGACGGCGGAACGTTCTCGAGCAGTTCGCCCATCTCGCGGATCGGCCGGCTCGCCGCCGGGTCGATGACGAGGCCGAGCTTGGCCGCCAGGCGCACGGCGCGCAGCATGCGCACCGGGTCCTCGCGGTAGCGCGTCTTCGGCTCGCCGATCATGCGCAGGGTCTTCTGCTTGAGGTCGGCGACGCCGTGGTGGTAGTCGATGATCGTTTCCGAGGTCGGATCGAAGTACAGCGCATTGACCGTGAAGTCGCGCCGCGCGGCGTCTTCCTGCTGGCTGCCGAAGACGTTGTCGCGCAGCACGCGGCCGTGCTCGTCGGTGTGCGCCTTGCTGCCTGCGTGCTGGGCCGTGTCGCCGTGGTGGCCGCGGAAGGTGGTGACCTCGATCGTCTCCGCGCCCATCATCACATGCACGATCTGGAAGCGGCGGCCGATCAGGCGCGCGCGGCGGAAGCACTGGCGCACCTGTTCGGGCGTCGCGTCGGTCGCCACGTCGAAGTCCTTGGGCGGAATGCCGGCCAGGATGTCGCGTACCGCGCCGCCCACCACGTAGGCCTTGTAGCCGTGCTGCTGCAGGGTTTCGACGGTGCGCCGGCTGCCGCTGCTGATCTGTTCGCGGCGCATGCCGTGCTTGCTGACGGGAATCACGGCCGGTTCGCCGTGGGCGCCGGGCGCCTTGCGTCCGAGGACGCGGGATATGAATTTGCGAATCATCGCTCGTTTCTATTTATGTTGCAGTACAGCAGGAGAGCGCCATGATAACGGATGTTTTTCCGGAAATCAGTGGCTTGGGGAGCGGGCGGCGCTCAGGCGCGCAGGCTGAGTTGCGGCCAGCCTGCGGCCGCGGCGTGCGCGCGCAGGGTGTCGTCGGCGTCGACGGCGACCGGATCGCTGACCTTGCCCATCAGCGGCAGGTCGTTGTGCGAGTCGCTGTAGAACCAGCTGCGCTCGAAGCTGCTCCACCACAGCCCCATCGATTCGAGCCAGGCTTCGACGCGGGTGATCTTGCCTTCGCGGAAGGACGGCGTGCCGCGCGGCTGGCCGGTGAAGCGGCCGCCTTCCTGCGCCGGGACGGTGGCGATCAGGTGCGGGATGCCGAATTCGCGGGCGATCGGCCCGGTGACGAAGCTGTTGGTGGCGGTCACAATGGCGCACAGCGCGCCGCTGTCGAGGTGGCGGCGGACCAGCGCGCGCGCCTTGTCGCCGGCGATCGGCCGGATGCGCGTGGCCATGAACTCGGCATGCCAGGCGTCGAGTTCGGCACGCGCGTGGCGCGCCAGCGGCGCCAGCTGGAAGTCGAGGAAGGCGTGGATGTCGAGCGTGCCGGCCTTGTAGTCTTCGTAGAAGCCGCGGTTCATCGCCGCGTGCAGTTCGCCGTCGAGGACACCCTTGGCGATCAGGAACTGCGCCCATTCGAAATCGCTGTCGCCGGCGAGCAGGGTGTTGTCGAGGTCGAAGAGCGCCAGTTGCAGGCGGGCGGGCGGGGTGATTTCAGGCATGTCGGTTTTCCGGTGGAAGAGAGCCCGGCGCAGCGGGGCCGGCGCCGTGCGGTCCCTGCAGGACTTCGCGCAGCAGCGGCAGCGTGATCGGGCGCTTCTGTTCGAGCGAGTAGCGGTCGAGCGCGGCGAGCAGGGCGGACAGGCTGCGCATGTCGCGCGGCGCGCGGGCAAGCAGGTAGTCGAGCGCGTCGGGCGGCAGGCGCAGGCCGCGCGCCGCGGCCTGCGCGGCGAGGGCGGCGATCTTTTCGGCATCGGTCAGCGGCAACAGGCGGTAGATCAGGCCGTAGCCGAGGCGCGTGCGCAAATCCTCGCGCAGCTTGAGCTGCTGCGGCGGCTGCGTGCCGGCGGTGAGCAGCTTGCCGCCTGCCGCGCGCAGGCGGTTGAAGAGGTTGAAAAGGGCGATCTGCCCGGCCTCGCCGAGCGCTTCGACGTTGTCGACCGCGTGCAGGCCGGCCGGTTCGGAGGATTCCGCGCCGCCGGCGAGATCCGGGTCGGCCGCGCCGTCGTGGTAGTGCGCGCCGCTGGCGCGCAGCAGGTGCGTCTTGCCGGCGCCGGCTTCGCCCCACAGATAGAGCGCCGACTCGCGATTGTCCGGCGTCAGCCAGGCGGCGAGGCCGGCGAGCGCTTCGCCGTTGCCGCCGGCGACGAAATTATCGAGACTGGGCGCGGCTTCCGGCAGAAGATCGAGGGTCAGTTGGCGCATCGGCGGGAGCGTCATACGCGCGGCACACGGCGGACGGGGCACATTTCGGATAAAATCGCGGCTTTTGGAATGCAGGCGGCGCATTCTACCATTACGCTGCTCCCGCCTGCCTCGCTCGGGACGACCTTCAAGATGACCCAGGAATCTCTCTCCTACCGTGACGCCGGCGTCGACATCGACGCTGGCGACGCACTCGTCGAACGCATCAAGCCGTTCGCCAAAAAGACGCTGCGCGACGGCGTGCTCGGCGGTATCGGCGGCTTCGGCGCGCTCTTCGAGGTGCCCAAGAAGTACAAGGAGCCGGTCCTCGTGTCCGGCACCGACGGCGTCGGCACCAAGCTCAAGCTCGCCTTCGAGCTGAAGCGCCACGACACGGTCGGTATCGACCTCGTCGCCATGAGCGTCAACGACATCCTCGTGCAGGGCGCAGAGCCGCTCTTCTTCCTCGACTACTTCGCCTGCGGCAAGCTCGACGTCGAGACCGCCGCCGCCGTCGTCAAGGGCATCGCGCAGGGCTGCGAATATTCGGGCTGCGCGCTGATCGGCGGCGAGACGGCCGAGATGCCGGGCATGTACCCGGACGGCGAATACGATCTGGCCGGCTTCGCGGTCGGCGTCGTCGAGAAGTCGACGATCATCAACGGCTCGACCATCGTCCCCGGCGACGTCGTGCTCGGCATGCCGTCCTCCGGCGCGCATTCGAACGGCTACTCGCTGGTGCGCAAGATCATCGCCCGTTCCAATCCGGATCTCGATGCCCCCTTCGACGGCGGCAAGACGCTGGCCGACGCGATCATGGCGCCGACCCGCATCTACGTGAAGCCGCTGCTCGCGCTGATGGCCGCGCTGCCGGTCAAGGGCATGGCGCACATCACCGGCGGCGGTCTCACCGAGAACGTGCCGCGCGTGCTGCCGGACGCCGTCAAGGCGGTCATCGAACAGGGCAAGTGGCAGCGTCCGAAGCTCTTCGACTGGCTGCAGCAGGAAGGCAAAGTCGCCGAAAGCGAAATGCACCGCGTCTTTAACTGCGGCATCGGCATGGTTGTGATCGTCGCCCGCGAGAACGTCGAGCAGGCGCTGCAACTGCTCAACGCCGCCGGCGAGAAGGCGGTCGAGATCGGCCGCATCGAGGCGCGCGGCGCCGACGAGGCGCAGACCATCGTGCGCTGAGCGTCCGGCCCGCAAGGCAATGCAAAAGGCGGCGGAACCTCCGGGTTCCGCCGCCTTTTTTTATCGTCTCCCGGCCTAGACGCGGAACTGCTCGACCGTGCCGCGCAGCCTGGCGGCGACGCTGTCCAGTTCCTCGGCAGCGGCGGCGCTCTGCTGCGCGTCGCAGGTGTTGCGCTCGGTCATGTCGGCGATCTTTTCCAGGCCCTGCGCGACGTTGGCGCTGGCCGTGCTCTGCTCGCGGATGGCGTCGGAAATCGTCGCCACGGCCTCCGAGACGCGCGCCGAACCGCGGCTGATGCGCTCGATCGCGGCGTTGGCCGCCGCCGCCAGTTCGACGCCGCTGGCCACCTGGGCGACGCCCTGGTTCATGTTGAACACGGCGCTGCGCGTGCCTTGCTGGATGCGCCCGATCATCTCGTCGATTTCGTGCGTCGATGCCGCGGTGCGCTCAGCCAGCTTGCGCACCTCGTCGGCGACGACCGCGAAGCCCCGGCCGGCTTCGCCGGCGCGCGCCGCCTCGATCGCCGCGTTCAGGGCGAGCAGGTTGGTCTGATTGGCGATGTCCTTGATCACCTGCGCGATCTTCGAGATTTCCTCCGACTCCTGGCCGAGCCGTTCGATCGTTTCCGAGGCCTGGCGGACCGTGTCGGCGATCTGGTTCATGGCCGACACGGTCTGCTGGATGGTCGCCGAACTCTCTTGCGACACCTCCTGCGAATGGTTCGAGATGTTCAGCGCTTCGGCGGCGTGCTGCACGATCATCTCGATGCTCGACGTCATCTCCTCGACGGCGGCGGCCATGCCCGAAGCGGCATCGCTCTGCTGCCCGGAACTCTGCGCGACGCGCCCGGCCGAGGACTTGAGCTGGCCTGCGTCGCCGGCGACCGCGCTGGCCGCCTGATGCACGTCGTTGATCGTGCCGCCCAGGCGCTTGATCATGCTGGCCAGCGCGCGCATCAGCTCGCCGATTTCGTCCTTTGAGCGGCTTTCGATGCGCGTCGTGAAGTCGCCGTCGGCGACCCGGTTGGCGACCGTCACCGCTTCGGCGAGCGGGCGGGCGATCCAGCGTCGCGCCGCGATCCAGACGATGGCGAAGACGAGGGGGACGAAGAGCAGGGCGACCAGCATCAGGCCGCGCCCGGTCTGCCGGCCTTCGCTGTTGAATTCGTCGAGATAGCTGCCGGAGGCGATCAGCCAGTTCCACGGCGCGTAGTGGTTGAAAACGACGACCTTCTCGCGCGCCCGGGGTTCGTCCGGGTTCTGCCACCAGTAGTGGATGATGCCGTTGCCCTGCGCCAGCATTTCCTTGACGAAAGGCTTGCCCTGGCTGTCTTGCGTCTCCAGCAGAGAACTGCCTTCCTTGGCCGGGTGGATGGTCAGCTGTCCCTTGTCGCTTCCCGCGTCGAGCGCGTAGGGGTAGCCCGTTTCGCCGATTTTGACGCCGAGAACCTTCTTCTTGAGGGCGGTCAGTCCGTCGGTGAAGTCGAGGCCGACGAAGAAGGCGCCGATGACGTGGCCGCCGTCGTCGCGGATCGGAATGTAGTGCGTCATGAAATCGCGGCCGAGCATCTTGGCCTTGCCGGTGTAGGTGTCGCCCTTGAGCAGCGCGGGCACGGCCGGGTGCCCGGCGCCGAGCGGTACCCCGGAGGCGCGCTCGCCCTTTTCGTTGGTGACCGACGTCGAGGTGCGGACGAAATCGTCGCCGCGGCGCGTCAGCACCGTGGCCGGGACGCCGGCGACGGCGGTGAAGCGATCGGGGATCGCCGTTTCCTTCTCGACAATCGGAGTGAGTCCGTGTTTCAGGACGCCGTCGGCGTCGAGAACGAAATTCTCCGGGTAGCGGCTGGCGAACACCTTGCCGAGGCGCTCGACGGTCTGCGTGAGTCCCGCGTTGTACGCATCGATCATGTCGATGGTCATGCGGTTGCTGGTCTTCAGCGCATCGAGCGATTTCTGCTCGAGCTTGTCGGTCAGATACTGCGAGAGGCCGAAGGCGGCGGCGAGCAGCAAGGTGGTGATGCAGCCGGCCAGAATGATGCTGAGCTTGACGGCGACGGACGTGCGTTTTCCCGACATGGTTCCTCCCCCTTTGTGCAACCGTTGTTCATTGTCGGGGCGTTTTTCCAGCGCCCTCGTGATTCGTTTCGCATGGAAACGGAATAACCTTGGATTCTTGCACAGAAGAACGTTTAATTGTCATAGTTCTCTTATATGCAAGCATTTATATATTGTTTTACGCCCCGGCCGGGCTTTCGGCATCTGCTTTGCCGCTGGGATGGCGTGAGGAAATGCTTGCTGCAAGCGCTGGAAACGCAGCCGAAGCCAACCGGGATGCGCCGTGCGAGGAACGCCGGGGCGTCCGGTCAGTCCAATGCGCAGGCGGGAGCCGGCGCAGGATTTTTCGGGTCCGTGTCTGGTGGAAAGGAGCGTTCGGGCGGCCGCCGGGAAGCGCGGGCGCGGTCCGGGAGCGGTCGCAGCGGGAAAACTCAACGCAAAGGAGCCAATGATGAAAAAAATGCTGTTCCTGATTCAACTACCCCTTGTCGTGCTGGTCGCCGGCTGTGCCACGGGCGGGGGCGGCGGGCCGGCCGCCGAGGCCGTTCTGCAGCCGACGCAGGGCAACGCGGCGGCGGGCACGGTGAGCTATCGGCAACGACCCGGCGGCGTGCAGGTGACGGCCGAAGTGTCGGGGCTGACGCCGGGAGCGCACGGTTTCCACATCCATGAGAAGGGCGACTGCAGCGCGCCGGACGCGACGAGCGCCGGCGGCCACTTCAACCCCGCCGGCAAGCCGCACGGCGATCCGCTGCACGGCGAGCACCACGCCGGTGACATGCCGCAACTGGAGGCTGGCGCCGACGGCCGGGCGAAGCTGGTCGCCGATCTCGCGGGCGTGACGCTCGATTCGATCGTCGGACGCGGCGTCATCGTGCATGCCGCGCCCGACGACTACAAGACGCAGCCGACTGGCAACTCCGGCGCGCGCGTCGCCTGCGGTGTGATCCGAGCGAAATAGCGCACTACGGTCGGCCGAGGAAGTCGGCCGGTAGCGCGGCCGGACGGTGAGCCACCGTTCGGTAGGCAAAAAAAACGGCGACCGCGGTCGCCGTTTTTCTTATCGTCGGGACGGCCGGGATCAGACGACGCCTTGACCGAGCATCGCGTCGGCCACTTTGACGAAGCCGGCGATGTTCGCGCCGTCGACGTAGCTGATGCTGCCGTCGGCGCGCTTGCCGTACTGCACGCAGGCGGCGTGGATGCCCTTCATGATCTCGAACAGGCGGGCATCGACTTCCTCGCGCGGCCACGACAGGCGCATCGCGTTCTGGCTCATTTCGAGGCCCGAGGTGGCGACGCCGCCGGCGTTGCTCGCCTTGCCCGGCGCGTAGAGCACGCCGCTGGCTTCGAAAGCCTTGAAGGCCTCGATCGTCGACGGCATGTTGGCGCCTTCGGCGACGCAGACGACGCCGTTCTTGACCAGCACCTTGGCGTCCTCGCCGTCGAGTTCGTTCTGCGTCGCGCAGGGCAGCGCGATGTCGACCGGTACGCTCCACGGCTTGATGCCGGCGTGGAAGTTGGCCTTGACGCGCTTGGCGTAGTCGTCGACGCGGCCGTACAGGTGGTTCTTGACTTCCATCAGTTCGGCCAGCTTCTCGGGCGTGAAACCGTCCTCGTCGACCACGGTGCCGCTCGAGTCGGACACGGTGACGACCTTGGCGCCGAGCTGCATCGCCTTTTCCACCGCGTACTGGGCGACGTTGCCCGAGCCGGAGACGGAAACGCGCATGCCGTCGAAGGAGCGGCCGCGCTGCTTGAGCATTTCCTCGGCGAAGTAGACGGTGCCGTAGCCGGTCGCCTCGGGACGGATCAGCGAGCCGCCGAAGGCCAGGCCCTTGCCGGTGAACACGCAGTCGGCGCGGTTGGAGAGCTTCTTCATCATGCCGGCCATGAAGCCGACTTCGCGGCCGCCGACGCCGATGTCGCCGGCCGGAACGTCGGTGTCCGAACCGATATGGCGGAACAGCTCGCTGACGAAGGCCTGGCAGAAGCGCATCACTTCGCCGGGGCTACGGCCCTTCGGGTCGAAGTCGGAGCCGCCCTTGCCGCCGCCCATGGGCAGCGTGGTCAGCGCGTTCTTGAAGGTCTGTTCGAAGGCGAGGAACTTGAGGATCGAGAGGTTGACCGACGGGTGGAAGCGGATGCCGCCCTTGTACGGGCCGATCGCCGAGCTGTGCTGGATGCGGTAGCCGCGATTGACCTGCACCTCGCCGCGGTCGTCGACCCAGGAGACGCGGAACATCACGGTGCGCTCGGGTTCGATCAGGCGGTCGAGCAGGCCGTGCTCGGCGTAGCGCGGGTGGCTCGTGATGAACGGCCACAGGCTCTCCATGACCTCGCCGACGGCCTGCAGAAATTCCGGCTGACGCGGATTGCGCTCGGCCACATAGGCCATGAACTCCTCGAAACTCTTGTACTTCATTCCCTTGTCTCCACAAAAAATGCACAAAACCGGTGCATTTTGCAGAAAAAAAAGACGAAGCGCACCAACTTTGTGCAATGCACCAAGTTGGTGCATGTTATTTGGGTTTTATTTGGGTTAAATCGAGGCCTGGGTGAGGAAAACGGCGACCCGTCGGGCGATTTTTTCGTCCAGATCGCCCGCCAGACAGTCGAACATTTCCGGGCGCAGCGTGTTGCCCATCCAGGTGATCTGCCTTTTGGCCAACTGCCGTGTTGCATAGATGCCACGCTCGCGCAACTCGCGCGGCGGGATCAGTCCGTCCTGCGCCTCCCAGAGCTGGCGGTAGCCGACGCAGCGCATTGACGGCAGGTCGAGGTGGAGGCGGTATTTCCGGCGCAGTGCGCTGACTTCGTCCTCGAGGCCGGCGGCGAGCATCGCGTCGAAGCGCTGCGCGATGCGCGCATGCAGCACGCTGCGCTCGGGCGCGTTGAGGCCGAGCGCGAGAAAGCGGTAGGGCGGTTTCTTTTGGGCGCCCGCGGCGAGCAGCGTCGACATCGGGCGGCCGGTCAGGCGGACGATCTCCAGGGCGCGCTGGATGCGCTGCGCGTCGTTCGGCGGCAGGCGGGCGGCGGTTTCCGGGTCGTGCCGCGCGAGCTCGGCGTGCACCGCCGGCCAGCCGTGGGCGGCGGCCTGCGCGTCGATCTCGGCGCGCAGCGCCGGGTCGGCCTGCGGCAGGTCGGCCAGCCCTTCGAGCAGCGCCTTGTAGTAGAGCATGGTGCCGCCGACGAGCAGCGGAATCCGGCCGGCGGCAGTGATTTCGTCCATCGCGGCCAGCGCGTCGCGGCAGAAGCGCGCCGCCGAGTAGGCTTCCTCGGGGCTGATCAGGTCGATCAGGCGGTGCGGGAAGGCGGCCAGCGTCGCGGCGTCCGGCTTGGCCGTGCCGACGTCCATGTCGCGGAAGACCTGCGCCGAGTCGACGCTGATCAGCTCGACCGGAAAGCGCCGGGTTAGCGCCATCGCGGCGGCGGTCTTGCCGCTCGCGGTGGGGCCCATGAGCAGGATGGCGGGCGGCAGCGCCGCGTCCGCGGGGCGAGGGGGGGAGGCGGCGTTCATCGGCCGCGCAGGAAAAGGCGATCGAGTTCGGCGAGCGAGAGCTGCGTCCACGTCGGCCGGCCGTGGTTGCACTGGTCGGAGCGCTCGGTTTCCTCCATCTGGCGCAACAAGGCGTTCATCTCGGGCACGGAAAGCTGGCGCCGCGCGCGCACCGCGCCGTGGCAGGCCATGGTCGCGAGCAGTTCGTTGCGGCGCGCGGCGAGGAGCTGCGTGACGCCGTGTTCGCGCAGTTCGACGAGCAGCGATCTGGCGAGCGCCGCCGGGTCGGCCGCCTGCAGCAGCGCCGGCACGGCGCGCACGGCAAGCTGCGCCGGGCCCATCGGCGCGATGTCGAAGCCGAGTTCGCGCAGCGCGTCGGCGTGCTCCTCGCTGGCCGCCACGTCGAGCGGTTCGGCGGCGAAGACGGCGGGGATCAGCAGCGCCTGCGTGGCGACCGCGCGCTCGTCCCACGCGCTCTTCAGTTTTTCGTAGAGGATGCGTTCGTGCGCCGCGTGCATGTCGACGAGCACCAGCCCCTGCGCGTTTTGCGCCAGGACGTAGATGCCGTGCAGCTGGGCGACGGCGTAGCCGAGCGGTGCGCCGTCGTCGCCGCCCGGCGCAGGCGAAGGCAGAGCCCCCGGCGTGCCGGCGGGGGCGAAGGCGTCGGAGGCGTTGAACCTGGCTGACGCTGCGTCCGCGCGGGCGTTCTGGGCGAAGGCGAAGTAGCTGGCGACTGCCGGCTCGCTGACGCGCAGGGACTCCTGGCGCGGCGCGTAGTGGGTGAAGGCCGGGCGCTCGCTGCCCGCTGTCGGTGCGCCGCCGGGCAGCGGCGCGCCGCTGCGGTACTGCGCAGCGCCGTCGTCGGTGCCGCTGCCGGTATCGCCAGTGCTGGCGGGATGCGCGGCGAGCGAGGCGGAGAGCGTGCGCTGCACGGCGTGGTAGACGAACTGGTGCACGGCGCGTCCGTCGCGGAAGCGCACTTCGGTCTTCGCCGGGTGGACGTTCACGTCGACGCTGGCCGGATCGACTTCGAGGAAGACGCAGTAGGCCGGGTAGCGGCTGCCGTGCAGCATGTCCTGATAGGCCTCGCGCAGCGCGTGGGTGAGCAGCTTGTCTCGCACGAAGCGGCCGTTGACGTAGCAGTACTGGGCGTCGCTGCGCGCGCGCGAGTGGGCGGGCAGGGCGCAGTGGCCGGTGAGGCGGATCCCCTGCGCGTGGCCGCCGCCGGTATCGACGGCGCGCGATTCGGCGAGGAAGTCGTCGCCGAGGATGGCGCCGGCGCGGCCGCGCGCGTCGCTTTTCGCCAGGTGCAGGCTGACCCGGCCGTTGTGCGAGAGCGTGAAGGCGACGCCCGGATGGGCCAGCGCGATGCGTTTGACGGCGTCGATGCAGTGCGCGTACTCGGTCGCCTCGGACTTGAGGAATTTGCGCCGGGCCGGGGTGTTGTAATAGAGGTCGCGCATTTCGACGACGGTGCCGGCGAGCAGGGCGGCGGGTTCCGGCGTCGCGCCCGGTTCGCCGGCGAGGCGCCAGGCGTGCGGCGCGCCCTGCTGCCGGCTGGTCAGCGTGACGCGCGCGACGGCCGCCACCGAGGCCAGCGCCTCGCCGCGGAAGCCGAGCGTGCCGACCCGTTCGAGGTCCTCGAGCGAGGCGATCTTCGAGGTGGCGTGGCGGGTCAGCGCCAGCGCGAGTTCGTCGCGGGCGATGCCGCAGCCGTCGTCGCTGATGCGGATCAGCTTGACGCCGCCTTCCTCGAGCTGGATCTGGATCGTCGTACTGCCGGCGTCGAGGGCGTTTTCGAGCAGTTCCTTGAGCACCGACGCGGGGCGCTCGACGACCTCGCCGGCCGCGATCTGGCTGATCAGCAGGTCGGGCAGGAGGTTGATGTGGGGGGGCGATGGCATTCCGGGCATCGGCGGATTATACCGGGGCGGCTTCCGGTAGAATCGCCGCTTTCGTCTCTCGCGGCCGCGCCTAATGGAATATCTCGCCACCTTCATCGACATCGTCCTGCACCTCGACAAGCACCTTGCCATCCTCGTGCAGCAATACGGGCCGTGGATCTACGCCATCCTGTTCGCGATCGTCTTCAGCGAGACCGGTTTCGTGGTGACGCCCTTCCTGCCCGGCGACTCGCTGCTCTTCGTGGCCGGCGCGCTGGCCGCGGTGGGCGGGCCGGAGGGGATGGACATCGGCATCCTGATCGTCGTGCTGTTCGTCGCGGCGACGCTCGGCAACATGGTCAATTACCAGATCGGCCGCTACCTCGGGCCGAAGGTCTTCCACTGGGAAAGCTCGCGCTTCTTCAACAAGGCGGCGCTCGAGAAGACGCACGCCTTTTACGAAGTGCACGGCGGCAAGACGCTGGTCGTCTCGCGCTTCCTGCCGCTCTTCCGCACTTTCGCGCCCTTCGTCGCCGGCATCGGCGCCATGACCTATTCGCGCTTCACGCTGTTCAACACGAGCGGCGCGGCACTCTGGGTCGGTTCGCTGACGCTGGCCGGCTACTGGTTCGGCAACCTGCCGTGGATCCGTCAGAACCTGACGCTGGTCATCCTCGCCATCATCGGCGTTTCCTTCATCCCGGTCGTCATCGGCTGGTGGAAGCACCGGCAGGCGGCCTAGAACGCGGGCATCCGGCGCGCGCGAAGGCCGCTTGCGCGCGTCGAATGCGCGTTATCATGCCGGCCATGCCCCGTCTCCGCCTCGCTCTCCTGCTGCTCGCCGCCTGCGCGCTCGCCGCGTGCGCCACGCGCGTCGGCCCGGACGGCAAGAAGGAGAGCCGCTTCGACCCGCGCTTCATCGCCAAGACCGATATCGACCGCGTCGTCGACGCCAACCGCGCCGAGGTGATCGGCGGCCTGCGCCGCATCGCCGAGAAGCTGTACAAGCGCAATCCCCGGGAGTGGAAGAAGGGCGGCCAGCCGAGCATGGAGGCCGCGCTCGAGCGCCTGTTCGCCGGTCGCGTCGATTTTTCCGAGCTCGAAGGACGGCGCGAGGGGGCGGCGGCCTTCGCCTTCAGCGCGAACTATCAGGGCGACCGCGTGCTGGCGCTGATGGCCGGACTGCTCGGCATGGCCTATGCGGCCTTCGAGGACAAGGACGATTTCTACGTGCTCGACGAACTCAACGAGCAGAAGCTCTACAATTGCGCCCGCAACATCGAGATCGCCATCTGGAAGATGTCCTCGACGAAGAACGGGAACGGCGAGCCGGTGCTGCGCTCCAACGAGCTCGACGCGCTCAACCCGAATCTGAGCTTCGAGCGCGAGTTCGGCCGCATCATCGGCCTGCTCGATTTTCTGTCCAAGGTGGTGGCCGACAAGCATGGCCGCACCGTCACGCGCTTCACGCAGAGCATCGCGACCGCCGTCTTCCTGCCGGTCGGCGCGCTGGGCATTCGTTAACGCGCCTTGGTTTTTGGCACCCGCCGGCCGCCGCCGGCTCCGATCATTCCGATAGAACCGATGCATCCGATGAATTCGCAGAAATCCATTGTCATCCTCATCTCCGGCCGCGGCAGCAATATGGAGTCGCTGCTCGCCGCCGTCGCCGCCGGAACGCTGCCGGTGCGCGTCGCCGCCGTGCTCTCCAACCGGCCCGACGCCGCCGGCCTGCAGAGCGCCGCCGCGCAGGGGGTGCCGACGCGCGTCGTCGATCACAAGCAGTTCGCCGACCGCGTAGCCTTCGATGCGGCGATGAGCGAAGCGATCGACGCCTTTGCGCCCGACCTCGTCGTTCTCGCGGGTTTCATGCGCATCCTCAGCGAAGGTTTCGTGCGCCGCTACGAAGGCCGCCTGATGAACATCCACCCCTCGCTGCTGCCGGCCTTCCCCGGCCTGCACACGCATCGCAAGGCGCTCGACGAGGGCGTGCGCGTGCATGGCTGCACGGTGCATTTCGTCACTCCGGCGCTCGACCACGGGCCGGTCGTCGTGCAGGCCGCGGTGCCGGTGCTCGACGACGACGACGAGGCGGCGCTCGCCGCGCGCGTGCTGGCGCAGGAGCACCGCGTCTATCCGCAGGCCGTGCGCTGGTTCGCCGAGGGGCGCCTGCGCCTGGTCGGCCAGCGCGTCCTGCTCGATGCGCCGCAGGACGCGGCGGGCGCGCTGATCGCCCCGCGCGTTCCGGCCGCCTGAACTTCCGGCGCGCGGCATGCCGTTCGCCCTGATCCTCGCTTTTGCCGCATCGATCGGGGTCCATGCGCTGGCGCTGTTCGCGCCCGACGTCGAGCTGTCCACGGCGCCCGAGGTGCCGCCGCTGACCGCCGAACTGCGTCCGCGCCCGCCGCCGGCGCCGCCGCCCAAGCCAGCGGCCAAACCGCCGGCCAGGCCGCATCCGCCGGCTTTGCCCCATTCGCCGCCACACGCTGCCGGCAGTACGGCGACGCCGGCCACTCCGGTCCTGAGCGTGCCGGGCGCGGCGGAAAGCCCGCTGGAAAGCGCCTCGGAAAGCGCGACGGATGCGGCGGGCACGGCGTGGGAGCCGCCTCCGCCGCCGGAAATCGAGGCGGTGCCGCTCGAGCAGCGCCTGCCGTCGCGCGGGCTGATCCGTTTTCGCGTCGACCGCGGCGACCAGGGCTTCGAGGTCGGTTCCTCGCTGCATACCTGGGAAATTGCCGACGGCCGCTACCGCATCGCTTCGAGCACGGAAACGAGCGGACTGGTGGCGCTCTTCAAGTCGCTGCGCATCGAACTCGAAAGCCGTGGGCGCCTGACGCCGGGCGGCCTGCAGCCCGAGCACTTTGCGATCCGGCGCAACGGGCGCGAGACCGGCGAGCGCGCCGACTTCGACTGGGAGCGCATGCAGGTGCGCATCGGCGACGGCGCGCCGCAGGCGATGGTCGACGGCGCGCAGGATCTGCTGTCCTTTCACTATCAGCTTGGTTTCCTGCCCTATCCGGCGGCCGGCAACACCCTGCCGATCGCCACCGGCAAGAAATTCGAGTACTACCGCCTGGAAGCCGTCGGCGAGGAAGACATCGAGGTGCCGGCCGGCACCTTCCACACCCTGCACCTGCGCGCGCCGGGCAGTTCGACCACAGAGCTGTGGCTGGCTTACGATGCGCTGCTGCTGCCGGTTAAAATCCGCTACACCGACCGCCACGGCGACAGTTTCGTGCAGGTCGCCACCGAATTGAAATACAGCAAGGAAGACTAGCAACCATGCGCACCACCCCCGCCCGCTTCACCCCGGCGCTGTTCGCCCACACCGAAGCCGTTCTCTCCGACGCCCTGCGTTTCGCCTTTCCCGCCGACGCGGTGGTTTCGCACTATTTCCGCCAGCACCGCGAACTCGGCCACGCCGACCGCGGCTTCGTCGCGGAGAACGTCTTCGCCGTGCTGCGCCGCAAGCGTTCGCTGGCGGCGCGCTGCGCCGACGACGTCACTTCGCGCCGCCTGCTGCTCGCCGCGCTGGCCTGCGTGCAGGGCTGGAACCGGCGCGAGCTGGACGTCGTGCTGCGCGAGCCCGAAGGCAAGTGGCTGGCCGAAGCCAAGGCGGTGCGTCGCGAGGATCTGCCGCCGGCCGTCGCCGCCGACCTGCCGGACTGGCTGTACGAAGCGCTGGCCGCGCAGTTCCCGGCCGCCGAGCTGCTGCCCCTGAGCGTCGCGCTCAACCAGCCGGCACCGCTCGACCTGCGCGTCAATCCGCTGAAGGCCGACCGCCGCGCCGTGCTCGAGCGCCTGCAGGCCGACGGCATCGCTGCCGAGGCGTGTCCGTATTCGCCGCTCGGCATCCGCCTGGCCGGCAAACCGGCGCTCGCCAAACATCCGCTCTTCCTCGACGGCAGCATCGAGGTGCAGGACGAAGGCAGCCAGTTGCTCGGCTTCCTGCTGCAGCCCCGGCGCGGCGAGATGGTCGCCGACTTCTGCGCCGGCGCCGGCGGCAAGACGCTGCTGCTCGGTGCGCTGATGCGCTCGCAGGGCCGCCTCTACGCCTTCGACGTGGCCGAGAAGCGCCTCGCCAACCTGAAGCCGCGCCTGGCGCGCTCCGGGCTGTCCAACGTGCATCCGGTGCGCATCGATTCGGAAAACGACATCAAGATCAAGCGCCTGGCCGGCAAGCTCGACCGCGTGCTGGTCGATGCGCCGTGCTCCGGTCTCGGCACCCTGCGCCGCAATCCGGACCTCAAGTGGCGGCAGAGTCCGGACAGCGTCGCCGAACTGACGGCCAAGCAGGGCGCCATCCTGGCCGCCGCCGCCGGCCTGCTCAAGCCGGGCGGTCGCCTGGTCTACGCCACCTGCAGCCTGCTCGACGCCGAGAACGAAGCGGTGGTTTCCGCCTTCCTCGCGCAGCATCCGGAGTTCGTCGCCCTGTTGGCCGACGAGATTCTGCGCAAGCAGGACATCGTCGTCGACGGCGGCGTCGACGCCAACGGCCGCCTGCGCCTGCTGCCCAACCGGCACGGCACCGACGGTTTCTTCGCCGCGGTGCTGGAGCGCAAATGACCGAGCGGCAGATGTTCGCGCTGCTCAACCTGCTGTGGCGGGATGCGCAGCGCCCCGAGTTCCTCTGGCAGGTGCTGGCGCTCGCCGTGAGCCTGGCGCTCGCCTGGTGGCTGGCGCGCCTGCTGCGCGCGCGCGCCGAACTGCAGTCCGGGCCCGAACACGGGAGCCTGCGCAACTTCGGCGCGAGCGGCCTGAAGCGCATCCGTTTCCCGCTGCTCGCGCTGCTTCTCGTCGTCGTCTGCCGCCTTGCCCTGCAGCATTTCATCTCGGTCAGCCTGCTCGATCTCGCGGTGCCCCTGCTGCTCTCGCTGGCACTCGTGCGGGCGACCATCTTCGTGCTGCGCCGGGCCTTCGCGCCGAGCGGCTGGCTGGCCGTCTCCGAGCGTTTCATCGCCTTCGTCATCTGGCTGTGCCTGGCGCTCTACGTCACCAACCTCGACGCGCCGCTGATCGACCTGCTCGAGCAGGTGAGCTTCCGCGTCGGCAAGCAAACGCTCGACCTGTGGATGCTGCTGCACGGTGCCGTGACGGTCGGCGCCACCGTTCTCGTCGCGCTGTGGCTGGCCGGTCTCGTCGAGCACCGGCTGACGCAGGCGGCGCAAATGGATTCGAACATGCGCGTCGTCCTCGCGCGCATCGCCAAGGCGTTGTTCTCGGTGCTCGCCGTGCTCTTCAGCCTGTCTCTGGTCGGCATCGACATCACCGCCCTCTCGGTGTTCGGCGGCGCTTTCGCGGTCGGCCTCGGCTTCGGCCTGCAGAAGATCGCCAGCAACTACGTTTCGGGTTTCATCATCCTGCTCGACCGCTCGATCCGCATCGGCAACGTGATCTCGGTCGATGCGGTCAATACCGGCATCGTCACCCAGATCACCACGCGCTACACCGTCGTGCGCCGCCCGTCGGGCACCGAGGTGATCATTCCGAACGAATATCTGGTGAGCAACATCGTGCACAACCAGTCCTACACCGACTCGCGCGTCAGCCTGACGGTGCCGGTGCAGGTCAGCTACGCCACCGATCTGGACATGGTGATGCGCCTGATCGAGAACGTCGCGCTGGCGCAGGAGCGGGTCCTTCCCGAGCCGGCGCCGAAAGTTTCGCTGACGGCCTTCGCCGAAAGCGGCATCAACCTCGAACTCGGTTTCTGGATCAACGATCCGGAGGCCGGGACCGGCGGCGTGCGCTCGGCGGTCAATCTCGCCATCTGGCGGGCTTTCCGCGAGCACGGCGTGGAAATCCCCTTCCCGCAGCGCGAAGTGCGCCTGCTCGGCAATCCGCCGCCGGCCGTCTAGCGTCCTGCGGGCAACCGCATCCGGCCGTTTGGGGGCCGGCGTGCGGCAGCGGCGATCGGGACGGGAAAGTCTAGGCGAAAAAAATCCCGCGTCGGGAGGCGGCGCGGGATTCAAAAGGCCCATCGTCGGAGATGGGTATCAGGGAGGGTCAAACATTGCCAGCGGGGGGAGTCGCTGATGCAACGCTTGCATTCTAGGTGCCGGCGCTGGTCGGGTCTGTTGCGCTTGTGCGAGCTTTGCGTGACGGTTTGTATCTTGCTTCGTAGCGCGGGCGAGCCTGTCCTGCATCCGTCCGCCGGGCGCCAGGGGCCGGCCTCGCCGGAGGCGATTGCGGAGACGGGAAAATCTGGACGAAAAAAATCCCGCGTCGGGGGGCGGCGCGGGATTCAAAAGGCCCATCGTCGGAGATGGGTATCAGGGAGGGTCAAACATTGCCAGCGGGGGGAATCGCTGAGGCAACGATTGAATTCTATGCGCGCCGCCTTCCTGCGTCTGTTGCGCTTGTACTGGCTTTGCGTGACGGTATGTAACAAGGCGGGGAAGGCCGGAAACCTCGCGTTGCGCGGGCTTGCGCCGCCGCCGTCCGGCGCCCGTCTTCGTCCTTGGACCGTCGGAGGGCAAAAAAATGGCCCGCTTCGAGCGGGCCGCAAGGAGGGGATCTTCTGCCTCAGCGTTTGGGCGGCCGGCGGGCGCGCCAGCAGCGAACGCCGTACCACACGAGCGAGCAGGCGACGGCGATGAGCAGCGCCTTGGGCGCGTCGAGCCGGCCTTCGGCCAGCAAATCCCATGCCGCGACGCCGACGAAGACGCCGAGCCCTTCGGCAATCGGGAAGCGCTTGGACGCGGGCGTCGGCATGCCGTAGCGGTCAGTGGGTCTGTGGTCGGCCGCAGGCATGGGTGAGGGCTTGGGCGGCGTGCTTGCCGTCGCCGTCGGTGCTGCGCTCGGCGTCGTGCGTGGCGCCGGCGGCGAGCAGGTACTGGCGGGCGCTGGCGAGAAAGCGGTCGCGAATCCGGGCGTTCTGTTGGGCGATTTCGTTCATTTCGTCTTCTTCCATCGTGGGTGTCATCCTGTAGAAGCGATGATAGATGGGTCGAGCCGAAGCGTCTGCGGGTCTTGCGTCAGGTTTTCGTGACGTTCTGTAACAGGGGCCAGGCGAGCGTGAAGCGTGCTCCGCCGAGCGGCGATTCCGCGGCGCTGGCCGAGCCGCCGTGCTGTTCGAGAACGAGGCGGGCGATGGCCAGGCCGAGACCGTAGCCGCCGGTGCCGCGGTCGCGCGAGCGGTCGAGGCGAGTAAAGGCGCTGAATACGCGCTCGCGTTCGTCCTCGGGAATGCCGAGTCCGTCGTCGTCGACGTGCACCAGGAGTTGCTCGCCGGCGATCTCGGCGCTGACGCGGATGCGCGTGCGGGCGTACTTGATGGCGTTGCGCAGCAGATTCTTGATCGCGTAGGGCATGCTCTTGCGGTCGAGCTGGACGACGAGGCCGGACGGCAGGGCGGTGGTGTCGACGCTGACCTCCAGCTTGCGGCCGAGGATGCGGATGGCGTCGACCTCGTCCTCCAGCCAGGGCGCGAACTCGACCTGGCTGACCTGGACCTCGGGCTGTTCGCGCTCGAAGCGGGCGTAGGTGAGGCTCGAATCGATCAGGCTGTCGAGTTCGTCGAGATCGCCTTCCATCATGCGCCATAGACGCTCGCGCTCTTCGCGTCCCTCGGTTTCGGCAATCATTTCGAGCGCGAAGCGCATGCGCGCGATCGGCGTGCGCAGTTCGTGCGAAATCGCCGAGGACAGTTCCTTCTGCGTGGCGATCAGGCGCTGAATGCGCTCGGCCATGCCGTTCAAGGTTTCGGCGAGCAGGTCGAAGGCGCGGCTGCGCTCCTTGGGCGCGCGCGCGTCGAAGTTGCCTTCGCCGAGCGCGCGCGCCGTCTTGCGCATCGCCTCGAGGTCGCGCCAGACGGGACGGATCCAGAACCAGACGGCGATCGCCAGACAGAGGCCGATCAGGCTCCAGGTCAGCAGGCTGATGCGCAGATCGAGCGGGATGCCGCGCTGGTATTCGGGGTTGCGGTCGGGCGAGAGCGGGCCGACGACGAGCACCTGCGAGGTCTGCTTGAGGCGGTGGTAAAGGATGTCGCCCTGCGCGTCGATGGCCAGTTCGCCGGCGTCGAGCTTCTCGGCCTGCTTGGGCGGCAGCTTGAGCGACCAGCGCTCGGCGATGGCGAGCTTGTAGGCGAATTTCTCGTCGAGCGTCTTGAGCGTCTTCTGCCACTCGTGGCGCGGCTTGCGGAAGAGGTCTTCCTCGATCAGGACGATGGTGCCGCGCATGAAGCGGCTGGTGTAGTCGTCGGTGATGCCCTTGACGGCGGTCGAGATGACGAAGTCGGCGAAGATGGCGATAGCGACGAAGGAACCCATCGCCAGCAGGTAGAAGTTGAAGAAGAGACGCGACAGGCTGTAGCCGCCGCGCCAGGGCGCCGGCTTGTAGCGGCCGAGAACGGCCAGCAGTTTGTGGCCGCCGCCGCTGCCGCTATTGCCAGTCATGGCGGCTGAACAGGTAGCCCTTGCCGCGCACGGTCTTGATCCGTGTCGGATTGTCCGGGTCGTCGCCGAGCTTCTTGCGCAGGCGTGAGATGCGCGCGTCGATCGAGCGGTCGAGGCCGTCGAAGCCGATGCCGCGCAGCTGCTGCAGCAGGTCGTCGCGCGACAGGATGCTGCCGGCGTGGCGGGCAAGCAGCCAGAGCAAGTCGAACTCGGCGGTGGTCAGGTCGATCGCCTCGGCGCCGAGGTGGGCGGTGCGCGTCGCCTGGCTGATGCGGAACTGGCCGAAGGCGAGCGCGTCGTCGTCGCTCGCCGGCGCGCTGCCGCCGGCGGCCGGGGCGCGGCGCAGCAGGGCCTTGATGCGGGCGAGCAGCAGGCGCGGCTGGACCGGTTTGGCGATGTAGTCGTCGGCGCCGAGTTCGAGGCCGAGAATCTGGTCGAAGTCCTCGTCGCGCGCGGTGAGCATCAGGATCACGCCGGCGTAGTGCGGGCGCACGGCGCGGCAGACCTCGAAGCCGTCCTTGCCGGGCAGCATCACGTCGAGCATGACGAGATCGGGCTTTTCCGCGAGGATGCGCGCCTCGGCGTTGTCGCCGTGCCCCTCGACGGCGACTTCGAAGTCGTTCTTGCGCAGGTATTCGGCCGTCAGTTCGGCCAGGCGTTCGTCGTCTTCGACGAGCAGGATGCGTGTGGTCATGGCGCCATGATAGCCGCTCGGCGGCGTCGGAGAAACGCCCGGCGCGTTCCTCCGCCAGCCTATTTGGCGGCCAGCGGTCCGTCGCCGGCCGGCTTCTTGCGCCGCTCGAAGCGCGGTGCGGCCGGGGGCGTCAGGCCGACGATCAGGCCGCTGCCGTCGGGCAGGGCGATGGCGACCGTTTCGCCGCCGGCGCTGCGGCAGTGGTAGAGGCTGGTGGCGCCGACCGCCTGCGAACGGTCGATGCGGGCGGCCTGCAGGTGTTCGGCGAGCGTTGCGCGGTCGACCGTCGTCCATTCCAGCGCGCGCCGGGTCATGGCCGTTCTCCTTTCGCCGGGATGGACTTGCCGGTCTGCAGGAGCAGCGTGAACTCGCCGGCCGGGACCGGGCGGCTGAACAGGTAGCCCTGGAAGCGGTCGCAGTCGTAGCCGCGCAGCTGTTCGAGCTGCGCTTCGGTTTCGACGCCCTCGGCGATCACGTCGAGGCCGAGGCTGTGCGCCATTGCGATCACGGCGTGGGCGATCGCCGCGTCGTCGGCATCGTGGTCGATATCGCGCACGAAGGAGCGGTCGATCTTCAGCGTGTCGATCGGGAAGCGCTTGAGGTAGGAGAGGCTGGAGTAGCCGGTGCCGAAGTCGTCGAGCGAGAGCGCGGCGCCCAGGCTCTTGAGGTCGCGCAGGGTGAGCAGCGTGTTCTCGATGTCGTGCATGACCATGCTCTCGGTCAGTTCGAATTCGAGCGCGCTGCCGGCGACGCCGGTTTCGTCGAGGATGTGGCGCACGTGCTCGACGAGGTCTTCCTGGCGGAACTGGCGGGCCGAGATGTTGATCGCCACGCGCGGCGCCGGCAGCCCGGCTTCTTGCCAGGCGCGGATCTGGCGGCAGACCGTGTGCAGGACGAGGTCGCCGAGTTCGATGATGAGGCCGGTTTCTTCGGCCAGCGGGATGAACTCGGACGGCTGGATCATGCCGATGCGCGGGTGGTTCCAGCGCAGCAGGGCTTCGGCGCCGACCACGCGGCCGCTGGCGAGCGACAGGATGGGCTGGTAGTAGACCTGCAGCTCGTCGCGCTCGATGGCGCGCCGCAGGTTGCCTTCCATGTCCAGGCGGTCGAGCGCCATCTGGCTCATTTCCGGCGCGTAGAAGCGATAGTTGTTGCGGCCGTGTTCCTTGACCCGGTACATCGCCACGTCGGCGTTGCGCAGCAGGCTTTCGCCGTGGTCGCCGTCGCGCGGGTACATGGCGATGCCGATCGAGGCGGTGACGAACAGCTCCTTCTCGGCGACGCTGAGCGGCTGCGCGAGGGCGCGCAGGATCTTGGCGCCGACGATGGAAACGCCGTCGGCGTCGTCGATGTCGGTGACGACGACGACGAATTCGTCGCCGCCCAGGCGGGCGACCGTGTCGGTATCGCGCACGCAGCCGGCGAGGCGCTCGGCGACGGTGCGCAGCAGGTTATCGGCCGGCAGGTGGCCGAAGCCGTCGTTGATCAGCTTGAAGCGGTCGAGGTCGAGCAGGAGGACGCCGACCATCTTCTGGTCCTGGCGGGCGCGGGCGATGGCTTGGGCGATGCGGTCGTTGAGCAGGCTGCGGTTGGCCAGCCCGGTGAGGACGTCGTGCGTGGCGTGGTATTCGAGCTGCTGCTCGTAGGCGATGCGTTCGCTGACGTCGTCGATGATGCTGACGAAGTGCGTCGTGATGCCGCCGCCCTCGTCGCGCACCGGGGCGATGTTCAGTTCGTTCCAGAACAGCTGGCCGTCCTTGCGGTAGTTGCGCAGGATGGCGTGCCCCTCGCGCTGGCCGCGCAGTGCGGCGCGGATTTCGGTGAGGCCTTTCTGGTTGAGGTCGTCGCGCACGAGGAAGTGCCCACTCTGGCCGGTCACCTCGGCCGCGCTGTAACCGGTGATGCGCTCGAAGGCCGGGTTGACGTAGACGATCGGGTGATTGAGCTGCGTCGAACTGGTGATCATCACGCCGTTCGAACTCGATTCGAGCGCCCGCGACAGCTGGCGCAGCTGCGATTCCATCTGGCGATGGGC
This sequence comes from Candidatus Accumulibacter sp. 66-26, assembly GCA_001897745.1. Taxonomy (GTDB): domain Bacteria; phylum Pseudomonadota; class Gammaproteobacteria; order Burkholderiales; family Rhodocyclaceae; genus 66-26. The sequence continues at coordinate 96,884 of MKUH01000043.1, forward strand.
GGCGTTCGCGCGCAGGATCGCGATGCTGCCGCTGAGATCGTCGGCGATGCGTTCGAGGACGGCCTGTTCGTCGGCCTCGAAGCCGGCCGCGCTGGCGGCGACGATGCGCAGGACGCCGAAGTCATAGGGCTCGCCGAACAGTTCCAGCGTGGTCATCGGGTGGCGCAGCCGTGCCGTGTGCTCCCAGGAAGGCGGCTCGGCAACGTCGACGCCGCAGCTGCAGGCGAACAGCTGGAAGCCTTCGATGCTTGGCGTGCCGACGCAGGCCAGCGCGTAGCCGCCGGTTTCGGTCAGCGCTTCGCAGATCGCCGCGCAGAGGCTCGCTTCGCTGTCCGCCTCGTTGCGCCGCCGGACGCATTCGCCGACGAGAAAAAGCAGGCGACGCAAGCGGTCTTCAGTCGATAAATGGGACACGCCTCTCCTCCATGTATTTGATCTATTTATATTTATGACTTTTAGTATAGTTTGTTCCAGTGTAGCAAATATTGCATGGCATGGCGCACGCGCACGCCTGCTCGGAAGCGGAGCGGAAGTGGCTTAGAATTGCGGACCTTCACGGCGGTCGGCGAAGGTCGCGGGTACGGGGTTCGCAGCCGCCGCCCCGGCGGCACGGAACGGCGCCGCTTTCGCGTAACGCAAAGGTGAGTTCAATCATGGAATTTCTGAATCGTCTGAATCGACTGGGCGCGCGCGCCGTATTTGCCCTGCTTGCCGTCGTTGCCGGTGGGCTGGTCGGCGTCGGGCTGGCGATCGGCGAATTGATGCACATCAATCCCTGCCCCCTGTGCATCTTCCAGCGCGTGCTCTATCTCGCGCTGGCGGCGGTGGCGCTGTGCGGCGCGCTGGCGCCGGCGCTGCGCCGGCTGTGGGGCGGGCTGCTCGGACTGATCGCCGCCGGCGGCCTGGCGACCGCGCTCTACCAGAGCTGGATGCAGTTCTATCCCGAGGCGGTGACGCAATGCGGCTTCGGCGAGCCGACGCTGATCGAGCGGCTGGTCGACTGGCTGGGCATGCAGTGGCCCCTGATGTTCATGGCCACCGGCTTCTGCACAAGTAAGGAAAGCGTTCTTGGCCTCTCGATGGCCAACTGGTCCGTCTTCTGTTTCGCGGGCTTCCTGCTTGCCGGCGCCTGGGTCGGCTGGCGTCGGCGCGGCTGATCTGGCGGCCGCGCCCGGCCGTCGATTTCCTTCAGGACTTCCCGGTGCTGCCGAAACCGCCGGCGCCGCGCGCGCTGGCGTCGAAGCTGTCGACTACGTTGAACGCGACCTGCAGCACGGGGACGACGACCAACTGAGCGAGACGGTCGAGCGGGTTGAGCGTGAAGCTGTCCTTGCCGCGGTTCCAGGTCGACACCATGATTTCGCCCTGGTAGTCGGAGTCGATCAGTCCGACCAGATTGCCGAGCACGATGCCGTGCTTGTGGCCGAGTCCCGAGCGCGGCAGGATCATCGCCGCAAGGCCGGGGTCGGCGAGGTGGATGGCGATGCCGGTCGGAATCAGCATCGTCTCGCCGGGGTGGATCTTGAGCGGCGCTTCGATGCAGGCGCGCAGGTCGAGGCCGGCCGCGCCGGGCGTCGCGTAGTGGGGCGGGCTGTCCTGCAGCCGCGCATCGAGGATGCGAACGTCGATTCGGTGCATCAGTTTTTCTCCAGCAGGGTGGCGATGTGCGCGACGAGACGGCGCGCGAGGTCGATCTTGGACGCGGGCGGCAGCGGATGGCGGCCGTCGTCGTCGAACAGGACCAGCGTGTTGTCGTCGCCGCCGAATCCGTTCTGGATCAGGTTGCCGACGATCAGCGGAATTTTCTTGGCGCGCCGCTTCTTCTCGGCGTATTCGTCGAGCTTCTGGCTTTCCGCCGCGAAGCCGACACAGAGCGGCGGGTGCGGCAGCGCGGCGACTTCGGCGAGGATGTCCGGATTGAGCGTGAGTTCGATGGCCGGCGGCGTGCCGCCGTCCTTCTTGATTTTCTGTTCCGCCGGCGCGGCCGGGCGGTAGTCGGCGACCGCCGCGACGGCGACGAAGACGTCGCTGCCGGCTGTCTGCGCAAGGACGGCGTCGCGCATCTGCAGTGCGCTGGTCACGTCGATGCGCGTCACGCCGTAGGGGCAGGGCAGGGCGACCGGGCCGGAGACCAGCGTCACTTCGGCACCGGCCTCGTGCGCTGCGCGCGCGATGGCGTAGCCCATCTTGCCCGTGGACAGATTGGTGATGCCGCGCACCGGGTCGATGGCCTCGAAGGTCGGGCCGGCCGTGAGCAGCAGGCGGCGTCCCTTGAGCGGCTTGGGCTGGAAGTGGGCGATCAGTTCGGCGACGATTTCTTCCGGCTCGAGCATGCGGCCGAGGCCGGTTTCGCCGCAGGCCTGGTCGCCGCAGCCGGGGCCGAGCACGGCGACGCCGTCGGCGCGCAGGGTGGCGACGTTGCGCCGGGTGGCCGGGTTCTCCCACATCTGACGGTTCATCGCCGGCGCGACCAGCAGCGGACAGTCGCGCGCGAGAACGAGCGTGCTCAGCAGGTCGTCGGCCAGACCGTGCGCAACCTTGGCGAGGAAGTCGGCCGACGCCGGCGCGACGAGCAGGGCGTCGGCCTCGCGCGACAGGTCGATGTGCGCCATGTTGTTGCCGATGCGCGCATCCCACTGGTCGGTGAACACCGGCTGGCCGGACAGCGCCTGGAAGGTGACCGGCGTCACGAAGTGCGTGGCCGCGTCGGTCATCGCCACCTGCACCGTCGCGCCCTGCTTGAGCAGCAGGCGGACGAGCTCGGCGGCCTTGTAGGCGGCGACGCCGCCGGTCACCCCCAGCGCGATGCGTTTTCCCTGTAATTCCATTGTCTTAAATGTAGAATGCTGAGCGTTTCATTCTACTTGAGAAACGTCATGGCGATCACCGATTGGCCGGCCGACGAACGCCCCCGCGAGCGCTTGCTGGCGCAGGGTGCGGGCGCCTTGTCGGACGCCGAATTGCTGGCCATTTTCCTGCGCGTCGGGATGCCCGGCAAAAGCGCGGTCGATCTGGCGCGCGAGCTGATCGCCCGCTTCGGCGGCCTGACCCGCCTGTTCGCGGCGAGCCGCGGCGAATTCTCGGCGGTGCCCGGCATGGGGCCGGCCAAGTACGCGCAGCTGCAGGCGGTGCTCGAAATGGCGCGGCGCGCGCTCGGCGAGGAAATCCGGCAGGGCGCGGCCTTCGCGTCGCCCGGCGCGGTGCGCGACTATCTGCGCCTGCATCTGGCCGGCCTGCCGCACGAAGTCTTCTTCGCCCTCTGGCTCGATGCGCAGCATCGGCTGATCGCCGCCGAGGAACTGTTTTGCGGCAGTCTCACGCAGACCAGCGTTTATCCGCGCGAAGTGGTCAAGAAGGCGCTCGGCCACAATGCCGCGGCGGTCATCCTCGCGCACAATCATCCCTCCGGCGTTGCCGAACCGTCGCGCGCCGACGAGACGCTGACGCGCGAACTCAAGCAGGCGCTGGCGCTGGTCGATGTGCGCGTGCTCGATCACTTCATCGTGGCCGGGTCGGCGCAGCCCCTTTCGTTCGCCGAACGCGGGCTGCTGTGATCCGCGCTTTCGGCCGGAAACTAAAAAAAGTGCTTGAAAAGATTCGTGTCTTTCGGATAGAATCGCCGGCTTCTTTCTTCCCAAGATTAATTGGAGCAACAATCATGGCGCGTGTCTGCCAAGTAACGGGTAAGGGCCCGATGGTTGGGAACAATGTTTCCCATGCCAACAACAAAACGAAGCGCCGCTTCCTCCCGAATCTGCAGTACCGCCGTTTCTGGGTTGAAAGCGAAAACCGTTTCGTGCGTCTGCGCGTTTCCAACGCCGGTCTGCGCACGATCGACAAGAACGGTATCGACGTGGTGCTCGCCGATCTGCGCGCCCGCGGCGAGATCTGATAAGGAGCTCAAATCATGCGTGAAAAGATCAAGCTCGAATCGACCGCCGGTACCGGTCACTTCTACACCACGACCAAGAACAAGCGCACCATGCCGGAAAAGATGGAGATCAAGAAGTACGATCCCAAGGTCCGCAAGCATGTGATGTACAAGGAAACCAAGCTGAAGTGATTCGGCTCGGTGCGAAGAGACCTCGCTGATCGGCGAGGTTTTTTTTCGCCTGCGTTTTACCGGCGCCGCAGTGGGCGCCCATGAAAAAGGCCGCGCAGCGCTGCGCGGCCTTTCGTCTTGCCGGAGTGGCGGCGCGCGCCGCCGGCGTTCAGGTCAGCATGTCGGCCCAGATGTTCTGCGCCCAGCCGAGGGCGTAGCGGAACTCCAGTTCGTTGCGCGCCGTCGAGACGCCGCCGGCGCCGTCGACCGGCACCAGTGTCTTCTTGTCGGCGTCGTAGCGATGCACCGAAGCGACGTGGATGGCGTTCTGCGAGTCGATGAAGCTGTAGCAGGTGTTCATCACCAGCGGCTCCGGGTTGGGCGGTTGTCCGGCGAGCAGGTTGAGGATCGCGGCGGCGGCCAGCTTGGCGTGCTGGTTGGCCATGTGGCCGGACTTGGGCATGCCCGGCGCTGAGAAGGTCGCGTCGCCGAGGACGTGGATGCCCGGCGTGCCGGTCGCTTCCATCGAACGCCAGTCGATATCCACCCAGCGCTGGTTGATCAGCTTCAGCCCGCTCCGCACGGCGATCGCGCCGGCACGCTGCGGCGGAATGACGTTGAGCACGTCGGCCTTGACCGTGTCGAATTCCAGCACGGCGCTGCGCCCGGCGACGTCGACGTCGCGCAGCTCGCTGTTCGGTCGGTAGTCGATGATGTCCTTGTAGAGTTCGCTCCAGGCTTTGGTGAACAGTCCCTTCTTGGAAATGATTTCCGCGTTGGCGTCGAGGACGAGGACCTTGGACTTCGGTTTCTTCGCCTTGAAGTAGCCGGCGACCACGCTGGCGCGCTCGTACGGGCCGGGCGGGCAGCGGTACGGCGCCTTCGGGATCGTGATGGCGAACACGCCGCCGTCCTTCATGTCGGCCAATTGCTTGCCCAACGCCACGGTCTGCGGGCCGGCCTTCCAGGCGTGCAGAATCTGGCCTTGCGCGGCGGGACTGGCGAGTCCGGGAATCTGGTCGTATACAAAATCCACGCCGGGCGACAGGACCAGCCGGTCGTAGCTCAGTTCGCCACCGCGCGCCAGGCGGAGCGTGCGCTTGGCCGCATCGATGCCGGTCACGTCGTCGTGGATCACGCGCACGCCCCATTTCTTCAGGCCTTCGTAGCCGACGGTGACGTCGGCCAGCGTTTTGTCGCCGGACAGGATGAGGTTGGATATCGGGCAGGAGACGAACTGCGCGTCGCGCTCGATCAGCGTCACCTGCACGCCGCCCTCGCTCCATTTGCGCAGGTACTTGGCCGCCGTGGCGCCGCCGAAGCCGCCGCCGACCACCACCACGTGCCCGCCGGCTCTGGTGCCGCCGGCGCAACCGTAGAGCGCTCCGCTCGCCGTGGCGGCGCCCATCGCCTTGAGGAAATCGCGTCGATTGAAAATCATGCCCATCCCCTTATCGCTGCGCCGCGAAGTAGCTCGCGATCAGTTCCAGTTGCGCGTCGGTGTAGCCCTTGGCGATCTGCTGCATGATCGTCGCCGGGCGGACGCCGGACTTGAACTCCCGGATTTTCTGCAGGAGTTTTTCCTTGTCGGCGCCGGCCAGCGCCTCCATGCCGGCGCCCGCGGCGGCCTTGCCGTCGGTGCCGTGGCAGTTGGCGCAGGTCGCGGCCAGGTTGCGGGCGAGGTTGGGATCTTGCGCGGCGACGCCGCCGGCCGTGACGGCAAGGCAGAGCGCGGCGACGAGATGCGGCAGCTTCATGGCTGGGTCTCCAGTCTTCAATGAGATAGCGGGTGGTGTCGTTCTACGTTCTTGGACGCCGGGAGGCGATTTCGCGCGGCCAGTATAGGTAGAAAGTGGCGACTCCACCATAGCCGCGCGGGCATAAGCATATGCCGTAAACACAGGGTTTGCGGGGCGCCGGGGGCGTGCGGATGGGCGCTTCGCGTGGCGCTCACGCCGCCGCGAAGGCGTTGCAGAAGCGCAGGGTTTCCGGGTAGGGGAAGAAGTCTTCGACGTGGCCGTCGCGGATCTTCTGCTGGGTGCGCTGCCAGAACTCGACGTCGAGCAGGTCGCGGTGATATTTCAGAAATGCCTGGCGGACCTTGGGCGAGCCGAGCAGGAAAGTGGCGAACTCCTCGGGGAAGATGTCGTTGCGGGCGACTGAGTACCAGGGCTCGCCGGACATTTCCATCTCCGGGTAGGGCGCTTCCGGAATGACACGGAAGTTGCAGTCGGTCATGTGCTCGATTTCGTCGTAGTCGTAGAAAACGACGCGGTTGTAACGCGTGACGCCGAAATTCTTCCACAACATGTCGCCAGGGAAGATGTTGGCGACCGCCAGTTCGCGGATCGCGTTGCCGTATTCGAGGACGGCGTGGTCGATCTGCTCCGGCGTCGCATTGTCGAGGTAGAGGTTGAGCGGCGTCATGCGGCGCTCGATATAGAGGTGTTTGATCACGAGGTCGTCGCCGTCCTCTTCGATCAGCGAGGGCACCTGCTTGCGTAGTTCCTCGATGAGTTCCGGGGCGAAGCGCTTCTTCGGCAGGGCGGCGTGCGAAAACTCCAGCGTGTCGGCCATGCGGCCGACGCGGTCGACCTGCTTCACGAGCAGGTACTTGGCTTTCACCGTGTCGTGGTCGACTTCTTTCGAGGCGCCGAAGACGTCCTTGATGACCTTGAAAACGTAGGGGTAGGAGGGCAGCGTGAACACCAGCATGACGAGCCCCTTGATCCCCGGCGCGACGATGAATTTGTCCTCGGAGTGGCGCAGGTGCTGGATCAGGTCGCGGAAGAACATCGTCTTGCCCTGCTTGCCCAGGCCGAGCATGGTGTACAGCTCCGAGCGCGGCTTGCCGGGCAGGATGCCGCGCAGGAACTGCACGTAGCCGGAGGGCACTTCCATGTCGACCATGAAGTAGGCGCGCGACAGCGAGAAGAGCAGGCCGATGCGCCAGGCGTCGAGCAGGACGGTGTCGAGGACGAGCTTGCCTTCCGGCGTGTGCAGCACGGGAACGGCGAAGGGAAGTTCGAGATGGCCGTTGATCGCCTTGCCGATGATGTAGGCGGCCTTGTTGCGGTAGAACGCCGAGTACAGCACCTGGATCTGCGCGTTGGCTTCGGCCCGGGGCCAGCCGCCGAGGTGCTTCTCGACCGTCTGCTTGACGTAGCCGATGTCGCGGTCGAGATTCTCGAAGGGGCGCTGCCAGTCGAAGTCGAGGACGATCTGCCGGAGCGTCTCGTGCAATCCGGAATCCCCGGGCGCGCCCTGGCCGGCGCGCTGCATCGGGTAGTAGCTCGAATAGGTCGGCGGATAGGAGTCGATATACTCGGTCGACACCGCCGGGCGGGCGAAGATGTAGTCGTTGTGGAAGTAGGTGCGGTGCAGGATCTTCGAACACACCGAGTTGAAGAAGGTCTCGGCCAGTTCGGGCTGCTTGTGGTTGATCAGCTGCCCGATGTAGAGCAGCTTGAGCTGCTGCCAGGTGTCGTTGTCGAGCGTCGCGGCGCCGAATTCCGCGCACAGCAGGTCGGCGGTCTCCTGCACGCGTTCGTCGTAGGAGCGGATGCGTTCGCGCACGGCGCTCTGCACGCCCTTCCAGTCGGCTGCCTCGAACAGGATCTTGGCCTGCCGGCCATAGTGCCGCATCAGCCGGTAGTGCCGGTTGAAGCCGTCGATCATCGTTTCGGCGATGCGCTTGGCGAGCGGATTCTGGACAGTCGAGATTTCCATCGGCGTCGGTGGGCAATGAAAACGGGAATCTTAGCACCGCCTCCGCCGCCCGTTCCCGGCGCAGGGCGGGGGCCGGCCTCGGCGCAGGGCGGGGGCCGGCCTCGGCGCAGGGCGCGGTCATTGCACTGGGCGCAATAATGTTGCATTGAGTGATATATAATTTATATGTCTACTGTGGAACTTCCCAAAAACTTTACGCGAGGGATTAGCATGGCTGCTGGCAAGTCGAAAATCATCTATACGCTCACGGACGAGGCGCCGCTGCTGGCGACCTGTGCTTTCCTGCCGATCATCCGCACCTTCACCGGTCCGGCCGGGGTCGAGATCGCCGAGAGCGACATTTCCGTCGCCGCCCGCGTCCTCGCCGAATTCGCCGACTACCTGCGCGACGATCAGAAGGTTCCCGACAATCTGGCCGAACTGGGCCGCCTGACGCAGGACCCCGACACCAACATCATCAAGCTGCCGAACATCAGCGCTTCGGTCGCCCAGTTGGTCGCATGCATCAAGGAATTGCAGGCCAAGGGCTATGCGATTCCCGACTATCCGGAAAATCCCGCGACGGATGAAGAGAAGGCGCTGAAGGTCCGCTACGGCAAGTGCCTCGGCTCCGCCGTCAACCCGGTGCTGCGCGAAGGCAACTCCGATCGCCGCGCGCCCGCCGCCGTCAAGAATTACGCCAAGAAGCACCCGCACTCCATGGGCGAGTGGAAACAGTGGTCGCAGACCCACGTCTCCCACATGGAACACGGCGACTTCTACCACGGCGAAAAGTCCATCACTCTGGACCGTGCCCGCGACGTGAAGATGGAACTCACCACCAAGAGCGGCAAGACCATCGTGCTGAAGCCGAAGCTCGCGCTGCAGGCCGGCGAGATCGTCGACTCCATGTTCATGAGCAAGAAGGCCCTCTGCGAGTTCTACGAGCAGGCGCTGGAAGACTGTCGCAAGGCCGGCATCCTGTTCTCGCTGCACGTCAAGGCGACGATGATGAAGGTGTCGCACCCCATCGTCTTCGGCCACTGCGTCAAGATCTACTACAAGGAAGCCTTCGAGAAGCACGGCAAGCTGTTCGACGAACTGGGCATCAACGTCAATAACGGCATGTCCACGCTGTACGAGAAGATCGACACGCTGCCCGAATCCACGCGCGACGAGATCATCCGCGACCTGCATGCCTGCCAGGAGCACCGTCCGCGTCTGGCCATGGTGGATTCCGCCAAGGGCATCACCAACTTCCACTCGCCCAACGACATCATCGTCGACGCTTCGATGCCGGCGATGATCCGCTCCGGCGGCAAGATGTGGGGCGCCGACGGCAAGCCGTACGACGCCAAGGCCGTGATGCCGGAATCCACCTTTGCCCGCATTTACCAGGAGATGATCAACTTCTGCAAATGGCACGGCAACTTCGATCCGCGCACCATGGGCACCGTGCCCAACGTCGGCCTGATGGCCCAGAAGGCCGAGGAATACGGCTCGCACGACAAGACCTTCGAGATCGCCGAGGCCGGCGTCGCCAACCTCGTTGACCTCGCCACCGGCGAAGTGCTGCTGTCCCAGAACGTGGAAGAAGGCGACATCTGGCGCGCCTGCCAGGTGAAGGACGAGCCGATCCGCGACTGGGTCAAGCTGGCCGTCACCCGCGCCCGCAACTCCGGCATGCCCGCCGTGTTCTGGCTGGACCCCTACCGTCCGCACGAGAACGAGCTGATCAAGAAGGTCGAGAAGTACCTGAAGGATCACGACACGAGCGGCCTGGAAATCCACATCATGTCCCAGGTGCGCGCCATGCGTTTCACCCTGGAGCGCGTCGCCCGCGGCCTGGATACCATCTCCGTCACCGGCAACATCCTGCGCGACTACCTGACCGACCTGTTCCCGATCATGGAGCTGGGCACCTCGGCCAAGATGCTCTCCATCGTCCCGCTGATGGCCGGCGGCGGCATGTACGAGACCGGCGCCGGCGGCTCCGCGCCCAAGCACGTGCAGCAGCTGACGCAGGAAAACCACCTGCGCTGGGATTCGCTGGGCGAGTTCCTGGCTCTGGCCGTGTCCCTGGAAGAGTTGGGCATCAAGACCGGCAACGCCCGCGCCAAGCTGCTTGCGAAGACCCTAGACGAGGCCACCGGCAAGCTGCTCGACGAGAACAAGTCGCCGTCGCGCCGCACCGGCGAGCTGGACAACCGGGGCAGCCAGTTCTACCTGGCACTGTACTGGGCTCAGGCGCTGGCCGCGCAGAGCGAGGACAAGGAGCTGCAGACCCGCTTCGCTTCCCTGGCCAAGGCCCTGGGCGACAACGAGCAGAAGATCGTTGACGAACTGAAGGCCGTGCAGGGCAAGCCGGCCGACATCGGCGGCTACTATCTGGCCGACGCCGCGAAGGTCGCGGCCGTGATGCGTCCGAGCGCCACGCTCAACGACATCCTGAAGGCAGCCGCCGTTTAAGCCGCCCCCCCGAAACGGCCCGGCACACCGGAAACGGTCTGCCGGGCCGTTTGCATTTCGGCGGCCGGGGCCGGGCTGACATCCCTCCGCCTTTCCCGCATAATCAAACGCAGTGCCGGGCGCGGGCGACGCCCCGCCCGGCGGCCCCGAGGAGGGGGCGTTCGCGGCAGTCCCATGTCTTCCTATAACAATTCATGGAGTGAGGCTATGGCATCTTTCATCAAAGTCCCGCAAGGCGGTCAGAAGATCGTTCCCGGTCAGAGCGTTCCGGACAATCCGATCATTCCCTTCATCGAAGGTGACGGCATCGGCGTCGACATCACCCCGGTCATGATCAAGGTGGTCGACGCGGCGGTGGCCAAGGCTTACGGCGGCAAGAAGAAAATCCACTGGATGGAGGTCTACGCCGGCGAGAAATCGACCCAGCTCTACGGTGCCGACGAATGGCTGCCGAAGGAGACCTTCGACGCGCTCAAGGAGTATTCGGTGTCGATCAAGGGGCCGATGACGACGCCGGTCGGCGGCGGCATCCGCTCGCTCAACGTCGCCCTGCGCCAGGAACTCGACCTCTACCAGTGCGTGCGCCCGGTGCAGTACTTCAAGGGCGTGCCGTCGCCGTTGAAGCAGCCCGAACTGTGCAACATGGTGATCTTCCGCGAGAACACCGAGGACATCTACGCCGGCATCGAGTGGGCCAACGGTACCGATGCCTGCAAGAAGGTGATCAAGTTCCTGCAGGAGGAGATGGGCGTCAAGAAGATCCGTTTCCCGGAAAGCTCCGGCATCGGCATCAAGCCGATCTCGGTCGAAGGCACCGAGCGCCTGGTGCGCGCCGCCATCAAGTACGCGATCGCCAACCAGCGCAAGTCGGTGACCATCGTGCACAAGGGCAACATCATGAAGTTCACGGAAGGCAACTTCCGCGACACCGCCTACGCCCTGGCCAAGCGCGAGTTCGGCGGCGTCGAGCTCGACGGCGGCCCGTGGCTGAAGCTGCCGAACGGCATCGTCATCAAGGATGCGATCGCCGACGCCTTCCTGCAGCAGATCCTGCTGCGCCCGGCCGAGTACGACGTGATCGCCACCACCAACCTGAACGGCGACTACATTTCCGACGCCCTGGCGGCGCAGGTCGGCGGCATTGGCATCGCGCCGGGCGCCAACATCTCCGACGTGTATGCCTGCTTCGAGGCCACGCACGGTACGGCGCCGAAGTACGCCGGCAAGGACAAGGTGAACCCCGGTTCGCTGATCCTCTCGGCCGAGATGATGCTGCGCCACATGGGCTGGCTGGAAGCCGCCGACCTGATCATCAAGTCGATGGAAGCGGCGATCGGCGACAAGGTCGTGACTTACGACTTCGCCCGCCTGATGGACGGCGCCACCGAAGTGTCGTGCTCGGCCTTCGGCGACGCGATGATCGAGCGCATGTAGGCGAGTCGGCCGGCCCAAAGAAAAAGCCCCGCGAGGGGCTTTTTCTTTGGGCGCCTCCCGGCGTTTCCTACACGATCCCGTGCGCGGCGAGGAAGGGGGCGTAAGCCTTGTCGGTGCGCATGATGTGCTCGATCAGCCAGTTCTTCAGGAAGTCGAGCGTCGCCTGCCCGACGTCCTCGCCGTCCTCGAAACGGACCAGGGTATCCATCACCTGCGCCGTGAAATGGTCGTGCTGGGCCTTGTGCGCCGCGGTCTCGGGGTAGGCGTAGCGCTCGAAGAGCTCTTCTTCCATGATGAAGTGGTTCATCGTGTAGTCCATCAGCCCTTCGATGATCCGGCCCATGACGGCGCGGTCCGGGGTCGCCTTGACCAGTTCGGCGTGCAGGCGGTTGGTGGCGTCGACCAGCCAGCGATGCTGTTCGTCGACGCTCTCGAGGCCGACCGAGAGGGCCTCGCTCCAAGGCATGTAGCTCATCGTTCATCTCCCTGTAAGGTGCTGTTTTTAGAAGTATGTGGGCAGCATGATGCCACGTGGATCGACGATGTCCAAGGTGGGCGCCCGGCGCGGCGCGCCGCCGGCGGCTTGACGCGGCGCACCGGCAGGCGTGCCGCCCGGTGCTAGAATCGCACTCCGGCGTTCGTGCGCCGACGCTTTGCCGTCGGCGCGCGGCACGGATTTTTCACAGGGGGGCGCGTGGCAAGAACAGGGTCGTCGGCGGGTTTCCGCGATTTTCCCGGTCGGCGCTGGCTGATCGTCGCCCTGCGCGCCGCGCATCTGGTGGGGCTGGTCGGGATCGGCGCGACGCTGCTCTCCGGGCAGCCCCTCGCCGCCCACCAGCCTTTCGTCCTCACCCTGCTGTGCAGCGGGTTCGCCATGCTGCTCGTCGATCTCTGGGCTTCGCCCCGCTACCTCGGCGAAGTGTCGGGCGTGGCGACGCTGTGCAAGCTTGCGCTGCTCGCTTGGTTCGCGCTCGATCCGGCGCACCGCATGCCGCTTTTCTGGGGCATTCTGGTCTTTTCCGCCTTCATCGCCCACGCGCCGGCGTGGGTGCGCCATCGCCGCCTGTTCGGCCTGCGCGGCCATTAGGAGCGACCGGCTTTGCCTCCTGCCGGTAATAGGCTAAGCTAACCGCCATCCCCGTTCACTCCGCCTGTCCAATGCCCCATCGCAGCGCATCGCTTCGTCCTTCCGCTCGACACCACGCCGGTGTCGGGAGGACGCGCGCCCTGTGCGCGGGCTTGTGCGGGGTTACCGCCTGCCTCGTCTCCGCCCGGCAGTCTGCCTGAAGTTCTCCGGCTGCCGGGCGCCACCCTGGGTTTTCTCTGATTGTTTCCACGCCGTTCGAGGCGCGGAAATCTCGGTTCATGCGAAGGAGCAAATTATGGAAGCGATGCTTTCCCCCACGGCGGTCACTTGCGTTTCCGCCCTCGACAAAAGCCGGCTGGAGTCGCTGATCGAGCGCAGCTTCAGCGGCGAACACGCCCTCAACGCCGCCGCCAGCATGGTTCTGCGCCGCTTGCGCACGGCCGCCACAGTGGTGCAGCCGGACGACGTGCCGCGCGATCTGGTGACGATGAATTCGACGGTCAGCCTCGTCGACCCGGCCTCCGGCGAACGCTGGGAGGTGACGCTGGCCTACCCGGAGGACCACGACCCGGAAGAGAACAGCTGGTCGGTGCTCAGCCCGATCGGCGCCGCCCTCTTCGGCCTGCGCGTCGGCGACAGCGCGCCCGTGCAGCGCGACGATCTGCCGCAGGCGCGCTGGATGGTCGCCGCCGTTCCCTTCCAGCCCGAAGCGCGCGGCTGGCTGACGATGTGAACGCCCCGGGGCCGGCGCCCGCCGGCTCCCGTTTTCAGCCGATCAGCGCATGCCCGAGCGTGCGCACGGCGACCCCGGCCAGCGCACCGCAGACGGCCGGCTTCCACACCGCGGCGACGCGCCGCCCGGCGGAAATCAGCACCGCCACTCCGGGAATGTCGAGCGGGTGGATCATGAAGCCGGCGCTCTGGTTCAGAAGCTGCACCGTCGCATGGTTGGCGCGCAGCATCTCGTCCATCACCCCCATCATCGCCGTCCCGCCGGCCAGCGCCTTGGTCAGCGTCGGCAGGATCAGCGCCGTGTCGAGGCGCAGGGCGCCCATCAGCGGCGCCAGCAGGCCGGTCAGCGCGTCGATCGCGCCGGCGGCGCGCAGCGCCGTCACCGCGACCAGCGAGAGGACCAGCATCGGGATCGCGCCGACCGCGATCTTGAAGGCTTCGGCGCCGGCCCGGTTGATCACGTCGAGCACGCCCTTGGCGTTGTCCGCGACCGGGTGGTGCAGCGTTTCGTCGAGCGGCTTCTCCTCGGCGCTCAGCGCGCGCCCGAAGCCGTAGTAGGTGACCGCCGCAGCGACCAGTCCGCCGAGCAGCGAGAAGGCCAGCACGCTGCCGATCTGCAGTCCCATCGCCGCCATCGGAATCACCACGTTGGCCTGCGCCATCGCCATCACCATGGCCAGCGTCGCCGCGATATGGCGGTCCGAGGTGCCGCGCTGTTCCATCATGGTCAGCGTGGCAACCGGCGCGGCGAAGCTCACGAAGTTGATCTGCAGCGCGGCGAAGACGCCCAGCCCGGTCAGCCCGAGCGGCCGCAGCAGCGGTGCCAGGCGGGCGACGACCCAGTCGAGCGCGCCCTTGGCTTCGAGCAGGCGCATCAGCGAGAGCATCACCACCATCACCGGCAGCAGGATGAAGAGCGAGAGTTCGACCGCCGAGCGGCCGGCTTTCAGAATGACGTCGATGAGGATTTCCATGGTCGGCGGATTATCGCATCCCCATCGCGGGAGATGGCGGTCGATCCGGCGCTTCGCCGGAGTCCGGACGGGCGGAGAAGGCGGTCGGGCGTGACATTTTTGGTATCGCGCGCTCTGCGCCCACGTTAGTCTGTCGATACTCGGGGCTGTGACGTGCATCGATGTGTGCATTTGCCCTGGCGACGGGGGCGGCCGGGGTGTTCGGTCGGTATCTCGTTCCGGGCGCCCCTTGCGGCGCGGATCGCCCGGATGGCCGCCCGGTGTCGATCGCAGCGAAGCGGGAGCGGCGTCCCTTGCGGTGCTGGAACTCATGGCGGATATCTCGATGGACAAGGTGCTGAAAGCGCAGGAGGCGAGGCCCGGGCATCCGCTCGGCGGCGGCGCCCGGCTGCTGGCCGCGAGGCCGCCCGGCGAGCGCCGGCAGGCGGTCTGGCTCTTTGCCGGACTCTGCGTCGCCGCCGCCTTTCTGCTGGTGCACGGCGCCTTCCGGGGCGATCCGGTCGTAGTCCAGGCGGCGCTCGCCGTCCTGCTCGGCCTGTTCCTGTTCGGTCTGCTCGATTCCCGGCTGCATGAGCGAACGGCCGCGCTGCAGCGGCGCCTGACGCTGGTCGATGACATCGCCGCCGCCGGCGATGCCCGTTTCGGTCCGGAACCCATGGTCTGCCGCATGCTCCAGATCCTGCGGGAGCATTACGCGGCGGACACCTGCATATTCGTTCTCACGCTGCCGCGCCAGGCGCCGCGCCTGTTTCGCATCGCGCGCGGCGCCGGGGCGGCGGTCGAACTCGCGCCGGAGGAGCGGGCGCCGCTGCTGCCGCTCCTGCTCGCCGTTCCGCCCGGTCACGGCGTGGTGTACAACGCCGCGGGACGCGCCGTCTGGCAGCGGCCGGGCGACCCGCGCCGCCTCCGCGAGGCGCGGCCGCTTCCCGCCGCCGCGGCCGAGCGCCAGACCTCCGAATCGATCGCCGCCGTGCTCGATTGCCCGTCCTTCGTCAGCGTTCCCCTCGTACGCGAAATCCGCGTCGGCGGGCGGCTCTTCATCGGCGCCCGGCACGGGCGTTTCGATACGCTCGACGTGGTCCGCCTGCACCCGGTGCTCGAGCAGATCACCCTGATGCTGGAAAACACCTGCCTCCTAGAGATGCTGGTGGCCGACGCCGCCGAACACGAGCGCCAGCGCATCGCCCGCGACCTGCACGACACCACGATTCAGCCCTACATCGGCCTGAAGTTCGGGCTCGAGGCATTGGCGCGCAAGGTGCGCGAAAACCCGCCCGTGTTCCAGAGCGTGCAGCACCTCATCGAGCGAACCGGCAGCGAGATCGCCGACATGCGCCAGCTGATCAGCGGCCTGTCCGACAAGGGCGGCGGCGGCCACGACTCCCTGCCGGCCTCGCTGCGCCGCCAGAGCGCGCGCTACAGCGAGCTGTTCGGCATCGCCGTGGAAATCGGCGCCGAAGGCGAACTGCGCTTGAGCCGCAGCCTGGCGCGCGAAATCCTGCACATGGTCAGCGAGGGCCTGAGCAACATCTGCCGGCATACGCAGGCCCGCAAGGTCCGGATCGATCTGCGCCAGCAGGCGGGGCGCTTCGAAGTGCGGATCGCCAACGATCTCGGCGCGGGCGCTTCTCCGCCGCGTTCCTTCGTTCCCCGTTCACTGTGCGAGCGTTCGGCGGCGCTGGGCGGCAGCGTCGCCGTCGATCCCTGCGACGCCGGCGCATGCACGGTGATTACCATCAGCATTCCCCTGGAAGAATAGGAAAGGAAGGTCGTTCATGACGAATCCCGCGCCCGCCGACCCGATCCGCGTGTTTCTGGTCGACGATCACCGCGCCGTCCTGTGGGGGTTGGAGCGCCTGATCGAAGGCGCCGCGCCGCGCCTGCTGCTGGTCGGCACCGCCTCCTGCCGCGAGGAACTGATGGCGCGCCTGCCCGCAGCCCGGCCGGACATCGTTCTGCTCGACCTCGATCTGGGCGGGGAGGACGGCGGCGACGTGCTGCCCGACGTGCTGCGCGAGAGTCAGGCGCAGGTTCTCATCCTGACCGGCAACCGCGACGCCGACGTGCACCAGCGGGTCATGATGCGCGGCGCGCGCGGCGTCGTGCAGAAGGAGGAGGAAGCGGAAGTCGTCCTCGCCGCGATCGAGAAGGTGCATGCCGGCGAGATCTGGCTCGACCGGGCGGCGCTCGGCAAGCTGCTCGGCGCCCTCGCGGGCGGCGGCGCCCGCGTTCCGCGCGACCCGGAGGCGGTGAAGATCGAGGAACTGACCGCGCGCGAACGCGAGATCATCGCCACGGCCGTGCAGTACAAGGGGGCGGGGAACAAGGTCATCGCCGACCGCATGCACATCAGCGAGCACACCCTGCGCAACCATCTCAGCGTCATCTATCGCAAGCTCGGCATTCGCGGGCGCCTCGAACTCTTCATCTACGCCGCCAAGCACGGCCTCGCGGCGTAGCGCGTCGCACCGTCCGCGCTCCGGCGCGGCGTCCGCCGCCGCCGGCATTCGTGGACGGCGTTCGCGGGCGGGCGGCGGAAAGATTCCCCGTCGCGTGCGGCGGCAAGGCGGTGCTTGGCCGTTCCGCCCGGCCATTTCTCCGGGGCTCCCGCTTTCGTCCATGACATCCCGCCCCCCGACCGTGGGGCGCTTGTTCCAGCGAAACAGCAACATTCGTCCGGTGCGCCCGGCGCGTCGCAGGACTATCGTCAGGGTACGCATTTCCGCCCCGAACCATAGAACGGTGCCTCGCCATGACGACCGACTCGCTTCCCATTCGCGTGCTGCTGGTGGACGACCACCGTACGACCCTCTGGGGACTCGCCGAACTGATCGGCGAGGAAGTGCCGCGCCTCGCGCTCGCCGGCATGGCGACCAACCGCACGGAAGCCCTGCGCCTGGCGCGTGCGAAGCAACCCAACGTCATCCTGCTCGACATCGATCTGGGCTGCGACAACGGCTTCGACCTGATTCCCGAGCTGCGGCTCGCCTGCACGGCCCATATCGTCATCCTGACCGGACTGAGCACGCCCGGCCTGCGCCGGCGGGCCGCCTCGCTCGGCGCCAGCGGCTTCGTACACAAGGAAGAAGCGGCGGAAAGGATCATCGCCGCGATCGAGCGCGCCGCCTGATCGCCCGCTGCAATCCGGCCGAATCCGCCTGAGTTCGGCTGAATTCAGCCGGCGGCGCGGCCGGGCGAGCTGCCGCGCTACCGGCCGCCGCGCGCGCTTGGGCGTCTTCCGGCGCGCTTTCCGTCCCCCGCCGCCGCTTTTCCGCATCGCTTCTTCCGCCGCGCGCAAACCCTCCCCGGGGCAAATGTCATGGATCGGGCGGGGCCAAGCGTACCAGGCAAATAGAGCGAACCGTCTCAAGACTCGCCGGGGGAGGGCGCCTACGATGAAATCAAGCGATGGCAAGACGGTTTCAGCAGTCGCTTCGGCAGATTCGGGGCTGCACTTTCAGGAGGGCTCCCCGGCATCGGTCGGGCCGGTCGGCCGACGGCGATCCGGCGCAGCAGGGCGATCCAGCGTGCGTCGCCGAAATCCGCCGGCATGGCGGGAACGTTCAAAAACCAGGAAAGGAAACATCATGAAAACCTCGATCCAGAAGATTCAGCGTTTCATCCGCGACGAAGACGGTGCGGTGGCCATCGAATACGGCCTGCTCGCCGTGCTCATCGCTCTCGCCCTGGCGGCCGGCGCCACGATCCTCGGCGGCGGCCTGTCGAAGCTGTTCACCGACATCGGCGCCTGCTTCGGCGGCAGCGGCGGCGGCACCTGCCCGGTCACCATGCCGGCCGGCGTCAAGCCCTGAGCGATCGCCCGCCTGCGCTTCCCCTGCCGGGCCGCCACGGCGGCACGGCAGGGGAAAAGGCAGGCAGGGGCCAGTAGGCAAGGAGAAATCATGAAAACGAGCATCCATGCGTTCATGCGCGACGAGGACGGCGCGGTAGCCATCGAGTACGGCCTCCTCGCCGTGCTCATCGCCTTGGCCGTCGGCGTCGGCGCCGGCTTCCTGGGCGGCGGCCTGTCGAAATTGTTCACCGACATCGGCGCCTGTTTCGGCGGCAGCGGCGGCGGCACCTGTCCGGTCACCCTGCCGTCGGGCGTCACTCCCTGAAGCGCGGGGCGTCCGACCCGGGCGCCCCGACCCTGAAACAGAACGAAACGGGACGAACGAGATCATGGCCAACGAACTGGCGCGACGCATCTTCGGCAGCCCGGACGGGACAAGCCTGCTCCTGCTCGCCGCGCTCTGCGTCCTGCTGCTCGCGGCGGCCTGGAGCGACCTGCGCCGGCGGCGCATTCCCAACGCCGTGGTGTTTCCCGGCGCGCTGCTGGCGGTCCTGCTCCATGCGCTGTCGCCGGCCGGCGAGGGGATTCCCGACGTCATGGCCGGCGGCCTCGGCGCCTGGCAATCGATGCTCGGCATGCTGTACGGGCTCCTGGCGCTGCTGCCGCTCTACGCGGCGCGCAGCATGGGCGCCGGCGACGTGAAATTGATGGCCATGGTCGGCGCCTTCGTCGGTCCGCAGCAGATCTGGTCGGTCCTGTTCGCCACAGCCCTGGCCGGCGGCGTGCTGGCGGTGGCCGTGGCCCTGCGCCGCGGCGTTCTGCTGCAGGCGCTCGACAACGTCCGGCGCATCCTCTTCGGCCGCCTCCTAGCACGCCTCGCCGCGCATCGCGCCCGCCGCGACGCGGGCGCCAGGGGCGCCGTGCCGGCGCCCGCGAGCAGCGGTGCCGGCGCCTCGTCGACGGTCAGGCTGCCCTATGCCGTGGCCATCGCCGGCGGGAGCATCGCCTACCTGCTGCTGCGCGCGCACCTGGCCGGCTTTTACTGATGACCCGGATGAGTGGGGTATGAACATGAATTCGCCACTGGACATGCAGATGCACGCGGACGCCGTCCCGCAAACGGCGTCGTTCTCGGCAGGCGGCGCTGCCCGCCCGCTGGCGCCGCCGTCGCCGCGAACCCAGGCGGAAACGGGCCTGCCCTTCGCCTTCCTGCTCGATCTGGCCTTGAAGATCCTGTTCAACGGCGGGCAACTGAAGCTGTGGCAACTCTCGGAACGCATGCGTCTGCCCGTCGCCGTGCTCGAACCGCTGCTCGCTTTCATGCGCAGCGAGCATCTGTGCGAAGTGGCCAAGCGCGGCGCGGCCGACGCCGACATCAGCTACCAGCTGTCCGAGGCCGGCCACGCCCGTGCCAAGACGGCGCTGCGCAAGAGCCAGTACGCCGGCCCGGCGCCGGTCGCGCTGGCGGCCTACGCGGCCCAGGTCGAGGCGCAGAGCGTGAGCGGGCTGCAGGTGACGCGCGAGGCGATCCGGCAGGCCTTCTCCGGCGTCGTCCTGCAGGAGGCGTTGCAGGACCAGTTCGGCGCCGCCCTCAACTCCGGCCGCGCCGTCCTCATCTACGGCCCGAGCGGCAGCGGCAAGACCTTCATCGCCGAACATCTGGCCCAGGTGCTCGGCGGCGCCGTCTACGTCCCCCACGCCATCCTGGTCGACGACGAGGTGATCCAGGTCTTCGATCCCCTGGTGCACCGCACGGCCGCCGAGGCCGGCCCCTGCGCCGGCCTCGACCGGCAGCGCGGCCACGACGGCCGCTGGGAGCTGTGCTACCGCCCGGTGGTGCTGACCGGCGGCGAACTGACGCTGGCCATGCTCGATCTGCAGTTCGACGCCCATACCCGTTTCTACGTCGCGCCGCCGCAGGTCAAGGCCAACAACGGCCTGTTCATCATCGACGACCTGGGCCGCCAGCTGGTGAGCGCGCGCGATCTGATGAACCGCTGGATCGTCCCACTCGACCGCCGGGTCGATCACTACGCCCTGCACACGGGCCTGAAATTCCGTCTGCCCTTCGATGTGAACGTCATCTTCTCGAGCAACCTGCAGCCGGCTGATCTGGGCGACGAGGCCTTCCTGCGCCGCCTCGGCTACAAGATCCACGTCGGTGCGATATCGCCCGAGGACTACCGCCGGATTCTCGAGCAGGCCTGCGCGCAGGCCCGGGTGCCTTACGCCGAGGCGGCTTTCGACTATCTGCTGCAACGCCACCGGGCGGAGGAGCGGGCGCTGCTGGCCTGCACGCCCTACGACATCGTCAGCAAGCTGCGGGACCGCGCCGACTACTTCGGGGCGCCGCCGGACATGAGCGAGGAAAGGCTCTCCTGGGCATGGCACAACTATTTCGCCGACGCCTGAACGGCGCCGCGCGGCGGACCGTGGCAGTCGCACCAATTATCCGAAGGGGATCGAAATGAGAAGCTCACGCGCATATCTGATGATCGGGTTTTCCGTCGTCGCCGGCATCGTCGCCGTGGTGTTCGGCGCCCGCTGGCTGGCGATGCAGGCCTCCATGGCCACGCAGCAGGTGGTGGTCGCCTCCCGCGACCTGGATCTCGGCACCGCCCTCAACCCTTCGATGCTGCAAGTGGTGCGCTGGCCCGTCGGCAGCCTGCCGCCGGGCAGCATCGGCGAGATCGAGGCGCTCGATGCGCGGGTGGTGCGGGTCAGCCTGCAGCGCGGCGAACCGTTGCTCGAAGCCAAGCTCGCTCCGGTCGGCACCAAGGGCGGGCTGTCGGCGGTAATCGGCGACGGCAAGCGGGCGATCACCGTCAAGGTGAACGAGGTGGTCGGCGTCGCCGGCTTCGCCCTGCCCGGGAACTACGTCGACGTGCTGGTGAACGTGCGCGACGAGCGGGACTCGGCGATCTCCAAGATCGTTCTCGAACACATCCTGGTGCTCGCCGTCGCCCAGGAGGCGAGCCGCGACGACACCAAGCCGAAGGTGGTTAACGCCGTCACCGTCGAAGCGACGCCCGAGCAGGCGGAAAAGCTCGACCTCGCGCGCAGCGTCGGCACGCTGTCCCTCGTCCTGCGCAACCAGATGGACAGAAGCGAGGTGACGACCGTCGGCGTCCGCAAGGGCGACCTGCTGCAGCTGTCCGAGGCGCGTCCCGCCCCGGCGCCGGCCGCGCGTCCGGTACGCCGCGCCGCGCCGCCGGCGCCGAGCCACGACAAGGTCGAGGTCATCCGCGGCATCCAGAAATCGAACGTCGATTTCTAGTTCCAGCGATTTCCCATCGGCGCGCCCAGCGTCGCTTCATCGGAGAGAGAAAAATGAAAACCCCCGCCACCACCGGCCGCCGCAGCCGCCCGTACCGGATTCCGACCGTCCCGCAGCGCGGGGTGTGCGCTCTCGCGCTGATCGCCGCCCTGGGCGTCCTAGCCGTACCGGCCGATGTCCTCGCCGCCAAGGCGCCGGCCGCCGGCGCGCCGGCGAAGGCCGACGCCGCCGTCCAGCCGGCGGAAATCGCCCCGGCGATGGATCTCGTGATCGGCAAGTCCACGCTCATGCACCTGCCGACGGCCATCGACCGCATCTCGGTCGGCAATCCGGCGGTCGCCGACGTCACCCTGATCAACCCCCGCGAGCTCTACCTGCTCGGCAAGACGGTGGGCTCCACCAACGTCATCCTCTGGCGCCGGGGGGCCTCGACCACCATCATCGACGTCGCGGTGAATGTGGACGCCGCCCGCCTGCAGAGCCGGATCGCCGATCTGATGCCGGAGGAGAAGGAGATCAAGGTCAGCACCGCCGCCGAGTCGGTCATCCTGTCCGGCAGCGTGTCCAGCGCCGACAAGGCCGACCGGGCGGTGACCATCGCCGAGGCCTACGTGCGCAATCTCAACCGCAGCCTGGTGCTGCCGGTGATCGCCGGCGACGGCCAGGTGGCGGCGGGCACCCGCATCAACGTCACCAGCGGCTCGACGGCCACCGGCGCGGTCGCCGCCGCCGGCTCGCAGGTGGTCAACATGCTGCGGGTCGCCGCGCCGCAGCAGGTGATGCTCGAAGTGAAGGTGGCCGAGGTGTCGAAGACCCTGCTCGACAAGCTCGGTTCCGAATTCGGCATGTCGCGCAGCAACGGCAGCTGGACCTATTCCATCCTCAACAGCCTGCTCACCGACAGCGCCGGCCTCCTTTCCGCCGTCAAGGGGCCGACCAAGTTCATCCGCATCGACGCCGAGAAGAAGGACGGCATCGTGAAGATTCTCGCCGAGCCGAACATCATCGCGGTCAGCGGCCAGGAGGGCAGCTTCCTGGCCGGCGGCAAGATCTTCATCCCGGTGGCGCGCACCGACGGCACCACCGGCGTGCCGATGATCACGCTGGAGGAAAAAGAGTTCGGCGTCGGCCTGAAATTCACGCCGACCGTGCTCGACGGCGGGCGCATCAATCTCAAGGTGGCGCCCGAGGTTTCGGAACTGTCGCAGACCGGCTCGCCCTTCACCACCGTCGGCAACGTCACCGCCATCCTGCCCAGCTTCACGACGCGGCGCGCGCAGACCACGGTGCAGTTGAACGACGGCCAGAGCTTCGCCATCGCCGGACTGATCAAGAGCAACGTCACCGAGACCGTGAAGCGCTTCCCGGGGCTCGGCGAAGTCCCGGTTCTCGGCGCCCTGTTCCGCAGCAACGAGTTCCAGACCGACCAGACGGAGCTGATGTTCGTCGTCACGCCCCGGCTGGTGAAGCCGCTGCCGCCGGAGTACGCCCTGCCCACCGACGCCTTCGTGCCGCCTTCGCGGGGCGAATTCTTCCTCGGCGGAAAGATGGAAGGCGCCGCTCCCGCATCCGGCGAGGCGACGCGACCCGCCGCCCGGACGGCGCCCGCCGCCGCGCCGGAAACGTCCGCCAAAGGCGGCTTCGAAGTCAGGTAATCCAAGGAGAGCGCCATGTCCGCCAGAATTTTCCGTCCCCTCGCCGTCGCCATCGTCGCGGCGAGCGCACTCGCCGGCTGCGCCAGTACGACGCCGAACTACGACGCCCGCTTCGGCGAGGCGGTCCTGCAGGCGCGGGCGCTGCAGACGATCAATCCCGACGCGTCGAAAAACACCGATCCGGTGGCCGGACTCGACGGCCGCGCCGCCAGGAATGCGATGACGAACTATCAGAAGAGCTTCGTGGCGCCGCCGCCGACCTTCAGCGTCATCAACATCGGCGGCAGCATCGCAGGCAGCGGCGCCGGCGCGGGCAACTAGGCCGGCGCCAGGCATCCGGTCGCGGTCAGGGCGAGGGAGGCGAGCATGAATAATTTCCCCGGAAAGCCGAACGAGCGGGCGAATGGCAGCGCGGCCGGCCGGCCGGCCGCGCTGCGGATCGAGCGCCGCCGCGCCCGCCAGCGCGGCGCGGTGGCCGTCCTGCTCGCCATCGCGATGTTCGCCCTGATCGGTCTGCTCGGCATCGTCGTCGACCTGGGGCACGTCGGCATCCGCAAGACCGAACTGCAGAACGCCGCCGACGCCGCGGCCCTGGCCGGCGTCCGCCAGCTCAACGGGCAGGCTTCCGGTGTCGACGCGGCGGTCGCCGCCGCCATCGCCGCCGCCGCCGCCAACGCTTCCGACTTCGGCAAGACGGCGGTGGCCATCGCCGACGCGCAGATCGCCTTCGGGGCGACGCCCGACGGACCGTGGTCCGCGTCGGCGACGGCCAGGGCCAATCCCGCCGGCGCCACCTTCGTCAAGGTCGACACCACCGGCATCGCCCAGGGCACCCGCATCACCTGGTTCGCGCCGCTGCTCGCCGCCTTCAGCCCGGCCTCCGCCCCGGCCCTGGCCAGCACCACCGCCGCCGCCGTGGCCGTGGCCGGGGCGCCGCTGTGCGAGGGCGTGCCGATCTTCATCTGCGCCCAACCCGGCGGCTTCAAGCCGGGGCAGACCTATTTCTTCGGCGAAAGTCCGGGCTATCCGGTGGGGCCGGGCAACATCGGCTACTTCGATCCGGTGCCGCCGGGCGCGCCGAGCCTGATCGGCGGCGCCAACGACATGCGCAACGTGATCTGCGCCGGCAAGACCTACTGCCTCGGCACCGGCACCTATTCGAGCCTGACGCAGAACGCCTTCGGCACCATGGCGCGCGCCTTCAACACCCGCTTCGACAACTACCAGAGCCTGCCCGCCAGCCTGACGCCGGCGATCTGCCCGCCGGACAGCAACGTCAAGGAGTATCCCTATACCGACCTGAAGCCGGCGAGCAAGCCGGAGGGCTGGATGAGCCCGGCGCCCGACCGCCAGAGCGAGATGGACCCGGGCGCGGTTCTCGGCGTCCACTGGTCGGCGGTCCTGCCGCAGGGCGCCGCGCTGACCGGCGTCGGCGCCGTCCCCAGCGCCAAGTATCCGGCCACGGGCACGCCCTACACGCAGCCGGTGGGCAGCATCTACAACCAGCAGCCGGTCGCGGCGAACCGCATCTACGCCCTCGCCAAGCGCCGCATCGTCACCATGGCGATCGCCAGCAACTGCGGCGCCATCAGCGGTTCGGGCAAGCCCGTCGCGGTGTCCGGCTTTGGCCGCTTCTTCATGCCGGTGCAGGCCGTCGGCACCGGCGGCAACAAGGGCATCTACGTCGAATACATCGAAACGGTGAGCCGGCAGATCGCCAGCGCGCCGGACATCAAACTCTACCGCTGAGCCGCCATCATGCCTGCCGCCCGGACCGCCGCCAGTCATCCGCCCGCCCGCCAACGCGGCGTGGCGGCGGTGGAATTCGCCGTTCTCGTCTTCGTCCTGCTGCTCGTCGGCGCCGGCCTCGTCGAATTCGGCCGGACCCTGTGGTACTACAACGCGCTGGCCAAGGGCACCCGCGACGCCGCCCGCTACCTGTCCACCGTTCCCGCCGGCACCCTCGGCAGCCAGACGGCCACGGCCCGGAA
Source organism: Candidatus Accumulibacter sp. 66-26 (assembly GCA_001897745.1). Classification (GTDB taxonomy): domain Bacteria; phylum Pseudomonadota; class Gammaproteobacteria; order Burkholderiales; family Rhodocyclaceae; genus 66-26. Next base: position 122,046 of record MKUH01000043.1, read on the forward strand.
CATCGTCGTCCAGGCCGCAACGGCGGCCCTCGTCCCCGGTTTCAGCAGCGCCAACGTCAGCGCCGTCTGCGCGCCGACGGCCTGCGCTTCCGTCGTCCAGCCGTCCGATGTGACCCAGGTGACGGTCAGCGCGAGTTTTCCGCTGTCCGTCGGCGCGCTCTTCCCCTTCGTTTCGAGCGGCGGGGACGGCTACACCTTCGCCCCCGGGGCGAGCGGCAACGCGCTCACCCTGACGCCCCATACGACCATGCCGTACATGTGGTAGGACGCGCGCCATGAACAGCAACCCGCAGATACCGCAGGCCGCCCGCAGTGCCGGGCCGGGAAAGCGCCGCCAGGAGGGCGTGGCCGCCGTCGAGCTGGCGTTGATCGTCGTCTTCGCCCTGTTCCCGCTGCTCCTGGGGATTCTCGAATTCGGCCGCCTGTTCTACGTCGCCGAAATGGTGCACGAGGTGACCCGCCGGGCGGCGCGCGACCAGGTCGTGCGCTGGACGAGCCAGAGCGCCGCGGTGCAGCGCGACGCCGTCTTCCAGTGCGGCGACAGCCTGACCGGTGCCACGCTCTCCTGCGCCAGCAGCGGCGCGGTTTCCCTGCCGGCGGGGATGGAAGTCGGCAACGCCTCGGTGGTTCTCGGCTTCTACCATTCCTACGCCGACGCCCTGGGCAAGACCGGCGCCATCACCGGCGTCGCCTCGCCGCAGGACAACCTGAACACCTGCCTGCGCGACAGCACCGATCCCAACTGCATCCTGTTCGTGCGCGCCGCCCTGCAGGACGCCGGCGGCGGCCCGCTGGCGTATTCGCCGATGCTCCCCTGGTTCTGGAACGGCCAGGTGACTTTCCCCCTGCCCGCGGCGACGGTGATCATGCCGGCCGAGTCGCTGGGCCTGCTGTAGCCCGAAAAGGATGCGAACCATGACCACACCTGCCCCGGCAGCCGTAGAAAACCTTTCGACGGGAGCGCAATCATGAACCCCTTCTCCACCCGGAACCGCGACGCCGCGGGCTCGACCCTGAAGGTCGCCGTCCTCTCGCGCAACCCCGAGATGCTCAAGAACCTGAGCGACTTCCTCGCCACCGACGACAGCTCGATCCAGCTCCAGTTCTGGCCCGCCGGCGCCACGCACCTGGCCGCCATGGTCGAGCAGGAACAGCCCGGCGTGCTGCTGCTCGAAACCGCGGGCGGGCGCGAGGACGAGCTGAACGGGGTGGAGCGCGTCATGATCCGCCATCCCGACATGGCGGTGATCCTCATCTGCGCCCAGAACCAGCCGGAGTTCCTGCTCTCGGCGATGCGCATGGGGGTGCGCGAGGTGATCCCGATGCCGGTGAGCGGCCCGGCCCTGCAGCAGGCCATCGGCCGCATCCGCGAGCGTATTTCGTGGCGCAGCGCACCGCAGCTCCCCGGCCAGGTGCTGGCTTTCCTGCCCTGCAAGGGCGGCAGCGGCTCGACCTTCCTCGCCGCCAACCTCGCCTACGCGATCGCCGCCGAAAAGAAGCGCGTCTGCCTGATCGACCTCAACCTGCACTTCGGCGACGCCGCCCTGCACGTTTCCGAGCAGGCGCCGTCGGCGACGGTGGCCGACCTCGTGGCGCAGATTCAGCGCCTCGACGGCGCACTGCTCGAATCGAGCATGCTCAGAATCACGCCGTATTTCGGCCTGCTGGCGGCGCCCGACTCGCCCGAAAACGCCGTCGACGTGCGTCCGGAGAGCATCGAGCGGCTGATCACCGTGGCGCGCGGGTGCTACGACTACGTCCTGCTCGACCTGAGCCGCACGCTCGACGCCAACTCGATCAAGGCGCTCGATTGCGCCGACGCGATCTATCTCGTGCTGCAGCTGACCTTGCCGTTCATTCGCGACGGCGGCCGCCTGCTGCAGATCTTCGCGTCGCTCGGCTACCCGAAGGAAAAGGTGCGGGTGCTGGTCAACCGCTTCGAGAAGGACGGCGAGATCGGTTTGCGCGACGTCGAGCAGACGCTCGGCCTGAAGGTCGCCAGGACGATACCGAACAGCTTCGGCGCGGTCGCCGAGTCGATCAACCACGGGCGGCCGATCATCGACCTCGCGCCGCGCGACCCGGTGGCGCGCGCCTTGCGCGAACTGGCCGGCGAACTGGTCCAGATCAAGCCGCGCAGCGGCGGCTGGTGGCAGCGCCTGCGCGGCAACGCCGCCTGAGGCGGCGCGCCGCGCGCGAACGCAACGGACAACGAGGATAGCGAAAATGAACCTGAGACAAAGACTGCAGGAAATCGCGCCGCCGGCGAAGGGCGTCGCCGCGCCCGCCGAATTGAGGGCCGCGCAGCGCAGCCACGACGACGCGGAATACGCCCGCCTGAAGACCGACATCCATCGCAAGCTGCTCGACCGGGTCGACCTCGAGGTGATGTCCAGCCTGGCCGAGGAGCCGCTGCGCCAGGAGCTGAAGGTGCTGGTCGAGCGCATCCTGGCCGAAGAGGGGAGCGCGCTCAACGCCCACGAGCGCAAGCAGATCGTCCAGGACATCCAGGACGAGATGCTCGGGCTCGGACCGCTCGAACCCCTGCTCGCCGATCCGACGGTTTCCGACATCCTGGTCAACGGCTGCCGCCAGGTCTATGTCGAGCGCGCCGGCAAGCTGGAGCTTTCCGGCCTGCGCTTCGCCAACAACGAGCATCTGCTGAAGATCATCGACAAGATCGTCTCGCGCGTCGGCCGCCGCATCGACGAGTCGACGCCGATGGTCGACGCGCGTCTACCCGACGGCTCCCGGGTCAACGCAATCATCCCGCCGCTGGCGCTGGACGGGCCGCTTCTCTCGATCCGCCGCTTCGCCGTGGTGCCGCTCAAGGTCGACGATCTGCTCCGGCTGAAGACCCTGACGCCGCAGATGGCCGAGCTGATCGAGGCGATGGTCGGCGCCCGCCTCAACCTGCTCATTTCCGGCGGCACCGGCACCGGCAAGACGACCATGCTCAACGTGCTTTCGGGCTACATCTCGCACCGCGAGCGCATCGTCACCATCGAGGACGCGGCGGAGCTGCAGCTGCAGCAGCCGCACGTCGTGCGCCTGGAAACGCGGCCGCCGAACATCGAGGGCAAGGGCGAGATCACGCAGCGTGCGCTGGTGCGCAACAGCCTGCGCATGCGCCCGGACCGCATCATCCTCGGCGAGGTGCGCGGCGCCGAGGTGGTCGACATGCTGCAGGCGATGAACACCGGCCACGAAGGATCGATGACGACGGTGCACGCCAACACGCCGCGCGATGCCTTCATCCGCCTGGAAAACATGATGGGCATGGCGGGCATGCAGATGCCGCCGAAGGCGGCGCGGGCGCAGATCAGTTCGGCGCTCTCGGCGGTGGTCCAGGTCGCCCGCCTGGCCGACGGCCGGCGCAAGATCGTCAGCATCCAGGAAGTCACCGGCATGGAGGGCGACGTCGTCACCATGCAGGAAATCTACACCTTCCAGCAGACGGGAATCGCCGCCGACGGCACGGTACTCGGCCGCTTCCGCGCCACCGGCATCCGCCCGCATTTCCTCGAGCGCGTGCGGGCCTACGGGATCGCCCTGTCCGACGGGATGTTCGATCCGACCAGGATCTACGAATAAGCGACGCGCGCGAAGGAGGGCGGCGGCCATGGAATCGATCTACTACCTGTTCATCCTGTTCTGCTTCGTCGCGGTGGTGCTCGCGCTCGAGGGCGGCTATCTGGCCTGGAACAACAGCCGCGGCGAAGAGGCGCAGCGCCTGCGCCGCCGCCTGCGGGCGATGGCCGCCGGCGAGCACGGCGGTGCCTCGGAAACCCTGCTCAAGCGGCGCTCGGCCGCCGACCTGTCGGCGCTGGAACGCCTGTTCATGCGCCTGCCCCGCGTGCATCTGCTCGAACGCCTGCTGCTGCAGGCCGGCTCCGACCAGTCCCTCGGCCGCTTCATCCTCGGCAGCCTGGTCGCCGCGGCCACCGCGCTGCTCGTCGGCCTCCTCTTCCACTGGCCGTCGTGGGTGGTCCTGGCGCTGGCCGGCGCCGCCGGCGTCTATCCGGTGCTGCGGCTGTTCGCGGCCCGGCGCCGGCGCCTGCTCATGCTCGAACAGCAATTGCCGGACGCCCTCGACCTGATGGGGCGGGCGCTGCGCGCCGGGCACGCCTTCTCGGCGGCGCTCGGCATGGTCGGCACGGAATCGGCCGAGCCGCTCGCCGGCGAGTTCCGCACGACCTTCGACGAGACCAATTTCGGCATCCCGCTACCGGAGGCCCTGCTCAACCTCGCGACGCGCGTGCCCAGCGCCGACCTCAGCTACTTCGTCATCGCCGTGCTGCTGCAGCGCGAAACCGGCGGCAACCTGACCGAGCTGCTGGCCAACCTGAGTTCGCTGATGCGCGCCCGCTTCAAGCTGATGGGCAGCATCCGCGCCCTGTCTGCCGAGGGGCGCCTGTCGGCGTGGATTCTCAGCCTGCTGCCCTTCGTCGCGGCGGGCGCCTTCAACATCATCAACCCCAAGCTGATGAGCGTCCTGTGGACCGATCCGGTCGGTCTGAAGATGGTCTATACGGCCCTGGCGATGATCACCATCGGCATCTTCTGGATGTGGCGGATCGTCAAGATCCGGGTTTAGGGAGGGAGACGCATCATGACCGACACGCAGATGATTTTTCTCGGGCTGCTCTTCGTGGCCGTCTCCGCCTTCGCCTACGGCGTCGCCTGGCTGCTGTTCCGGCCGCGCACCGCGCAGCAGCGCCTGTACGCCGCGGGCGGCGGCGCGGGCGATGCCGCGCCGGACGGGCAGTGGCAGGCCAAGGTCGCCGGCCTGGCGGCGCCGCTGGCCAAGCTGGCGCTGCCGAGCGAGGGCTGGGAGTCTTCCGGCCTGCGCACGCGCTTCATGAACGCCGGCTGGCGCCATCCGTCGGCGCCCATCCTCTACTTCGCCGCCAAGGCCGGCCTCGCGCTCGGCTTTCCGCTGCTGCTCAGCGTGCTGCTCGGCGTCAGCGTCGGCGGCCTGCCCTGGGGCGTGAACGAGACGATGTTCGCCATGCTCGTCGCCGCCTCGCTCGGCTACTACCTGCCCAACCTCCTGCTTTCCCTGCGCATCGCCCGCCACCAGCGCGAGTTGCTCGAAGCCTTTCCCGACGCCGTCGATCTGATCATCGTCTGCGTCGAGGCCGGGCTCGGGCTCGACGCGGCGATCGCCCGCAGCGGCGAGGAAATCCGCCTGCGCAGCCCGGAGCTGGCCGACGAGCTGCATCTCGTCGGGCTCGAACTGCGCGTCGGCGCGAGCCGCGAGCGCGCGCTGCGCAATCTCGCCCTGCGCACCGGGCTGGACGACGTCGGCGCGCTGGTCACCATGCTCGTCCAGGCCGACCGCTTCGGCACCAGCATCGGCGAATCGCTGCGCGTGCATGCCGACGGCCTGCGCACGCGCCGGCGCCAGCGCGCCGAGGAAGCGGCGGCGAAGATTCCGCTGAAGCTCCTCTTCCCGCTCATCTTCTGCATCTTTCCGTCGCTCATGCTGGTCCTGCTCGGGCCGGCAGTGATCAGCATCTACCACGTCTTCCTGAAAACCATGGTCGGCGCCTGAACGTCCAAGGAGAAAAGCAATGCGAAAAGAGATCAAGAAAATCGCGCTGTGCCTGCCGGGAATCTTCCTGATCGCCGGCTGCGCCGCGCTGCAGAAGGAAGAGTCGCCGACGCTGGCGGTGGTGCCGAGCCAGTCGGTGCGGCACGGGGTCGCGCGCGCCGAGGCGCAGTACGCACTCGGGCGCTACTACCGCGGGCAGGCGCGCGCCGACGAGGCGATCGTCGCCTTCCGCAAGGCGCTGCAGGCCGATCCGGAGCACGCCGAGGCGCGCAATGCGCTGGGCGTGATGCTCGCCGGGCTGGGACGGAACGAGGAGGCGATCGAGGAGCTCGAAAGGGCGGTCGATTCGGCGCCGCGCTCGGCCGTCATCCGCAACAACCTCGGCTACGCCTACCTGTTGCGCGGGCGCGCCGTCGAAGCGGTCGCCGCCCTGGAAATGGCGGCGGCGCTCGATCCCGCCAGCCCGCGCGTGCGCGACAACCTGCAGCAGGCGCGCGTGGCCGTGAGCGCGCTCGCCGAGGCTGCCCCCGGCGCCGGTCCCGAAGCGCCGCCGGTGGTCGCGGCAGCGGTTCCGGAAACGATCCCCGCAGCGCCGCTTTCGGTGGCGTCGGACGCAACGCAGGTGGCTACTCCGGCAATGACTCCCGCGGTGGCTCCGGCCGCGACCCAGGCAGCGACTCCGGCAGCAATCCCAGCCGCGCCCCTGGCCGCAACCCCAGCCGTAGCCCCGGTTGCAACCCCGGTTGCAACCCCGGCCGCAACTCCGGCCGCAACTCCGGTCGCAACCCCAGCCGCAAGCCGGGTTGCGCTTGCGACGCCCGTCGCGCTTCCGCCGGACCTTCCCGCTGTCGCGCGCGATGGCGGGCGCCCGGTCGATCCGGCGGCCGGGGCTGCAGCGCCGGATTCGCAGGCTGGAGGCCGGCCGTCGGGGGCGGCCGTCGTGCGCGTCGGCGGCAAGCCGCGCCTCGAGGTCGCCAACGGCAACGGTGCGGGCGGCATGGCGCGCAGCGTGGCGCAGCGCCTCCAGCGCGAAGGCTACGCGCGGGCGCGCCTGACCAATGAGCCGGGTTTCGCCGTGCGCAAAACGCTGATCCAGTACCGGCCCGGCTTCGAGGCGGAGGCCATGGAGTTGCGCAACAGTTTGCGCGCGGGCGTGCCGGTGGTCGCTTCCGCGCGCCTGCGTGCCGACGTGCAGGTGCGCCTCGCGCTCGGCAAGGACGCCGGATCGCCCGCGGCGCTGCTTGCCCGTGCGCTCCCGCCCCTGCAGGTCGCCGATGCCGCAGGCGGAGGGGCGGCGGAACGCTGACGCTTCCCATTCGGAGCATCGCCCGGCACGACCGCTAGGCAAAAAAAACGGCGCCGCGTAAAAGCGGCGCCGTTTTGCCTGCTGTCGCAGCGAAGGCTTATTCCATCGCCTCGTACAGCGGCAGGGTCAGGAACTCCGGGTAGTCCGGGGTCAGGCTCATCTTGTCGAAGATCACGGCGGCCTGGTCGTAGGTCGCGGTGGCTTCGCCCTGGGCGGCGACGGTGGCCTTCACCTTGGCCAGTTCCTCGGCGATCATCGGACGCACCATTTCTTCGGTGACCTTGCGGCCGTCGTCGAGCACGCCCTTCGGCGAGACGACCCACTGCCAGACCTGCGAACGCGAGATTTCGGCGGTCGCCGCGTCTTCCATCAGGTTGTGGATCGGCACGCAGCCGTTGCCGGCGAGCCACGAGCCGAGGTAGTGGATGCCGACGTTGATGTTGTTGCGCAGGCCGGCTTCGGTGATCGGCTGCTCGGGCTGGAAGTTGAGGAAGTCCTTGGCGGCGAAGTTCTCGTCGCGCTGCTTTTCCCACTGGTTCGGACGGTCGCCGAGGACGGCCTGGAACTCTTCGGCGGCGATCGAGACGAGGCCGGGGTGCGCGACCCAGCCGCCGTCGAAGCCGTCGTTCGCGTCGCGGCGCTTGTCGTGGCGGATGCCGGCCAGCGCCTTTTCATTGGCCACCGGGTCGTTCTTGATCGGGATCAGGGCCGACATGCCGCCCATCGCCGGGGCGCCGCGCTTGTGGCAGGCCTTGACGAGGGCCAGCGCGTAGGAGCGCATGAAGGGCACTTCCATCGTGATCGCGCCGCGGTTGGCGAGGCAGAAGTCCTTGTTTTTCTTGAACTTCTTGATGCACGAGAAGATGTAGTCCCAGCGCCCGGCGTTGAGGCCGGCGGAGTGGTTGCGCAGTTCGTAGAGGATTTCTTCCATCTCGAAGGTGGCGAGGATGGTCTCGACCAGCACCGTCGCCTTGATCGTTCCCTGCGGGATGCCGCAGTGGTCCTGCGCCATGACGAAGATGTCGTTCCACAGGCGCGCTTCGAGGTGCGATTCCATCTTCGGCAGGTAGTAGAACGGGCCGGCGCCGCGCGCGATCTGCTCCTTGGCGTTGTGGAAGAAGACGAGGGCGAAGTCGAAGATGCCGCCGCCGACGCGCTGGCCGTCGACCGTCACGTGCTTCTCGTCGAGGTGCCAGCCGCGCGGACGGATCTGCAGCGTGGCGATCTTGTCGTTCAGCTTGTATTCCTTGCCGGCCTCGTTCTTGAACGAGAGCTCGCGGCGGATCGCCTTGTACAGATTGACCTGGCCCTGAATCTGGTTGTCCCAGTTCGGCGAGTTGGAATCCTCGAAGTCGGTCATGTACGAATCGGCGCCCGAGTTGTAGGCGTTGATGATCATCTTGGCCTCGACCGGGCCGGTGATCTCGGTGCGGCGGCGCTCGAGCGCCTTGGGCAGCGGTGCGATCTTCCAGTCGCCTTCGCGGATGGCCTTGGTCTCGGGCAGGAAGTCGGGCATTTCGCCGGCGTCGATGCGCGCCTGGCGGGCGACGCGGGCGGCCAGCAGTTCCTGGCGGCGACCTTCGAAGGCGCGGTGCAGCTTGGCGACCAGCGCCAGCGCGTCGTGCGTCAGGATGGATTCGAAGCCGGGCTTGATCGGGCCGGTGATGCTCACGCCCTGGGGCAGATTGAGGCTCATGGTGTTCCTTTCACGTCAGAGGGTTTTATAAAAATAGAGCACGGTGAGGAAACTTCCCACCGCCACGATGAAGCGGCGCAGCCAGAGGGCGGGGATGCGGCGCGCGACGCGCGCGCCCCAGTAGCCGCCGAGCGTGCCGGTGACCAGCATGACCGCCGTGTGCGGCCAGGAGACGGCGCCGGCGACGACGAAGGTGACGACGGCGACCGAGTAGATGACCGCCGAGAGCCAGTTCTTCAGGGCGTTGATCTCGTGCATGTCGTCGAAGCCCTGGATGGCCAGCGCGGCGAGCATCAGGATGCCCATGCCGGCGCCGAAGAAGGCGCCGTAAATGGACACGATGAGCTGAAAGAGGAAGCCGCCGGGGCCGACGTGCCGGCCTTGCGGCGCCGCTCCGGCGGCCGCCGGCTTGCGCAGGCCGGCGACGAAGCGCGAGAGTTGTGCGCTGAAGGCGAACAGCACCGTGGCGACGAGCAGCAGCCAGGGGATCAGTTTCGAGAAGGCGGCGTTCGAGGTGGCGAGCAGGAGCAGGCCGCCGGCGATGCCGCCGAGAAAAGCGACCAGCGTCAGCAGCGGCAGCGACTTCTTGAAGCGCAGCAGTTCGGCGCGGAAGGCCCAGGCGCCGGCCAGGCTGCCCGGCCACAGGGCGACCGAGTTGCTGGCGTTGGCCGTCACCGGCGGCACGCCGACGGCGAGCAGGGCGGGAAAGGAGAGGAAGGAGCCGCCGCCGGCGACCGAGTTCATCGCGCCGGCGCCGAAGGCGGCGAGGCCGATCAGGGCAAATTGGGCAAGCTGGGCGAAGTCCATGGCTGCAATCGCTTTCGTTCTGTTTTCGTTCCGGCCGGCGGGCCGTTTCCGCGGAAATCGGCGGGGGCCGGGCGGGTGGAGCTGCAGTCTTATAGAAGAGTCTATTCTGCCTGAAGCGAAATGATAAGTGGCGGTAACTGCAGTTGATCTTTTACTCAGGGTATAAAATGGCGGGATGGATGCCTTCAAGCAGATTTCCGCCTTCGCCGCCGCTGCGACGCGCGGCAGCCTGTCCGCCGCGGCGCGCGCCGAGCAGGTGACGCCGGCCATCATCGGCCGGCGCATCGACGCGCTCGAAGAACGCCTCGGCGTGCGCCTGCTGCTGCGCACGACGCGCCGCCTGTCGCTGACTTTCGAGGGGCAGGCCTTCCTCGAGGACTGCCAGCGCATCCTCAACGATCTGGCCAACGCCGAAGCCGCCGTCTCGCTCGGCGGCATCCGCGCCAGCGGCCATCTCAAGGTCTCGGCGCCGGCCGGCTTCGGACGGCGGCACGTGGCGCCGCAGGTCGCCGCCTTCATGCGCGGCAATCCCGAAGTGACGGTGACGCTCGATCTCACCGATCGTCTCGTCGACCTGCTCAATGAGGGCGTCGATTGCGCCGTGCGCATCGGCGAGCTGGCCGATTCGAGCCTCGTCGGCAGCAAGCTCGGCGAGATGCGGCGCGTCGTCGTCGCCAGCCCGGACTATCTGGCGCGGCACGGGGTGCCGCACACGCCGCGCGAACTCGCCGCGCACAACTGCCTGTCGCTCGGCCAGCAGCGCGGCTGGACGCTGCGCGAGGCGGCCGGCGGCGAAGTCGCGAACTTCAAGGTGGCGGGCAGCTTCGAGTGCAACGATGGTGCCGTGCTGCACGAGTGGGCGCTGGCCGGCGCCGGGCTGGCCTGGCGTTCGCTCTGGGAGGTCGGCGGCGACCTCGCCGCCGGGCGTCTGGTGGCCGTGCTCGACGAGTTCGCCGCGCCGCCGATGGGCATCTACGCGGTTTTCCCGCAGCGCCGCCAGCTGCCGCTGCGCGTGCGCGTCTTCATCGACGCGCTCAAGGCGACCTACGGCGATCCCGACTACTGGGGCTGGTGACGGCGCGCGCCGCCGGCGTCAGGCAAGGAAGCGCTCGAGCGGGATGTTCCATTTGTCCGCTGCCTCGTGGCCGACGATGCGGTCGGCGGACTTCGCCAACTGGATGTCGACCGGGGTGATGAAGGAGAGGCAGCGCGTGTCGTAGACCACGCGCACTTCCGGCGCCATCAGGCTGCCTTCGCCCTGGCGCAGGACGATGCCCAGGCGGCCGCTTTCGAGGCGGACCAGCGAGCCGGCCGGGTAGATGCCGATGGTCTTGATGAAGGCGTGCGCCATTTCGCGGTCGAAGTGGCGCTCCGACCACTCGAAGAGCTTGCGCACCGCCTCGGCCGGGTTGATCGAGCGGCGGTAGACGCGGTCGGCGGTGATCGCGTCGTAGACGTCGATGATCCCGGCCATGCGGCCGCCCGGCGAAATCTCGTCGCCGCGCAGGCCGCGCGGGTAGCCGCTGCCATCGTAGCGCTCGTGGTGCTCGGACAGCACCTTGAAGGCGACCGGATCGAGAAAGTCCTCGGCCTCGCGCACGAGGTCGATGCCGGCCGCGACGTGCCGGCTCATGATGCGCATTTCGTCGGGGCTGAGCTGGCCCGGCTTGTTCAGGATGGCCGGGGGCATCTTCATCTTGCCGACGTCGTGCAGCACGCCGCCGAGCGTCAGCGATTCGATCTCCTCGTCCGGGCGCTGCTGGTGGCGCGCGAAAATGCCGAGGACGAGCGCGACGCTGACGCTGTGCCGGAAGGTGTAGTCGTCGGAGCGGTTGAGGCGGCCGAGCAGCAGGCAGGCCTGCGGGTGGCGGGCGGCGCCGGCGGCCAGCTGGCGCGCGGTCTCCTTCGCGGTCTGGAAGTCGATGCTGTTGCCGAGGCGGACGTCGGTGAACAGTTCCTGCAGCGCGCGCCGGGCGCTGCCGATCAGGCGGTTCGCCTCGGGCAGGCTCTCGGCGAAGCTCTGCGGCGGCGCGGCGTTGCCTGAAAAGGCTTCGGTCAGTGCCTGTTCGACCTGTTCGGCGGCTTCCTCGGCAGTCGGCGAGTCGTCGGCGTCGAGCCCGAGCGCGGTGTCGATGAAAACCGAGTCGATGCCGGCGGCGGCGATCCTGGAAACCTCGCCCGCGTTGCGTATCGTCTTCTTGTTCAGAAAGAAGGGATGGTCCAGCCAGCCGGCGTTGAAGTCCGACACGTACATGCCGGGACGCAAGCGCTCGACGGGAATTTTCTTGATGGTCATGACCGCAGCCCGAATCGTTCTTCCTGATGGCGGATCGCCGGAAATGACGCACGGCGGGCCGGTTCGGCAGCCGCCGCGCGATTCACGCCCGGGGCGAATACGCATGGTTTTTGTGGGGGCAATATTACAATGCCGGCGGCGTATTTATTCGGAATGCCGCGCGCGGGGCGCAAAAAAGCCGCCGCGAGTTCTGGACTCCGCGGCGGCTTGCGAGGGAGCGGCAGGCGCCGCCTAGCTCATCGCCTTGACGTGCTGGATGATCTCGGCGACCACCGGCTGCGCGTTGCCGTACAGCATGCGCGTGTTGTCGCCGTAGAACAGCGCGTTCTCGATGCCCGAGTAGCCGGTGCCCTGGCCGCGTTTGACGACGATCACGTTCTGCGCCTGATCGGCGTTGAGGATCGGCATGCCGTAGATCGGGCTCGCCTTGTTGGTGCGCGCCGCCGGGTTGACCACGTCGTTGGCGCCGATCACCAGCGCCACGTCGGCGGTGCCGAACTCGGCGTTGATCTCCTCGAGATCGAAGATTTTCTCGTAGGGCACGCCGGCCTCGGCGAGCAGCACGTTCATGTGCCCCGGCATGCGCCCGGCGACCGGGTGGATGGCGAACTTGACTTCGACGCCGGCCTCTTCGAGCAGCGCGGTCATTTCCCAGACCTTGTGCTGCGCGTGCGCGACGGCCATGCCGTAGCCGGGGACGACGATCACCTTCTGCGCGTAGCGCATCAGCGAGGCGGCGTCGAGCGCGCTCATCTCCTTCATGCTGCCGGTCACCTCCTCGCCCTCGCCGCCGGCGGCGGCCTGCATGGGGACGAAGAGGATGTTGCTGATCGGCCGGTTCATCGCCTTGGCCATCAGCTGCGTGAGCAGCGTGCCGGCGGCGCCGACGACGATGCCGGCGATCATCAGCGCCGGGTTGCCGAGGACGTAGCCTTCGAGGCCGACGGCAAGGCCGGTGAAGGCGTTGAACAGCGAGATGACGACCGGCATGTCGGCGCCGCCGATCGGCAGCGTCAGGATGGCGCCGAGCAGCAGGGCGAGCGCGAAGAAGACGAGCACCGGCGTCAGGTCGCCCGGAGGGCCGAGCACCACGGCGACGCCGACGCCGACCGTGGCCAGCGAGAGCAGGGCGTTGACCGCGTTCTGCGCGGGCAGCACGAAGGTGCGCTGCATCAGGCCCTGCAGCTTGGCGTAGGCGACGCAGGAGCCGGAGAAGGAGACGGCGCCGATCAGCGCGCCGAGCGCCGCCAGCGTCGCGACCGCCGGCGAATGCACGTCGCCGCGCGCGAACTCGACGGCCGCGATGGCCGCCGCGGCGCCGCCGCCCATGCCGTTGTAGATGGCGATCATCTGCGGCATGTCGGTCATCTTCACCGTCTTGCCGCTCCACCAGGCGAGCACGGTGCCGATGGCGATGGCGACCAGCATCAGGCCGAAGTTGCCCATGCCCGGCGTCAGGAAGGTGGCGAGCGTGGCGAGCAGCATGCCGACGCCGGCCCAGACGATGCCGCCGCGCGCCGTCACCGGCGAGCTCATGGCTTTCAGGCCGAGGATGAAGAGCGTCGCGGCGACGAAGTAGCTGGCATGGATGAGCGGGGTCAGCTGGGAGAGGAAACTCATTTGCCGTCTCCCTTCTTGCCGCTCTTGAACATCGCCAGCATGCGCTCGGTGACGACGTAGCCGCCGGCCGCGTTGGCCGCGCCGAGGACCACGGCGACGAAGCCGAGGGCCTGTTCGAGCGGCGTTTCGGCGCGCCCGAGGGCGATCATGGCGCCGACCAGGACGACGCCGTGTACGAAGTTGGAACCCGACATCAGCGGCGTGTGCAGGATGACCGGCACGCGCGCGATGACCTCGTAGCCGGTGAAGGCGGCGAGCAGGAAGATGTAGAGGGCGGCGAGGCCCGAAATTTCATAGCCGGTCATTTCAAGCAGCTCCTTTTTCCAGTTTTTCCAGCACGGCCTTGACGCCGGCGTGCACCAGCTGGCCGTCGCGCGTCAGCGCGGTGCCGGCCACCACCTCGTCGTCCCAGTCGGGCGCGAGGACGCCGTCCTTGAGGTGCGGCGAGAGGAAATTGAAGAGGTTGCGGGCGAACATTTCCGAGGCGTGGTACGGCATGCGGCTCGGCAGGTTGGCGTGGCCGACGATCTTGACGTGGCCGACCTGGGCGATTTCGCCGGGAACCGTGCCCTCGACGTTGCCGCCCGACTCGGCGGCCATGTCGACGATCACCGCGCCGTACTTCATGGCGCCGACCATTGCGGCGCTGACGATGCGCGGCGCCTGCTTGCCGGGAATCGCGGCGGTGGTGATCAGGGCGTCGGCGTTGGCGATCGCCTTGCCGAGCTTCTCGGCCTGCTGGCGCTTTTCGTCTTCCGTCAGTTCGCGCGCGTAGCCCCCCTGGCCGCTCGCGGCGACGCCGGTGTCGACGAACTTGGCGCCGAGCGATTCGATCTGCTCGCGCGTTTCCGGACGCACGTCGTAGGCTTCGACCATGGCGCCCAGGCGGCGCGCCGTGGCGATCGCCTGCAGGCCGGCGACGCCGGCGCCGATCACCAGCACGCGCGCCGGACGCACGGTGCCGGCGGCGTAGGTGAGCATCGGAAAGAACTTCGGCGAGTGCGCAGCGGCGATCACCGCGCACAGGTAGCCGGAAACCGCCGCCTGCGACGAGAGCGCGTCCATGCTCTGGGCGCGCGAGATGCGCGGCACGAGTTCGGCGGCGAAGCTGGTGATGCGGCACTCGGCCAGCGCACGCACCAGTTCCGGATTCTGGTAGGGCTGCAGGAAGCCGAGCAGGACGGCGCCGGGCTTCATGCGCGCGACGTCGGCCAGCGCCGGCGGGCGGACGCAGAGGACGACGTCGGACTGCGTCCAGATGTCGCCGGCGTTGTCGGTCCAGCGCACGTCGGCGAAGGCGGCGTCCGGGTAGGCGGAGTTCTCGCCGGCGTCCTTCTCGATCAGTATTTCGGCGCCCAGCGCGCGAAAACGCTTCGCGACGTCGGGCACCAGGGCTACGCGGTGTTCGCCGGGATGGAACTCCCGCGCCACCCCGATGGTGGTTGGCATGCTTGCTCTCCTTGATTGTCGATTGTTGATTTTTTGGCCGTTTCGGCGTCGTAGCGCTGGCTGCTCGCTTCGCCGCGCGGCGGCTCGATTGCCCAGCATAGTCGCCAGAATATTTTTTGCCATGCCGGCGCTACGCGAATATCGCTGCACTTCGGGTGCGCTTCCCGGCTCCGACACCGGTCAACGCGCCGTCCTAAAGTGACAATCCCCTGCCGTGTGACGGTGCAGGGGATTGTTGATGCTGCGCTGGCTGGCGGTGCGTCGCCGGGCGACGCACCGATCAGCGGTCGGCTTAGTGGAACTGCTCTTCCTCGGTCGAGCCGGTCAGCGCGGTGACGCTGGACTTGCCGCCCTGGATCACGGTGGTGACGTCGTCGAAGTAGCCGGTGCCCACTTCCTGCTGGTGCGAGACGAAGGTGTAGCCGCGGTCGCGGGCTGCGAATTCCGGCTCCTGAACCTTCTCGACGTAGGCCGACATGCCGCGCTTGGCGTAGTCTTGGGCCAGATCGAACATGTTGTACCACATGGAGTGGATGCCAGCGAGGGTGATGAACTGGTACTTGTAGCCCATGGCGCCCAGCTCTTTTTGGAACTTGGCGATGGTGGCATCGTCCAGGTTCTTCTTCCAGTTGAACGACGGCGAGCAGTTGTAGGCCAGCATCTTGCCCGGGTGCTTGGCATGGACGGCTTCGGCGAATTTGCGGGCGAATTCCAGATCCGGCGTGCCGGTTTCGCACCACACGAGGTCGGCGTATTCGGCATAGGCGACGGCGCGGGAGATGGCCTGCTCCAGACCCTTCTTGGTCTTGTAGAAGCCTTCGGCGGTGCGCTCGCCGGTCAGGAAGGGCTTGTCGTTCTCGTCGTAGTCGGAGGTGATCAGGTCGGCCGCTTCGGCGTCGGTACGGGCGATGACCAGGGTGGGCACGCCGTAGACGTCGGCGGCCATACGGGCGGCGATCAGCTTCTGCACGGCTTCGGTGGTGGGCACCAGCACCTTGCCGCCCATGTGGCCGCACTTCTTCACGGAAGCCAGCTGGTCTTCCCAGTGCACGCCGGCGGCGCCGGAGCGGATCATGGCCTTCATCAGTTCGTAGGCGTTCAGCACGCCGCCGAAACCGGCTTCGGCGTCGGCGACGATCGGCAGGTGGTATTCAACGTGGCCGGCATCGCCCTTGTTGATGTTCTTCGACCACTGGATTTCGTCGGCGCGGTTGAAGGCGTTGTTGATGCGCTCGACGACCTTGGGCACGGAATCCACGGGGTACAGGGACTGGTCCGGGTACATGGCGGCGTATTCGTTGTTGTCGGCGGCGACTTGCCAGCCGGACAGGTAGATGGCCTTGATGCCGGCCTTGGCCTGCTGCACGGCCTGGCCGCCGGTCAGGGCGCCGAGGCAGTTCACATAGGGTTCGTTGTTGACGAGGTTCCACAGCTTCTCGGCACCGCGGCGGGCGAGGGTGTGCTCGACCTGGAAGGAGCCGCGCAGGCGGACCACGTCGGCGGCGGAGTAGCCGCGCTTGATGCCCTTCCAGCGGGGGTTTTCGGCCCAGTCTTTTTCCAGGGCGGCGATTTGCTGTTCACGAGTGCTCATGTTTGTCCTCACAAAAAGTCACGAAGTGCGTTGGGGTGCGAAATTTCGCTGCCGCAGTGTTGGTTTCATGCCACCAGGGCGACAGGCGATGGAGCAAAGTATAAGGGGCATCGTGCAGGGCAGCAATAGTCTTCTATAAGACATAAGATATTTTGTTTTTCATTTAAAACAGATGGTTGTGTTTTGTTTTTCACATTGCGAAACGGTGTTTGTTTCCGTGAAAAATCGGTGTGCGCGGGTGCAGCAAATTGCGCTTGTGCTAGGTCAAGTTTGCACTATGACTTTGAACATATACTCCCTCGATAAGAAAACACGCTGCCCTGGAGGGGACATGAAGGGATTCTGGGAACTCTACGACTGGTCCGAGCGAACGTTCTGGAACAGTCTGACCAAGAAGCTGATGAGCTTCCTGCTGCTGTTCATCATCGATCTCGCCTATCTGGGGGTCTATCTGCACCAGAAGAGCGCCGTCCGTGACGCGCTGGTCAAGGGCGGCGTCGGCGGCGAGGTGCTCGGCAGCGTCGATGCCGCTTTCGACTTCGGGCTGATGCTGATGATCGGGCTGACCGCGCTGGCGTTGATCTGGAACGTCCTGCAGATCGCCTATCTGCGCTACCTGATCGTGCGGCCGGTGCGCCTGATCACGCGCATCTTCAACGAGATCGCGCGCGGCGAGGGCGATTTTTCGCACGATCTGCCGACCGTCACGCACGACGAGTTGCGCGACCTGGCGCTCGGCTACAACCGCTTCGCCGACAAGATGCGGCAGGTGATCAGCGAGGTGCGCAAGATGAGCGTCAGCATCGCGCGCGAGGCGGTGGTGGTGCGCAAGAGCGTCGGCGAAACGGTCGGGCGCGCGAAGCGCCAGGGCGAGATCACCGAGATCGTGTTCACCGCCAGCAACGAGGCGACGCAGGCGATCCACGAGGTTTCCCATTCGACCGAGCTGATTTCGCAATCGACCGAGACCAACCTCGGCAATGCACGTCTGTCGCTGCAGGAAATGCTCGACGTCGTCGGCAAGGTGCAAGGCGTCAGCGACAAGCTGGCGGCCTTCAACGCGACGGTGAACAATCTCGGCGAACGCTCCGACAGCATCCGCACCATCGCCGGCCTGATCAAGGGCATCGCCGACCAGACCAATCTGCTGGCGCTCAACGCGGCGATCGAGGCGGCGCGGGCCGGCGAGGCCGGGCGAGGCTTCGCGGTGGTCGCCGACGAAGTGCGCAAATTGGCCGAGAAGGTCAACGTGGCGACGCAGGAGATCACCCAGAACATCGCCGGGATGATTTCGCTGGTGCAGGAAACGCAGAGCGAGAACGAGATGATCAACGGCGACATCCGCCAGACGCGCACGGTGGTCGAGCGTTCGTCCGAGCAGTTCCGCCAGATGGTGAGCGACTTCGAGCGGACCAGCGACCAGCTCGTGCAGATCGCTTCGGCGATGGAGGAGCTTACGGCCACGAACGGACAGGTGCATGACAACGTGACGCTGATCCACACCTTGTCGGCGGAAGTCTCGGGCAACATGGTGAGTTCGGAGAAATCGACCGAAGGTCTGTCGGAGGCGACCGAGTCGGTGCAGGAGCTGGTCTCGCGCTTCAAGATCGGGCGCGGCACCTTCGATTTCAACGTCGACCGCGTGCGCACCTTCCGCGACGACGTGCAGGTGCAGCTGGAGGAGATGCAGCGGCAGGGCATCGACGTTTTCGACCGCAACTATCGTCCGATCGCCGACACCAAGCCGCAGAAATATCTGGTCGGCTACGACGAGGCCTTCACCCGCGCCTGCCAGGGGCTGCTCGACGGTGCGCTGTCCGGCATCAAGGGCGGGGTTTACGCCGTGGCGGTCGATATCAACGGCTTCCTGACCGCGCACAACGCCAAGTACTCGCAGCCGCTGACCGGCGATTACCAGAAGGATCTGATCGGCAACCGGACGCGCCGCAAGTTCGAGGCGCCGACCGAGCTGCGCTCGGCGCGCAACACGGCGCCGCTGCTGCTGCAGACCTACATCCGCGATACCGGCGAAGTGCTGTGCGACATCGCGATGCCGATCCACGTCGCCGGCAAGCACTGGGGCAACGTGCGCGTCGGCTGCGACAGCGCGGTGCTGCTCGAGGCCTAGCCGCCGGCGTTCTCGTTCGGCGATCGCATGGCGCCCGCGGGCGCCATGCGCGTTTTCAGAGCAGCGATGCGCTTGCGACGACGATGCCGTCCGCGTCGGCGTAGAGCCATTCGCCGGGACGGAAAGTGACGCCGCCGAAGCTCACCGCGACGTCGCGTTCGCCGGCGCCCTTCTTGACGCTCTTCAGCGGGTGCGTGTCGAGGGCGCGCACGCCGAGGTCGATCGCGTTGATGTCGTCCGAATCGCGGATGCAGCCGTAGACGACGACGCCTTCCCAGCCGTTCTTCTGCGCGAGAATCGCCAGCTGGTCGCCGACCAGCGCGCAGCGCAACGAGCCGCCGCCATCGACGACCAGCACCTTGCCCTTTCCGTCCTCGCCGAAAGTCTCGCGCACCAGCGAGTTGTCCTCGAACAGCTTGAGCGTGACGATGCGGCCGCTGAACGCGGGGCGCCCGCCGTAGCGCCGGAACATCGGCGCGACGACGCGCACGCTGCCGTCGCGCGTCTTGTCTTCGTTGTCGTCGAGCAGGTCCGGGGTCTTGAAGTTCATGTGGGCTCCCTTGCGTAACGTTATCGATGTGATGCGGGTGACAAACAAAAAGGCCATGCATCGCGGCATGGCCTTTTCCGGAGGGTGAAGCTCAAACCACGGCTTCGGCTTCCTCGGCGAAAACGAGTTTCACCTTCTCGTTATCGTCGAGATCGACGGTGACGTGGCCGCCGCCGGAGAGGCGTCCGAACAGCAGCTCGTCGGCGAGCGCCGAGCGGATCGTGTCCTGGATCAGGCGCGCCATCGGGCGGGCGCCCATCAGCGGATCGAAGCCCTTCTTCGCCAGGAAGTCCTTGAGCGCGTCGGTGAAGATCGCCTCCACCTTCTTCTCGTGCAACTGCTCTTCGAGCTGGATCAGGAATTTGTCGACGACGCGCAGGATAACCTCGTGGTCCAGCGGCTTGAACGAGATGGTCGCGTCCAGGCGGTTGCGGAACTCCGGCGTGAACAGGCGCTTGATCTCGACCATCTCGTCGCCGTGCTGCTTGGATGATGTGAAGCCCATGCTCGCCTTCTGGATGGCCTCTTGTCCGGCGTTGGTCGTCATGATGATGACCACGTTGCGGAAGTCGGTCTTGCGCCCGTTGTTGTCGGTCAGCGTGCCGTGGTCCATCACCTGCAGCAGGATGTTGTAGATGTCCGGGTGCGCCTTCTCGATCTCGTCGAGCAGCAGCACACAGTACGGCTTCTTGCTGACCGCTTCGGTCAGCTGGCCGCCCTGGTCGAAACCGACGTAGCCGGGCGGGGCGCCGATCAGGCGCGATACGGCGTGGCGCTCCATGTACTCGGACATGTCGAAGCGCAGCAACTCGTTGCCGAGGCAGTAGGCGAGCTGCTTGGCGACCTCGGTCTTGCCGACGCCGGTCGGGCCGGAGAACAGAAAGCTGCCGATCGGCTTGCCCGGATTGCCGAGCCCCGAGCGCGCCATCTTGATCGCCTTGGCGAGCGCGTCGATCGCCGCGTCCTGGCCGAAGACGACGGCCTTCAGGTCGCGGTCGAGATTCTTCAGCGCGCCGCGGTCGTCGCTCGACACGTGCGTCGACGGAATGCGCGCGATCTTGGCGACGATCTCCTCGATATCCTGCTTGCCGATCAGCTTCTTCTGCTTCGACTTGGGCAGGATGCGCTGCGCTGCGCCGGCTTCGTCGATCACGTCGATTGCCTTGTCGGGCAGGTGGCGGTCGCTGATGAAGCGCACCGAGAGCTCGACCGCCGAATTGATCGCGGCGGCCGAATACTTGATGCCGTGGTGCGACTCGAAGCGCGTCTTGAGCCCCTTGAGGATCTCGACGGTTTCCGCGATCGACGGCTCGCTCACGTCGATCTTCTGGAAGCGCCGCGACAGCGCGTGGTCCTTTTCGAAGATGCCGCGATATTCGGTATAGGTCGTTGCGCCGATGCACTTCAGCTGGCCCGAGGAGAGCGCCGGCTTGAGCAGGTTGGACGCGTCGAGGGTGCCGCCCGACGCCGAGCCGGCGCCGATCAGCGTATGAATCTCGTCGATGAAGAGAATGGCGTTCGGGTTCTCGGTCAGCTGCTTGAGCACGCCCTTCAGGCGCTGTTCGAAGTCGCCGCGGTACTTGGTGCCGGCGAGCAGGGCGCCCATGTCGAGCGAGTACACGTTGGCCTTCGCCAGGATTTCCGGGATGTCGCCTTCGACGATGCGGCGCGCCAGCCCCTCGGCGATCGCCGTTTTGCCGACGCCGGCTTCGCCGACCAGCAAGGGGTTGTTCTTGCGCCGGCGGCACAGGGTCTGGATGACGCGTTCGAGTTCCTTGCCGCGCCCGATCAGTGGGTCGATCTTGCCCTGCAAGGCCAGCGCGTTGAGGTTGATCGTATAGCTCTCGAGCGGACCGGCGGCGTTCTGCTGCTCGCCATCGCTTTCGATTTCCTGCTCGCCGCGCGGCGCGCTCTGCGGCACCTTGCTGATTCCGTGCGAAATGAAGTTGACCACGTCGAGGCGCGTCACGCCCTGCTTCTGCAGGTAATAGACGGCGTGCGAATCCTTCTCGCCGAAGATCGCGACCAGCACGTTGGCGCCGTTGACCTCCTTCTTGCCCGAGGACTGGACGTGCAGGATGGCGCGCTGGATCACGCGCTGGAAGCCGAGCGTCGGCTGCGTGTCGATTTCGTCCTCGCCGGCGACCGTCGGCGTGTGCTCGCCGATGAATTTGGTCAGATCCTTGCGCAACTGCTCGATGTTGGCACCGCAGGCGCGCAAGGCTTCCGCCGCCGACGGGTTGTCGAGCAGGGCGAGCAGCAGATGCTCGACGGTGATGAATTCGTGACGCTTCTGCCGGGCTTCGACAAAGGCCATGTGCAAGCTGACTTCGAGTTCCTGCGCAATCATTCAGTTTTCCTCCATGACGCACGCCAGCGGATGCTGATTGTCACGTGCGAAGGCTGTGACCTGTTCCACCTTGGTCGCGGCAACATCGCGCGGATAGACTCCGCAGATGCCGCGTCCCTCGGTATGAACTTTGAGCATGATTCGCGTCGCTTGTTCTCGGTCCATCGCAAAAAATTTCTGGAGGACGAGAATTACGAAGTCCATCGGCGTGAAATCGTCGTTCAGCAACAGAACCTTGTAGAGCGGCGGCGGTGCAAGCTTGGAGCGCTTGGCCTCGAGTAAAGAGCCTTCTTGGTGCTGTTTTGCCATGGATGAATTCTAACCAGTCTTCTTGAATGCGCAATACCGCCGGAAGGGGCTACGGCGGGCGGACCACACTCCGCGGGAGGGCGTGCGGAAGGGGCTTGAAAATGCTTGACGCATCCGCGCGAAATGGCGTACAAAGGCCGAATGCTGTGGTTCAGCTTGGTTTGCAGCGTTGCCGCTAGTCGGATTCGTTCTTCAGGCCCCGTTGAGTTCAGGCATGTAAGTCGGGCGCTGCCCGGATTCAGTCTTTTTTGAAGGAAGTAGCAATATGGCAACTGGTACTGTTAAGTGGTTCAACGACGCCAAGGGTTTCGGTTTCATTACTCCGGATGACGGCAGCGAAGACCTCTTCGCGCACTTCTCCGCGATCACCATGGGCGGATTCAAGACCCTCAAAGAGGGCGAGAAAGTCTCCTTCGACGTGACGCAGGGCCCGAAGGGCAAGCAAGCTTCGAATATTCAGCGCGCCTGATCCTTTCAGGCTGCACGAGGAACCCGCCTTCCGGCGGGTTTTTTTATGCGCGGCGTTCAGCCGGCGACCGTGGCCTCGTCGCTGCGCTGCTCGCCCCGTGTGTCGGTCCAGTGCACCGCGAGACGGTCGCCGGCCTTCAGTCCGCGGGCGCGGAAAGCGAACAGCGGGTTGCGCGAGATCGCCGTGTTGAGCTGGCCGGCGATCAGCTGCTTGCCGTTGGCGCTGATCGTGAAGTTCTGGATGAAGTGGGCCGGGATCGCGTTGCCGCTGGCCGTGTCCTTGCGCTGACCGCTTTCCATCGGGTGCTGCATGAGCACGCGGATATCGGTGATGCCGCCCTGCTGGGTCGCGCGGATCTTGATCGGGTCTGCCATGTCGTCCTGTTCCGGGTTTTCGTTCAGCCGCCGCAGCCGCCGAGCGTGACTTTGATTTCGCGGCTGGCGTGGTAGGTTTTGCCGTCGGCGGTCCTGACGACGGCCCGCAGGCGCGACGATTCCGCCATTTTCAGCTGTAGCCGCACGTAAGGCACGGCGCCGTTGGCGAAGCTCAGGCTGGCGGCGAGCGGCATCGGGTTCTTTTCGACGAAGACGGCGATCGTCTGGTAGCCGGGAAGATTGCTGATGATCTCGACCGGAACCTGGGCGCCGTTTTCGGAAATCTCGGCGGCGTTGATCACGATGTCGCGATGTTCGACCGAAGCGGCGGCGCCATAGGCCTTCAGGGCATCGCCCAGATTCGTCGCGGTAAACGCCGGGCGGTTCCAGTCGGCGGCCAGGACGCGGGTCGGCTTGAGCAGGCCGGCGGCGAGCAGCAGGCCGAGGGCGCTGCCGGCGCCTGCCGACTGGAGCAGGGTTCTGCGCAGGGGATTCATGCGGGTTTCAACTCCGGAAATGCGTGGAAACTACTCGGCTTGCCAGTGCCCCGACTTGCCGCCCAGTTTTTCGAGCAGGCGGACGCCTTCGATGCGCATGCCGCGATCGACGGCCTTGCACATGTCGTAGATCGTCAGCAGGCCGACGCTGGCGGCGGTCAGCGCTTCCATCTCGACGCCGGTGCGGCCGGTGCATTCGGCGACGGCGACGCAGTGCACGGCGTGGCGTTCGGTGTCGATCTCGAACTCGACCGCCACCCGGTCGAGGGCGATAGGGTGGCAGAGCGGGATCAGGTCGGCGGTGCGCTTGGCGCCCTGGATCGCGGCGATGCGCGCGATGCCGAGCACATCGCCCTTCTTGGCGTTGCCCTCCTGGATCAGGGCGAGCGTCGTGGGCTGCATGAAGATGCTGCCGCCGGCGCGCGCGCGCCGTTGCGTTGCGGCTTTGTCGCCGACGTCGACCATGTGGGCCTGGCCGGCGGCGTCGAAATGGGTGAGGGGATTGGCAGGCATGAGGCGGGGCGCAACAAATGGAAACAGATGGTGAAATACGGGTCCGGTATCATAGCACCATGATCCTTAGCAGACGGCTGCGTGCCATGTTCAGAACTCCGTCCTTCGCGCGCCTGCGGCGCCTGATCTTCCCTTTTGCGAGCGCGCTGGCGCTGGCCGCGGCACCGCTCGCCGTGGCCGAGGGGCTGCCAGATCTCGGCGAGTCTGCGCGCGCCGATTTGTCGCCGCAGCTTGAGTACAAGATCGGCGAGAGCATCATGAACGAGATTCGCCTGCGCGAGCCGACCTATATCGACGATCCGGAAATCAATGATTACCTGGCGCGCATCGGCGGCCAGCTCGTGGCCGCGAGTCCAGATCCGGGCGGCAACTTCCATTTCTTTGCGATCCGCGACAACACGGTGAACGCTTTTGCGATGTTTGGCGGCTTCATCGGCGTCAACACCGGCACGCTGCTCACCGCGCAGTCCGAATCCGAACTGGCGGGCGTGCTTGCCCACGAAATCTCGCACGTTACGCAGAGTCACCTGGCGCGCCAGGTCGCGGCCCAGAAGCAGAACTCGATCGCCAGCATGATCGCGATGGCGGTCGGCATCCTCGCGGCGCGTTCGAACTCCGATCTGGCCGGCGCCGCCATCGCCTCGGCGCAGGCCGGTTCGGTACAGTCACAGCTGGCCTACAGCCGCGATTTCGAGCGCGAAGCCGATCGCGTCGGCTACCAGACCTTGGAAAAGGCCGGCCTCGATGTGCGCGGCATGGGCGATTTTTTCGAGCGCCTGCAAAAGGCCGGCCGGGTCTACGAGAACAACGCGCCGGTCTACATGCGTTCGCACCCGATGACCGTCGAACGGATTTCGGACATGCAGAACCGGGCGCAGGGCGCGCCTTACAAGCAGGTGCTCAACAGCCTCGACTTCGAGCTCGTGCGCGCCAAGCTGCGCGCGCAGGCCGGCACGCCGCGCGAGGCGATCAAGGAGTTCGAGACGCAGCTGCAGGAAAAGAAATACGCCTCCGAGGCGGCGGTGCGCTACGGTCTGGCGAGCGCGCACCTGCGTGCCAAGGATATGGCGGCGGCGCAGCACGAAGTCGATGCGCTGAAGGCGCTCAAGGCCGCATCGCCGATGGTCGACGGCCTGGCGGCAACGCTGCGCACCACGGCCGGCGACAACGCCGGCGCGCAGGCCATCTACCGCGACGGGATGCAGCGCTACCCGCAGTCGCGCGCGTTGGCCTACGGTTACGCCGATTCGCTCTACGCCGGGCGCCAATACAAACAGCTGCTGACTTTCCTCGAAGCGCAACTGCAGCGCTATCCGTCCGACTTCAAGCTTTACGGTCAGCAGGCCAAGACCTACGCGGCGCTCGGCAAGCGCCTGCAGCAGCATCGCGCGCAGGCCGAGTTCTATGCGCTGCAGGGACTGCTCGGGCCGGCCGTCGAGCAGCTGCAGCTGGCGCAGAAGGCTGGCGACGGCAACTTCTACGAGCAGTCGGTGGTCGATGCGCGGCTGCGCGAGTTGCGCAAACAGCAGGCGGAAGAGGCCAAGCAGAAAAAATAGCGGGTTAAAATGCGCCTTTGCTCAATGCACCACTCTGTCAGGTAGATGACCATGCATTTCGACCGCGAACTCGACGTCAAGGGGCTCAACTGCCCGCTTCCCATTCTGCGTACCAAGAAGACGCTCGCCGAGATGAGTTCGGGGCAGGTCCTGCATGTGCTCGCCACCGACCCCGGCGCGGTCAAGGATTTCGAAGCGTTCGCCCGGCAGACGGGCAACGAGCTGCTGGCCAACGCCGAAACCGGCAGCGTCTTCGAGTTCTACCTCAAGCGCAAGTAAGGCGGCGCTCCACGGCGTCCGCCGTGCGCCTCCTTCGCCTTGTCTCTCAGTAGTTTCCGTATTCCCCGATCGACCGACGATGCCCGCTGCCAGCCCGGATAGTCATTTCGCACTGTTCGACGGCGACGACGGCGGCGCCCAGCTGTTCACCGGCTGGCGCCGGACCTTGTCGTTCGACGCCGACGCCGATTTCGCCGAGGCCTTTGCCGAAATCGAAGCGGCTACGGCGGCCGGCGAATGGGTCGCCCTGCTTGCCGACTACGCGCTCGGCGCGTGCTTCGAAACGCGTGCCGCAGGGGAGGGGGCGGCGGTGCAGGCGCCGGGGCGCACTCCCGTGCTGCGCGCCGCGGTTTTCGGCCGCGCCGAGCGGCTGACGGCGCAAGCGTTGGCCGTCTTCCTCGCCGGGCGCCTGGCTGCGCTGCCGGAGGCGGCGCGCACGGCCGGCGTCGCCGACGTGGCGGCGGGCCTCGGCCCGGAGGCCTATGCCGCCGCGGTGCGCCGGATCAAGCAGTGGATCGGCGACGGCGACTGCTACCAGATCAACTTCACCTTCCCGCTCGCTTGCCGCCTCTACGGCGATCCTTTGGCGCTCTATGCCGCCTTGCGCGCGCGCCAGCCCGTACGCTACGGCGGCTATCTGGCGACGCCGGAGACGCGGCTGCTGTCGCTGTCGCCCGAGCTTTTCTTCGAGCGCCGCGGCGCGCGCGTATGGACGCGGCCGATGAAGGGCACCGCGCCGCGCGGCGCGACGCCGGCCGACGATGCGCGGCGGCGCGACGCCTTGCTGGCCTCGGCCAAGGAGCGCGCCGAGAACGTGATGATCGTCGATCTGCTGCGCAACGACCTCGGGCGCCTGGCCGCGCCGGGCAAGGTTCGCGTCGAGGCGCTGTGCGAGGCCGAGGCCTATCCGACGCTGTGGCAGATGGTGTCCACCGTCGCCGCCGACGTGCCGGGAGCTTCCCTGTTCGATCTTTTCCGCGCGCTGTTTCCCTGCGGTTCGATCACCGGCGCGCCGAAAATCCGCGCCATGCAGCTCATCGCCGAACTGGAGACGCCGCCGCGCGGCCTGTACACCGGCGCCTTCGGCTGGATCGCGCCGGGCGGCGACTGCCGCTTCAACGTCGCGATCCGCACGCTGGAAATCGCCGAGCCGGACAGCGAAACGCCCTCCGATCCGCCGGTGGAAACGCGCGCTGAAGGACGGGTGCCCGGCCTGTCCGCGCGCCTCGGCGTCGGCAGCGGTATCGTGATCGACGCCGACCCGGC
Source organism: Candidatus Accumulibacter sp. 66-26 (assembly GCA_001897745.1). GTDB lineage: Bacteria > Pseudomonadota > Gammaproteobacteria > Burkholderiales > Rhodocyclaceae > 66-26. Next base: position 148,659 of record MKUH01000043.1, read on the forward strand.
GCGCGAGTACGCGGAATGCCTGCTCAAGGCGAATTTCCTGACCGGCTTCGACCCGGGCTTCGAACTGATCGAGACCTTGCGTCTGGAGAACGGACGCTATCCGCGTCTGGCGTTGCACCTGGAACGCCTGCAGGCGTCGGCGCGGGCGCTCGGTTTCGCGTGTGCGGCGGCGGAAATTGCCGCGCGCCTCGTGGCAACGGCGGAGAGCCACCCCGTCGGCGTGTATCGCGTGCGGCTAACGCTGGCGCATGGCGGCGCCTGCGCGCTGCGTTGCGCGCCGCTGGCGGCTGACGAGGGGCTGCCGTGGCGTGCCGTGCTGGCCGGGGAGGCGCTGGATGCCGGCGATTATCTGCTGCGCCACAAGACGACCGCCCGGGCGCGTTACGACCGGGCGCTGGCGGCGCTGCCGGCCGATGTGTTCGACGCGCTCTTCCTCAATACGCGCGGCGAAGTCTGCGAGGGCGCGCGCAGCAACGTCTTCGTCGAGCGTGGCGGCATGCTGCTGACGCCGCCGCTGGCAAGCGGGCTGCTGCCCGGCGTGCTGCGCCGGGAATTGATCGAGTCCGGGCGCGCCGTCGAATGCGTGCTGAGGGTTGACGACCTGCGCGCCGCGCCGACGATCTACCTGGGGAATGCGCTGCGCGGATTGATCACGGTCAGGCTGGAACCGTAGTCGGCGCGGCGGCGTCAGGGCCGCTGCCGGAGGGTGTCCACACCGTCCCGCCGCCCGGGAACCGACGCGTTGCGCCGTTCCCGGGGGGGCACGCTGCGTCGGGAACGCCGTCAGGCGCGCTGCAGGCGTTCGAGCTGCGGCTTGAGTTTCTCGACCGTCGCGGCGAAGTCGGCGAGGCGTTTCTTCTCCTGCTCGACGACCGCCGCCGGCGCGCGCGCGACGAAGCTCTCGTTGCCGAGCTTGGCCTGCGCCTTGACGATCTCGCCCTCGAGGCGGGCGATTTCCTTGGCGAGGCGCTCCTTTTCGGCGGCGACGTCGATCTCGATCTTGAGCATCAGGCGCGTTTCGCCGACCACCGCGATCGGCGCGCTGGCGTCCTCGGGCATTTCGGCGACGATCTCGATCTCGGCGAGCTTGGCCAGCGCCTTGAGATAGGGCGCGAAGAGCGCGAGCTGTGCGGCGTCGCCGCTGGCGACCAGCGGTACCTTCTGCGCCGGCGACAGGCTCATCTCGCCGCGCAGGTTGCGGCAGGCGTAGGCCAGGTCCTTCAGTTGCTGCACCTGGGCTTCGCTCGCGGCGTCGATCTTCTCCGCCTGCGCCGCCGGGTAGGCGGCCTGCATGATCGAGTCGTGCGTCTTGCGGCCGGCGATCGGCGCGATGGCCTGCCACAGCTCCTCGGTGATGAAGGGAATCAGCGGGTGGGCCAGGCGCAGCACGGTTTCCAGCACGCGTACCAGGGTGCGCCGGGTGGCGCGCGCCTGCGCTTCGCTGCCGCCGTTCATCTGAACCTTGGCGATCTCCAGGTACCAGTCGCAGAACTCGTCCCACACGAAGCGGTAGATGGCCTGAGCCAGAAGGTCGAAGCGGTAGTCGGCGAAGTGCTGCGCGACTTCGCTCTCGACCTGCTGCAGGTGGCTGACGATCCAGCGGTCGGCGAAGGAGAACTCGAGCGGGCCGCTGCCGCCGCAGGCGGCGGCGTCGGGCTGGCCGATGCCGAGGTCGTGGCCTTCGACGTTCATCAGCACGAAGCGCGTGGCGTTCCACAGCTTGTTGCAGAAATTGCGGTAGCCCTCGCAGCGGCTGAGGTCGAACTTGATGTCGCGGCCGGGGCTGGCGAGCGAGAGGAAGGTGAAGCGCAGGGCGTCGGTGCCGAAGGCTGCGATGCCCTCCGGGAACTCCTTGCGCGTGCGCTTCTCGATCTGCTCGGCCTGCTTGGGATTCATCAGGCCGGTCGTGCGCTTCTTCACCAGATCCTCGATGCCGATGCCGTCGATCAGGTCGATCGGGTCGAGCACGTTGCCTTTCGACTTGCTCATCTTCTGGCCTTCCGCGTCGCGGATCAGGCCGTGCACGTAGACGTGCTTGAACGGAATCTTGCCGGTGATGTGCTTGGTCATCATGACCATGCGCGCGACCCAGAAGAAGATGATGTCGAAGCCGGTGACGAGCACCGTAGACGGCAGATAGAGGTCGAGCGCCGGGTTGGATTTTTCCGGCCACTCGGGCGTCCAGTCGAGCGTCGAGAAGGGCCACAGGGCCGACGAGTACCAGGTGTCGAGCACGTCCGGGTCGCGGGTGAGGACGCCGGCGTAGCCGGCCTGGTCGGCCTGCGCGCGGGCTTCCGCCTCGTCGTGCGCAACGAAGACCTCGCCGTTGTCGCCGTACCATGCCGGAATCTGGTGGCCCCACCACAGCTGCCGCGAGATGCACCAGTCCTGGATGTTGTTCAGCCACTGGTTGTAGGTGTTGACCCAGTTCTCGGGAACGAACTTGATCTCGCCCGAGGCGACGCAGTCGAGCGCCTTCTGCGTGATCGACGTGCCGTCGGCGCCGGGTTTGCTCATCGCGACGAACCATTGGTCGGTGAGCATCGGCTCGATCACGACGCCGGTGCGGTCGCCGCGCGGCACCTTCAGCTTGTGCTTGTCGGTCTTTTCGAGCACGCCGAGCGCTTCGAGGTCGGCGACGACGGCCTTGCGCGCGTCGAAGCGGTCGAGACCGCGATATTTTTCGGGCGCGTTGTCGTTGATCTTCGCGTCGAGCGTCAGGATCGAAATGATCGGCAGGTCGTGGCGCTGGCCGACCGCGTAGTCGTTGAAGTCGTGCGCCGGCGTGACCTTGACGCAGCCGGTGCCGAATTCGAGGTCGACGTAGGCGTCGGCGATGATCGGAATTTCACGCTCGCACAGCGGCAGCTTCACCGTTTTGCCGATCAGGTGCTGGTAGCGCGGGTCTTCCGGATGCACCATCACGGCGGTGTCGCCGAGCATGGTTTCCGGGCGCGTCGTGGCGACGGTCAGCGAACCGCTGCCGTCGGCCAGCGGGTAGCGGATGTGCCACAGGAAGCCGTCTTCTTCCTCGCTCACCACTTCGAGGTCGGAAACAGCCGTGTGCAGCTTCGGGTCCCAGTTGACCAAGCGCTTGCCGCGGTAGATCAGACCTTCCTTGTGCAGGCGGACGAAGGTTTCGGTGACGATCTTCGAGAGGCCGGCGTCCATCGTGAAGCGCTCGCGCTTCCAGTCCGGCGAGGTGCCGAGGCGGCGCATCTGCTTGGTGATGGTGTTGCCCGAGAACTCCTTCCACTCCCATACCTTTTCGAGGAACTTCTCGCGCCCGAGGTCGTGGCGCGAAACGCCCTGTGCGTCGAGCTGGCGTTCGACGACGATCTGCGTCGCGATGCCTGCGTGGTCGGTGCCCGGCTGCCACAGCGTGTTGTCGCCGCGCATGCGGTGGTAGCGAGTCAGCGCGTCCATGATTGCCTGGTTGAAACCGTGCCCCATGTGCAGGGTGCCGGTGACGTTGGGCGGCGGCAGGAGGATGCAGAAGGCGTCCGGGTTGGCGGTGTCGAGGCCGGCGTCGAAGTAGCCCTTGGCTTCCCATTCGGGGTACCAGCGGCGTTCGATGTCCGCCGGCTCAAAGCTTTTGGCGAGTTCCATAGGGGCGGGAAAGGTCACAAAGGAGAATGGCGAAAACCGGCAATTATACCGGATCGCCGAGGTGCTCCGGGCGCTGCCGGAGGCGGTCGGAGCGGCGCTGCGGGGGTGCGAGGTTCAGTTTGGTTTCAGTCTTGCCGCTGCGGTTCGTCGAGCGGCAGGCGCAACTGCTGGCGGCGGTCGAGGAAGTCCCGGAGCGCGGCTTCGGTGGCGGCGACGATGCCGCGCCGCAGGTCCTGCTCGAGGTTCTCGAGCGTGGCTTCGATCAGGCTGGGGATTTCGATGCCGAGGCGCTGCTCGATCGAGTGTGCGAGATCGGCGGCGAGGATGGAGACGAGGGTTTCGTCGAATCGGTCGGGGGCCGGTTCGGAGACGGCGGCTTCGGGCGGGACGGCGTCCGCCGGCACCACTTCAGTGAGCACCGGGATGTCCTCGTCGGCGGGAGGGAGGGCGCTCTCGGCCTTGTTTGCTTCCGGCGCCGGCGGGGCGGCGAGGAAGCTGCGCCGCCGGCGGCCGCCCGGCTGAATCAGCGAGTCGACGCGGTTGAGCACGTCGGCGTTGGCGCGTTCGGGGGCGGGAATGTCGGCCATCAGCTTTTTGCGGCGAGATCGAAGTAGCGGATCTCGTAGCCGCGGTCCTTGTAGAACCGGACGCGTTCGCGCCCGGCCTGGCGTTCGCCGTCCTCCTGTCCGACCACTTCGATCAGGCTGGCGAAGCGGGCGAAGCCGGGCGGCACGTCGGCCGCGAGGTTGATCAGGCGCTCGTCCTGCGGCGGGTTTTCGAGGTCGCCGGCGATGATCACCGGCGTTTCCGCAGCGAGCGGCGAGCCGGTGCGTACGTGTGGGATGAAGCCGGTCGGCGGCAGCATCCACAGCTGCCGGTCGAGTGCGCTGGCGACCTCGGCGTCCGGGGCATAAACGAGCAGGGGCTTCTTCTGCGCAAACGCCTTGCCGATCAGCGCCGCGCAGGCGGCGATGCGGTCGGCGGCGTTATGGTAGAAGAAGATTTGCGTCAATTGAGCTTCCCGGCCTTCTTCAGCAGGTAATGGGCGAGCAGCGGCACCGGACGGCCTGTGGCACCCTTGTCGGACCCCGACTTCCAGGCGGTGCCGGCGATGTCGAGGTGCGCCCATTCGAACTTCTTGGCGAAGCGCGAGAGGAAGCAGGCGGCGGTGATGCTGCCGGCGTCGCGGCCGCCGATGTTGGCCATGTCGGCGAAGGGGCTCTTCAGCTGTTCCTGGTAGTCGTCCCACAGCGGCATCTGCCAGGCGCGGTCGTGCGCCTCGTCGCCGGCGTGCAGAAGTTCGCGCGCCAGTCCGTCGTCGTTGGCGAAAAGGCCGGTGGCGACGTGCCCGAGCGCGATCACGCAGGCGCCGGTCAGCGTTGCGACGTCGATCACCGTGTCCGGTTCGAAGCGCTCGGCGTAGGTCAGTGCGTCGCAGAGGATCAGGCGGCCTTCGGCGTCGGTGTTGAGGATTTCCACGGTCTGCCCGGACATCGAGGTGACGATGTCGCCCGGCTTGCTGGCCGCGCCGCCCGGCATGTTCTCGGTGGTCGGCACGAGCACCGTGAGGTTGAGCGGCAGGCGCATCTGGGCGGCGGCCTTGAAAGTGCCGAGCACGCTGGCGGCGCCGCACATGTCGTACTTCATTTCGTCCATCCCCGGCCCCGGCTTGAGCGAGATGCCGCCGGTGTCGAAGGTGATGCCCTTGCCGATCAGCAGCAGGGGCTTTTCGTCGGTCTTGCCGCCCCTGTACTGCAGGACGATCATCTTCGGCGGCTGGTGCGAGCCCTTGGCCACCGAGAGCAGCGACCCCATGCCGAGCGCTTCCATGTCGGCGCGTTCGAGGATCTGGCATGCGACGGCGCCGTCGGCGGCGTATTCCTGGGCGATCTTCTGCGCGCTTTCCGCGAGGTAGGTCGGGGTGCATACGTTGCCCGGCAGGTTGCCGAGGTTCTTGGCCAGCGCCATCCCGTCGGCGATCGCCAGGCCCTGGGTCAGCGCTTCCTCGGCCGGCGCCAGCTCGTTGCGCCGTTCCACGGCGAAGGTCAGCTTGCGCAGCGGGCGGCGCACTTCATCCTTCTTGCTCTTGAACTGGTCGAAGCGATAGACGGTTTCCTGCGCGACGATGGTCGCCTGTCGGATGCGCCAGGCGACGCTACGCTTCTTGACCGCCGTCTCGGTGAGAAACAGCGTGCCGTCGAAAGATCCGGTTTCGTTGAGGGTTTTCACCGCGCTGCGAATTGCGTCGCAGTATTCCTTTTCGCGGAATTCCTTTTCCTTGCCCAGACCGACCAGCAGGACACGGTCGCAGAGGGTGCCGGGAACGTTGTGCAGGAGCAGCGTGGAGCCCGATTTCCCCTCCATGTCGCCGCGCCGAATGATGTCGGAAATGTAGTTGCGCGCCGCGTTGTCGAGCAATTCGGCCGGCAGAGTCAATTTGCGCGGTTCGAAGACGCCGACGACGACACAGGCGCTGCGTTGCTTTTCCGGGCTGCCGCTTTTTATGCTAAATTCCACTCGCCGCTCCTCGAACAGTGCTGTTTTGTTCAAAAGTCCGATTATCACTGCAGTTTTTCGTTAAAGTCAAAACATGATCTTTCAGCGCGCTGTCCGGCGCGAGTTCACGCAGGCGGCGGCCGGCATTTTCATCGCGCTTTTCGCGATTCTGCTGACTACCCAGCTGATCCGCCTGCTCAACGATGCGGCGCGCGGCCAGGTGGATCCCGAAGCCGTGGTGGCCCTGCTCGGCTTCGCGGCACTCAATTATTTGCCTGTTTTGCTCTCGCTGTCGCTGTTTATTTCGGTTTTGCTGACGCTTTCGCGCAGCTACCGCGATTCCGAGATGGTCGTCTGGTTCTCCTCCGGCCTGTCGCTCACGGCCTGGGTGCGCCCTGTCCTGGTTTTCGCCCTGCCGTTGGTGCTCGCCATTGCGCTGCTCTCGCTCTTCCTCTCGCCGTGGGCGATCTCGCAAAGCGCGGAATTCCGCCAGAAACTCAGTTCGCGCAGCGATGCCGGCCAGGTTTCGCCCGGCTCCTTCCAGGAGTCGTCGTCGGCCGAGCGCGTCGTTTTCGTCGAGGCAGTGGCCGACGACGCGAGCTACGTGCGTAACGTCTTCGTCAGTTCGGTTCAGCACGAGCGTCTGGGCGTCACGATGGCGGCGACCGGGCACCAGGAGACCGCTGAGAACGGCGACCGTTTCATGGTGCTGCAGAACGGGCGGCGCTATGAAGTCGAACCGGGGTCGCCCGAGTTCCGCATCCTCGAATTCGCGCGCTACGCGATTCGCCTGGAAACCAAGGAAGAGCGCGGCATCGAGCGTACGCCGAAGAATATGACCACGCTGGAACTGGTACAGGTCGATCAGCCGGAATACCGCGCCGAACTGCTCTGGCGCCTCGGCATTCCGCTTTCGGCGGTGGTGTTGGCGCTGCTCGCGATTCCCCTTTCCTTCGTGAATCCTCGCGCCGGGCGGTCGGCCAACATGCTGCTGGCGATCTTCATCTACATGGTCTACAGCAATCTCCTGTCGATCAGCCAGGCGTGGGTGGCGCAGGAGCGCATCTCCTTCGCGCTCGGCGTTGTCGGGGTGCATGTGCTGATGGCGACCTTGCTGCCCCTGCTGTTCTACCGCCGTATCGCGGTGCTCTCCTTCGCGCGGATGTGGCGATGAAAATCTATCGCAAGTATCTGGCGCGCGAGGTGGGCGGCGCCGTATTGCTGGTGCTGGGGGCCTTCCTCGCGCTGTTCGGTTTCTTCGACATGATCGGCGAGCTGAAGGACATCGGTCCCAGCGGCTATCAACTGCACCATGCCGTCGGCTACGTCCTGCTGCGTTTGCCGGGACGGGTTTACGAACTAATGCCGGTGGCGGTCCTGATCGGTACGTTGTATGCCCTGTCGACGCTGGCGCGGCATTCGGAAATCACGGTCTTGCGCGCTTCCGGACTGTCGACGCGCGGCCTGCTCGTCAGTCTGTTCCAGGTCGCGGCGGTGTTCGCCGTGTTGACCTTCCTGTTCGGCGAGTTCGTCGCCCCGCCGGCCGAGCGCGCCGCCAATCAGTTGCGCCTCAAGGCGGTCAGTGCGGTGGTCGCGCAGGAATTCCGCACCGGCCTGTGGGTCAAGGACGAGCGCAGCTTCATCAACGTCAAGACGGTGCTGCCCGATACTCGCCTGCGCGGCATCCGCATCTACGCGTTCGACGAAAACGCGCGCCTGCAGTCGGTCAGCGAGGCGGCGGAGGGTGAGTACGTGCCGCCGGCCGCCTGGCGCCTGACCGGCGTCGTGCAGACGGTGCTCGACGGCGAGCGCGCGACGGTGGAGAAAAAACCGGACATGCTGTGGGAGTCGGCGCTCAATCCGGACATCCTGTCGGTGCTGCTGGTGGTTCCCGAGCGCATGTCGCTGATGCATCTTTCGTCCTACATCAAGCACCTGTCGGAGAACCACCAGAAGACCCACCGCTATGAAATCGCGCTGTGGAAGAAGCTGATCTATCCGCTGGCGGTTTTCGTGATGGTCGCCCTGGCGCTGCCCTTCGGCTATACGCACAACCGCATGGCGGGCGTCAGTCTGAAGATTTTCTCCGGGGTCATGATCGGGATTTTCTTCCACATGCTGAACGGCCTGTTTTCCAGCCTCGGCGCCATCAACAGCTGGTCGCCCCTGTCCAGCGCGATCGCTCCTTCGGCGCTCTTTCTGCTGGCCGCCGTCGGTATGATCTGGTGGGTCGAGCGGCGCTAGCGTCTGCCGGGAACGCAGGGCGCGATCTCGATTAGTCGGGGATGATGCGCGTGCCGGCGATCCGGTCGTGCAGGAACTGGCCGTCGCGGTCGAACAGGGCCCAGAAAATCCCGATACCGAAGAAGCCCAGACTTGGCCAGCAGAGCAGGTAGCGCAGCAGGGCGCGCGCCGGCGTCAGCGTCCGTCCTTCGCCGCTGACCAGGCGCAGGCGCCAGGTCTTCATCGCCAGGGTGCGCCGCCCGGCGCTCCAGAACCAGACGAAGTACGCGAGCAGCGCCAGAAAGAAATGCAGCTGCAGGACGGACGGCGTGGCGATCCGGTGCGTGACGGTGCCGATCAGGATGTGCGGGACGACCAGCAGGAGTGCCAGTACGCCGAGCAGCAGCAAAGATTCGTAGAACATGCTGGCGAGCCGGCGCAGGAGTCCCGGCCGGGTATTGTTGTTGCTATTTTGCATCAGGGCTTTGTGCCGGCGTCGGCGGGTGCCGGAGCCGGCGCGGTTATTTCTTGCGGTGCCAGCGATGCGTTCGTCGGCGGCGGCGCGGGTGTGGTCGGCGTGGCGCTCGCCGGCGCGGTGGGCGAACTTGGGAGCGGGGCGGCCGCGGTGCTGCGGCCGGGTTTCGGCACCGGCTTGCTATTCGCCTGCTGCTTGAGCTTCTGCTTCTCTTCCTCGGGTAGCCGGGAATATTCCTGCCATTTTTGCTTCAGTTCGAGCTTCTTCTCGGGCGGCATCTTTTTCATCGACTGGAAGCTCGCCCGCGCCGCGTGCCGTTGCTCGGGCGTAAGTTTGGTCCATTCATGCATCTGGGTCTGGATGCGGCGCTGTTCCTCCGGCGTGATCGACGGAAAGCGCTGAGCGATGCCCAGCCATTTCTTGCGCCGGTAGTTCTCCATCGAATCCCACTCGCCGCTGAGCGGGGCGAGGATGGCCTTTTGCTGCGAGCTCAGTTCGGTCCACTGAGGCTGCGCGGGGGTCGCGATGGCGGACGGGCTGGTAGGCGCCATCAAAACAGACGGGTCGGACGTTGCCGCCCAACCCGTGGCTGCCAGCAAGCTGCTGAGCACTACTGCGCTGGCGAGCTCTTTAACCATGCATGAAAGCCCTTGTCGGTGAAGGCGTCGATCGGAAGGTCGTCGGCCAGCAGGGCGCTGTCGATTTCCTCAAGCTGCGCGATATTGTGTGCGGCATCCCAGTAGACGTACAGCCCGACGCAGGCCAGCACGGCGCAGGCGGCCAGCAACTGGCGTGGGTGCAGGTTGTCGAGGTGGTGGTGGGCGAAGTCGCCGATGCTGGCCAGCACGGACTGATGCGCGGCGACCTTCTGGTGCGCGAGCGCACCCGCGCGGGCCGCTTCCAGGCGCGCGGCGGTGCCCGCGGGCAGTTCGTGCAGGCCGCGATTCAGGTGCTGCCTGAGCCGGTAGGCGAAATGTTGTTCGTTCATAGCGTGATTCCTTTGGCTTTCAGGGCTGCGGCCAAGGTGTGGGTGGCGCGCGAGCAGTGCGTCTTGACGCTGCCTTCCGAGCAGCCCATTGCCGAGGCGGTTTCGGCGACGTCCATGTCTTCCCAGTAACGCATGAGGAAGGCTTCGCGTTGACGCGCGGGCAGTGCTTTTATCTCTTTTTCAATCACGCCAAGTACTTGCGTTTGCTGCAGTTGTCCGTCCGGCGTGTTCGGTGTCGCCGAGTCCGATTCCGCCGCTATCGTTTCCAGCGGGTCGTGGTCCTCGTCGTCGCTGGGGATGAGGGCCGACAGCAGGGTCGTCCACAGCGAGCGCACCTTGCTGCGCCGGTAGTAGTCGCGGATCGTGTTCTGCAGGATGCGCTGGAAAAGCATCGGAAACTCTTCCTGCGGGCGGTCGCCGTATTTTTCGGCAAGTTTCATCATCGCGTCCTGAACGATGTCGAGCGCGGATTCCTCGTTGTGCACGGCGAACATGGCCTGCTTGAACGCGCGGCGCTCCGTGGCGGCGAGAAAATCCGAGAGTTCGCGTTGGCTGGCCAGGGGGAGGGTCCTTCGGTGGTGTCCAGAGTACCGCTTGCGAAGCGTAAGCGCCTGTTTGGTCGGGAGCCTTGACCAATCGAGGTCTAACCTTTAACGTTACAGGTTTTTTCGAGCAATCAGCTTGGTAAGGCGACGGCGATGATAATGACCGGTGCGGAGATTGTAATCAGGTGCCTGCAGGAAGAAAAGGTCGAGTATGTTTTCGGCTATCCCGGCGGCTCGGTTCTCCATATATATGACGAGCTGTTCAAGCAGGACAAGGTCAAGCACATCCTGGTCCGCCACGAACAGGCTGCGGTGCATGCGGCCGACGGTCTGGCGCGGTCGACGCAGAAGGTCGGCGTCGCACTGGTGACCTCCGGCCCGGGCGCGACCAATGCCGTGACCGGCATCGCCACCGCCTACATGGACTCGATCCCGCTGGTCGTGATCACCGGCCAGGTGCCCTCCGCCTACATCGGGCAGGACGCGTTCCAGGAATGCGACACGGTCGGCATCACGCGCCCCTGCGTGAAGCACAACTTCCTCGTGCGCGACGTCAAGGACATCGCCTCGACCATGAAGAAGGCCTTCCATATCGCCTCCACCGGCCGCCCCGGCCCGGTCGTCGTCGATATCCCGAAGGACATCACCGCCGCCAAGTGCGAATTCGACTATCCGCAGACGATCCAGATGCGTTCGTACAACCCGGTGGTCAAGGGGCATCTGGGGCAGATCAAGAAGGCCGTCGAACTGCTGCTCAAGGCCAAGCGGCCGATGATCTACACCGGCGGCGGCGTGATTCTGTCAGACGCCGCCGATCAGTTGACGCGCCTGACGCGCCGCCTCGGCTTCCCGATCTGCAACACGCTGATGGGACTCGGCGCCTATCCGGCTTCCGACGCGCAGTTCCTCGGCATGCCCGGCATGCACGGTACCGTCGAAGCCAATATGGCGATGCAGCACAGCGACGTGCTGCTGGCGATCGGCGCCCGCTTCGACGACCGCGTGATCGGCAATCCCGACCACTTCGGCTCGCAGCCGCGCAAGATCATCCACATCGACATCGATCCGTCGTCGATCTCCAAGCGCGTCAAGGTCGATGTGCCGATCGTCGGCAGCGTACCCGACGTGCTCGAGGAAATGCTCAAGCTGCTCGACGCCGAGAAGTCCGCGCCCGATGCCGCCGCGCTCGCCGACTGGTGGAAGGAGATCGAGGGCTGGCGCGCCAAGCAGTGCATGAAGTACAAGCACAAGAAGAACGTGATCATGCCGCAGTACGTGATCGAGAAGCTGCACGAGGTGACCGGCGGCAACGCCATCGTGACCTCGGACGTCGGCCAGCACCAGATGTGGGCGGCGCAGTACTACAAGTTCGAGCAGCCGCGCCGCTGGCTCAACTCGGGCGGCCTTGGCACCATGGGCGTCGGCCTGCCGTACGCGATGGGCGCCGCTTTCGCGCACCCGGACAAGCAGATCGCCTGCGTCACCGGCGAAGCCTCGATCCAGATGTGCATCCAGGAGTTGTCGACGGCCAAGCAGTTCCGCCTGCCGATCAAGATCATCTGCCTGAACAACCGCTATCTCGGCATGGTCCGCCAGTGGCAGGAAATGTTCTACGGTAGCCGCTACTCCGAGTCCTACATGGATTCGCTGCCCGACTTCGTCAAGCTGGCCGAGGCCTACGGGCATATCGGCATCCGCGTCGAAAAGCCGGAGGACGTCGAGGCGGCGCTGCACAAAGCCTTCGTCGAGCACAAGGACGAGTGCGTCTTCCTCGACTTCCTGACCGACCAGAAAGCCAACGTCTTCCCGATGGTGGCGGCCGGCAAGGGGCTGTCCGACATGATCCTGGCCGAAGACCTGTAAGGAAGACAAGATGCGACACATCATTTCGATCCTGCTCGAAAACGAAGCCGGCGCCCTGTCGCGCGTCGCCGGCCTGTTCTCGGCGCGCGCCTACAATATCGAGTCGCTGACCGTAGCGCCGACCGAGGACGCCTCGCTGTCGCGCATGACCATCGTGACCTCCGGCTCCGAGGAAGTGCTCGAACAGATCACCAAGCAACTGAACAAGCTGGTCGACGTCATCAAGGTCGTCGACCTGTCCGAAGCCGCGCACATCGAGCGCGAGCTGATGCTGATCAAGGTCCGCGCCACCGGCAAGGACCGCGAGGAGATGAAGCGCATGGCGGAGATCTTCCGCGGCCGCATCATCGACGTGACCGATTCGACCTACGTGGTCGAACTGACCGGCACCGGCGCCAAGCTCGACGCCTTTATCCAGGCGATCGACGCGGGCCTGATCCTCGAAACCGTGCGCACCGGCGTCAGCGGCATCGGCCGCGGCGACCGCATTCTCAAAGTTTGACCAGACAAAAGGAACCCACATGAAAGTCTATTACGACAAGGACGCCGACCTCTCCCTGATCAAGGGCAAGAAGGTCACCATCGTCGGCTACGGCTCGCAAGGCCACGCCCACGCCCAGAACCTGAAGGACTCCGGCTGCAAGGTCACGGTCGGCCTGCGCAAGAGCGGCGCCTCGTGGAGCAAGGCCGAGAAGGCCGGCCTCAAGGTCGAGGAAGTCGCCAAGGCGGTCAAGGGCGCCGACGTCGTCATGATCCTGCTGCCCGACGAGAACATCCCGGCCGTCTACTACAACGACGTCGAGCCGAACATCAAGAAGGGCGCCGCGCTGGCCTTCGCGCACGGCTTCAACGTGCACTACAACCAGGTCGTGCCGCGCGCCGACCTCGACGTGATCATGGTCGCGCCGAAGGGCCCGGGCCACACCGTGCGCTCCGAGTACCTGAAGGGCGGCGGCGTGCCGTCGCTGATCGCCGTGCATCAGGACAATTCCGGCAAGGCCAAGGACATCGCGCTGTCGTACGCCGCGGCCAACGGCGGCACCAAGGGCGGCGTCATCGAGACGAACTTCCGCGAAGAGACCGAAACCGACCTCTTCGGCGAACAGGCCGTGCTCTGCGGCGGCGCCGTCGAACTCGTCAAGATGGGCTTCGAAACGCTGACCGAAGCCGGCTACGCGCCGGAAATGGCCTACTTCGAGTGCCTGCACGAACTCAAGCTGATCGTCGACCTGATGTACGAAGGCGGCATCGCCAACATGAACTACTCGATCTCGAACAACGCCGAGTACGGCGAGTACGTGACCGGTCCGGAAGTCATCAACGAGGAATCGCGCTACGCCATGCGCGCCGCCCTCAAGCGCATCCAGACCGGCGAGTACGCCAAGATGTTCATCCAGGAAGGCAAGACCAACTATCCTTCGATGACCGCGCGTCGCCGTCTGACCGCCGCCCACCCGATCGAGCAGGTCGGCGAGAAGCTGCGCGACATGATGCCGTGGATCAAGAAGAACAAGCTCGTCGACCAGACCAAGAACTGATCGGCTGGCCGCTCGGCGGGGTAGCGCGTTCGCGCCTTGCTCCGCCTTCGCTTTGGGCGGTGTCGGAAAAATCGAATCCGACCCGCCCAAATGCTTTCAAGGATTGAAATGAACTACCCCCACCCGATTCTCGCCAAGGAAGGCTGGCCCTTCATCGCCGGTTCCTTCGTCGTCGCCCTGCTGGCCTCCGCCGCCGGCGCCTGGGCGCTGCCGTTCTGGCTGATCTTCATTTTCTGCGTGCAGTTCTTTCGCGATCCCGCGCGGCACATCGCCGGTGGCCCGAAGAGCATCGTCGCGCCGGCCGACGGGCGCATCGTCGTCGTCGAGGAGACCGACGATCCCTACCTGAACCGTCGCGCGCTCAAGGTCAGCGTCTTCATGAACGTGTTCAACGTCCATTCGAACCGCGCGCCGATCGAAAGCACCGTGCAGCAGAAGTGGTACAACCCGGGCAGCTTCCTGAACGCCGCCCTGGACAAGGCCTCGGTCGAGAACGAACGCTGTGCGCTGCACCTCAAGACGAACGACGGACGCGACGTTACCTGCGTGCAGATCGCCGGTCTCGTGGCGCGCCGCATCCTGAACTACGTGGACGCCGGCACCAAGTTGCTGCCGGGGCAGCGCTACGGCTTCATCCGCTTCGGTTCGCGTGTCGATCTCTACCTGCCGCTGGATACCAAGGTGAAGGTCGTGATCGGTGAAAAAGTGTATGCTTCGAGCACCGTTCTGGCCGAGTTGGCCTAAATACCTCACCCAAGACCGATGCCGGAAATCAAGCCCCGCAAGACCCTGTTCAATCCCGAGCTGCGTCGTCGCGGCATCTACGTGCTGCCCAATCTGTTCACCACCGCGGCGCTGTTCTGCGGCTTCTTCGCCATCGTGCAGGCGATGAAGGGCGGTTTCGAGCAGGCGGCGGTCGCCATCTTCGTCGCCATGGTGCTCGACGGCCTCGACGGGCGCGTGGCGCGCCTGACGCGCACGCAGAGCGCCTTCGGCGCCGAGTACGATTCGCTTTCGGACATGGTCTCGTTCGGCGTCGCGCCGGCGCTCGTGATGTACGTCTGGGCGCTCAAGGACATGGGGCGTCTGGGCTGGATCGCGGCCTTCATCTACTGCGTCGGCGCCGCGCTGCGTCTGGCGCGCTTCAACACCACGCTGGAAGTAGTCGACAAACGCTACTTCCAGGGCTTGCCGAGCCCGGCGGCGGCGGCGCTGGTCGCCGGCTTCGTCTGGGTGGTGATCGACAACGGCATGGCCGGCACCGACGTGTCCTGGCTGGCGGCCGTGATCACCGTCTTCGCCGGCGTCACCATGGTCTCGAACATCCGCTATTACAGCTTCAAGGACATCAACCTGCGCAAGAGCGTGCCCTTCATGGTGGTCGCCGCCATCGCGCTGGTCTTCGCGCTGATGGCGCTGAAGCCGGAAGTCACCCTGTTCGGCTTCTTCGTGGTGTATGCCTTGTCCGGCTACGTGCAGGCCGCCCTGCGCCTCGGCCGCGGCAAGAAGACCGCCGCTTCCTGAGTCTTGTTCCGAAGCGCCGTCAGCGGCGCGCGAAGCGTACGCTGAAGAGCGCGCCGCCCAGGCCGGGCGATTCCCCTATCGTCACGCTGGCCGCGTGCTGGCCGGCGATCCGGCGCACGATGGCGAGCCCCAGGCCGCTGCCGTCGCTGCCGTTGCCGGGCGCGCGGTAGAAGCGCTCGAACACGCGCGTCCGATCCTCCGCCCGGATTCCCGGGCCGCTGTCCTCCACTTCGAGAAGCGCGCCGTCGCCGTCGCTGCGGCAGCGCACGGTGACCGTGCCCTTGTCCGGCGTATAGCGCACCGCGTTGTCGATCAGGTTGGCGATCAGTTCGCCGAGCAGCAGCGGCGAGCCGTCGACGAAAGCGCTTTCGAGTTCGAAACCGAGGTCGATGTTCTTCGCGATGGCCTGCGCTAGGCAGGGGCCGGCCGCTTCGCGCACGACCTCGGCTAGATCGACCTGGCCGTGCGTCGTGTCGTCGCGCGGCTCGGCGCGGGCCAGCGCGAGCAGCTGGTGGACGAGGTGGGCGAGGCGCTGCGCGGCGAGCAGGATGCGCCTGAGCTGCGCCGCCTGGTCGCCGGGCGCGCCTTCCGCGTCGCGTAGCGCCAGCTCGGCCTGCGCCTGCAGCGCCGCGATCGGCGTCCGCAGCTGGTGCGCCGCGTCCGAGACGAAGTGCCGCTGGGCGTCCAGCGATTCGCCCAAGCGTTCGAGCAGCTCGTTCAACTCGTCGACCATCGGCTGGATTTCCTCGGGCAGATCGCGCGCCGCGATCGGCCGCAGGTCGCTCTGCGAACGGTCGGCCAGCTGGCGGCGCAGGTCGTCGAAGGGGCGCAGGCCGGAGCGGATGCCGAACCACACGAGCAGGAGCGTGGCGCAGGCGAGGACGATCTCGGGGACGAGCATGCCGAGCAGGATTTCCCAGACGAGATTGTTTCTTTTGACCAGGGTTTCGGCGGCGAGGACGATCAGCGGGGTGCCGTCGCGCTCGATGTAGAGCGCCGCGACGCGAATCCGCCGGCCGTCGATCTGCGCGTCGAAAAAGGCGCGGTTGTCGTCGCCGCGCGCGCCGGGGGGCGGCGGCAGCGCTTGTTCCCCGGCGATGTGCCCGCCTTCCGGCGTCAGCACCCGGAAGTAGATGCGGTCGTATTTGTCGGTGAGCAGGATTTCGTTTGCCGCTTTCGGCAGGTTCAGGGCGACCCGTCCCTCGTTCATCTTCAGCTGGCCGGCGAGCGCCAGCGCCGTGTCGAGCAGGCCCCGGTCGTAGGCGCGCAGCGCGCTGCGCAGCGCGACCGTGTACGCGGTCAGCGCGCTGGCCGCGATGAGCAGCAGCATGGCCGGCAGCAGCCTGCGCAGCAGCAGGCTGCGCAGGCTAGGCCGCCGGTTCATTCGGCTTTTCGAGGTAGTAGCCGAGGCCGCGCACCGTGCGGATGACGATGCCGGCCGGTTCGAGCTTGACGCGCAGCCGCGAGACGAACTTCTCGACGGCGTTCGGCGTGATGTCCTCCTCCCAGCTGTACAGCGACTCCATGATCTGCTCCTTGCTGACGATGCGGTTGGCGCGCGTCGCGAGATATTCGAGCGCCGCCCACTCGCGCGCCGTCAGATCGAGCGGCGCGCCGTCCAGCCAGGCGCGCCGGCCGTTGGTGTCGAGCGTCAGCTTGCCGAGCGTCAGCGTCGGTTCGGGCTGCGCGCGCCCGCGCCGGATCAGCGCGCGCACGCGGGCTTCGAGTTCGCTCAGGGCGACCGGCTTGACGAGATAGTCGTCGGCGCCGAGATCGAGCAGGCGCACGCGCTCTTCGAGCGCCTCGCGCGCCGAGAGGATGAGCACCGGCATGCGCTGCTTGCGCGTGCGCAGGCGGTGCAGGACGTCGCCGCCTTCCAGCCCGGGCAGACCGAGGTCGAGGATCGCCAGATCGTAGGTCTGGCTGGCGAGCCAGCTGTCGGCCTGCTTGCCGTCCTCCGCCCAGTCCACGACGTAGCCGGATTGGCGCAGGGCGCGGGTCAGGCCGTCGGCCAGCAGGGAGTCGTCTTCGGCAAGAAGTATTCGCATGGGGGCAAGGGCGGGGGAGAGGGTCAGATAGCAGTCAGTAGCGCTTCCTACAATACCAGCCTCGCATTAGGGAAGGAACTCCATGACGGTAATCGGAAAGCTTTCCGCCCTGCTCGTCGCCCTGTGCGCGGCCTCCTTCGCCTTCGCCCAGGAGGGCGCGCCGGTGCTCCGCCTGTCGCTGGACGAAGCCGAGTCGCTGTGGGCGACGCACAACCGCGAAGTGCGCCTGGCGCGCAGCGCGGTCAGCGGTGCCGAGGCAGACGTGACGAGCGCCGGGCAGGCGCCCAATCCGCAGGTCTCGCTCAATGTCGCCTCGCTCAGCCCGCAGGAGGGGGTCGGGGGGGGCGGCCTGCGCGACAAGCGAATGGACAGCGTCGTGCGCGTCGAGCAGCTGATCGAGCGCGGCGACAAGCGCGAACTGCGCACCCTGGCCGCCGAGGCGATGCTCAAGGCCAGCCGCGGCGACCTCGACGATACGCAGCGGCAACAGCGCAAGGTGCTGTGGTCGGCCTACTACGATCTGCTGCTGGCGCAGGAAAGGCGCGCCGGCGCCGCGGAAGCGGCGGCCCTGTACGGCAAGGGGCTGGCCGCCAGCGACATCCGCTACAAGGCGGGCGATATCTCCGGCGCGGATCTCGGGCGCCTGCGCATCGAGAAGCTGCGCGCCGAGAACGACGCACGGCAGGCACAGGCCGACCTCGAAAAGGCACAGATCGCGCTGGCCTACCTGATCGGGCGCGAGGCGAGCGCGCGCCGCCTGGTCGCCGCCGACGCATGGCCGCAGGACGAGACCGCGCGCGTTACGCCGAACGGTTCCGCCACGCCTGCCCGTAGCGATGTCGCGACGCCCTTGCCCGAGACGGCGCTCGCGCAGCGTCCGGATGTCCGCGCGGCGCAGGCGCGGGTCGATGCGGCGGAAAAGGCGCGCGATCTTGCGCGCGCGCTGCGCAAGCGCGATCTCACCGTCGGCGTCCAGTTCGAACACAACCAGACGAATAGTCCGACCAACAGTTTCGGCGTCGGCGTCAGCGTTCCGCTTTTTCTGCGCCACGAATACCAGGGCGAGATCGCGCGGGCCGAAGCCGACCTGCAGGCGACGCGCGAGCAGCTCGAGCGCGTGCAGGCGCAAGCGCTGGGCGAGGCCGACCAGGCCCGCGCCGATCTGGAGGCCGGCCGTGAACGCCGTCAGCGCCTCGAATCCGGGGTGCTGGCCGATGCCGAGCGCGTCGCCAAAGGCGCCGAACTGGCGTACGCGAAAGGTGCGATGGGCCTGCTCGACCTGCTCGATGCGCGCCGGACCGCGCGCCAGGTGCAACTCGAAGCGATGGCGGCACGTGCCGACTACGCAAAAGCGGTCGCCGCGTGGCGGGCGGCCGTAGCGCAAGAGGATGGATTCAAATGAAGCAAATGAAGCGAACATTCGTACTGAAAGCGGGCGCGCTGCTGCTCGCGCTCGCCGCACTGGGCATCGGGATCGCACGCTATGCCGCGCCGACCGGCGAAAAGGGCGCGGTGCCTGAGGCCGCGCCTGCGGCAGCCTCGGCGGCGAGCGGCGATGGCCTCAGCCTGCGCTTTGCCGAGGGCGCGCCGCAGCTGGCCTATCTGCGCATCGAGGAGGCGTCAGCCTACCCGGTGCCCCTGCTGGAGGCGCTCAACGGGCGCCTGACGTATGACGACAACGTCACGGCGCGGGTGTTTTCCCCTGTCGCCGGGCGCATCCTGAGCCTGCCGGTGCAGGCCGGCGACAGCGTGCGGGCCGGGCAGCCCTTGCTGGCGCTCGACGTTCCCGACTACGCCGATCTGCGCAAGGCGGAATCCGACCGCGCGACCAAGCGCGCCGCTTTCGAGCGCGCCAAGGTCCTGTTCGAGAACGAGGTGGTCGCGCGCAAGGATTTCGAGGCGGCGGAGAACGACCTGCGCGCGGCGAATGCGGAAGTCGAGCGTTCGCAGGCGCGCCTGCGCAGCCTGACGCCGCTCGCCGGACAGGCCGGCTTCGCGCTGCGCGCGCCGTTCGCCGGCGTCGTCACCGAGCGGCAGGCCAGTCCGGCGATGGAGGTACGGCCCGACCAGCCGAATTCGCTGTTCGTGGTCAGCGATCCCAAGCGCCTGTGGGCGATCGCCGAGTTGCCCGAGAAGGATCTCGCCAAGCTGCGCGTCGGCCAGTCCGTGAGCATCGAGGTCGACGCCTACCCGGAGCGGCGCTTCGCCGGGCAGGTGCTGGCCATCGGCGACGTGCTCGACGCGCAGTCGCGCCGCGTGCCGGTGCGCTGCGCGGTACGCAACGACGAGCGTCTGCTGAAGCCGGAAATGTTCGCCCGCATCACGCCGGAGAGCGAGGGCGAGAAGCTGCCGCGCGTGCCGAACACGGCGCTGGTGACGGAGGGCCTGCACGTTTACGTCTTCGTCGAGAAGGCGCCGGGCCTGATCGAGAAACGCGAAGTGCGCCTGAGCTTCCGCGGCCATGCGGCGAGCTTCGTCGGCAGCGGCCTGCGCGCCGGCGAGCGCGTGGTGACGACCGGCGCGCTGCTGCTCAACGCCGAACTGGGCGGAGCCTAGGATGCTCGAGCGCCTCGTCACCTTTGCCCTGCAGCAGCGGGTTTTCGTCATCGCCGCGGTCTTCGCGCTGGTCGCTGCCGGCTGGTACGCCGTCGAGAACCTGCCGGTCGAGGCTTTCCCCGACGTGCAGGACGTCCAGGTCAACATCGTCACGCAGGCGCCGGGGCAGGCGCCCGAGGAGGTCGAGCGCGGCATCAGCCTGCCGATCGAGCGCGAGATGAGCGGCGTGCCGCGCATGACGCAGCTGCGCTCGGTGTCGATGACCGGCCTGTCGATCGTGACGCTGACCTTTTCCGACAACACCGACGATTACTTCGCGCGCCAGCAGGTGCTCGAAAAGCTCGGCTACGTTAACCTGCCGCCCAACGTGCAGCCGACGCTGGCGCCGCTGACCACGGCGGTCGGCGAAATCTACCGCTACGCGCTTGAAGCGCCGCCCGAGATGCCGCTCTACGAGCTGCGCGCGCTGCAGGACTGGGTGATCCGGCCGGCGCTGCGCCGCGTCGCCGGGGTCGCCGACGTGGTGAGCTTCGGCGGGGCGGTCAAGGAGTATCAGGTCAAGGTCGATCCCTACCGTCTGCGCAAGTTCGGCGTCAGCATCGATCAGGTCGCGCAGGCGCTCGCCGCGAACAACGCCAACGCCGGCGGCGGCGTCATCCGGCGCGGCGACGAAGGGCTGGTGGTGCGCTCGATTGGCCTGCTCGGCAGCCTGGCAGCCATCGAGCGGGTGACGGTGGCGGTCAACGACGGCAAGCCGGTGCTGGTCGGCGAAGTGGCCGAGGTCGCCGTCGGGCCGCGCGTGCGCTCGGGCATCGTCGCCTTCAACGACGCCGACGATATCGTCGTCGGCATCGTGCAGATGACCAAGGGGCAGAACGCCTCGAAGGTGGTTGCCGCGCTCAAGGCCGAAATCGCCGCGACCGGCGCCAAGCTGCCGCCCGGCGTGCGCCTGCTGCCGATCTACGACCGCACCGAGCTGGTCAAGCACACGGTGCATACGGTCACCGAGAATCTGATCGTCGGCGCCGTGCTGATCGTCGCCATCCTGATTCTCTTCCTGCGCTCGTGGCTGGCCGCCGGCGTGGTCGCGCTGGTCATCCCGCTGTCGCTGCTGACGGCCTTCGTGATGATGCACAGCAAGGGCGTCGCGGCCAACCTGATCTCGCTCGGCGCCATTGACTTCGGGATCATCGTCGACGGCGCCGTCGTGCTGGTCGAGGCGCTGATGGTGCGTCTGGCGCTCGGCAAGGCGGACCAGAATCCCGCGCACCACACGCTGCAATGGCGCATGCAGACGCTCAAGCACACGGCGATCGACATGGGGCATCCAATCATCTTCTCGAAGGCGATCATCATCCTGGCCTTCCTGCCGATCTTCACCTTCGAGCGGGTCGAAGGGAAAATCTTCGCGCCGATGGCCTACACGCTCTCGTTCGCCATTCTCGGCGCCATCCTGCTGACGCTGACGCTGATTCCGGCGCTGATCTCCTACTACGTGAAGAACCACGATCTGGCCGAAAAGCACAGCCCGTGGATGCATACGCTGCAGGAGCGCTACCGGCGCGCGATGGACTGGGCCGACGGCCGCCGCCGCGCCTTGCTGGCCGCCTCGCTGGCTGTCCTCGCCCTGTCGCTGGCGCTCCTGCCGCAGCTCGGCAGCGAATTCCTGCCCAAGCTCGACGAAGGCAACATCTGGCTGACCGTGACGCTGCCGCCGGCCACCAACCTGGGCAAGACCAAGGAGGTCGAGCGCGAAATCCGCCGCATCCTGCAGTCCTACCCGGAGGTGACCAAGGTCATCACCCACGTCGGCCGGCCGGACGACGGCACCGACCCCAAGGGGCCGAACAACATGGAGATCCTCGCCGACCTCAAGCCGCGCGGCGACTGGCGCTTTGCCGACAAGGAGTCCTTGATCGCCGACATGACGCGGAAGATCGGCGCCATCCCCGGCGTTCCGACCAACTTCTCGCAGGTCATCCAGGACAACGTCGAGGAGTCGATCAGCGGCGTCAAGGGCGAAATCGCGATCAAGATCTTCGGCCCCGACCTCGACATCCTCGAGGACAAGGCCGGGCAGGTCGTCAATATCATCCGCGCCATCCGCGGCGCGACCGACGTCGCCGCGATCAAGGTCAGCGGTCAGACCGAACTCGACGTGGTGCTCGATCCGGCGCGCATGGCGCGCTACGGCATCAAGGCGGCTGACGCCAATGCGACGGTGCAGACGGCGCTGGGCGGCGCGGCGGTGAGCAGCTTTTACGAGGCCGACCGCCGTTACGACATCACCGTCCGCCTGCAGAAGGACTACCGCGACGCCGTCGACGACGTCGCCGAACTGCCTGTCGCGCTGCCGGCCGGCGGCACGGTGCCGCTCGCGGCGATCGCCCGGGTCGAAGTGCGCCAGGGGCCGGCGCGCATCGGCCGCGAAGCCGGCGGCCGCTACGTCGCGGTGAAGGCCAATCTGCTCGGGCGCGACCAGGGCAGCTTCGTCGCCGAGGCGATGGACAAGGTCAGGCAGCAGGTGCGCCTGCCTGCCGCCTACACGATGACCTGGGGCGGGCAGTTCGAGAACCAGCAGCGGGCGACCAAGCGCCTCAAGATCATCGTGCCGCTCTCGGTGTTCGGCATCTTCGTGCTGCTGTTCTGGGCCTTCCGCTCGATGCGTTTCGCCCTGCTCGTCCTGTTCATGGTGCCCTTCACCTGGGTCGGCGGCATCGCCGGGCTGGCGCTGGCCGGGCTGCACATGTCGGTGTCGGCGGCGGTCGGCTTCATCGCCGTCGCGGGGATCTCGGTGCAGAACGGCGTGATCATGGTCGAGCAGTTCCTTGCCGGCATCCGCGAGGGGCTGTCGGTGGCCGACGCCGTCCGTCAGGGCGCGGTGGCGCGCCTGCGGCCGATCCTGATGACGGCGCTGATGGCCGGCCTCGGCCTGCTGCCGGCGGCGCTGTCGCACGGCATCGGTTCGGAAACGCAGCGTCCCTTCGCCGTCGTGATCGTCGGCGGCATCGTGTCGGCGACGCTGTTTACCCTGCTCCTGCTGCCGCTGCTCTTTCCAGCCCTGTGCAAGACGGAGGAGTGAGGAGCACCGGGACGGCCGCCTCGGGTGCTCGCCCCGGTCGCTTGGCCGGGAGCGGGAGAGGTCCTACTTGAAATCGACCGTCATCTGTTCGGCGATGGTCTGCGCGCCGCTCGTCTGCGCGCACAGCCCGACGTAGCGGTCGAAGCGCAGCGGCGGCGCCATGCCTTCGGCGAGCAGGCGCCGGTTGTCGAAGAGCAGGCCGAGTTCGGCGAAATCGCCGTAGGTGCGGATGGCGCGCAGCATGATGCGTTTGTTGCAGCGCCCGAAGTAGTCGTCGAAGTGCGGCCGCATCGCCGCCAGTGCGTCGTAGCCGAGCCGGCGGTAGTGGTCGTGGCGCGGCCGCCCGGTGGCCTCGGCCATCGCCGCGTCGATCTGGCGGAAGGAGCAGGATTCGTCCGGCCCCGATGAGATGTGATACAGGTCGTGCGCCAGTTGCGGCTTCAGCGCCAGGTGCAGCAGCGCGTTGGCGCAGTAGTCGACCGGGATGACGTCGATGCGCTCGTCGAAGTCGCAGGTGAAGCAGCCCATCGCCAGCGCCATGCGGAACACCCAGAAAATGCTGCCTGAGGGCTGGCAGCCCAGGTGCGTATGGCCGACCACGATGGACGGACGCGCCACGACGAGGGGTAGGCCGGGCAGGGCGCGCAGGCGGCGTTCCGCCTCGATCTTGCTCTCCGTGTATTCGACCAGATGGCGGATGTCGCGGCCCGGGTCGTCCGTCTCGCTGACCGGGCTGCGCGCTTCCGGCCCGCACACCATCGCCGTGCCGACGTGGATGAAGCGCTGCAGCCTGGCCTTGGCGTGCAGGCACTCGGCGAAGTTCACCGTGCTGTCGACGTTGGTCGTCCAGATCAGCGGATTCTTGCCGAAAGAGGCGATTGCTGCGCAGTTGATGACGTGGGTGACGCGCGTCAGCCGCTCGTCGGCAATGTAGTCGTCGACGCTGCCGAGGTCGCCGCAGACGACCTGGGCGAGCGCGAAGCGCCAGAGCTGCGCTTCGGGGACCGCGAAGCGGCGCAGGTTGGCGACGAGGCGCGCGAGGCCTTCTTCCGGCGACGAGGCGCGGACGAGAAACAGGCAGGAGTCCCAGAGCGGCGTTTCGATCAACTGCGCCATGACGGCGCCGCCGAGAAAGCCGGAGGCGCCGGTAACCAGGATGTGCGTGGGGTTTGTGGTGGAGCTCATGGGCCGCCCGGGAAAATGAATGACGATCGGAAATTTCGAGTTTGAAGTTTCTGGCGACATTTTCGGTGCGGAAGCTGACCGCAGAATGACCGGGCGCGGATGGCTCCGCCCCGGGCTTCGCCTTGCCCGCCCTGGGGAAAGCCGATATATTCGGACGGATGAACCATCGTCCGCCCAGCCGCCGCTTTTCGTTGTGCGTCTGGTCGCCGGAACGGCCGGTGCTGCGCCCGGCGCACTGAACCTCTCCCCACGAATTGCGCAGTTGCGGCCGCCCGCCACCGGCGGGGCGCCGTTGCAGGATACTCACCTCCGGAGTCTGGAAATGAAGGAACACCTGGTAATTTTCGATACCACCTTGCGCGACGGCGAGCAGAGCCCGGGCGCTTCGATGACCAAGGAAGAAAAGCTGCGCGTCGCGCGCCAGCTCGAGCGCATGAAGGTGGACGTCATCGAGGCCGGCTTCGCCGCCGCCTCGCCCGGCGATTTCGACGCGATCCGCTCGATCGCCGAGGTCATCAAGGATTCGACCGTCTGCTCGCTGGCGCGCGCCAACGAGAACGACATCCGCCGTGCCGGCGAGGCGATCCGCTCGGCCGCGCGCGGGCGCATCCACACCTTCATCGCGACCAGCCCGATCCACATGGAGAAAAAGCTGCGCATGACGCCCGACCAGGTCGTCGAGGCGGCGGTCAAGGCCGTGCAGTGGGCGCTCGAATATACCGACGACGTCGAGTTCTCGGCCGAGGACGCGGTGCGCTCGGACATGGACTTCCTCTGCCGCGTCTTCGAGGCGGTGATCAAGGCCGGTGCCAAGACGATCAACGTTCCCGACACGGTCGGCTACAGCATCCCCTCGGTGTGGGGCGAGCGCATGCGCGACCTGATCGAACGCGTGCCGGGGGCCGACAAGGTCGTCTGGTCGACGCACTGCCACAACGATCTCGGGATGGCCGTCGCCAATTCGCTGGCGGCGGTGCTGGCCGGCGCGCGCCAGGTCGAATGCACGATCAACGGCCTCGGCGAACGCGCCGGCAATGCCTCGCTCGAAGAGGTGGTGATGGCGGTGAAGACGCGCGGCGACCTGTTCCCGGTCGAGACGCGCATCGACACGACGCAGATCGTTCCCGCCTCCAAGCTGATCTCGCAGATCACCGGCTACCCGGTGCAGCCGAACAAGGCGGTGGTCGGCGCCAACGCCTTCGCGCACGAGTCGGGAATCCACCAGGACGGCGTGCTGAAGCACCGCGAAACCTACGAGATCATGCGCGCGCAGGACGTCGGCTGGACGCAGAACAAGCTGGTGCTCGGCAAGCATTCGGGGCGCAACGCCTTCAAGACGCGCCTCTCCGAACTCGGCGTCGAACTGGCGAGCGAGGAGGCGCTGAACGCCGCTTTCGCCCGCTTCAAGGAGCTGGCCGACAAGAAGCACGAGATTTTCGACGAGGACCTGCAGGCGCTGGTTTCGGACGAGACCGTGACGCCCGCGGACGAGCACTACAAGCTCGTCTATTCACGCGTCTGCTCGGAAACCGGCGAGACGCCGCAGGCCGCCGTCACGCTGACCGTCGGCGGCACCGAGAAAAAGGCCAGCGCGCAGGGCGGCGGGCCGGTCGACGCGACCTTCCAGGCCATCGAATCGGTGGCGCAGAGCGGTTCCGAACTCCTGCTCTATTCGGTGAACGCGATCACCACCGGCACCGATGCGCAGGGCGAAGTGACGGTCCGCCTGTCGCGCGGCGGGCGCATCGTCAATGGCAACGGCGCCGACACCGACATCGTCATCGCCTCGGCCAAGGCCTATCTCAACGCGCTCAACAAGCTGCACTCGTCGGGCGAGAAGCTCAATCCGCAGGGCGATATCTGAGATTCGAGCGGCCGCCGGCAAGGCGGTGGGACTTCGGAAGGGCGGCCGCGGCCGCCCTTTTTCTATCGGGCCGACGGCCGGGTCAGGCGGGCGTAGCCGACGGCGGCGACGAAGAAGGCGAGCGACAGCGCCGTCTCGGCGATGGCCAGCCATTGGCCGGTGCCGCTTTCCGTCGTGGCGCGCACGACGCCTTCGCTGAAATAGAGCAGGATCAGCATCGACGCCCACTGGTAGGTGTAGCGGCGTCCGTTCAGGATGCCGAAGAGCGGTGCCAGCAGCGGCAGGCACTTGAGCACCAGCCAGGAGCCGCCCGGCTGCAGCGGCGCGAGGCGCAGCTCCCAGGCGAGGCAAAGGAAGATCAGCGCGATCAGGCTCGTGCAGGCGGTGAGGTAGAAACTGCGAATCATCGGGGAGCAATCCGTGAGGTGGTGAGGGTCGGTCGCGACCGTTCCGCATTGTTTCGGGGTGCGGCGCTGCGTTTGCGCGCATGATGCGCCGGTCGCCGGCATGGTCGGCATGCGGAGTGGGAGGGACGGGCGGCGTCGCGATATTATAGCGGTCCTATGCCGATCTCCCTTTTCCGTCTGCGCGCCTTCCTGGCGCGCATCGTGCGCCGTTTCAACGAAGAGAACTTCGATCAGATCAGCGCCAGCCTGGCCTTCACCACGCTGCTTTCGGTCGTGCCGCTGGTCGCGCTGATCGTCAGCCTGGTTGCGATGCTCCCGGTCTTCCCCAGCCTCGTCGAACAGCTCGACCAGGCCCTGGTGCGCAACCTGCTGCCCGAGCGCAGCGCCGGGATGATCGTCAATTACGTCCTGCGCTTTTCCCACAAGGCGGCCAACGTCACCGTGCTCGGCCTGCTCTTCCTGGTGGGAACGGCCTTTCTACTGCTGTTGACGATAGAGCGCGCCTTCAACCACGTCTGGAAGGTGAGCGAGCCGCGGCCGTTGTGGCGGCGCCTGCGGCTGTACGCCGTGGCCGTGGCGGTCTGGCCGCTGATCCTCGGCGTCGTGGTGGCGGCGATCTCCTACGCCGTCACCACGTCGCTGGGCTTTCTCGACGAGGCGCCCTGGTTCCGCCGCCTGCTGCTGAAAGTCAGCGGCCTTGCGATCCTCGCCCTGTTCCTCGGCGGCCTCTACTACGCGGTTCCCTATACGCGGGTGCGCCTGCGCGACGCCGCCTGGGCGGGCTTTCTGGCGGCGCTCGGCTTTTCGCTGATGCAGAAGGCGTTCGAGCTGTACCTTTCGCACTTCCCTTCGTATCGCGCGGTCTACGGCGCTTTCGCGACGCTGCCGATCTTCCTGATCTGGCTCTATCTGTCCTGGGCGATGGTCCTGCTCGGGGCGCTCGTTGCGGCGACCTTGCCGGAGTTCAGGCATCCGGTGGATCCGCCGGACGATGCGTCCGAATCCTTGGGTCAGGGGCCGGCGTCGGGCTGAATCGTGTAGGTCTCGATGCTGGCGGTCTGCTCTTCGAGGCGGATGGTGCGCACCTCGCGCACGGCGACGTTCTCCTGCTCGAGCACCAGGACGAGCTTCGTCGGCGGCGCCGGAATCCGGTCGGACGGGACGATCAGCGTTTCCGTTTCGCGCAAGGGAGGCAGCCGGGGCAGCAGCAGTGCGGGGAGCAATTGCGGGGGCGGCCCGCTCGCGTCGTCTGGCCCGAATTGAGCGACCTGGGCGGGCAGCGCGCGCGGCGCGAGAATCTGCAGCCCGAGTTCGAAGTGCTCCGGGTTGTCCGAAAGCGCCCAGCGCGCGATGCAGATCTGCCAGTCCTTGCTAGCCTCGGTGCGGATCGCCGCGACGTCGCCGACGGCCAGTTTGCCGGTCTTGCCCGCGACATGCATGAGCGCGAAACCGTCCGGGCTCTCGTTGGTGATCATCCAGTTCGAAACCTCGGCGGCCGAGTCGTGACCGTCGCGCAACAGATGCCAGAGCTTGTCGAGCCCGCAGCAAAGCACGGCGCGGTAGTTCTGTCGGCGCCGCTGGAAGCGCCGTTTCAACGGGCTGCCCCAGTAGCCGGCCAGCCGGCGCAGCACGCCGCGCCCCGCGGCGCCCGCCGCGAGGGCGGGCAGGCCGATCTGCTGCGGCGTCTGCCCGGCGTCGAGGGCGGCGAGCTGGCGCCGCAGAAGCGCCGCCAGGCGGTCGCAGGAGAAGAGCAGGGCCTGGGTTTCGGGGGCGGGCGGCTTTCGCGCCCAGGCGAAGCCCGCCGCGTCGCGCAGCGGATCGATCCAGAACAGGCCGCCGGGGTCGTCGCCGACTTCCATGGCTTCGGCGGCGTCGGCGATCTGCGCGCCGCCGCCGGCGAGCGGCTCGACTTCGTCGGCGAAGCGTTCGAGGTAGGCGGCGATGAAGTCGATTTCGCGCGGCGTGAATGCGCTCGGCTGGGCGCAGCCGATGAGCACGGCGGCGTAATAGACGTGCTGCAGCGTGCAGCGCTCGCCCTCCGGCGTCTTTTCCGCGAGCCGCAGGCGTCGGGCCGCGGCGTAGGCAGCGTGTAGCTGCTGCCAGATGCCGACGCCGGCCGGCGCGGCGACCAGATGGCTGATCAGCAGGTGCCGGGAGAGGGCGTTCAGGCAGCGCCAGAGGCGCTGTTCCGGCGGATCGCGCAAGTCGTACGCATCGCCGTGCGCCGTTTCGCCAGCCGCCGGCTCGTCGCGCAGCAGCGCTGCCAGCAACTGCAGCGCCGCCTGCGTGCCGCGCACCGTCTGCCGCGTCCTGCGCGGGACCGGCAGTTCGACCGCGCTCAGCGATGGCGTCAGCTGCTCGACCAGTGCCATGCAGCGCGCGTACAGGAGGTCCAGTGCGTGCGCGCGCTCCTGCGGGCTGCCGGCGGCGTCGCGCAGCGCGGCCAGGTGGGCGCGCAGAAGGGGGAGATCGTCGTCGGCCCGTGCGGCGGGCGGTGTCGCCAGCCAAGCGAAAATGGCCTGCAGATCGGCCTGGGGCGGGGTCGCGGCCTCCTCGCCGGCGGAGTCGAATACGGGGTCGGTCATATCGTCGAGCGGGGCGCCTGGGGCCGGAGAGTGCAGCGCGCATTATACCTGCGGCGCTTGGGCGGCGGACGGCGCACGCGATGAGAGCGCTTGATTTTAGGGACTTCGCCGGCCGCCGGCGCAATATCGGCTTGTTTTTCCGTGCTTTCTTGTTATAATCCTGCCCTTTTTCTGAATTCGGAAGAGATCACCATGGTTGTCATTCGTCTCGCCCGCGGTGGCGCGAAAAAGCGTCCCTTCTACAATATGGTCGTGGCCGATTCCAGCGCCCGCCGCGATGGCCGTTTCATCGAGCGTATCGGCTTCTACAACCCGGTCGCTTCGGGCAAGGAAGAAGCGCTGCGCATCGCCGCCGATCGCCTGACCTACTGGCAGCAGCAGGGCGCCCAGATGTCCCCGACGGTCGCCCGTCTGGTCAAGCAGTCCGCCGCCAAGGCAGCCTAAGCTGTCGCTCGCCGTGGCTTCGACCGACGCGGCGCCGGGTTCCGCTGCCGACGCCGCCGCTGATATCGTCGTTCTCGGCAAGATCGTCGGGCCTTACGGAGTGCATGGTGCGGTGAGGGTGCATCCCTTCGCCGACGATCCGCAGGGCTGGGCGCGCCTGTCCCACTGGTGGGTCGGACGCGAAAGCGACGCCCCCGCGCTGTGGCGGCAGGCGAAGCTGATCCGCTGCAAGCTGCACGGCGAGACGCTGATCGCCGAGCTCGATTGCATCCCGGACCGCAATGCGTCCGAAACGATGCAGGGGATGTTCGTCGGCGTGCCGCGCGCGGCCTTGCCGAAGCCGGGCAAGGACGAGTATTACTGGGCCGACTTGGTCGGCCTGGATGTCGTGAATAGCAAAGGTCAGTCGCTCGGGCGCGTGCTCGGGCTGATCGAAACGCCGGCCAACCATGTGTTGCGGGTCGGCGACGGCGAAAGCGCCGAGCGCCTGTTGCCCTTCGTCGAGTCCGTCGTGCTCGACGTCGATCTGCCGGCGCGCAGAATTCGTGTCGAATGGGAAGCGGATTGGTGAACCCGGTCGGGCGTTTTGCCGCCGACGTGGTGACGCTGTTTCCCGAGATGTTTGCCGCCATCGCCCAGTCGGGCGTCACGCGGCGGGCGCTGGAGGAGGGGCGCTGGACTCTGGATTTCCAGAATCCGCGCGATTTCACCAGCGACAATCATCGCACGGTCGACGATCGCCCTTACGGGGGCGGACCGGGCATGGTGATGATGCCGGGGCCGCTGGAGGCGGCGATCGGCGCGGCGAAAGCACGCCAGGCAAAGGCCGGCGTGACGCGCAGCCGCGTGATATACCTCTCGCCGCAGGGCGCGCCGCTGACGCACGAACGCGTGATGCGGCTGGCGCAGGGCGACGAGGGCGTCGTGCTGCTGTGCGGCCGCTATGAAGGCGTCGATGAGCGTTTGATCGAGCGCTGCGTCGATGAGGAAATTTCGATCGGGGATTTCGTGCTTTCGGGCGGCGAAATTCCGGCGATGGCCTTGCTGGATGCCGTCGTCAGGCAGTTGCCGGGCGTTCTCAACGACGCCGAATCGGCACAACAGGATTCGTTTGTCGCGGGCTTGCTGGACTGCCCGCACTATACGCGGCCCGAGGAATACGAAGGCCAGCGGGTGCCGGACGTGCTGTTGTCCGGTCACCACGAGCAGATTCGCCGTTGGCGCCTGAAGCAGGCGCTGGGGCGGACGTGGCGGCGGCGACCCGAGCTGTTGGCGGGGCGTTCGTTGTCGAAAGAGGAAACGCAACTCCTGGGGCAGTTTCAGGAGCAATGCGGTCAGGAAAACAAAGCGTAATTTCGCTTAAACGGAGTTTTAAAATGAATCTGATCCAGCAACTCGAGCAAGAAGAAATCGCCCGTCTGGGCAAGACCATTCCCGAATTCGCGCCGGGCGACACCGTCGTCGTCCAGGTCAAGGTCAAGGAAGGCACGCGCGAGCGTCTGCAGGCTTACGAAGGCGTCGTCATCGCCAAGCGTAACCGCGGTCTGAACTCCAACTTCGTCGTGCGCAAGATTTCGTCCGGCGAAGGCGTCGAGCGTACCTTCCAGACCTACTCGCCGCTGGTTGCCGCGATCGAGGTGAAGCGCCGCGGCGACGTGCGTCGCGCCAAGCTGTACTACCTCCGCGAGCGTTCGGGCAAGTCCGCGCGCATCAAGGAAAAGCTGGTCCGCAAGCAGCAGGCTTAATCTCCGGCGGCAAGCGCTGAAAAAAAGAACGGGGCGGTGTCGCAAGACACCGCCCCGTTTTCATTGCGGTCCCGTCCAGGCGGCCGGCGCGGCGCTCAGCGCTTGACGTTCTCGATCAGCGCGTAGGCCGAATGGTTGTGGATCGACTCGAAGTTCTCGGATTCGACGGTGTAGGCGTCGACCCGGGCTTCGGCGTTGAGGCGGGCGGCGACGTCGCGCACCATGTCCTCGACGAACTTGGGGTTGTCGTAGGCGCGCTCGGTGACGTACTTCTCGTCCGGGCGCTTGAGCAGGCCGAAGAGTTCGCATGAGGCTTCGCGCTCGACGAGTTCGACGACTTCCTCGATCCACAGGTGCTGGTTGATGCGCACCGTGACCGTGACGTGCGAGCGCTGGTTATGCGCGCCGTACTCCGAAATTTTCTTCGAGCAGGGGCAGAGGCTGGTTACTGGCACGACGACCTTGATCGTCGATTCGATCTTCCCGTGGTTGATCTCGCCGATCAGCGTCACGTCGTAGTCCATCAGACTCTGCACGCCGGAGATCGGGGCGGACTTGTTGATGAAGTAGGGGAAGTTCATCTCGATGTGCCCGGTTTCGGCCTCGAGCTTGTGCACCATGTCGCGCAGCATGGCGGGGAAGTTCTCGACCGAAATTTCGCGTTCGTGGCTGTTCAGAATCTCCACGAAGCGCGACATGTGCGTACCCTTGAAGTTGTGCGGCAGGCCGACGTACATGTTGAACACGGCGATCGTGTGCTGCGCGCCGCTCGACTTGTCGAGCACCTTCACGGGGTGGCGGATCGATTTGATCCCGACCTTGTTGATGGCGATCTGTCGCGTGTCGGTAAAGCCCTGGACGTCGGGCATGGCAGTGTGTTGCGGGGTCTGGGGTGCGTTCATTGCTGTTCCTGATCGTTATTCTGTTTCGGCGGGCGATGGCTTAGGTGCCGAAGGCGCGGTTTTCGGCCTGCTGTGTCGAAGCGTCGCGGGCGGCGCGGACGATTCCGTCGCGGTCCAGTCCGACTTCGGCCAGCAGCAGCGCCTGGTCGCCGTGGTCGATGAAGCGGTCGGGCAGTCCGAGGCGAACGAGTCGCGCCGAACTGCCGATTTCCTCGAGAACGCGGGCGACTTCTGAGCCGGCGCCACCGATCACGGCATTTTCTTCGACGCTGATCAGCAAGGAATGTTCCCGCGCCAGTTCGGCGATCAGCGCGCGGTCGATCGGCTTGACGAAGCGCATGTTGGCCACCGTCGCGTCGAGTTCGTCGCCTGCGGCGAGCGCCGGCGTCAGCATGCTGCCGAAGGCGAGCAGGGCGACGTCCTTGCCGCGCCGGCGGATTTCGCCCTGGCCGACGGGCAGGGCGGTCAGCGCGCGGTCGATGGCGGCGCCCGGGCCGCTGCCGCGCGGATAGCGCACGGCGCTCGGGCCGTCGATGCGGTAGGCGGTGGTCAGCATCTTGCGGCATTCGTCCTCGTCGGCCGGCGCCATCACCACCATGTTCGGGATGCAGGTCAGGAAGGAGATGTCGAAGGTGCCGTGATGCGTCGGCCCGTCGGCGCCGACCAGACCGCCGCGGTCGAGCGCGAAGACGACCGGCAGGTTCTGCAGGGCGACGTCGTGCACCAGCTGGTCGTAGCCGCGCTGCAGGAAGGTCGAGTAGATGGCCAGCACCGGGCGCAGGCCTTCGCAGGCGAGTCCGGCGGCGAAGGTCACGGCGTGCTGCTCGGCGATGCCGACGTCGTAGTAGCGCTCGGGGTAAAGCTCGGCGAAGCGCACCAGGCCGGAGCCTTCGCGCATCGCCGGCGTGATGCCGACCAGCTTCGGATCGGCGGCGGCCATGTCGCACAGCCAGTCGCCGAAAATTTGCGTGTAGCTCGGCTTGCTGCTGCCGCTCTTGCCGTCCTTGGCGCCTTCGATGCCGATTTCCGGCTGGAACTTGGAGACGCCGTGATACAGGATGGGGTCGGCTTCGGCGAGCTTGTAGCCCTGGCCCTTCTTGGTGATCACATGCAGGAACTGCGGGCCCTTGAGCTTCTTGATGTTCTGCAGCGTCGGCACCAGCGAGTCGAGGTCGTGTCCGTCGATCGGGCCGATGTAGTTGAAGCCGAGCTCTTCGAACAGGGTGCCCGGCGTCAGCATGCCCTTGACGTGCTCTTCGGCGCGCTTGGCGAACTCGAGCAGCGAGGGGGCGACGCCGAGGACCTTCTCGCCGGCCT
The DNA here is from genome assembly GCA_001897745.1 of Candidatus Accumulibacter sp. 66-26. Lineage (GTDB taxonomy): Bacteria > Pseudomonadota > Gammaproteobacteria > Burkholderiales > Rhodocyclaceae > 66-26. The sequence goes on from MKUH01000043.1 coordinate 182,055, forward strand.
TGCGCGCCGCGTTGAAGGTGCTGCCGGAAAACAGGCGGGCGAGGTACTTGTTCAGCGCGCCGACCGGCTGCGAGATCGACATGTCGTTGTCGTTGAGGATGACGAGCATGTCGGCGTCGGCGACGCCGGCGTTGTTCAGCGCTTCGAACGCTTGTCCGGCCGACATCGCGCCGTCGCCGATGATGGCCACCGTCTTGCGCGCTTCGCCCTTGATCTTGGCGGCGAGCGCCATGCCGAGCGCGGCCGAGATCGAGGTTGACGAGTGGCCGACGCCGAAGGTGTCGTACCCGCTTTCGCTACGCTTGGGGAAGCCGGAAATGCCGCCGTGCATGCGCAGCCGGTCCATGCCCGTGCGTCGCCCGGTGAGCACCTTGTGCGCGTAGGTCTGGTGGCCGACGTCCCACACCAGGCGGTCGCCCGGCGTGTCGAATACGTAGTGCAGGGCGACGGTCAGCTCGACCGTGCCGAGGTTGGACGAGAGATGTCCGCCCGTTTTGGCGACCGATTCGACGAGAAAGCTGCGCAATTCCTCGGCCAGCTGCGGCAGCTGGCGGCGTTCGAGCTGGCGCAGGTCGGCCGGATCGGTGATGGTGTCGAGCAGGGGGAAGGCGGTCATGGGTGTGCTGGGTCGGGCGGAGCCGAGCCGTGCCTAGAACTTGCGGTGAGTGATGAAATCGGTCAGCTCGATCAGACGCTGGCCGCGCGCGCCGAAGACGGCGAGTGCGGCGAGCGCCTGCGCGCGCAAATCGGCGGCGAATTCGCGGGCGCGTTCGAGGCCGAGCAGGCTGACGTAGGTCGGCTTGTCGGATGCCGCGTCCTTGCCGGCGGTCTTGCCGAGCGTCGCCGTGCTGGCGGTGCAGTCGAGAATGTCGTCGACCACCTGGAAGAGCAGTCCGACGCGCTTGGCGAAGCGGTCGAGCGCGTCGCGCTGCGCGGCGTCGAGCGGGGCGCCGCTCAGCGCGCCGAGGAGCACCGCGGCGCGGATCAATGCGCCGGTCTTGAGCGCGTGCATCAACTCGAGTTCCGGCTGCGTCAGCGCCTGGCCGACCGAGCCGAGGTCGATCGCCTGGCCGCCGGCCATGCCGCAGGAGCCGCTGGCGTGGGCGAGCAGGCGCACCAGTTCGAGCTGTTGCGCGGCATCGCCGCCGGTATCGCCGCCGGTATCGCAGGCGAGCAGGTCGAAGGCCAGCGACTGCAGGCTGTCGCCGACCAGCAGGGCGGTCGGCTCGTCGTATTCGACGTGGCAGGTCGGCCGGCCGCGGCGCAGCGTGTCGTCGTCCATGCACGGCAGATCGTCGTGCACCAGCGAATAGACGTGGATCATTTCGACGGCGCTGGCGACGGTTTGCAGGCGTTCCGGCGTCGCGCCGCTCAGTTCGCCGGCGGCGAAGGCGAGCAGCGGGCGTACGCGCTTGCCGCCGCCCAGCGTGACGTAGCGCATGGCCTGATGCAGGCGGGCGGGGATCGCCTCGGCCGGCGGCAAGGCGGCCGACAGCGCGGCCTCAACCTGCGTCTGCACGGCGCGCATCCAGTCGGGGAAGGGCGCTGCCGCGCCCGCTTCGCCGCCGTTCAAGGTGCGTCTCCGTTGCCGGCGGCAAAGTCGCGCAGGCTGCCGTTTTCGAGAATCTGGACCTGGTGTTCGGCGTCGCCGAGCTGTTGTTGGCAGTGCTTGAGCAGCTCGGTGCCGCGGCGATAGGCAGCGAGCGATTCTTCCAGCGGAAGGCGGCCGCCTTCCATGTTTTGGACGATCTGTTCGAGTTCGGCGAGGGCCGCCTCGAACTTCAGTTCGCCGGCCGCGCCGGCGCGATGCGCGGCGCCTTCGGGTGCGGGGTTTGCAGTATTGGATCGTGCCATGATGAGAGGCCGGGAAAACGGCCAAAGGAAACGGCCGAAAATAGCGTAAGAAGGGGCTTCTGGTCAAATGGAAAGGCGGCTAGAATGCCCGTCTTCTCAATTTTCTGCCCCCTTTTTGCCTGCCCGGAGGAGTGGAATGTCCGACATCGCATCCACAGCCAAACTCGAGCCCGCGGTTTCACAGCTGCCGGTGAACTGGTATTTCGACGAAAAGATCTTCGAGTTGGAGAAGAAGCTTCTCTTCGATGCCGGTCCGGGTTATGTCGGGCACGAACTGATGGTTCCCGAGCTCGGCGACTACCGCTCGCTCGAGTGGCTCGACCACAGCAAGATGCTGATCCGCAACGAGGATGCGGTGTGGCAGATGTCGAACATCTGCCGCCACCGGCAGGCGATCATGCTGCAGGGCTCGGGCAAGGCGAACCACATCGTCTGCCCGATCCATCGCTGGACTTACGACACGGGCGGCGAACTGATCGGCGCGCCGCACTTTCCGCAGAATCCCTGCCTGCACCTCGGCAAGCGCAAGATGGAGAGCTGGAACGGCCTGCTGTTCGGCGGTCCGCGCTCGGCGCAGGCCGATCTGGCCGGCATGAAGGTGGCGCACAAGCTCGACTTTTCGGGCTACAAGCTCGACAAGGTCGAAATCCACGAGTGCAATTACAACTGGAAGACCTTCATCGAGGTCTATCTCGAGGATTATCACGTTGTCCCGTATCACCCCGGGCTCGGCAACTTCGTCACCTGCGACGATCTTTCCTGGCAGTTCGGCGAGTGGTACTCGGTGCAGCAGGTCGGCGTCACCTCGCTGCTCAAGTCCGGCTCCAAGCCCTACGAGCGCTGGCAGAAGGCCGTGCGCGACTACTACGGCGAGGACAAGCCGGCGCAGGGCGCGATCTGGCTGACCTACTACCCGAACATCATGGTCGAGTGGTATCCGCACGTGCTCGTCGTCTCGACGCTGATCCCGACCGACGTGAACAAGACGACCAACGTCGTCGAGTTTTACTACCCTGAGGACATCGCTCTCTTCGAACGCGAGTTCGTCGAGGCCGAGCAGGCAGCCTACATGGAAACGGCGATCGAGGACGACGACATCGGCGAGCGCATGGACCGCGGCCGCCTGGCGCTGCTGAAGGATGGGCGCAACGAGGTCGGTCCCTACCAGTCGCCGATGGAAGACGGCATGCAGCACTTCCACGAGTTCTACCGCCGCATCCTCGAGCCGCATCTCTGATCCGGGAGTCGGGGCGGTAAGGCGGGTGTCGTTCCGGCGCCCGCGCCTTCCGCTCCCCGGCTGCCAGCCTTCCGCCCCATGCAATCCCTCTGGATGATCGTCGCCAGCTTCTGCTTCGCCTGCATGGGCGTTTGCGTGAAGCTGGCCGCCGACGACTTTTCGGCGCCCGAGATCGTCTTCTACCGCAGCGCCATCTCGCTGTGCTTCATGTTCGCGCTGATGCGCCTGCGCGGCGTGCCGATCGCGACGCCGCACTGGCGCTTCCAGTTGCAGCGCGCGGCCAGCGGTTTTTTCTCGCTGTTGCTCTATTTCTACGCGATCGCCATGCTGCCGCTGGCCACCGCCGTGACCCTGAGCTACACCTCGCCGCTCTTCCTCGCGCTCTATCTCGTCTGGTTCGGCCGGCAGCGCCTGCGCGGCGGCATGCTCGGCGCGCTCCTGCTCGGTTTCGTCGGCGTCGTCCTGCTGCTGCGCCCGACGCTGCACGCCGACCAGCTGCTCGGCGGACTGCTCGGACTCGGTGCCGGCATCCTCGCCGGCCTGGCCTATTACAACGTGCGCGAACTCGGCGCGCGCGGCGAAACCGAGTCGCGCACGGTGTTCTATTTCTCGCTGCTGTCCACCGTGCTCAGCGTGCCCTGGATGGCCGTCCAGGGCTTCCATGCCGTCGATCTGCGTTCCGGATTGCTGCTGCTCGGAGTCGGCGCTTTCGCCACGCTCGCCCAACTGGCAATGACGCGCGCCTACCGCCGGGGAAAGACGCTCGTCGCCGCCAGCCTGGCCTACTCCACGGTCGTCTTCGCCAGCCTGTTCGGCATGCTGTTCTGGGCGGAAAAGCTGTCGCCCGAGGCCTGGCTGGCGATCGCCCTGATCGTCGCCAGCGGTATGGCGGCCAGCCGCTTCTCGCGCGCCAATCCGGCCGAGCAGGATTAGCCCCCCAGTAATGCTAAACTGAAAAAAAACCAACAACCGGAGCCATCATGATCGTTACCGACCACCAGCCGAACCGTGTGGACGTCACCGTTTTCGGCGAGTTCACGCTGGCCGACTACAAGGAATTCGAAGAGCTCATCAATTACAAGATCAAGTTCGAGGGGCCGGTCGACCTCTACTTCGATCTGCGCCAGATGGCCGATTTCACGCTCGACGTGGCGTGGGAGGAACTGGTCTTCTCGCGTTCGCACGCCAACGACTTCAAGCGCATCGCCGTCGTCACCGACAGCCAGTGGGTGACCTGGAGCGCCTGGCTGTCGCAGATTTTCGTGCGTGCCGACATGCGCATCTTCGACGACGAGCTCGAAGCGCGCGCCTGGCTGAGCGAAGCGGACGAACCCGCGTGAGTTTCACGACGCTGGTCGACGGCGCGACGCTCGCCGCGCATCTCGACGATGCCGGCTGGCGCGTCTTCGACTGCCGCCACCAGCTCGCCGATCCGGCGGCCGGCGAGGCGGCCTACGCTGCCGGCCACCTGCCGGGCGCGAGCTTCCTGCACCTCGACCGCGATCTTTCCGGGCCGATGACCGGCAGCAACGGCCGGCATCCGCTGCCCGATCCGCAGCGCCTCGCCGCCCGGCTGGCGGCGGCCGGCGTCTCGAACTCGACGCAGGTCGTCGCCTACGACGACGCCGGCGGCATGATCGCCGGCCGCCTGTGGTGGCTGCTGCGCTGGCTCGGGCACGAGCGGGTGGCCCTGCTCGACGGCGGCATCCAGGGCTGGCAGGCCGCGGGGCGGCCGCTCTCCCGCGCGGTGCCGCAGCCGGCGCCCGCCGTGTTCGCGGCGGCGCCGCGCGACTGGGTGGTGGATGCCGACACCCTGCTCGCCAACCTCGACGGCGGCGAACTGTGTGTCGTCGACGCGCGCAGCCCGGACCGCTTCCGCGGCGAGAACGAAACGCTGGACCGGGTCGGCGGCCACATTCCGGGCGCGCGCAACCGCTTCTTTCGCGACAACCTCGACGCCGACGGCTGCTTCCGGCCGGCCGCTGAACTGCGCCGCGAGTTTTCCGCCCTGCTCGCCGGCGTCGCTCCGGCGCAGGTCGTGATGCAGTGCGGCTCGGGCGTCAGCGCCTGCCACAACCTGCTGGCCATGGAAATCGCCGGGCTGCCCGGCGCCAGGCTCTACGCCGGCTCGTGGAGCGAATGGTGCAGCGATCCGGCGCGGCCGGTCGTCGCGTAGTTTTTTCCTCCGGCGGTCAACCCGCGATGGGATGACGCGTTCATCGGAATGACCCGCGAATATCTCGTGGTCGAAAGGGGCCGCTCGAACGGTCCTGTCATTTCCAACAGAGAGGAACAAAAATGAAGCTGATTACCCTACTGATCGCCGCCGTGTTCGCCACCGGTTCCGCTTTCGCCGCCGACGCGCAGGCACCCGCCGCTGCCCCGACGGCCCCTGCCGCGACCGCGGCTCCGGCCGCCGAGCCGGCGGCCAAGCCGGTCAAGGCCAAGAAGGCGAAGAAGCACAAGAAGGCGAAGAAAGCCGAAGCCGCTCCGGCGACCGAAGCCGGCAAGTAATTCCTGCCGCTGCGTCGGGCAAGGAAAAACAGGGCTTCGGCCCTGTTTTTTTTGCCGGCGCGCCGTCTGCCGGCGCGCCGCAGCGGGCCGGCGGCGCTTCCGGAACTCCGCCTGCGGGCGGGGTCCAACACATATCCGCCGCCGCCGCTCCCGCGTTGCCCAGCCCTTCGCTCCGGTTTGCGGGGAAGCGCGTCGTGCCGGGCGGAAAAAGGAGCGTCATCATGTCGATTCCCAATCTTCCCGCAATGTTCATCTCCGAAACGACCGGCTGGGGCGAGTTGGCCCGCCTGCATCCGCCGGTCACCAAGCTCTTCCTGCGGCTGGTCGTGCCGATGTCGATCGTGCCGCCGGTGATGTACGCCTACGCGGAGCTGATCCATCCCGGTCGCGTTTTTCCGCTGTCGGTGCCGGCGCTAAGCGCGACGCAGCTGCTGGTGTCCGGCGCCGTGCTGTTCGCCGTGCAGTTGGCCATGGTGTCCTTCATGGCCATGCTGATCCGCCGCATGTGCATGGCGCGCGATCACGATCCGGCCTTCGAGGAAGCCTACGCGCTGGCCGCCGTGGCGCCGGTGCCCCTGTGGCTCTCGTCGCTGGCGCTGTTCGTGCCGAGCCTGTGGTTCAACGTCGGCGTCGTCACGCTGGCCTGGGTAGCCTCGCTGGCGCTGATCCGGCACGGCGTACGCCCGCTGCTCGGCGTGCGCGACGCGCAGAAGGCGCACTACATCTCCAATCTGGTCAGCCTGGCCGGCGTCGGCGCGTGGATCGCGCTGCTGGTCGTCTCCGGCGAGATTCTCAGCCTGCTGCTCGGCTGATCCGCTCCCTCAGCTTTCGAGGGCGGGCAGCAGCCGGCCCCGCCACAGCGTGTCGGCGAAGCGCCGGCGGAAGAAGCCGAAGTGGCCGATGCGCTTGACGCCGATCTCCCGTGGCGCGATGCGCGTCATGGTGCGTGCCGCGCCGGTGTAGAAGGCGTGGATCGACTCGGTGTTGCGCGCCGACATGAACTCGTCGTCGGTGAATGAAAGCGAGACGATGGGCGTTTCGACCGCCGCGTACAGGCGGCGCACCGCTTCCCCCTCGACGCCGACCGCGTAGTCGCGGTCGAGGCACCAGCGCCGCCATTGCGCCATGACGCCGCGCGGCAGATCGCCGACCTTGCGCAGGCGGCGACCGGGGAAGTAGCCGAAGAGCGGCAGCGCGAGCGGCACGACGAAATACCACAGCCACCACACGTAGCAGCGCAGCGTCCAGGTGTTCTCGCGCCAGTAGCCGCTGCCGGTGGCGACGGTGATCGCCTTGGCGAGGCGCGTGTGCCGCGGGCAGAAGGGCAGGATCTGGCCGCCCAGGCTGTGCCCGATCCAGTACAGCGGCAGGCCGGGAAAGCGTTCGGCGAGCGCGTCGAGCGCGGCGGCGCAGTCGAGGCTGCCCCAGTCGACGAGGTCGGCGTGCAGGCCGCGCAGGCTGCCGTGCCGCGAATGCCCCATGCCGCGATAGTCGAAGGTGGCGACCGCGTAGCCCTGTTCGGCGAGCCAGTCGGCGAAGGCGCCGTAATAGTCCTGGCCGACGCCCATGGCGGGGACGATCAGAACGGCGCCGCGCGCGCTGCCTTCGCCGCGGGGTGCGTGGAAGCGGGCGGCGAGGGCGGTGCCGTCGCTCGCGGTGACGGTTTCGAGGGGGCGGCGGTGGGCTGTCATGATGTATTCCGTTGTGCGTTCCGCCCCGCCGAAGCTTCGGGAGGCGCCGCCGTTCCGGGCGCTTTCGGCGCGCGCCCGAGGAGCAGGGCGATGCAGGATTCGGCCAGTTCGTCGAGCGACAGCGGGCCGTCGGCGCGGTACCACTGCGTCGTCCAGTTGAGCATGCCGAACAGCAGCAGGCGGGTCGGCGGCGCCGCGCTGGCCAGCGTGCCGGCTGCCGCCAGCTGTTCGAGCGTTTCCTGCCAGGGCTGCTGGTAGCGGTCGAAAGCGGCGGCGATCTCGGCGCGCTCGGCGGCGTCGAGCGCGCGCGTCTCGCCGAGCAGCATCGGCGCCGGGCATTCGCCTTCGAGCAGGTTGCCGAGGTGGGCGCGCACCATCGCGCGCAGGCGCGCTTCCGGATCGGCGATTGCCGCCGTGGTCGCGCGCAGGCGCTCGGCGCCGGCTTCGAGGCCGCCGATCATCGCCGCCTTGAGCAGTTCCTGCTTGCTGCGGAAGTGGTAGAAGGGGCTGCCCGAGCGCATGCCGACGGCCTCCGCGATGTCGCGCGTGGTCGTCGCGTCGAAGCCCTTCTCGACGAACAGGCGCGCCGCCGCGCGCAGCAGTTCGCTGCGCCGGCTGGCGTCGGGGGGCTGGGGCTTGCGACCGCGCGCCACGGCCTACAGCGCGGCGGCCAGGCGCGTGCCCTGGTCGATGGCGCGCTTGGCGTCAAGCTCCGCGGCGACGTCGGCGCCGCCGATCAGCGAGAGCGGGACGTTCGCCGCGCGCAGGCCGGCTTCGAGTTCGCGGCGCGGTTCCTGGCCGGCGCAGATCACGACCGTATCGACGGGCAGGCACTGCGCCTGGCCGTCGACCGTGATGTGCAGGCCGGCGTCGTCGATCCGTTCGTAATTGACGCCGGAAAGCATGGCGACGCCGCGCTTCTTGAGCAGGGTGCGGCGGATCCAGCCGGTGGTCTTGGCCAGCCCGTCGCCGACCTTGCTCGCCTTGCGCTGCAGCAGCCAGACCTGGCGCGGCGCGGCGTCGTCGTGCGGCGCCTTGAGGCCGCCGCGCGCGGCGTAGGCGGTGTCGATGCCCCATTCGTCCTGGAAGCGGGTGAGTTCGTCCTTGCCGTCGTGCGCGTGGGTGAGGAATTCGCCGACGTCGAAGCCGATGCCGCCGGCGCCGATCACCGCGACGCGCCGGCCGGCTTCCTTGCGGCCCTCGATCAGGTCGATGTAGCTCGTCACCTTGGGGTGGTCGATGCCGGGCAGGGCGGGCGAGCGCGGCACGATGCCGGTGGCCAGCACGACATGGTCGAAGCCGGCGAGGTCGGCCGCTTCGACGCGCCGGCCGAGTTTGAGCGCGACACCGGCTTTTTCCAGCCGGTGCTTGAAGTAGCGCAGCGTTTCGTTGAACTCCTCCTTGCCCGGAATGCGCCGGGCAAGGTTGAACTGGCCGCCGATGACCGGCGAAGCGTCGAACAGCGTGACAGCGTGGCCGCGCTCGGCGGCGGTGGCGGCGCAGGCCATGCCGGCCGGGCCGGCGCCGACGACGGCGACCTTCTTCGGCGCGGCGGCCGGTGCGACGACGAGTTCGGTTTCGTGGCAGGCGCGCGGATTGACCAGGCAGGAGGTCAGCTTGCCGTTGAAGATGTGGTCGAGGCAGGCCTGGTTGCAGGCGATGCAGGTGTTGATCTCGTCGGCGCGATCGGCCGCCGCCTTGTTCACGAAATCGGCGTCGGCTAGGAAGGGGCGCGCCATCGAGACCATGTCGGCGCAGCCGGAGGCGATCACGTCCTCGGCGACCTGCGGCGTGTTGATGCGGTTGGTCGTGATCAGCGGAATCTTCACTTCGCCCATCAGGCGCTTGGTGACCCAGGTGAAGGCGGCGCGCGGCACCATGGTGGCGATCGTCGGGATGCGTGCCTCGTGCCAGCCGATGCCGGTGTTGATCAGGGTGGCGCCGGCGGCCTCGATGGCCTTGGCCAGCGCGACGATCTCGTCCCAGCTGCTGCCGCCCTCGACGAGGTCGAGCATCGACAGGCGGAAGATGATGATGAAGTCGCTGCCGCACGCCTCGCGCACGGCGCGCACCGTTTCGACGGCGAAGCGGATGCGGTTTTCGAAGGCGCCGCCCCAGCCGTCCGTGCGGAAGTTGGTCTGCTGCGCGATGAACTGGTTGATCAGATAGCCTTCCGAGCCCATCACCTCGACGCCGTCGTAGCCGGCGAAGCGGGCGAGTCTGGCGCAGTTGGCGTAGTCGGCGATGGTGCGCAGGATGTCCTCTTCGCTCATCTCGCGCGGGCGGGCCGGCGAGATCGGCGCCTGCACGGCGGACGGCGCGACGGCGCCGCGGTGGTAGGCGTAGCGGCCGGTGTGCAGGATCTGCATGGCGATCTTGCCGCCTTCCTTGTGCACGGCGTCGGTGATCTTGCGGTGTTTTTCGGCGTGCGCCTCGTTTTCGAGCGCTGCCGCGCCGGGCATCACCACACCGTCCTGATTGGGGCCGATGCCGCCGGTGACGATCAGCGCGACGCCGCCGCGCGCGCGCTCGGCGTAGAAGGCGGCGAGGCGCGAGAAGCCCTTCGGCGCCTCTTCCAGCCCGGTGTGCATGGAGCCCATCAGGACGCGGTTCTTCAGCGTCGTGAAGCCGAGGTCGAGCGGGGCGAGCAGGTGCGGGTAGGGGCTGCGGTGCGGTGCGTTCATGTGGCGGTCTCCGTTTGTCCGTCGTGGCGGGTTGATTATTAATTAAGCAAGCAAGCGCTTGGTTAATTATTTTTCAGGCGCCCGGAAATTGCAAGCGGAATGATGCAGGCGGTCGAAATGGCTAGTGAGAGACGGGCGGTGAAAACGGGCGGGAAAAACGCTTGGCGAGGAGAGCGGGCCACGGGCAACGGAAGTTCACGCCGGCGCGCCGGCGCAGGCGCGTAGTGCCGCCAGGTCGACGATCTCGATGCCGCCCCGCCGCAGGCGCACGACGCCCTGTGCCGCGAGCTCGCGCAGGATCTGGTTGGTCGTCTGGCGCGACAGCGCGACCATCTGCGCAAGCTGATCCTGCGGGATGCGGATCAGCGGCCGGCCGGCGGCGGCACCCTCGCCGTAGCCGTCGGCGATCATCGCAATACGCTGCGCCAGGCGCATCGGCGCCGGCATCAGCGTCATCCCTTCGAGGGCGACGAAGGCGAGGCGCAGCTTGTCGGCGAGCAGCAGGCCGAGGTCGCGCCAGTATTCGGGATGCGCGCGCAGCAGGGCGTTCAGCGCGTCCTGCGGCACCTGCAGCAGGGTGCAGGCATCGACCGCCCAGGCGTCGTGCGTGCGCGGGCCGCCGTCGAACAGCGCGATCTCGCCGAACCAGGCCGGCGGTTCGAGGAAGAGGAGCAGCGCCTCCTTGCCCGATTCGGCGACGCCGCTCACGCGCAGCGCGCCGTCGAGCACGCAGTAGAGACCGTCGGCCGCGTCGCCGCGCGCGAACAGGCGCTCGCCGCCGGCCAGCCGGCGCTCGCCGGCGGCGTCGAGCAGCGCGGCCTGCAGCGCCGGCGCGGCGCTGCGGAACCAGCGCCCGCCGCGCAGCAGCGGCAGGTGGGCGGCGCGGGCGCCGGGGCTGAGGCGGACGGCGGCGTTCGACATGGCGGTGCTCCTGCGGTCGGAATGCCGCCGATTATCCGTCCTTATCCGGTGACGCGGCGCGCCATCGCGCGCGCCGCCATGCGCAGGCGCTGGGCCAGCGGGAAGCGCCGGAAGTTGGTCCTCACCGCGCCCTGCGTGAAGGCCGTGCGCTTGGTGTAGTCGATGGCGACGTCGACGATGACCGGGCCGCCGCGCGCCGCCGCAGCGCGGGCGGCGGCAATCGCTTCCGCGCAGGCGTCGTCGCGGGAAAGCGCGACGTAGTCGGCGCCGGTGGCGGCGGCGACGCCGGCCAGATCGAGCGCGCCGAGCGTGGTGCACGGCTTGCGGTTGTAGGGGATTTCCTGGGCCTGCGCAATCTGCGACAGCGTGCCGTCGTTGAAGACGAAGTAGACGATGCCGAGTCCGAGGCGGGTCGCGGTGACGATCTCCATGCAGGTCATCTGGAAGGCGCCGTCGCCGACGATGGCGAACACCTCGCGCGCCGGATTGGCGAGGCGCGCGCCGATCGCCGCCGGGACGGCGTAGCCCATGGCGTTGAAGTCGGTCGGCACGATCAGTGCGCCGCTCGTGCGCACCGGGAAGAGTTCGGCGGTCAGATAAGTGTGGTTGCCGTCGTCGACGACGGCGATCGCGTCGTCGGGCAGCGCGGCGCGCAGGGCCTGGAAGAAGCGCGCTGGATTGACCCGGCCGCGGCTGTCGTGCGCCAGCCAGGCGGCGAGGTAGGCCGCCTTGTCGGCGGCGATGCGCCGTTGCCGGGCGCCGTCCGGCGCGCGCGGTTCGCCGCTCCGGCGCAGTTCGGCGAGCAGGCCGTCGAGCACGGTGGCGGCGTCGCCCTCGATGGCGACGGCGGCCGGGTAGTTGGCGTCGAAGACCTGCGGGTTGATGTCGACGTGGATTAGTCCGGGCGGTACGTCGACGCCGTAGCTGCCGGTGGCGATCTCGCCGAAGCGGGTGCCGACGGCGAGCAGGCAGTCGCAGCCGGCGAAGGCGTTGCGCGCGGCCGGAACGGCGGCTTCGCCGAAGCCGAAGCCGGTGTGCAGCGGGTGCTCGGCCGGGAAGGCGGCGAGTCCCTGCAGGGTGGTGGCCACCGGCGCCTGCAGGAAGTCGGCGATGGCGCGCGTCTGCGCGGCGGCGCCGCGCGCCCCCCAGCCGACGAAAAGCGCTGGCTTCTTCGCGGCAAGCAGCAATGCGGCGGCGCGCGCAAGGTCGGCCGGTACCGCCGCCGGGGCCGCCGGGGGCGGCGGCAGCGCGGGGAGAGCGCCGACCTCGGCGGGGAAGAGCTGGAGGTTGACCGGAATCTCGACGAAGACCGGCCCCGGCTCGCCGGCGTTGGCGATGCGGTGCGCGGCGTAGATCGTCGGCACGATCTCGTCGTGCCGCTCAATGCGGAAGGTGGCCTTGGTCAGCGGGCGCAGGAAGGCGTGCTGGTCGATCTCGTGCAGTTGGTAGCGCTTGCCGAGGTCGCTGCGGATGCCGCCGCAGATGACGAGCATCGGGATACCGTCGAGGAAGGCTTCGCCGATGCCGCTGGCGGCGTGCGTGGCGCCGGCGGCGGGGACGATGACCAGCGTCCCGGTGCGCGCCGAGCAGCGGCTCACCGCGTCGGCCATGAACGCGCCGCCGCCCTCGTGGGTGACGAGGATGGGCGTGATGCGCGGCGAATTGTTGAGCTCGTCGTAAAGCTCGGTGTTGTGCACGCCGGGGATGCCGAAGGTGAACTCGATGCCGAGGTTTTCGAGGGCGTGTACGGCCAGCCAGGCGCCGGTCTTTTTCATGTCGTCTCCTTGCTTTTCAGGTGAGTCGGGCCGCGCTGCGGCCGGCGATCCGTCCGCTCAGCACGCAGCCGCCGAGGAAGGTGCCTTCCAGTGCGCGCAGGCCGTGCATGCCGCCGCCGCCGAAGCCGGCCGCCTCGCCGGCCGCGAGCAGGCCGGAGATCGGGCGGCCGGCGGCGTCGAGCACGCGGCTGTCGAGGTCGGTCTGGATGCCGCCCAGGCTCTTGCGGCTGATGATGAACTCGCGCACGGCGATCAGCGGGCCGGCGCGCGGATCGAGGATGGGCTGGTACTTGCAGGTGCGCACGCGGTCGCCCTTCCAGCGGCGCAGGGCGGCGATGCGGCGCAGCTGCTCGTCGTTGTGCAGGGCTTCGCCGCGCGCGATGGTCGCGTCGTAGCTTTCGGCGGCGTTGCGCACCTCGTCGAGGCGCACGGCGGCGTCGCCGTTCAGCGCGTTCATGCGTTCGACGAGCTGCGGCAGCGTGTCGGCGACGACAAAGTCCTCGCACTCGCGCGTCATCCGCTCCACCAGCCAGCGGTTGCCGAGCAGCACGTCGCGCAGGAAGGCGAACAGCCTGCGCTCGCGGATCGAAGGGTTGAACTCGGCGCCCGAGACGGCGAGTTCCTTGAGCGCGATGCGCCGGTTTATCAGCTGCCACGAGTAGGGCCGCTCCTGCGCGCAGACGCGGGCGACCAGATCGCGCGTGTCGAAGCCGCTGACCAGCGGCATCGGGCCGATGCGCCGGCCGCGCCAGTCGAGCCACAGCGCCGAGCGCGGCGGCACCAGCGAGAGTCCGTGCAGCGGCTTGCGCGGCTGCGGGTGATGCACGCCGGCGGCGTAGTTCCACATCCGGTCGAGGTGCGTCAGGCGGCCGCCGGCCGCGGCCACCGCGTCGTGCAGCGTGCCGTCGGCGTAGCGGTGCGAGCCGTTGAGGATGACTTCCGGCGGCTGCCGCCAGTCGGCGTGCCAGTGGCGGCGTACGCGCTCGATGTCGCCGTTGATGCCGCCGGCGGCGACGATCACGCCGCCGGCGTGCGCGGCAAAGGGGCGCCCGTCGTCCTCGCGGCGGCCGGCGACGCCGCACACGGCGCCGTCGTGCGTCAGCAGGCGTTCGACGCGGTGGCCGAAGTGCAGGGCGAGGCGTTCGCGGCGCGGATGGCGTTCGAGGCGTGCGACCAGCGTGTCGCTCAGCACCTGACCGGTGCCCCAGACCATGTGGAAGCGCGGCACCGAGTTGCCGGGCACGTAGAGGCCGCGCTCGACCCAGTTGGGCACGGCGAAGTAGCGCACGCCGGCGGCGCGCAGCCAGCCGCCGACGTCGGCCGTGCAGCGCTCGACGTAGGCTTCGGCCCAGGCCCGCGGCCAGCGTTCGTCGGCGCCGGAGCCGTCGCCAAATTCGGCGAAACTGCGCCAGTCGGCGAGCGCGAGCGCGGCGCTGTCGCGGATGCCGGCGCGGCGCTGCTCGGGCGTGTCGACGAGGAACATGCCGCCGAAGCTTTCCCTGGCGAGTCCGCCGAAATTCTCCGCCGTGTCGCGCTCGATGAGGGCCACCGTCCGCCCCGCGTCGAGCAGTTCCAGCGCCGCGCAAATGCCGGCGATGCCGCCGCCGACGACGATCGCGTCGGCTTCGATGTCGCGCTCCATGCCGTCTCCTCCCGGGGTGTGTCCCGATCCGCCGCAAGCCGCCCCGATTTGTCGCCGCGGGCGATTTTTCTCAGGATAGTGCGTGGTGGGCCGGGCGTCTGTCGGCTAGGCGACAGAGCGCGGGATGCGGGAGAAGAGGTGGGAGGGCGGCGGGAGGGGAAAACGGCGAGGCCGGCGTTGGCCGGCCTCGTTTCCGGTTGCGGAGATGCGGCGAGGGCTTCTCCGAAGGCGGCGCTCAGGCCGCGTTCAGCGAGCGCAGGACGCCGTCGAGCGCGCGTTCGAAGAGCGGTTCGTCGTGCACGATGCGTGCCTGACCGTCGCGGATCTGGCGCGCCAGCGCTTCCGGCGAGAAGGAGATGGCCTTGGCCGAGCGGTGGTTGCTGAAGACGAGGATGCCGCGCTGCGGGCTGATCCAGTTGAGGCGTTCGCGGGCGAGGCTGCCGTCGTCCTGGCGGAAATCGACCCAGTCGCCGCGCACCAGTTCGCCGACCTGGCGGAAAGCCTCGCGGTCGTCGGCGCGCCAGACCGGACTGGCGCCGACGAGGACGACCTCTTCGACCTCGATGCCGTTGTCGACGCTGCGCGTGATCTGCAGTTCGCCGTCCATCGCGTCCGCGCCCGGCGGCGTCAGGGACAGATCGGCAGCGGTGCCCGCGGCGGGTGCTGCGGGTTCGGCGCTTGCGGCGGCGGGGGCGGGCGCGCGGGTTTCGCCCTTGAGCGCCGCGGAGTGGCATTCGACGAGGGCGTCGAAGAAGGCGCGGCGCCTGTCCGGGTCGGCGTCGACGCTGTCCAGCCCCTTGTTGAGCTGCGTCAGCATGCGCGGAAGCAGGCTGATCAGGCGCAGGCGTTCGTCCTGCGATTTCTTGGGCTGGACGCTCCACTCCAGGTCGTCCATCGTTTCGACGGCGGCTTGCCAGTACGGGCTGTCCACGCCGTGTTCGAGCGCGACCTTCTGCAGGGCGTCGATCCAGTGCTCGCCGAGGAAGGCGTCGAGCAGAGCGGGCAGCGCGCGCGTGCGGAAGGACTGCACCGTGCGCTCGGCGATTTCCCGGGCGCTGGCTTCGTTCTCGCGGCGGATGACGAGTTCCGCTGCGGCCTGGACGGTGGCGTCCTCTTCGCTTTCGCGCTCGCCGAAGCCGGCTTCGAGTTCCTCGAGGGCGGTGCCGAAGATTTCGACGTCGGACTCGAATTCGTCCTGGATGCGTTCGACGAGACCGGCGAGCTTGCGATAGAGCGGGTCGTTCTCGTCGACCGAGTGCCCCCAGCGCATGGCGATGCCGGAAATGCCGCCGAGGAAGCGGCGCACCGGGTGCGAGCGGTCGGCGAAGAAGCTCTGGTCGAGCATGGCGACCTTGAGTACCGGGATCTGCAGGCGGCTGATCAGCGCCTTGACTGCGGTCGGGACGTGCTCGTCGTCGAAGATGAAATCGAAGAGCATGGCCACGATGTCGATCGTGACGGCTTCGAGCGGGCCGACCTGGCGCGCGGCGTCCGAGTCGCGCACGATGCGCACGCGGTTGACCATGGGGCCGTCGGCCTCGCTTCCCGCTTCGTGCTGCATGCCGTCGAGCGAGGCGAGGAAGAGATGGCTGAGCATCGCCGCGTCGGCCGCGCCTACGGGCAGCGAGCCGGGCGCGGCGCCGAACGGCAGGGCGGTGCCCGCGCCGGCGGGCGGCATGCCCATCAGGCCGGGCGCCGCGCTGCGCGCCTGGACGAGGCGCTGCATGGTGGCGAGGATGTCTTGTCCGGCGCCTTGCGGCGCGCCGAACTGGCCGCCGCCGTCGCCGGCGTTCAGCGTCGGCGCGGCATAGCCGCTCGCCGCCGTCTCCTTGCCGGCCGCGCTGCGCCGGTAGGTGCGCTTGACGTCGGGCATGATGCCGCGCTCGATCAGGCGGGCGTTGATCTGCCGGTAGATCGGCGGAAGCGCCGAATGCAGGTGGCGTTCCAGGCGGCGCAGGAGCAGCAGGCGATCCTCGGCGTCCGAGCCGAGGGCGGCGCAGGCGTCGGTCAGGGCCTGGCAGATGACCGGCGGCGCCAGCGGGTTGCCGCCGTCGACCGGTTCGTCGCGCCCCTGCAGCAGGGCGATGCGACGGTCGAGGCCGTACAGTTCGGCGTCGCAGGTTTCGGCGAGCTGGGCCGAAAATTCCCGGATCACGATGTGTTCCGAGAGGTCCTCGTCGGCGACCAGCTGCAGGCCGGCAAAATCGGGGACTTCGAGCGGCGGCGCCGTGTTCGGCGCGTCGAGGCTGTTCTGGCGCAGGCTGCGTTCGGCTTCGGCGAACAGGTCGCGGCGGAAGGCGTCGACGAGTTGCGGCCAGTCCTTTTCGATGTCGGCGCGCAGGTCGAGATAGCGCGTCTGCTTCAGGCGTTCGCGCGTGCTGTCTGCGAGGACGAAGAGCTCCTCGGTGATCGGCGCGGCGACTTCGCGCAGCCAACTGCTCAGGCTGTCGATCAGCTGATCGCGGCATTCGGCGAGGATGCGTTGCCCGGGGCTGCGGTCGCGGCCGAGCCCGTTCAGCGCGATGACCTTGTTAGAAGCAGTTGTGCCCATGGCGATGCCCTTTGTACGAAGCCGCTGCGCGTTGCATGGCGGCAAATTCCGGCAGGGCCGATGCAGGAAGAGCGTCCGGCGCGAACGCGGGGGCGCGCAAGCGGCGCCCGCAAAAACGGGGCGCCGGCGTCGTGGCACTGGTCGCGCGATACATTGGGGGATGGGTCACCATCAACCTCTCTCTCTGGCGGTCCCGCTACCCTGGCCGGCCGCGCTGCGGCTGACTGTAGGCCGGTGACTTTGCGTCCCCGCTTTTCAACGGGTTTGCCCTGTTTCAGGGGCCGGCGCTTCATGTCTGCCGGCCACGGTTAACGATATTACTAGGATTGCTGCTGCCTTCAAGCATTTTACGGCCAAGGCGGCGCCATATCCAGAAGAAATGCGAAACGAATCAAGCGCGCGGCTCAATCCGCCGGGGGCGGTCGGCGCCTTGCGCGAGAGCCCATTCGACGTGCTCGCGCACCAGGGCGGACGGGTGATCGCGCCGGCTGCGGAGCGCGGCACGAATCGAGTCGGCGGCGGGGTCGGCGCCTCCGCCGGAAACGGGCGGCGAAGACGGCGCGGAATTCGGTCCGTGGCCGGTGGCGATGCGCAACTGGTTGCCGAGCGCGACGGCGATGTTGCGCAGCCAGCGTTCGTGGCCGATGCGCCGGATCGGGCTGCCAGCGAGGCGCGCGTCGAACTCGTCGGCACTCCAGGCGAAGAGCTCGCTCAGCGCCGCCCGGTCGAGTCCGTTGCGTACGGCGAAATCCGGGTCGCCGACCTGCGCGAAGCGATTCCACGGGCAGTGCAGCTGGCAGTCGTCGCAGCCGTAGATGCGGTTGCCGATCAACGGGCGGAACGCCTCCGGGATGGCGCCGTGCAATTCGATGGTGAGGTAGGAGATGCAGCGCCGGGCGTCGACTTCGTAGGGCGCGACGATGGCCGCCGTCGGGCAGACGTCAATGCAGCGCGTGCATTCGCCGCAGTGCTCGCTGATCGCTTCGTCCGGCGGCAACGGCAGCGTCGTGTAGATGTCGCCGAGGAAGTGCCAGGACCCCGAGCGGGTGAGCGAGAGCGTGTGCTTGCCGCGCCAGGCGATACCCGACTGGCGGGCGAATTCGACTTCCATGACCGGTGCCGAATCGGAAAAGACGCGGTAGGCGAAGGCGTCGGTCAGGGCCGCCGCGTCGACCGCGGCGCGGATGCGGTCGGCGAGTTTCTGCAGGCGGTTGCGGATCGTCTTGTGATAGTCGCGGCCGAGCGCGTAGCGCGAAACGTAGCCGAGTTCCGGGCTGGCGAGCACCCGCTCGCCGTCGGCGGCCTCTGGCCAGTAGGGCAGGCGGACGGAAACGACGGACAGCGTATCGGGGACGAGTGCCCGGGGCGCGGCACGCAGCGCCGCGTGTTTGGCCATATAATCCATTTCGCCGTGCCGGCCCAGTTCCAGCCAGCGCAGGAGGCGCGGCGTGGCGGCCGAAACGTCGGCGCCGGAAATGCCGATCTCGGCAAAGCCGAGTTCGCGCCCCCAGATCTTGATGTCGCGAGCGAGCGCGGCAAAATCCATTCCGCCGCGCGTCGCGGCGTCCGTGTTCGCATCCGTTGCGGAGTGTTTCCCTTGCATAGCCCGAATTCTAGCCCCGTTCATCCCCTGCCGGTGCCGTCCGCGCATGCGTTCACGCTCGATCTGCCGGACGAAGAAGCGACCGCGACGCTCGGGCGGGAACTGGCGCCCTTGCTCAAACCGGGCATGGTTGTCTGGCTCGACGGCGAGCTTGGCGCGGGCAAGACGACGCTGACGCGCGCGCTGCTTCGCGCCTTGGGGCACAAGGGGCCGGTGAAGAGTCCGACCTATACGCTGGTTGAAGTTTACGTTGTTTCGAGCATATACTGGTATCACTTTGATTTTTATCGTTTCAATCATCCGGAAGAGTTTGAAGATGCTGGGCTGGGCGAGTATTTCCGCGACGATGCCGTGTGTCTGGTCGAGTGGCCTGAAAAGGCCGCCGGCCATGTCCCGCCGCCGGACGTCGCCCTCGTTTTCCGCTTTGCCGGTGACGGCCGCCAACTCGAGCTGGTTGCTGCCAGCGAGAAGGGAAGGGCATGTCTGAACACACTGCAAAGCCGCTGGCCGCCCGCCGGGAACTGATCCGCTGCGCCGGCGCGGCGCTGCTCCTTTCGGTCACGCCGCTGGCGCGCGCCGCGCGCGCGCAGGCTTCGCCGAGCATTCTCGCCGTCCGGGTCTGGCCGGCACCCGACTACACCCGGGTCGCGATCGAATACGACGTGCCGCTCAAGTATTCCCACTTCACGGTGAAGAATCCCGAGCGGCTGGTGGTCGACCTCGAAGGCATCGAGTTCAACAACGTGCTTGAAGGGCTGGCCAACAAGGTCGCGGCGGACGATCCGAACATCAAGCTGCTGCGCGCCGGGCGTTTCAAGCCCGGTGTCGTGCGCCTCGTCATGGAGCTCAAGAACGAGGTGCGGCCGCAGGTTTTCGTTCTGCCGCCGGTCGGCGAGTACGGCCATCGACTGGTGCTCGACGTGTATCCGCTCGAACCGCCGGATCCGCTGCTTTCCCTGCTCGACAAGAAGGAACTGGAGCCGCTGGCGACGGAGAACCGTTCGGACGGTAAGGCGGGCGGCAAGACGGAATCCCGGAGCGAGACCGTCGCCGAGGTGCGTGCCGAGCCGAAGCGTCCGGGCAAGCCGGTGGTTGATCGCCTGGTTACGATCACGCTCGATCCCGGGCATGGCGGTGAAGATCCGGGCGCCGTCGGACGCGGCGGCAGTTACGAGAAGAACGTGACGCTGGCCGTCGCCAAGCGGCTGAAGGCGCGCATCGATGCGGAGCCCAATATGCGCGCCGTGCTCACGCGCGATTCGGACTTTTTCGTGCCGCTGCAGGTACGCGTGCAGAAGGCGCGGCGCATCCAGTCGGATCTGTTCGTCTCGATTCACGCCGACGCTTTCATCAAGCCAGACGCGCGCGGCTCGTCGGTCTTCGTGCTCTCCGAGAGCGGTGCGTCGAGTTCGGCGGCGCGCTACCTGGCGCAGAAGGAAAACGCCGCCGACCTGATCGGCGGCGTGAACATCGGCGTCAAGGACCCGATGCTCGCACGCACGCTGCTCGACCTTTCGCAAACGGCGACCATCAACGACAGTCTGAAACTCGGCAAGGCCGTGCTCAACGAACTGGGCGGCATCAACACGCTGCACAAGGCCAGCGTCGAGCAGGCCGGTTTTGCGGTGCTCAAGGCGCCGGACATTCCTTCGATCCTGGTGGAAACGGCCTTCATCTCCAACCCGGAGGAGGAGAAGCGCCTGAATGACGATGCTTACCAGGACAAGATGGCCGATGCGATCCTCTCGGGGATTCGGAAATACTTCGCCAAGAACCCGCCGCTGGCGAAATCGAAGCTGGCGAAACTGGATTGAAGAAAAGCGCGTGAACGAAAAAAGCCCATCGAAGATGGGCTTTTTTCATGACTTCAGTTGGTGCCGCTGACCGGAATCGAACTGGTGACCTTCGCATTACGAATGCGCTGCTCTACCGACTGAGCTACAGCGGCTTCCAAGGCGACGCATTATATAGAGCGAGTGCTGGCTAGGCAACTGTTGTTCGGATGCCGTTGGAAGGGGGCGGGAAAAGATCCGGGTATTCATCAGGGGGGCGTCAGTCGCTGTGCGGGTAAATGCCGTTTCTCCCCGCCATCTCTGATGGATTCCGGACCGAAAAATACCTTCATGCGTATATAGGAGTGGACGGCCGCGCCGTCTTTTCGGCCGGGAGAGAAGCGAGTTGCGGCGAAGGTAGCCAGGGCGCCTTGTCCGAATTCTTCCGGCAGGTCCGACGTCAGCACTCCAGCCTTGGCAACTTGTCCGCTATCGGCGATCCATAGCTCGAGCACGACATACCCGTTTTCAGTGCGACCGAGCAATTCCGGTGGGTCGTCAGACGG
The DNA here is from genome assembly GCA_001897745.1 of Candidatus Accumulibacter sp. 66-26. Lineage (GTDB taxonomy): Bacteria > Pseudomonadota > Gammaproteobacteria > Burkholderiales > Rhodocyclaceae > 66-26. The sequence continues at coordinate 202,865 of MKUH01000043.1, forward strand.
AGATTCGAGCACGTAAGGTGGAACATCGAGTTCGCGTAGTGTGTAATAGCGTGGTGGCGTCACGATGACGCCGATTTCTGGCTGCGGAGTAGCTGTGTCCCTGCCGTCGATTGTCGACTCCTCCCCAGACGGAAACGCTTCCGGTTTGGGTGCGTTAGCGGGGACTGGCGAAGGGAGGGCTGGCAGGTGGGGAAGGAGATCGCTGATGACTACCTTCGTATCCGCTACCTTCGTGGTGGTGAGAGTGGCGTGAATCTTCTTTGGCGTATGCACGCCGGTCCTCGTATTGTCTTGCCCGGAGAGGGGGATCGAGGTGAGGACGAGCGCATGAAGACCGGCTGAAACGAGGAGCGCTCGCAGGAGAGCCGGAATGGCATCAGCCGCTCCGGCTCTCGATGTCTCAGTCCTCAATCAGTTGCCGCCAGGAAACTCGGCGAGCAGTGGTGCTGGCGCTGCCGATAGGTACATCCCGGATGTCGGTCGAGGTGTCCGACAAGCGTGTAATACTGCGTACCGCGCCGCCTTCCAGTTGAACAACGACCGGGCGGGTTGCGAGTGCATTTGCCAGTTTGACTCCGACGTAAGTGGTAATCGGCATGCCGGAGCGGTAATCGAAGAAGTAAATGAAACTCTCTCCACTCGATGAGCAGGCGGTTCCAAGTGGCAAATTGGTGGTGAAGGTGATTGTTCCCAAGGCTAGCGCGGGATCAGTATAGGAGCGCTCACCCGCGTCAGGAAAGTCGACGAACCAGCCGGGAACCGTTGCTAGCGTTACCGAGTTTTTTGAACCGGTACGGCTTTCTGTCGAGGCGTCTATCGTCAGTGTTTGTTGCACTAGCCCGGCGTCGCGGACATTTCCCCAGCCTGTTCCCGTGAGAGGGTCTTTGATGGCATAGAAGGACTGTCGGTTGGCCCCCGTCTGTAAGGTATCTGATTTATCGGAATCGCCAAGTAGTCGGCCCGTTCCCACTAACACGAGGGCAATGCCATTGCTTTCGGCAAGTTCCGGGCGCGCCGTGATCGGCTGCAATGCTCCGGTTGGACCTTTGAACTCAGCTAGTAATTGTGCGTCGTAGCCTGCGGTTCCGATGTTGTTGTTGATGTCGAAACGCCACAGATTGCCGAACATATCTCCGCCATAAACTCGCTTGGTGGTGTTGTTTGTATCGGGGCTGTCGACCCATGCTGCGATTTTTGCCAAACCGCTCGGGCAAGGCGCAGTATCGCATACGCCCGTAATCGCGCTGTTGCTTCCGACACCGGTGCCGATCTTGTTGATGATGGTGCCGGTTCCTGCATCAAGTACGTAAAGGTAGCCCCCTCCATCTCCCGGAGTATTGTTGTTGTAACCAGAGGTTACGAGGACAACCCAAGTTCCGTCTTCCAGTTTTGTGATAACAGGGTTGCCAAAACTGTAGCCAAGGTCGCAGTCAGCGGTCTGCCCGATCGCCTGCGCCGCGGTGGCCGCACAAGATGTCGTTTTCTGCTTGAATTCCCAAAGGCCTTTCGGGGTTGTCGGATCAGTGATATCCAGTGCATAGAAACCAGCCCCTCCTGCGCCGAGACCGCCGACCAGGATGGTTTTCCAGACCCCTCCAATGGAAACATAGTCGACTACCGGCGTGCCATCGAGCAGGAACTTGTGGTCATTGGCGTAATTGGTCGAGGCTAAATTGAACATTTTTGGTATGACCATGCTAGGAATATACGCCCAGCTTTCCTCCCCGGTCGTCGCGTTGAATGCATGCAGCATGCCGTCGTTGGCGGCGACATAGACCATTCCATCTGCGTTGGGGTTATGCCCATACTTGAATTCGGTAAAGCCAGCGTCCGAGTAGCTTACTCGTGGCGCTTTGACATAGGCAGCCTCAGAGGAAACGATGTCTCCGAGGGTGTGCGTCCGTTTGCGGTAGTAGAGATTTTCATAGCCAGTCTGGCCGCGCAGGAAATTGACCAGCTTCTTTCCGGACGCGTCAGTCTTTTGCGCTTCGGTGAGGCAGTTTCTGGGGACGGATTCACCGGTTAAGGTATAGGTGCCTGTTGCGCAAAACTGAGGCAGGGAGGCGATGCCCGCTCCGGAGAAGTAAGACTGTTCGGTTGTGTTCAGCGAGGTATCGCCCGGATAGACTCCATCCGCTCCTGTCCAACAAAGAGGTTTGAGTTTGCTCGAAGATGCGTAGTTCGATCCGCAGAAGGCCGTTTGCGTGGTGTCCGATGCGAAGGTGTAGATGGTCCGTGAGTCGGTGTTTGCCGAGACGCGGCTATCGAGTTTCTTCTGTGCATCCCAGTCGACGACCGGAGTGACTGTGCCGTCTTCTTCTGTGGTGATGATGCGGCCTGTCCTGGGGTCGATCGTCAGACGGGTGAGCGAGCTTGTCCATTCACTGGTCCGGAATTCGGAACTGAACAGGAAATTGTCGCCCGACGTGATGTTTGGATTGCTTGTCGTAGCCGCTGCCGCTGCGCCATTTTTTGCGCTAATGCTGCTCAGGGCGCTTGTTAGGCCGTTGGCCAAATCAGCCGACGATTTCGCGCTGAAATAGGCGCCGTGACCGTTGACGGCGGCATGCCATAGATCGTCGATGTTTGCCTGCGAGTCGTTGCTTGGCGCAGGCCAGTTGCAAGTCGATCCGGCGGCCTGCCAAGTGCATTTACTGGCGCTTGAGTCGTTGGACGCGGCGATATCGTAAAAGTCTCCGGTTTCAACCGACGCATAATTGCTCTGGAATTTCATGTAGCCGTCAATTCCAAGGCCTAATGTGTAGGTATTCATGCGCTGGAAACTGTTTGTGTAAGTGCTCGAGCCCGGAACCGGGTCGCCGGTGCCTACGTCGACTCCGGTTGTTGCGTTGGTCGAGCCCGCGGTGCGCAGGTCGGTGTTGTAGTAGTAATACGCAACGTCGGCCAGCGAGTCGCTGACGCCACCTGCGGTCACTGTTGTGATTCTTGGCGTTCCCGCCGTGGGGCCGTTGGTCGATTTGATATCTACGGTTGCCGTGTTGTTGCCGACTTCTGTCGGTGTGCCGCGAACCGGTGCGGTGAAGCTGTTGCCAGGGGAGGTGGCTACGCAGGTGGAACTGGGAGAGCCATTGTTGGTGAACGTTGTGCCTGCAGTGGGGGCGGGATCGCTTTTTCCCACTTCCGGGACAATGACGCTGCTGGTCACGTTACGGGTCGTCGTCGTGCCGCTCACGGTGCTCGACGTGGGTTTACCGTTGGTGGTGATCTCCGTTGTATCGTAATAGCTTGTGTCGGTGTAGTTCTTTGTGGTCTCGCCGACCACGACCTGATTGTACACTTGGGGCTGCGTAGTTAAGGTGTATCCGGAGTTTTTGCCGTTGCGATTGTAGTTGCAGTTTTTCGTTCCCGAAACCGTGATCGAATTGCGTGTCCAAGGAAACGTGGTTGTCGTTTTTTGAACCGATTCGTAGCTTTCTACCGTAGTGAAGCGGGTGACGGTCGTTACCGTTGCTACTGCGCCGTCAGAATAGGGGCGGGACCCTGCGCCGTCAGCATTACCGATGGCCGAGGTTTGGTCCAATTTGCAGCCTGCGCCACTGCGACCGGAGCAGCCGCTGTCGTTCCCTGTGTTCCAGTAACCGTCGGTCGAGAGAATGGTGAAGTGTTTCTGGCAGGAGTAGAGGACCGGGTCGGAGACCGCGGATCCGTTCAGGGTTGCTCCATTCAGGATTCCTCCGTAGATCAGTCCAGCGGTGGAGAGTGCCGAGCGCAAGGGGGTGCCGTTGTTGGGCTTGGCCGAAAAAAGCTTGGAGTACCAGTTTCCCTTCTGCGTGGTGTTGAAGGTGTCTATGTTCAGGAAGTCGCCGCTACTCCCCGCTACAGACGTACTGCTATTGTTGTTATTGATGGTCATGTAGCCTACCCGGTAGCTGTCGCCAATGCCGGAAAAAGCCAGGCTGGATGCCGTTTTCATCATCTGCATACGGGTCCGGTAATAGGTGAACCAGTTGGCGAAATTGGTCATCTCTTCCAGGTAAGTGCAGGTCGTTGCTTGCGGATTGCAGTCCGTGCGATTCGCCCCTCTGCTGTTGCTTCCTGGCAAGGGGTAGTCAATGCCGGGAAGAAGATCAATGCGCGTAAAATTTCCCGGCGTACGGCAACTCGTGAATTGCGGTGTGGCGCTGACGGTGATGTTGGTGCCCGACCCCGAGACAGTGGTCGATGCAGTAATGGCGCCGGACGGACAGGTTCCGCTAGAAGGCGCCATGACAGTGAAGGTGCAGGTTCGGGTGCCACTTGCCGTGGAGCATGTCTTGGCTGAAGCGGAATAGCCGTTGCCGATGTTGGTGATGATGTTGCCGCTGACCGTGTCTACGGAGGTGCTTCCAATGGTGGCACTGGTGATTATGGCCGGTCCCGTTCCTACTGTGATTCCCGTGATGGTCGTTGTTCTGTTGCTGCTGTTCGTTGCGCTGCCGCTGACCGTGAACTCCGTGGTGACACTACCTGAGCTACTGTCAGAGGGCATCAGTGTCGGGTAGCGTGGGTATTGAAAGGTCGCGTTTTTGATGCCTTGGCAGACAGTGAGTGCAGTATCGCTGCACCAGCGGAGCCGAGCGGGAATCGTGTACGCCCCGGTGGGGGCCGATGCAGCCGTACAATTGGTCAATTTATCGGAATCGCAATATTCACCGGGGCTTATGGCGTAGTAATAGGGATTCCCTCTCGTTCCGTTGAAGAATTTGTAAATCTGATTCGGGTAGAAGTAATTGCTGTTTTTTCGGCAAGTGGTACGCCCACTATCGCTGCACCACTCGACGTCCGGGTAGTTGGTCACGAGGTTGAGTTTCGTGCTCGAAGTTTCCTGAATTCCGTAATCATCGAGCTTTACTGCACTCCAACCGTTGATGCAATCGTTCCCGGAAACTGTACCGCCAGTGTTCTCGCAGGTCAGGCTTGGGCGGCTGGTGCCGTCTGCATTTTTTGGGGGCGTGTAGGTGATTGCCGGATTGTAGTAAGCGCTGTTGAAGTCGCTGGAGGTCAGGGGAAGATCGCTTCTCGGCGCAGAACTTCCCGTGGTCCCGTAGGAGCTGCCTTTCATGCAAGTGTCGCTACTCCCTGTTCGATTGCGACAGCAGAGTGAGTTTATCGAGTAACTATCGTTGGAGTTGCTCGTCTTGACAGAGCCGCTGGCGCGTTTGCAGAAATAGTCGTTGGCCCAGTCCGGCAGGAAATCCCAAGCCATACTGCCTGAGTCGTCCACGATGAACATGAGGTTTGGAGGAACGGGGGTCGCATTGCTCTCGGAGGTGACGACGGGAGAGTTCGCGATGTCGGTCGATGCAGCTGGCGTCAGCGCTGAATACAGTGCTAAAACGCAGGTGGCGAGCAGGGCGGTGATTTTCGCGATAGGAAAGTTATTCATGATTCTTCTCCTGTTTCTGGCGCGCGGTGCAGCCTAAAGGGCGACAATCGCCTGAACATAGCTGACCGTATTTTTTTTGCCGGCGACTCGAACTGTGATTCGGTAGTAAACCTGTGACGAGGCTTGAAACTTGGTGGTGCCGGAGCGCTTGGAATTGCCGCTGGCGCTGGCAATCGACGGTGTTTCGACGCAATTGGAACCGGACGCGGTTAGTGCGCCTGCTCCTGCGCAAAGGCGGTGAATAAACCAGGACACAGTGTTTTTGCTGGCATCCTCCGGTAGTTTGACGGCACTGGCGTCAAGATTTTCCATCCAGAATGCATCCCAGGTTTGTCCGGCGGAAGGGGTATCTGTCGTATTGCCGCCATTTGATTTGTAGCCGGCCGGGCAGACGGCGAGATCGTTGCCGATTGCTCCGCAAGTCAGAGTTTCCTTGCTGGAGCCGTTCAGCCAAGCTATTGCGTTTTCCACCCCGACGTCACCAGCATAAGTGGCGCTCTGTCGGAAGGCGAGGTTGCCTGCAATCAGGGTTGTCGTGTCCATCGAGCGCACCATTGCGATAGCACCGAGCGTCATGACAACGAGCATGATGAGCGCAATGACCAGCGCTAGCCCAGATTGTTTTTTTTGTGCTACGAGCATGATGACTGGGCTCCAAGCCAGATGACGTTGCGGAGGGGGGTCGTGCTCTGGAAAACTTTGTAGCGATACTGCCGGTCGGGGATGGCGAAGCTCGGTCCGGTGGTCGTAGGGCTGGGAGCCGCTGGGTCGGAGACTTGGTCGGGCCAAAGTTTGATGTTGGCATCGGAGACGTTGATAGCCTCCGGATTCTTGTCCGCACTACGTGAAACCAAGGCAAGGCGGAGGGCGAGAATACGCGTCCAGTCGCATGCTGCATTTGGTGTCGTAGCCGGCGTTGTATTGCTGCCGTCGGGAGTTGGGCAGGTCGGCGATGCGGTCGTCAGATGCGAGCGACAGTAAGTGTCGACTCGCATATCCGCAGTGGCGCTGGTGTCCCAGCCGTATTGCATGCGTAGTCCGACGATGTTGCTGGCGATCGGTACCCATAGGGCATTCACTGCTGCAGAAGTCATACCGCTCAAGTCAGCCGAACAATCGTTGGACCAAAAATCACAAACCGTCAAATTGCCGTTGCGGATAGCATATACCCGCATGGTCATGCCTTTGCTGCCAAGATTAAATACGTTGGCAGCGTTGGCAGCATAAGTTGCCCCGGTAGACGGGTAGTCAACCGTGATTTTTGGAGGGGAGGCGACTACGGCAGATACTTTTGCTAGCGTACAGGGCTGCCCCTCTTGAGCTGCAAGCACCCAGTCGTCGTTGTTGAAGCCCGTCGTATTCTTGCCAAAAAGATATGTGTCGCTTCCTAGGGCGCCCGAAATCGGAACGCCTTCAGGGGTTGCTGAAGTATGGCCGTAAATCAGTGCAACGATATCGTTTCCAGCATCTCCTGGCGGGATACCCAAGAGATTGGAGGTGCTAGTACGAGCCGTGCCGTCCGGGATTATCATGATCGGGATAAGGCGGCGACCATTGGAAGGAAGGCTGGTTTGCATGGTGCAGTAGAGCGTGTCGAGTGAGGCTAACCCGTAACCAGCCTGTCGAATATCGCTCTCCAGTGTGTGCATTGCGATCATGCCGGTATTTTGTGCGTCGGCGCCGCCGGAACTGCCGCGTTTCTGCGTGTCAAAAAATACGACCATCTGCTGCATGATCAATATTGCGATCATGGAAATGGTGAGTCCTATCATCAATTCGACGAGCGAGAGTCCGTATTCTTGCTTCGGAAGTGGCCTGGTAATCGATCTCAAGGTCAATCTCCCTCTATTGCAACTGCGTAATGACAACATATTCGTGAGCTACGTCGGCTCCGGGTTGTTTCCAGAATATGGAAACGGTTACCTGATTGCTGCCGTTGAAGACGACGGTTGGAGGCTTTGTGGCAGCGCCTGGGAGACTGTTAGCGGCGACGACCTCATCCTTCCACTGGGTGTAGCGCGAACCATCGGGAGAGGCGTAGTTGATCGAGAGAGTGAGTTTGTCGTCGGCCCACATTTGTCCGATCAGTTGATTGGCGAACTGTGTTGCTTCCATCCGGAATTTGGCTTCGCCAACTTCCTTGACTACAACCGCCTGCAGTGCCACTAGAGCAAGGATGCCGAAGGAGAAAATTAAAATGGCGATCAATCCTTCGATCAACAAAAATCCGGATTGTTGACTTCTCATGGTGATTCCTTAGCACGCCCGGGGCGGTGTTGCGCTGGGGCTTGGGTCGCACATCCGGATTTGTCCTCCGACCGATACCTGAACAACGAGGCAGCTCTCCGGCCCCGCAGCGGTGCAGTCTGCCCCTGATATACCAACTGCAGACAGGGTTGCGCCGGTTACTGGTGTTGTGGCACCGGCACTTGTCAGGCGGCCCAAGCTGCTGAATGTCATCGGGAAAGGAAAGCTCTCGCTGGGGGTCGTGACCGTGATGAAAGCGGCTTGTGATCCTTCGCCGCTTGGTCGTGCCTGCATAACCGCGCCACTGCCGTCGGTGATCGTCCAGCCCGTGCCGCCGGTAAGCGTCAGTGTGACGGGGCTGTTGCGCTTGATCGCTTCCGTTCGGGCGAGTTGCAGTCCGTGCAGCATTCCTTCCGCGGCGTTACGGATTTGCAGTTTGAGTAACCAGGAGGCGAAGCTCGGGACGGCGATTCCGAGAATGATGCCGAGCACGGCGAGCGTGACCGCTAGTTCGACGAGCGTGAATCCGCCTGTGCGTTTCATGTCAGCAGCCGCCGCTCTTGTTGCGTATCCAGCACGTGGCGCTGGTTGCCCAGCCGGCTGGAACACCGGTTGTCGAGCGCACATTTGCCTGATCGATTTTGAATACGAAGTCGCCGGTTCCTTGGCTGACGATTCCGGTGGCTGTCACAACGTAAGTATCGGCCTGCAGGTCGCATTCATATGTGAAGAACTGTCCATCGGTCGGGAGCGGAGCGACCGTGCCGGTAACGCATGCGCCAAGATAGGTGCGTTTGTCCTGATAGAACTGCTCCAGCCTGACGCGCATTTCAGAGAGCTTGGCCCTGGCTTCGGATAATTTGCTGCGTAGGACGTATTCCGAGTAATTCGGATACGCAATGGCTGCCAGAATGCCGATGATCGCGAGAACGACCAATAATTCAATCAGGGTGAATCCATTGTTTCGCTTCATGACCGTCCATTGGTGTCGATGCTGACGTATCGAATAAAACACAAATGGGTGGATTAATCCACGGCGAGGCGATCAACGGTTGCTTCCCGCCGTTGAGCGGGGGGCGATGCTGGATTACGCCAGTTCGCGCGGCAGCGGAAACGAGACGTTTTCGGGCGTACCTTCCAGCAGGTGCAGTTCGCCTCCGCCGGCGCGCAGCTTGTCGACGACTGCCTGGACCAGCCATTCGGGCGCCGAGGCGCCGGCCGTCAGGCCGATGCTCTTGCTCTGCAGCGGCAGCTTGTCGAGATCGGCGGCCGAGTCGACGAGGAAGGCCGGGATGCCCTGCTTTTCTGCGACTTCACGCAGACGGTTCGAGTTCGAGCTGTTCGGGCTGCCGACGACGATGACAACCTCCGCCTTGGCGGCCAGGGCCTTGACAGCGTCCTGGCGGTTCTGGGTGGCGTAGCAGATGTCGTCCTTCTTCGGGCCCTGGATGTCGGGGAAGCGCTCGCGCAGGGCGGCGATCACGGCGGCGGCGTCGTCGATCGAGAGCGTGGTTTGCGTCACGTAGGCCAGATGGACGTCGGGCGCGACGGCGAGGGCGGCCACGTCTTCGACGTTTTCGACCAGATGCATGCCGCCGTTGCTTTGCCCCATCGTCCCTTCGACTTCGGGGTGCCCCTTGTGGCCGATCATCACGATCTCGCGCTTTTGCGCGTGCATGCGCGCCACTTCGATGTGCACCTTGGTGACCAGCGGGCAGGTCGCGTCGAACACCTTCAGGCCGCGCGCCTCGGCTTCTTCGCGGACGGCCAGGGAGACGCCGTGGGCGCTGAAGATGACCGTATTGCCCGCCGGGACCTCGCTCAGTTCCTCGACGAACACGGCCCCTTTCGCGCGCAGGTCGTCGCAGACGAATTTGTTGTGCACGACCTCGTGGCGCACGTAGATCGGCGCGCCGAATTTTTCGAGGGCGCGTTCGACGATGGCAATGGCGCGTTCGACGCCGGCGCAGAAGCCGCGGGGGTTGGCGAGGATGATTTCCATGGGAGGTTTACAGGATTCCGATGATTTCGACTTCGAAGTGGACGGCCTGGCCGGCCAGCGGGTGGTTGAAGTCGAAGAGGGCCGAGGTGTCGGTGAGCTCGCGCAGGAAACCGGCGAAGCCACCTTGCGTGCCAGGGATGCCGCCGTCCGGTGCGGCGAATTCGATCAGTGAATTCTCTTTCAGTTCAATTTCCGGCGGCAGGGCGCTGCGCGCGATGCGTTCGACGAGACGCGGGTTGTGCGGGCCGAAGGCGTCCTCGGCCTCGAGTTCGAAGACGTGGCGTTCGCCGACGCCGAGCCCGAGCAGGCAGTGCTCGAGCGTCGCGGCGAGTTGGCCGCCGCCCATCTGCAGGGTCGACGGGCTCATGTCGAAGGTGCTGACGTGCTCGGTGCCGTCGATGCCGCTCAGACGGTAGTGCAGCGTCAGGAAGCTGTCGGGCTGAACGGTCGGGGCGGTCGGTGTTGCGTTCGCGGCGGAGTTCATTCGCTGTATCTCTCTTCTTTCCAGGGGTCGGCTTCGTTGTGGTAGCCGCGCACTTCCCAGTAGCCGGGGCGGTCCTCGGCGTGGAATTCGATGGCGCGCAGCCACTTGGCGCTCTTCCAGCCGTAGCGTTGCGGGACGAGCAGGCGCACCGGGCCGCCGTGTTCGTCGGCGAGCGGGGCGTCGTCGAAACCGTGGGCGATCAGTACGTCGTCGTCGTAGAGCGCGGCGAGCGGCAGATTGGTCGTGTAGTCGTCGTAGCCGTGCAGCGTGACGAAGCGCGCTGCGGGCAGCGGCGCGGCGAGCGCGACGACGTCGCGCGCGCGCACGCCTTCCCAGTCCATGTCGAGCTGCGACCAGGTCGTCACGCAGTGAAAATCGCAGCGGATGCGCGCCTGCGGCAGCGCCATCAGCGCCGCCCAGTCGAGCGTGACTTCGCGCGCGACGAGGCCGCACAGCGTGAGCCGCCAGTTGTCGTGGGTGAGTGCCGGCCGGATGCCGAGATCGAGGACGGGAAAATCCCGGGTTTCGCGCTGCCCGGGCGGAATGCGTTGCTTGCGGTCGGTCACTGTCAGGCGCCTCCTTGGCCCCCTTCGACCGCATTGGCGCCGGGAGGTTTCGTCGCGAACTGATCCCAGGCCAGGAGGATGGCGCCGATGGTGATCGCCGAATCGGCGACGTTGAACGCCGGCCAGTAGTAGCCGGCGGCGTGCCATTGCACGAAATCGACGACGGCGCCGAAGCGGATGCGGTCGATCACGTTGCCGAGCGCGCCGCCGAGGATCAGCGTCAGCGCGAGCGACAGGCGGAACTCGGCGGAGTGCCGGCGCAGCATGGCGAGAATCCAGACCGAGACGGCGAGCGCCAGCACGGTGAAGAACCAGCGCTGCCAGCCGCCGGCGTCGGACAGGAAGCTGAACGCGGCGCCCGGGTTGAAGGTCAGGACCCAGTTGAAGAAGGGCGCGACGTAGATCGTGTCGCCGGGGCTCAGCTTGGCGAGCACGACCCACTTGCTGAGCTGGTCGAGGACGATGAGGATGGCGGCCAGCCAGAGCCAGCGGTCGATCTTACGCGCAGGCACGGGCTTCGCCTTCGCCGTGGAGGTTGGCGACGCAGCGGCCGCACAGTTCCGGGTGTGCCGGGTCGGCGCCGACGTCCTCGCGCACGTGCCAGCAACGCTCGCACTTGGCGTGGGCGAGCGGCGCGCATTCGAGCTTTTCCTCGGCGGCGCGCACGATGGCGACCTGCGAGCAGATGAAGACGAAGCGCAGGTCGTCGCCGAGCGAGGCGAGCAGGTCGTATTTCTCGCCGTCGGCGTGGATGGCGACGGCGGCCTGCAGCGACGAGCCGATGCTGCCGGCGACGCGCAGTTCCTCGAGCGCCTTGGTCACTTCGGCGCGGTAGCCGCGGATCCGGCTCCACTTGTCGAGCAGGGCGCCTTCATCAGTCGGCGCCGGCAGCGCGTGGAAGGTGCTCAGCATGATCGACTGCTCGGCGTCGCCGGTCAGCGTCTGCCAGACTTCCTCGGCGGTGAAGGAGAGGATCGGCGCCATCAGCCGGATGAAGGACTGCAGGATGTGCCAGAGAGCGCTTTGCGCCGAGCGGCGGGCGCGCGAATCGGCGCCGGTCGTATACAGGCGGTCCTTCAGGATGTCGAGGTAGAAGCCGCCGAGATCTTCGGAGCAGAAGGTCTGCAACGCCTGTACGACGCGGTGGAATTCGAAGCGGGCGTAGTCGCCTTCGCACTGCGCCTGCATCTGGCGCGTCATGGCCAGCGCGTAGCGGTCGATTTCCAGCCACTGTTCGGGCGGCAGCAGGTGCTGCGCCGGATCGAAGTCGGCCGTGTTGGCGAGCAGGAAGCGCAGCGTGTTGCGGATGCGGCGGTAGGCTTCGGTGACGCGCTTGAGGATCTCGTCGGAGATCGACAGCTCGCCCGAGTAGTCGGTGGCGGCGACCCACAGACGCAGGATGTCGGCGCCCAGCGTGTCGGAAATCTTCTGCGGGGCGATCACGTTGCCCTTCGACTTCGACATCTTCAGGCCCTTGCCGTCGACGACGAAGCCGTGCGTCAGCAGCGCCTTGTACGGCGCGCGTCCGTCGATCGCGCAGCCGGTCAGCAACGAGCTTTGGAACCAGCCGCGGTGCTGGTCCGAGCCTTCGAGGTAGAGGTCGGCCGGGAAGGCCAGCTGTTCCTTGTGCGAGCCGCGCAGCACGCTCCAGTGCGTGGCGCCGGAGTCGAACCAGACGTCGAGCGTGTCGCTCATCTTGCGGTAGAGCGGCGCTTCGTCGCCGAGCAGCTCGGCCGGGTTGAGCGAGAACCAAGCTTCGATGCCGGCTTCCTCGACGCGCCGGGCGACGGCTTCGACGAGTTCCGGGGTGCGCGGATGCAGCGCGCCGCTTTCCTTGTGCAGGAAGAAAGGAATCGGCACGCCCCAGTTGCGCTGGCGCGAGACGCACCAGTCCGGACGCGTCTTCATCATCGCCTCGAGGCGGGCGCGGCCCCAGGCCGGGAAGAACTGCGTTTCGTCGACGGCGCGTTCGGCCGTCCAGCGCAGGGTCGCTTCCTCTTCCTTGGCCTTGTGATCCATTCCAATAAACCACTGCGTCGTGGCGCGGAAGATGATCGGCGTCTTGTGCCGCCAGCAGTGCGGGTAGCTGTGCTGCAGCTTTTCGGCCTTGAGCAGGCGGCCCTTCGCTTCGAGTTCCTGGAGGACGAGCGGGTTGGCTTCCCAGACGCTCTTGCCGGCGAGCTCGCCGACCGAGAGAGCGGGCGTGTTGCCGAGGAAGCGGCCGTCGTCGCCGACCGGGTTGTTCACCGGCAGACCGTAGACCTTGCCGACCAGATAGTCGTCGGTGCCGTGCGCCGGGGCGGTGTGCACGAGGCCGGTACCGGCCTCGACGGTGACGTGCGTGCCGCAAACGATCGCCACGTCGCGCGGTTGGAAGGGGTGGTGCAGCAGCACGTGTTCGAGCGCGGCGCCCTTGGCGCTGCCGATCACCGTACCTTCGAGGCCGTAGCGCTTGAGGCAGGCCTCGGCCAGCTCATGCACGAGGATCAGCGTGCCCTTCGCCGTTTCGATCAGGTCGTAGTCGAATTCCGGGTGGGCGCTGACCGCTTCGTTGGCCGGCAGCGTCCACGGCGTCGTCGTCCAGATCACGGCGAAGGCCGGCGCGCGCAGGTGGGAGAGGCCGAAGGCCTTGGCCACCTTCTCGGCGTGGTTGGGATGCACTTCGAAGGCGACGTCGATCGCCGGCGAGGTCTTGTCCTCGTACTCGACTTCGGCCTCGGCGAGCGCCGAGCCGCAGTCCAGGCACCAGTTCACCGGCTTGAGGCCCTGGTAGAGGTAGCCTTTTTCGAGAATCTTGCCGAGCGCGCGGATTTCGTCGGCTTCGGTCTTGAAGTTCATCGTCAGGTAGGGGTTGTCCCACTCGCCGAGCACGCCGAGGCGGATGAAGTCCTTTTTCTGGCGCTCGACCTGTTCGGCGGCGTAGGCGCGCGACAGGGCGCGCACCTTGTCGCCGGCGATGTGCTTGCCGTGCAGCTTCTCGATCTGGTGCTCGATCGGCAGGCCGTGGCAGTCCCAGCCCGGCACGTAGGGGGCGTCGAAGCCGGCCAGCGTCTTCGAGCGGACGATGATGTCCTTGAGGATCTTGTTGACAGCGTGCCCGATGTGGATGTCGCCGTTGGCGTAGGGCGGGCCGTCGTGCAGCACGAAGCGCGGGCGGCCGGCGCAGGCCTCGCGGATCTTGCGGTAGAGCTGTTTTTCCTGCCAGGCGGCGACCCACTGCGGCTCGCGCTTGGCGAGGTCGCCGCGCATCGGGAAGGGCGTGTCGGGAAGGTTCAGGGTGCTCTTGTAGTCGGCCATTGCGGTTACTCGATCAAAGCTTGAAATAGGTTCGGGCGGCGTCGGCGTCGGCGGCGATCTGCGCCTTGAGGGCGTCGAAGTCGGGGAATTTCATTTCGTCGCGCAGCTTGTGCAGGAAGCGGACGTTGAGGTGGGCGCCGTAGATGTCGGCGGCAAAATCGAAAAGATGCACTTCGAGCAGCGGGCGCACGACCCGGTTGGCGCTCGGCCGGAAGCCGAGGTTGGCGACGCCGGGCAGCGTCCGCCCGTCGATGCCGTGCACTTCGACGGCGAAGACGCCGAGCAGCGGCGGGCGTTCGTGCTTGATGCGGATGTTGGCGGTGGCGAAGCCGAGCTGGCGCCCGATGCGGTCGCCGTGCACGACGCGGCCGTCGATCGAATAGGGGCGGCCGAGGAGGCGCGTCGCGTCTTCCAGGCGGCCTTCGGCGAGCGCCGCGCGCACGGCGGAGCTGGAGGCGCGGGTGCCGTCGAGCAGCACGCTGTCCATCGCCTCGACGCGAAAGCCGAGACGGGTACCGGCTTCCTGCAGCAGTGTGAAGTCGCCGCTGCGTTTGGCGCCGAAACGGAAGTCGTCGCCGATGATCAGGTGGCGGACGCGCAGGGTGTCGACCAGCACGCGTTCGATGAACTCGCCGGCCGAGAGCGCGGCGAAGCGCGCGTTGAACGGGCAGACATAGGTCAGCGCGACGCCGTCGTCGGCGAGCAGTTCGAGCTTCTCGCGCAGGGTGGTCAGGCGGGTCGGCGCCGATTCGGGGGCGAAGAATTCGCGCGGATGCGGCTCGAAGGTGAGTACGGTCGGCGGCAGGCCCTCGGCCGCGGCGGCAGCCTTCAGGCGCGCGAGCAGGGCGCGATGGCCGAGGTGCACGCCGTCGAAGTTGCCGATGGTGAGCACGGTGCTGCTGGGCGCTGTTTGCGAAAGACCGCGAAAGACGAGCATGCGCTGGGCGGAGTCCGGGAAAAAGGCTGAATTATAATGGTTTTGCCCGTGCCATGGCGTCCGCCGGCGGCGTTCGAAGGAAGGAAGTCCGCGATGAATATCCAGCCGCTGCTGCTCTTTTTGCATATCGCCGGCGCCGTACTCTGGGTCGGCGGCATGTTTTTCGCGTACGTCTGTCTGCGCCCCGTCGCCGCCGAACTGCTCGAACCGCCGCAGCGCCTGCGGCTGTGGCGCGGTGTGTTCCGGCGTTTCTTCGCGTGGGTCTGGGGCGCCGTGCTGCTGATGGCGGCGAGCGGCCTGCTGCTGCTCGCCGCCGTCGGCTTCCGGGCGGCGCCGCCCGGCTGGCACCTGATGACGGCCAGCGGTCTGCTGATGATCGCGCTCTTCGTTTATGTCGCGACCGGACCCTATGCCGCGCTCGGGCGGGCGGTCGACGGCGCCGACTGGAAGGCCGCCGGGGCGGCGCTCAACCGCATCCGGCAGGTGGTCGGCGTCAACCTCGCGCTCGGTTTTCTGACTGTCGCCTTCGCCACACTGGGTCGCCATTGACTCAGGGCCGGCCGGCAATTTTCCATACGCTACCGTTTGGAAATGGTAAGATTCCCGAGTCAATTCAAGGAGGATGAAACTGATGCAAATCGAGAATTCCGTATTTGTCGTGACCGGTGGCGGCTCCGGTCTGGGCGCCGGAACGGCGCGCATGATCGTCGAGAATGGCGGCAAGGTGGTGCTTGCCGACGTGAATAAGGCGGCCGGCGAGGCCGTCGCCGCAGAGTTGGGCGCCAGCGCCCGTTTCGTCGAAACCGACGTGTCGAACGAGGACAGCGCGCGCAACGCGATCGAGACGGCGCGCCGCGAATTCGGCGGCCTCAACGGCCTGGTCAACTGCGCCGGCATCGCGCCGGCTGAAAAGGTCGTCGGCAAGGAAGGCGCGCACAGGCTGGCGAGCTTCGCGCGCGTGATCAACGTGAATCTGGTCGGCTCGTTCAACATGATCCGTCTCGCCGCCGAGGCGATGAGCCAGGCCGAGCCGAATGCGGCCGGCGAGCGCGGCGTGATCGTCAATACCGCTTCGGTCGCCGCCTACGACGGGCAGATCGGGCAAGCCGCCTATGCCGCCTCGAAGGGCGGCGTGGTGGCGATGACGCTGCCGATCGCGCGCGAGCTGGCGCGCTCCGGCATCCGCGTGATGACCATCGCGCCCGGCATCTTCGAAACGCCGATGCTGATGGGCATGCCGCAGGAAGTGCAGGACGCGCTGGGCAAGATGGTTCCCTTCCCCTCGCGTCTCGGCAAGCCCGCCGAGTACGCGGCGCTGGTGCGCCACATCATGGAAAACACCATGCTCAACGGCGAGGTGATCCGCCTCGACGGAGCGATCCGGATGGCGCCGAAATAACTTATACTCGGTGACCTTGAAAGGCGCAGGGTTTTCGCCCTGCGCCTTTTTCTTTGCCGTTTCATATTCTCGGGCTTCGATGAACAAGGGTAATTGCTATCACTGCGGCCAGCCGGTCCCGGCCGATGTCGAACTGGCGGTGCGCATGGGCGAGCAGTCGCGCACCATGTGTTGCACCGGTTGTCAGGCGGTGGCGCAGGCCATCGTCGATAACGGTCTCGCCGACTACTACCGCAACCGCGATGCGTTGCCCGATTCGCCGCGCGAAGCGATGCCGGCCATCCTCGACGGTCTCCAGCTCTACGACCACGCCGATTTCCAGAAGAGCTTCGTGCGCGCGCTCGGCGAGCACGAGCGCGAGGCTTCGCTGATCCTCGAGGGGATCACCTGCGCCGCCTGCATCTGGCTGAACGAGCAGCATTTGTCGAAGCTGCCCGGCGTCAGCGGCGTCGATCTCAACTACGCGACGCGGCGCGCCCGCGTGCGCTGGGACGAGAGCCGCATCAAGCTGTCCGACATCCTCGCCGCGATCGCCGCGATCGGCTATCGCGCCTACCCCTACGACGCCGCGAAGACCGAGGAACTGGCCAAGAAGGAACGGCGCAGCGCGCTGTGGCGGGTGTTCGTTGCCGGTTTCGGGATGATGCAGGTGATGATGTACGCCGTGCCGGTCTATGTGGCGGGCGACGGCGACATGGCGCCGGACATCGAGCAGCTGCTGCGCTGGGCGAGCATGGTGCTGACCCTGCCGGTCGTCTTCTATTCCGCCGCGCCTTTCTTCCGCAGCGCCTGGCGCGATCTCAGGCTGCGCCGCGTGGGCATGGACGTGCCGGTCGCGCTCGGCATCGGCGCCGCCTTCCTGGCCAGCCTGTGGGCGACGATCACGGCGTCCGGCGAGGTTTATTTCGATTCGGTCACGATGTTCGTCTTCTTCCTGCTCGGCGGGCGCTTCGTCGAGATGACGGCGCGCCAGCACGCGGTGAGCGTCACCGAGGCGCTGGCCAAGCTGATGCCGGCCTTCGCCGCGCGCGTTCCGGGCTATCCGCAGGCGCGCGAGGTCGAGCGCGTGATGGCCGCCGACCTGCAGGCCGGCGACGTCGTGCTGGTCAAGCCGGGCGAGACGATTCCGGCCGACGGCCGCGTGCTGGAGGGAACGAGCTGCGCCAACGAGGCCCTGCTCACCGGCGAAAGCGCGCCGGTGCCCAAGGCGCCGGGCGCCGCGGTGACCGGCGGCGCGCTCAACATCGAAAGCCCGCTCTTCGTGCGCGTCGAGCAGGTCGGCGAAGCGACGCGTCTGTCGGCGATCGTGCGCCTGATGGAGCGCGCGGCGATGGAAAAGCCGCGCATCGTCGAGTTGGCCGACAAGATCGCCAGCCGCTTCATCTTCGCGCTGCTGCTCGTCGCTGCGGCGGTGGCGGTCGCCTGGTGGTTCATCGATCCGGCGCGCGCCCTGTGGATTACCGTCTCGGTGCTCGTCGTGACCTGCCCCTGCGCGCTCTCGCTGGCGACGCCGGTGGCGCTCACCGTGGCGAGCGGCGCGATGGCGCGGGCCGGTCTGCTGGTCACGCGCAGCCACGCGATCGAGACGCTGGCGCGCGCCACGCATTTCGTCTTCGACAAGACCGGGACCTTGACGACCGGGCGCATGCGCCTGCTCGACGTGTTGCCGCTCGGGGCGCTCGACCGCGAGCGCTGCCTCGCGCTCGCCGCCGCGCTCGAACAATCCTCCGAGCATCCGATCGGGGCGGCGGTGCGCGACGCGGCAGGGAATGCCGTGCTGCCGGCGCTGCTCGATTTCGCCAATGAGCCGGGGAGCGGCATGAGCGCGACCGACGGCGCGCGCGGCGTGCGCGTGCGCATCGGCCGGCCGGCCTTCGTCGCAGAGTTGCATGGCGCCGCCCTGCCGGCGTCGGCGCAGGCCTTCGTCGACAGCGGCGACACGGTGATCGCGCTCGGCGACGCGGGCGGCTGGCTGGCGCTGCTGCGCATCGGCGACGAGATTCGCGCCAACGCCGCTGCGGTAATCTCCGACCTGCGCGCGGCCGGGCGCCGCGTTACGCTGCTGACCGGCGACGCGCTGCCGGTGGCGAACAAGGTGGCGCAGGCGCTCGGCATAGACGACGTCCAGGCCGGCATGTCGCCGCAAGGCAAGCACGACTACGTCACCCATCTGCAGGCGGGCGGGGCGGTGGTGGCGATGCTCGGCGACGGCGTCAACGACGCGCCGGTGCTCGCCCAAGCGCAGGTCTCTATCGCCATGGGCGGCGGTTCGCAGCTGGCGCGCACGCAGGCCGATCTGGTCCTGCTGTCGGAAAACCTCGACCACCTGCGCCAGGGTTTCCGCGTGGCGCGCCGCTCGCTGCGCGTCATCCGCCAGAATCTGGTGTGGTCCTTCGTCTACAATTTCGTTGCGCTGCCGCTCGCCATGTTCGGCTTCATCACGCCGTGGATGGCCGGCGTCGGCATGTCCGGCAGTTCGCTGCTGGTGGTGCTCAACTCGCTGCGCCTGCAGAAAGCCTCGGAGTCCTGATCGCGATGGAAACCCTTTACCTCTTGATCCCGCTGTCCGTCGTGCTGGTCTTCCTGATCGGCGTCGCGTTCTGGTGGTCGGTGCGCAGCGGCCAGTTCGACGATATGGAGGGGCCCGCATACAGGATGTTGATGGACGACGACAAGCCGGACGTCTCCGGCGATGCCCCGGACAAACGCGATGATGCACCGCCAAAAAGCTGATGTTGCATCAGCGAAAAGCGATGTTGCCGAGTTTTGACCTGCATCAAAATATTTTCCGTGCAGATGCGGATAATTGGCCGGGTTCGAATCTGGAGAAGGCGGGAAAGTCCCTGTTTTTTCTGGTTTTCAGTATGTTTCTCTGTTGGGGTTGGGGTGCGTTGCGACGCACCCTTTTTTTGTCTGAATTTCGTCTTTTGATCTTGTTGCGACGCAGCTTGATCTATATCAAATTGTCTTGCGATTGGTTAAAATACTATGCATTCCAATGCCGTCTGTAGGGGTATTAGGGAGGCGGCGGAAACCGGTCTTTTTTCAAAATAATGAGGTGGGCCCATGTCGGAAACTCAGTCAACATACAACTATAAGGTAGTGCGGCAGTTCGCCGTGATGACGGTCATCTGGGGCATTGTGGGTATGCTGGTCGGCGTCATCATCGCCGCTCAGCTGGTTTGGCCGGAGCTTAATTTCGGACCTTACCTGTCCTACGGTCGTCTCCGTCCGCTGCATACCAACGCAGTGATTTTCGCTTTTGGCGGTTGTGCGCTGTTCGCAACTTCCTATTACGTCGTTCAACGTACCAGCCACGCCCGTCTGTTCGCCGGCGGTCTGGCCGCCTTCACCTTCTGGGGCTGGCAACTGGTCATCCTGGCCGCCGCCGTCACCCTGCCGCTCGGTTTCACTTCCGGCAAGGAATACGCCGAGCTCGAGTGGCCGATCGACATCCTGATCACGCTGGTCTGGGTTTCCTACGCCGTCGTGTTCTTCGGCACCATCGCCAAGCGTACGGTCAGCCACATCTACGTCGCCAACTGGTTCTACGGTGCCTTCATCATCGCTGTGGCCCTGCTGCACCTGGTGAACAGTGCTGCGATTCCCGTTTCGCTGACCAAGTCCTACTCGGCCTATGCCGGTGTGCAGGACGCCATGGTTCAGTGGTGGTACGGTCACAACGCCGTCGGCTTCTTCCTGACCGCTGGCTTCCTCGGCATGATGTACTACTTCGTTCCGAAGCAGGCCGGTCGTCCGGTGTACTCCTACCGTCTGTCGGTGGTGCACTTCTGGGCGCTGATCTTCACGTACATGTGGGCCGGTCCGCACCACCTGCACTACACCGCGCTGCCTGACTGGACCCAGTCCGTCGGCATGATCTTCTCGCTGATTCTGCTGGCACCGTCGTGGGGCGGCATGATCAACGGCATCATGACCCTGTCGGGTGCCTGGAATAAGCTGCGCGACGACCCGATCCTGAAGTTCCTGATCACCTCCCTGTCCTTCTACGGCATGTCGACCTTCGAAGGTCCGATGATGTCGATCAAGACGGTGAATGCGCTCTCGCACTACACCGACTGGACGGTCGGCCACGTGCACTCCGGCGCGCTGGGCTGGGTGGCCATGGTTTCGATTGGCGCCATCTACTACCTGCTGCCGCGTCTGTTCGGCAAGGCTGAAATGAGCAGCGTCAAGCTGATCACGGTGCACTTCTGGGTGGCCACCATCGGCGTCGTGCTGTACATCGCCTCGATGTGGATCGCCGGTGTGATGCAAGGTCTGATGTGGCGTGCGGTCAACGCCGACGGCACGCTGACCTACAGCTTCGTCGAAGCGGTGAAGGGCTCGTATCCGTTCTGGGCGATTCGCTTCCTGGGCGGTGTCCTCTTCCTGTCCGGCATGCTGATCATGGCCTACAACATGTTCAAGACGATTGCCGGCGGCAAGACGGAAGATGTTCCGGTGGTCGCACCGGTCGGTCATCACGCCTGAGCCTGGGAGGTAAAAAATAATGATTAAGCACGAACAAATTGAAAAGAACGTCGGCCTTCTGATCGTCCTGACGGTCCTCGTGGTGATCTGGGGCGGCCTGCTGGAGATCGTTCCCCTGTTCTTCCAGAAGTCGACGACGAGTCCGGTCGCGGGCCTCAAGCCCTACGATCCGGTGCGTTTGACCGGGCGCGACATCTACATCCGCGAAGGCTGCTACAACTGCCACTCGCAGATGATCCGTCCGTTCCGCGCCGAGACCGAGCGCTATGGCCACTACTCGGTGGCGGGTGAGTTCGTTTATGACCACCCGTTCCAGTGGGGTTCGAAGCGCACCGGTCCGGACCTGCACCGGGTGGGCGCCCGCTACTCCGACGAGTGGCACCGCGCGCACCTGATCAATCCGCGTGATGTGGTTCCTGAGTCCAACATGCCGGCGTACGCTTTCCTGCAGAAGACTCCGGCCGACGCCTCCGACATCGAAGCCAAGATGCGTGCCCTGCGTAAAGTGGGCGTGCCTTACAGCGACGAGGAGATTGCCGGCGCGAAGAAGCAGCTCGAAGGCAAAACCGAACTCGACACCCTCGTCGCCTACCTGCAAGGGATGGGCCTCGAAATGAAGGGCGCCAAGTAAGCCATGGACATCAACGATCTGCGATCCATCATGACCGTGGTGTCGATGATGACCTTCATCGGCATCGTCTGGTGGGCATACGGCATCAAGGCCAACAAAAAGGGTTTCGATGAGGCGGCCAACCTGCCGTTCGCGGATGATGAAGCGGAGCGGGCCGAAACCGGCCTGCCACGCAACGAAAAAAGGAAAGCATCATGAGCGATTTTGTGAATGATTTTTGGAATTTCTACGTTGTAGTCATCGTTCTGGTGAGTATTCTCGCCTGTGCGGTGCTGCTCTACGTGCAGAGCAAGGGCAAGGTGAATCAGGGCGTGACCATGGGTCACGTGTGGGACGAGACGCTGGAGGAGTACAACAACCCGATGCCCAAGTGGTGGAGCTGGTTGTTCTACATCACGGTGATCTTCGCCCTCGTCTATCTGGCGCTGTATCCCGGTCTGGGCAACTTCAAGGGTGTTCTCGGCTGGACTTCGGCCGGTCAGCACCAGGCGGAAGTCGCCAAGGTCGATGCCCAGGTCAAGCCCCTGTTCGACAAGTACCTGAAGATGGACGTTGCCGCCGTTGCCGCCGACAAGGACGCCAATGAAATGGGCAAGCGCCTGTACCTGACCTACTGCATGCAGTGTCACGGTGCCGATGCGCGCGGCGCCAAGGGCTTCCCGAATCTGGCCGACAACGACTGGCAGTGGGGCGGCGAGTCGGCCCAGATCGTCGAGACGATCTCCAACGGCCGCATGGGCGTGATGCCCCCGCATGCCCAGCTGGGTGCCGAGACGATCAAGGATCTGGCCAACTACGTGCGTTCGCTGTCCGGCCTGCCGGCCGACTCGGTGCGCGTCGCCAAGGGTCAGGAAGCCTTCGCGACCGCCGGCTGCTCCGCCTGCCACGGTCCGGATGCGCACGGCATGCACGCCCTCGGCGCGCCGAATCTGACCGACAAGGTCTGGCTGTACGGCAGCTCCGAAGCGACCATCATCGAGACCATCACGAAGGGCCGCAACAACCAGATGCCGGCCTGGAAGGATTTCCTCGGTGAAGCCAAGGTCCATCTGCTGGCCGGCTATGTCTATAGCCTGAGCGCCGGCGGCGAAAAGAAGTAAGTATTGCTACGAACGGGGCGGTGCAAGCCGCTCCGTTTTTCTCTGCAGTTTCCCGTCGAATCGACGGCGACTGATCTGCATCAAAATTGCATGCGCTCGATGGCGGAATAGTGGAACCGCGTGCAATTCTGAAATAGATTAGGATCCATGAACATGAATTCTCCGGCCGAGAACACCGGCAAAGCAATCCCGATCGACACCTCCAGCCTGTACGAAAAGCACAAGACGATTTACGCCCGCAGCGTTTCGGGTGTCTTCAACAACTGGCGGTGGGGGCTCGTGTTCTTCACGCAGGCCCTGTTCTACGGGCTCTGCTGGATCGACTGGAACGGACGTCAGGCGGTTCTCTTCCACCTCGTCGAGCGCAAGTTCTACATCTTCGGCATGGTTTTCTGGCCGCAGGACGTGATCTATCTCGCCATCCTGCTGGTCATCTCGGCCTACGCCCTGTTTCTGGCGACGGCGGTCGGCGGGCGGCTGTTCTGCGGCTACGCCTGTCCGCAGACCGTCTACACCGAAATCCTGATGTGGATCGAGACCAAGATCGAAGGCGAGCGGCCGGCGCGCATGAAGCTCGACGCCCAGCCGATGAGTCCGCGCAAGTTCCGGCTCAAGTTCGTCAAGCACGCCCTCTGGCTCGTCGTCGCGCTGTGGACCGGTTTTACCTTCGTCGGCTATTTCACGCCAGTCAAGGAACTGCTCGCTTCGGCGCTGTCTTTCTCGCTGGGCCCCTGGGAACTGTTCTGGACCCTGTTCTACGCGGCCTTCCTGTACATGCAGGCCGGCTTCCTGCGCGAGCAGGTGTGCAAATACATGTGTCCCTACGCCCGCTTCCAGGGCGTCATGTTCGATCCCGATACGCTGATCATCACCTACGATCCCGAGCGCGGCGAACCGCGCGGCGCGCGCCGGAAGAACGCCGATCCGGGCGCGCAGAAGCTCGGCGATTGCGTCGATTGCGGAATCTGCGTCCAGGTCTGTCCGACCGGGATCGACATCCGCAACGGCCTGCAATACGAGTGCATCGCATGCAGTGCGTGTATCGACGCCTGCGACGCCGTGATGGACAAGGTCGGCTCGCCGCGCGGCCTGATCCGCTATTCGACCGAAAACGCGCTGGCCAAGCATTACACGAAGCACGACATCCTGGCGCACCTCTTGCGCCCGCGGACGGTCCTCTACACCTCGATCCTCATGGCGATCGTCGTCGCCACGGCGTGGAGTCTCGCGGTGCGGATTCCGCTCAAGGTGGACATCATCCGCGACCGCTCGACCCTGGCGCGCGAAGCCGACGACGGACGCATCGAGAACGTTTACACGCTGCACATTTCCAACACCGACGAAGCCCCCCATCGCTATGCGATCAACGTCAGTGGCCTGGAGGGGATCGACATCGTCGGCGAACGCATCGTCGAGGTGCCTTCCGCCTCTGCCAAGACGGTGTTGCTTGCCGCGCGGGTCGACCCCGGCGCTGGCGCCAAGGGGTCGAACCCGATTTTCTTCGAAATCAAAGCGCAGAACCACGACAAGATCGCGGTTCGCGAGAAAGCCTCGTTCCTATTGCCATGAGCAGAATTATGAATACCGATACCCGTCCCTGGTACCGCGAGCCGTGGCCGTGGATTCTCATGTTCGGCCCCTTCGTCGTGATCGTCGCCGGGGTGATCACCACCTACCTCGCGGTCGTCAGCAACGACGGCCTGGTCGAGGACGACTACTACAAGCAGGGGCTGGCGGTGAACCAGCGCACGGCTCGCAACCAGCACGCCAGCGAACTGGGGATGGAGGCTGAAATCCTCTCCGGAGGCGCCGACGCGACCTTGCTGCGGGTATTCCTGAAAGCTCAGCCCGGCGTTCCCATGCCGGAATCCCTTGCCCTGCGCATCGTTCACCCGACGCGCGGCGGGATGGATCAGAGCCTGCGCCTCCAGTCCGACGGAGCGGGCTTCTATTCCGGGAAATTGTCCGCACCGCTCAGCGGGCGCTGGCACGTCGCGCTCGAGGACGACAAGCGCGACTGGCGGCTGGTTGGCGACTGGGAGGTCGAAAAGCAAACTTCGCTGCGGCTCTCGGCTGAAGCGCAGGCAGCAGGTGGTACCGGTGTTCGTTCTGATAACAATGGGAGGTAAATCATGGCTTGGGAATTGCTCTTCAAAAGCGATATGGGCTTGCTCAGCTTGTTCGTGATCGTCTTCACGACCGGCATGTCGGTTTGGTATGCCCGCTATTTCAGCAAGAAAATGAAAGAGGAATCGCAGCAGCAGAAGTAATCCGCATAGCGGAGTGCTTCTTTCCGAACGCCCCGGTGGTTTCACCGGGGCGTTTTGCGTTGCGCCGCCGGTTTGCAGGGATCGATGCGTGGAGGGCTGACGAAGCGGCTGGCGGCGATTTCCCCTTGCTGGCGAGCTGGGCTTGCCTTCCGAAGATTCGATGTTAGTCTTGGAACTATCGTTTCCGGAAACCGGACGTCATCCGCACGCGAGTTGCCGGATGCCCGAAGCGAATG
Organism: Candidatus Accumulibacter sp. 66-26; assembly: GCA_001897745.1. Classification (GTDB taxonomy): domain Bacteria; phylum Pseudomonadota; class Gammaproteobacteria; order Burkholderiales; family Rhodocyclaceae; genus 66-26. Next base: position 227,914 of record MKUH01000043.1, read on the forward strand.
CTTGGCAATGCGGACGGGCGTTGCCACCGAGGAGGAAGTCGTTGGAGGGGCCGATGAACGAGGCAAGCGAGAAAATCGGCGCGGCCGCGGGCGAGGACGGCGATGCGCCGCGCGATCTCGATCCCGCGCGGGCGCCGGGCGCCCGGCGGCTGCCGGACGACGTTGCCGACGTCCTCGAGGCCTTGCCGGCGAATGTCGCGCTGCTCGACCGGACGGGGCGCATCGTCGCGGTCAACGGCGGCTGGCGGCGCTTCGCCGATGAGAGCGCGTTGTCGCTGGCTACGCACGGCATCGGCGGTTGCTACATCGAAGCGGCGGGCGAGGCGGCGGATTGCTTGCGCGAGGTGATCGCCGGCGAGCGCGCCGATTTTTCCTTCGTTTTTTCCAGCCACTCGGAAGACCGGCAATGCTGGTTTCGCGCCTACTTCGCGCCGCTGCGCGTGGCCGGCGAGCCCGGCGCGCTCGTCATGCATTCCGACGTCAGCGAAGCGGTTGCGGCCGAACAGCGCGTATTTCAGCTGCTGCACTACGATAGTCTGACCGGCCTGCCGAACCGGGCCTTCTTTCTCGACCGCCTGCGCCACATGCTGGCCCAGGGGCAGCGCTATCACCGGAAACTCGCCGTCCTCTTCATCGACCTCGACCGCTTCAAGGTCATCAACGACACCCTCGGCCATCAGGTGGGCGACGAGCTGCTGCAGCAGTTCGGACGGCGTCTTTCCGCGGCCTGCCGCGCCAGCGATACGCTGGGGCGTTTCGGTGGCGACGAGTTCGTCATGATCCTGCCCGATCTGCGCAACGGACAGGAAGCGGTCGCCGTCGCGCGCAAGCTCATCGGGCTGCTGGCCGAACCTTTCCGGGCGGCCGGGCAGGATCTGTACGTCGGCGCCAGCATTGGCGTCGCCGTCTTCCCGGACGACGCCGACGATGCGGATACTCTGCTGCGCTACGCCGATACCGCGATGTTCCGGGCCAAAGATCTCGGACGCGGCGGCTGGCAGTTCCATACGCCCGTGATGAACGAGCGGGCGCTGGAGCGTCTGCACCTGGAAACCGACTTGCGCCATGCCCTCGAGCGCAACGAATTCGAACTGCATTACCAGCCCAAGGTCAGCTGCGCCAGCGGCGAAATCGTCGGCTTCGAAGCCCTGCTGCGCTGGAACCATCCGACGCGCGGCCTGGTGTTCCCCGCCGATTTCATCGCTTCGCTGGAAGAGTCCGGGCTGATCGTCCGGGTCGGCGCCTGGGTGCTCGAAGCGGCCTGCCGCCAGTTGGCGCTCTGGCAGCAGGCGGGGTTCGGCCGCACCGACGTTTCCGTGAATCTGTCGGCGCGCCAGCTCGAGGACCCGCATCTGATCGATACGGTGCGCACCGCCCTGGACGTTAGCGGGCTGGAGGCGGCGAGCCTCGAACTCGAACTCACCGAGAGCATGCTGATGCGCAACGCCGAGCAGATCATCGCGACGCTCGGCGAGTTGCGTCGGCTCGGCATTCGCCTGTCGGTCGACGACTTCGGCACGGGCTATTCGAGCCTGTCCTACCTGAAACGCTTCCCGCTCGACGCGGTGAAGGTCGACCGTTCTTTCGTGCAGGACATCACCGCCGACCCGGACGATGCCTCGATCACGCGCGCCGTGATCACCATGGCGCACAGCCTCAAGCTCAAGGTGGTCGCCGAGGGCGTCGAGACCGACGGGCAGCTGTCGCTGCTGATCGCCAACCAGTGCGACGAAATCCAGGGCTATCTCTTCAGCCCGCCCCTGCCGGCGGCCGCGGCCGCCGGCCTGCTGGAAATGCGCAAGCGCCTGAGCGAGGAGCAGCTGCGTTCGCAGCAGCGCCAGCGCGTCCTGCTGCTGGTCGACGACGAGGAGAACATCCTCGCCTCGCTGCGCCGCCTGCTGCGCCGCGACGGCTACCGGATCCTGGTCGCCAACGGTGGTGAACAGGGTCTGGAGCAATTGGCGCAGAACGAGGTCGACGTGATCATTTCCGATCAGCGCATGCCGGCCATGACCGGCGTCGAGTTCCTGCGCCGGGTCAAGACCATCTATCCGAATACCGTGCGCATCGTGCTGTCCGGCTACACCGAACTCCAGTCGATCACCGATGCGATCAACGAAGGCGCGATCTACAAATTCCTCACCAAGCCCTGGGACGACGAGCAACTGCGCGCGAATATCGAGGAAGCCTTTCGCCACAAGGAACTGGCCGACGACAACCGGCGCCTGAACCACGATGTGCAGATCGCCAACAAGGAACTGGCGCACGCCAACCAGCAACTGCGCTCGGTGCTCGACGAGAAGCAGCGCCAGCTGGCGCGCGACGAGGCGAGTCTCGACATCGCGCAGGAAATCCTACAGCAGGTTTCGCTGCCGATCATCGGTTTCGACAACGACGGGATGATCGTCTTCGCCAACCGCGAAGCCGATCTGCTGCTCGGCGGCGGCGTTCCGCTGCTCGGCAGCTTCGCCGAGGAGCGCCTGCCGGAGCGGCTGAACGGCCTGCTGCTGGCGAAGGATGGCGGCGGCATCGACTGGGCGGCCGACGGCGGGCGCTGGCGAGTCAGTTGCCGGACCATGGGCGAGACGTCCCGCTCGCGCGGCAGCCTGATGCTGTTCCTTGCCCGGGAGTCGGCGCCATGAGTTTCTCTGCCCGTGAAATGGCGCTGGACAGCGTGCCTCCGGGGAGCGTCCTGGCTGCCGAGCTGCGCGATGCGCAGGGCGCGGTGCTGTTGCCCAAGGGCGCTTCGGTAACCGAGGCGACGCTGCTCAGCCTGCGCCGGCGCGGGATCGAAGCGCTCGTCGTGCTCGTCGAGCAGGCGGACGACCCGGAGCGCGAAGCGGCGTCCCGGCAGGAGATCGAGCAGCAGCTGCGTCACCTCTTCCGGCTTGCCGGCGACGAGGCGCCGGCCCGCCAACTGCTGCAGATGATCAGGGAATATCGCGGGAGGCGGCCTGCATGACGAACGCGCTCGAACCCTGGCGGCTCGACCTGGACACGCTGATCCGGCAGGTGGACAGCCTTCCCGCGCTGCCTGCGGTCGTCGTCGAGCTGATCGAGAGCGTCGACGATGAAGACGCCGACGCCGATCTGCTGGCGAGCAAGATTTCGCGCGACCAGGCGCTGGTCGCGCGCATGCTGCGCGTCGCCAATTCTTCGTTCTACGGCCTGCAGGGCAAGGTCACGTCGATTCACGACGCGATCGTCGTGCTCGGCCTGCGCGGCGTCCGCACGCTGGCCACGGCGGCGGCGGCGACCGCCTGCTTCAGCAGCCGCGGCTTGGCCGGCAGCTTCGATTATCGCGCCTTCTGGGCGCACGGCATCAGCGTCGCGCTGTGCGCCCGCGCCATCGCCCGCCGCCTGCGGGTCAGCGAGGAGAACGCCTTCACCGCCGGCCTGCTGCACGATATCGGCCGCCTCGTGCTCGCGGCGCGCTTTCCGCGCCATTTCGACGCCGTCGTCGAACACCGGCGGCGGGAGGATTGCCTGCTGGTCGACGCCGAGGTGGCGCTGCTCGGCATCGACCACGCCCGGATCGGCCGCGCCCTGACCGAACGCTGGCATTTTTCGCCGCTGATCAGCGCGGCCATCGCCGGACATCACCAGTCGGAGCAGGCCGAACTGCGCTCGCTGACGCATCTCGTCCACGTCGCTGACGGCATCGTGCATGCCCTGGCGCTGAGCGGCGGCCGCCACGATATCGTGCCGCCGATCTCGCCGGTCAGCTGGAACGCGGTCAACCTCGACCGGGAGGATTTCCTGGAGATATTCGCCGAGGTGGAGGTGCAGTTCGAGGATGTCTGCGACTTGCTGATCAGTTGACGCCGGGGCCGGCGACGCGGCGCGGGCGGAACGTTTAGGGGAGATGCCATGGAAGCACTGATCTGGGACCAGCGTTACGTCACCGGCGAACCGGTGGTCGATCAAGAACACCAGGAACTCGTGCGCATCATCAACTGGGCGGCCGATCTGCAGGCGAGCGCGCGGAGCGTCGCGGAAATCGGCGCGGTGCTCGATACGCTCGTGGGCTATGCCGACACGCATTTCCGCCACGAGGAAGAGCTGATGGCAAGCGTCGCCTGCGACCGCCGGCACGTCGAGATGCACATCGCGATCCACCGCGATTTTTCGGCGCAGATCCTCAAACTGCACGATGCACCCATCTACTCGGACGACATCGCGCACCTCCTGCGCTTTCTGACCGGCTGGCTGACCAATCACATCCTGAGCATCGATCAGGCGATGGCGCGCCAGGTGCGCAGCATCCGCGCCGGGATGTCGCCGGAAGAGGCCTATTCCCGGGAGGCGAAGGGTCTGGGCGATCCCGCCACCCTGAGCCTGTTCACCGCCATGGATTCGCTGTCGCGCCTGCTCGCTTCGCGCAACGACACTCTGCTGACCCTCAACCATCAACTCGAAGGGGTCGTCAGCGAGCGTTCGCGGGCGCAGGAACTGCTGGCGCAGATCATCGACGGCGACCCGGTGGCGACCTTCGTGCTCGATGCCGAGCATCGCATCACCCACTGGAACAAGGCCTGCGCGCTGGTGACGCAGGTGCCGGCCAGCGAAATCGTCGGCATGACCGGGCCGTGGCGCGCCTTCTACGAGCATGAGCGGCCGGTGATGGCCGACCTCATCATCTCGGGCGCGCTCGAAGACGGAATCTCCAGCTACTACGCCGGCAAGTACCGGGCTTCGCCGCTGATTCCGGGGGCGTTCGAGGCGGAGGATTTCTTTCCCCGCTTCGGCGACGGCGGCTGCTGGATGTTCTTCACCGCCGCGCCGCTGAAGGACGCGGACGGCCGCATCATCGGTGCGATCGAGACGCTGCAGGACGTGACCGAGCGGCGCAACGCCGAGCAGGAGCTGCGCAACGCGCAGGCCAGCCTCGAAGAGCTGGTGGAAAAGCGCACGCAGCAGCTGGCCGAAGCCAATCGCACGCTGGAGGACGATATCAAGCGCCGCGAGCAGGCCGAGCAGGAACTGCTGCGGCGCTACGGCGAGCTGACGCAGCTCAACGCCAAGCTCACCGAAACCAAGCAGCAGCTCATGCAGTCGGAAAAGCTCGCCTCGATCGGCCAGCTCGCGGCCGGCGTCGCGCACGAGATCAACAATCCGATCGGCTACGTGCATTCGAACATCGGCGCGCTGGAAAACTATCTGAAGGACGTCTTCGAAATGCTCGACGCCTACGAGGCGGCGGAAGCCGGGATCGGCGACCGGGAGCGGGCGGCCCAGCTGGCAGGCCTGCGCAGCCGGCTCGATATCGATTTCCTGCGCGAGGACATCCCGATGCTGATGCGCGAATCGAAGGAGGGGATCACCCGGGTCAAGAAGATCGTCCAGGACCTCAAGGACTTCTCCCGCGTCGACAGCAGCGACGAGTTCCAGTGGGCCGATTTGCACCAGGGCCTCGATTCGACGCTCAACATCGTCGCCAACGAGATCAAGTACAAGGCCGACGTCGTCAGGGAATACGGCGAATTGCCGGACGTCGAGTGCCTGCCGTCGCAACTCAATCAGGTCTTCATGAACCTGTGCGTCAACGCCGCGCACGCGATGGGTGAAACGCGCGGCAGGATCGTCATCCGCACCGGCAGACGCGACGACAGCGTGTGGATCGAAGTGGCCGACAACGGCTGCGGGATCGCGCCGGAGAACCTGAGCCGGATATTCGATCCCTTCTTCACCACCAAGCCGGTCGGCAAGGGGACGGGGCTGGGCCTCTCCCTGTCCTACGGCATCGTCCAGAATCACAAGGGGAATCTAGAAGTGGAGAGTCGCGTGGGCGAGGGGACGACCTTCCGCATTACATTGCCGATCCGGCATGCGACGAGCGAGACGGGGGAGGCGGCATGAGCGAAGCGACGAGCCCGGCCGGCGCGGCCGAGGGCGCCGATTGGCGCCTGCTCTGCGTCGACGACGAGCCCAACATCCTGTCCGCGTTGCGCCGCGTTTTCCGGCAGGGCGGCTACCGCGTCGCCGTCGCCGGCGGCGGCGCCGAAGCCCTGAAGATGATGGAGACTGAGACCTTCGATCTGGTCATCTCGGACATGCGCATGCCTGAGATGGACGGCGCGCGCTTTCTCGAACAGGTGTGCCAGCGCAGCCCGGAGACGATACGCATCCTGCTCACCGGCTATGCCGACGTCGCCGCGACCATCGACGCGATCAACCGGGGCGAGATCTTCCGCTATGTCGCCAAGCCGTGGGACGACAACGACATCCTGCTGATCGTCCGCCATGCGCTCGAACGCAAGGCGCTGGAGCGCGAAAAAGCCCGCCTCGAAGCGCTGACGAAGCGCCAGAACGAGGAGCTGCGCGAACTCAACGCCAGCCTCGAAGCCAAGGTCGAGGAACGCACCGCCGAATTGCGCCGGGCGCACGATTCGCTCGCCCTGGCGCACGAAAAGCTGAAAACCAGCTTCCTCACCTCGATCAAGGTGTTCACCAATCTGATCGAGTTGCGCGAGAGTTCGCTGGCCGGCCATTCCCGCCGCGTCGCCGACCTCGCGCGCAAGATCGCCGGCGTGCTCGATCTCGACGCCCGCGCGGCGCAGGACGTCTTCCTCGCCAGCCTGCTGCACGACATCGGCAAGATCGGGCTGCCCGATTACCTGCTCGCCAAAGCGGTGACGCAGATGAGCGGCGAGGATCTCGGCTACTACCGCAAGCATCCGGCGCGCGGCGAGCAGGCGCTGATGGCGCTCGAAGAACTGCGCGGCGCCGCCCGTCTGGTCCGCGCCCACCACGAGCGCTACGACGGCAAGGGCTATCCGGACGGCGTATCCGGCCTCGAAATTCCGCTCGGTGCGCGCATCCTGGCGCTGGCCAACGATTTCGACGGCCTGCAGCTGGGGCTGCTGACGTCGCGCCGCATGAACGCCGAGGACGCCAAGAAGCTGATCGTCGAAGGGCGCGGCAAGCGCTACGATCCCCAGGTGGTCGATGCTTTCCTGCATCTCACCGGGGCCGTCGAGCAAGACCCCGCCAACGAACTGGCGATCGCCGCCGCCGACTTGAAGCCGGGCATGGTGCTGGCGCGCGATCTGATCAGCCGCGACGGCGTCCTGCTGCTGGCCACGGACTACCTGCTCGATGCCAGCCTGATCCGCCAGATCAGGGATTACGAGGCGAGCGAGGGCGTTCGCCTGACCGTCTATATTCGCCCCGAACGGAGATGAGAACGATGGGACGCGTGCTGCTGGTCGACGACGAAGGCAACGTACTCAGCGCATTGCGCCGCGCGCTGCGCAGGGCCTTCCCCGACGGGGAATTGCAGATCGAGACGTGCGACGATGCGCGGCGGGCGCTGGGGCGCGTCGCGGCGATACCCTTCGATGCCGTCGTCTCCGACTACCGCATGCCGGCCATGAACGGCGTGGCTTTCCTCAAGGAAGTACGCAAGCTGCAACCCGATGCGGTGCGCCTGATCCTGTCGGCGTCGACCGACTTCGACACGCTGATGGCGGCGCTCAACGAGGCCGAAATCTTCCGTTACATCGTCAAACCCTGGGCGGAAGACGAACTGATCGGCGCGGTGCGCGAAGCGTTGGCCCGTCGCGCCCAAACGCTGGAAGACCGCCGCCTGGCCGACGAGCAGCGCCTGCAGCAGGGAGAAATCTCGGCCGAAGAACTCGAACGGCGCCGGCTGGAGGCCGAAGACCCGGGCATCACCCGGGTCAACTGGGGGCCGGACGGCTCGATCCGTCTGGAAGACATCTAAACTCTTGGAGCATCGGCCTGCTGGGTGATGCAAGGCGGGCACTTAGGGAAGTGCTTGGAAGTTCGATGTAGCGTTCGCCGCACGCATTGCTGGAAGTGCATTCGCGCGGTGCGACCGGGAAACGCTCCGGTGCCTCACGCTTCCTGCGTCACCAGGCGGGAGTGGTCCGGCAGCAGGTTTTTCAGGAATTCCATCTGGTCGGCGAGGATGCGCCGGTTGCGCAGGATCAGGCCCTCGTAGATCGACGGTACATAAGGAACGTAGAGCATTGCCATGCCGGTGCTTTCGAGGGGGGCGGCGCCCTTGCGCTGGTTGCAGGCGCGGCAGGCGGTGACGACGTTCTTCCAGCTGTCGCGACCGCCGCGCGACAGCGGTCGCACGTGGTCGCGCGTCAACGCATGCGCCGGCTTGCGTGCGCCGCAATAGCAGCAGAGGTAGTGGTCGCGCTGGAAAAGCAGCGCGTTGCACAGGGCCGGGGCTTGCGGCTCCCAGCCGTGCGGGTTGCGCCCGCGCAACGCCAGAATGCTGCTGACCGTCAGTTCCGAGCGCAGACCGGTCAGGCGGGAGTGGCCGCCGCGGAAGGTGAAGAAGAATTCGCCCATGCTGCGATCCACGCGGCCGGCCGCCTGATGCCCGACGGCGCTTTGCCATGAAATCCAGCCATGCGGCGCGCCGGTGATGTCCACCGCCAGAATCAGCGGCCGGGTCGTTTCGGCGTTCAGGATGTCTATCGTCTGCAAGAACATTCCTCCGTGCCTCCTGGTCAATCATTCCCGTGTGCCGCCGATCCGCGTCGCGGGTGAAGTACTGCGCAGCGGCTGCATTTTCGGGGCAGCCAACTCGTCGCGCGCCGCTCGGCATTCGCCGCAACGGATGCCGGCGCGGCGAAGGAGCAGGCGACTAGGGCGTCCGATGAGTCGCTGCGCTATGCTTGCGCATCTCTCCGTTCGTCTGGCCGTAATGTTCGACCCCGCCCACCGCGTTTTGTTGCACGCCTTGCTGTTCTCGCTGCTGGCGCATCTCCTGCTCCTGGTCGAGATGGCTCCGCTGTCGAAGGCGGTTCACGAGGCGCCGGCCGGAGCGTTGCATGCCGTCCTGCGCGCGTCGCCGAATGCGCCGGCCGTCGAGGCCGCGCTGCGGGAGCCGGCGGCGTCCCCGCGCGCCGCGCCGTCGGCCGTTCCCCGGCGGGCGCTCGCGCTTCCCGCGCGTCTCCCGGCGCCAGCGCATTCCGTTTCGCCTCCCAGCGAGCTTGCCGTGCCGCAAGCCGCGTCGGCGACGGAGGCCGGGCTGCGCGTCGAGGCGCCGGTAGCCACGGGAGGGGCTGCCGGGGGAAAAGGGCTCCCCGCGTCGTCGGTGCTGCCCGAAGGAGGCGGCGCACCGGCGTCGGGTGCGGGCGTTCCCCCGGACGAGTTGCGCGAGTATCGACTGGCGCTTGCCGTGCAGGCGCGGCGTTTCCGGCGGTATCCGGCGGTGGCCCGCGAACGCGGCCAGGAAGGGACGGTCGAGGTTGCGATCAGCGTCAAGGTGGGGCTGCCGGTGCCGCAGGTCGGCGTGTCGGCATCGAGCGGCCACGCCGCGCTCGATGCCCAGGCCCAGGAAATGATGCGCCAAGCGGCGCTCGCCGCGCCCTTGCCGGGCGGCCTGCGCGGACGGGATTTTCGGGTGGTGCTGCCGGTGGTATTCAGCCTCGACGAGGCGCCGTAGGGGATTTCGCCGTCGCGGGCGCCGGCGCCAATACCAATTCCCGCCGGTGCTCCGGCTTCAATAAGCGGCCGGCGGCAGCAGGTCGTCCTCATGGAAGACGAAGCGGCCGCGCCGGCGATCGGCGAAATAGGCTTTCAGGCACAGCGTCACGCTGCGGAAGGCCAGTTCGTCCCAGGGAATCTCGTTCTCGTCGAAGAGCGCGGTTTCCAGGCTCTCGATGCCCGGTGCGAAGCTGCCGCCGATCAGGCGGCCGCGATAGAAGAGATGCACCTGGTTGATGTGCGGCACATTCACCAGCGAGAAGAGTTCGCCGATCTCGATGCGCGCGCAGGCTTCCTCGAGCGTTTCGCGCACGGCCGCCTGCGCCGTCGTTTCGCCGTTTTCCATGAAACCCGCGGGCAGGGTCCACAGGCCGTGGCGCGGTTCGATGGCGCGCCGGCAGAGGAGGATGCGTCCTTCCCATTCGGCGATGCAGCCGACCACGAGCTTCGGGTTGAGGTAGTGAATCGCGCCGCAGCGCTCGCAGACGTGGCGCGGCAGCGAATCGCCCTCGGGGACGCGGACTTCGAGCGTGCCGCCGCATTGGTTGCAGTAGTTCATTGCGATGATGCTCCGAGCATGGCGCAGCCGGGCTGTCGATGATCCCCGAGTTTATACGATAGGGCGGCAATTTCGCCGGGCTCTTTTTCGCCCGTTCGGAGGGCGTTGCGCACCGGCTGCGGCCGCCTGCCGTTTCCTCGTTGCCAGCGGGTCGGGGCGGGCGTCATAATCGGGAAAAACACGGTGTTTGCCATGGATATCGAGCTCAAAAAATTCGAACAACTGAAAGCGACCGGCGAACTGCCTTCGCCCCGGGGCGTCGCCTTGACCATCGTCCGCCTGACGCAGCGCGACGACGTGAGCAGCGGCCAGCTCGAGCAGATCATCAAGTCCGATCCGGCGTTTGTCGGCCGCCTGCTCAAGGCCGCCAACATCAGCGGCCGTGACATGGGGCGGCCGGTGGCGTCGGTGCCCGACGCGCTGAATGTCCTCGGCGTCGTCGTCGTGCGCAATCTGGCGCTAGGCTTTTCGCTGGTTTCCGGCTACCGCTCCGGCGCGTGCAGCGCCTTCGACTACCCCGCTTTCTGGACGCGGGCGGTGCTCAACGCGCTGGCCTTGCAGGCGGTCGTGCGCAGCACCGGGGTGGCCAATCCGGAGGAGGCGTTTTGTTGCGGCCTGCTCTCCGAAATCGGCAAGCTCGCGCTGGCGACGCTCTATCCGGCCGAGTATTCGCGAATCCTGCAGGATTTGAACGAGTTGGACGATTCGGCCGCGACGACGTCGCCCGAGGCGTACAGCGCCGCCCTGCGCGCCCGGGAGCAGGATGCCTTCGCCCTGCACCACGACGATCTGACGGCGGCGATGCTCAGCGACTGGGGATTTCCGCGCGCCCTCGTCGAGCCGCTCTTCTTCCGCCATTGCCCTGAATTTTCCGGGTTTGCCGCCGATTCGCGCGGCGAACGCATGCTCTTCGCGGTGCAACTCGCCCAGGCCATCACCGACGTCTGTCTGGCCGAGCCCGAGGAGCGCCCGGCGCTGGTCGCGCCGCTGGCCGGGCGGGCCGTGCGTCTGCGCATCGAACCGGAAGTGCTGGAGAACATGATCGACGGGGTCATGCGCGGCTGGGGCGAGTGGGCCGGCATGCTGCAGATCGGCGTGCAGCCGAACGTTTCCTTCGCGCCGCCGTCGTCGGTGTTTGCCGATCTCCTGCGCACGCAGCAGGATCCCGCGGCCGCGACTGGCGCGGATGAAGGGCCGCGCATCCTGCGCGTCCTGCTCGCCGGCTGCGACGAAGAGCAGCGCATTGCCCTGAGCGCGGCGCTCGGTGCGCAGGGCTACGAGGTGTTCGCGGCGGACAACGGCCAGCGCGCCCTCGAAGTCGCGCTTTCGGTGCAGCCGCACATCCTGATCGTCGACTGGCAGCTGCCCGAGCTCGACGGCGTGCAACTCACGCGCGCCTTGCGCGATACCCGCATGGGGCGCGGCATGTACGTCCTGATCCTCACGGGGCGGGAAGACGACGACCGTCTGGTCGAAGCCTTCGAAGCCGGCGTCGACGACTATCTCGTCAAACCGGTGCGCGACAAGATCCTGGCCGCCCGCCTGCGCGCGGCGACGCGCGTCGTCCAGCTGCAGGAAGAAGTGCGGCGCGATCACGAGGAAATGAAGCACTTTGCGGCCGAGCTGGCGGTCAGCAACCGGCGCCTGCACGAAGCGGCGGTGACCGATCCGCTGACCGGCTTCCACAACCGTCGCTTCGCGATGGACCGCCTGGAGAAGGAGTGGGCGTCGAGCAGCCGCAGCGGCCGTCCGGTTTCCTGCATGATGATCGACATCGACAACTTCAAGACGATCAACGACACCTACGGGCACGATATCGGCGACCGCGTGCTGATCTCGCTCGCCGAAGTGCTCAACAGCGCGCTGCGCGCGAACGACATCGTCTGCCGCGTCGGCGGCGACGAGTTCCTGGTGATCAGCACGGATACCGACGCGAACGCCATCCGTGCCTGCGCCGAGCGCCTGCTCGCCGCTGCCGGCCAGACGCAGGTCGAGTCGCCGCAGGGGCCGGTGCGCTGCGGGATCAGCATCGGCGTCGCGACGCGCGACGCCTCGATGGTCAGCACCGCGATGCTGATCAAGGCGGCCGACGTCGGCATGTACCGTGCCAAGCTCGGCGGCCGGGCACGCATCGGCGAAGGACCCGATTGATTCTCCCGGTCCGTGAGCCGGGCGCCGAGCCGGCTTTTTTTGGCGCGCCGCCGGGCATCTGGATACAATATGCGGCAAAAATGCGATTCGGGTCCGCGCTGATTCTGGCAGCGCAACGGGGGGTTCAATGTTTTTGATTGTCGGTTACGTCATCATCCTGGCGTCGGCTGTCGGCACCTATTCGGTGCACGGCAGCCTTGCTGCCTTGTGGATGCCGCTCGAGTACGTCGCGATCGTCGGTCTGGCGGTCGGCGGCTTCGTCGCCGGTAACGATCTCAAGGTCATCAAGTCGACGATCGGCGCGCTGCCCAAGATTTTCAAGGGGTCGAAATACACCAAGGTGCTCTACATCGATCTCCTGGCCATGCTCTTCGAAATCCTGGCCAAGGTCCGCAAGGAAGGCTTGATGTCGATCGAGAACGACGTCGAGGATCCCGAGCAGAGTCCGATCTTCTCCAAGTACCCGGCGATCGCCGGCGACCACCACGTCATCGAATTCATCACCGACTACCTGCGCATGATGGTCGGCGGCAACCTCAACGCGCTTGAAATCGAGAACCTGATGGACGTCGAAATCGAGACGCACCACCACGAAGTCGAAGTGCCGGGGCACGTCGTCTCGAAAATGGCCGACGGCCTGCCGGCCTTCGGTATCGTCGTCGCCGTGATGGGCGTGGTGAACGTGATGGGCTCGGTCGGCGAGCCGCCGGCGGTGCTCGGCAAGATGATCGGCGGCGCGCTCGTCGGCACCTTTCTCGGTATTCTCGTGTCCTACGGTTTCATCGCCCCGGTCGCCAGCCTGCTCGAGCAGAAGGCGCATGAAGGGTCCAAGATCTATCAGGTGATCAAGGTCGTCCTGCTCGCCTCGATGTCCGGCTACGCGCCGCAGGTCGCCGTCGAATTCGGGCGCAAGGTGCTCTTCTCCGACGTTCGTCCGACCTTCCTCGAACTCGAGACCGAATTGAAGGCGCGCAAGGGGAAATAAGGCGATGTCGATGCCAGCCGGGAAAGCGCGATGACCGAAGACGTACGTCCAATCGTCATCAAGCGCATCAAGAAGTCGGGCGGCGCCGCTCACGGCGGCGCCTGGAAGATCGCCTATGCCGACTTCGTGACGGCGATGATGGCCTTCTTCCTGCTCATGTGGCTGCTCGGCTCGACGGCGAAGGGCGACTTGAAGGGCATCGCCGAGTATTTCCAGAACCCCATGCGCGTCTCGCAGGGCAGCGGCTCGGGGGCGGGCGACAGCGCCAGCATCCTGAAGGGCGGCGGTCGGGACCTGACGCGCAGCGCCGGGCAGGTGAAGCAGGGCGAGAACGAAATCAAGGACAAGAAGAATTCGCTGAAGGACGCCAGCGCCGAGGAACTGCGCAAGACCTACGAGGCGCGCGAACGGCTGACGCTCGACGAACTGAAGAAGAAGATCGAGAAGCTCATCGAGAACAATCCGGCGCTCCGGCAGTTCAAAAACCAGCTGCTGATCGACGTGACCAGCGAAGGTCTGCGCATCCAGATCGTGGACGAGAAGAACCGGCCGATGTTCGATCTCAGCAGCGCCGAACTGAAGCCCTACACCAAGATCATCCTGCGCGAAATCGGCGCCGCCCTGAACGGCGTGCGCAATCGGGTCAGCCTCTCTGGGCATACCGACGCCGCGCAGTTCGGCGGCGGCGACAAGGGGTTTTCGAACTGGGAGCTGTCGGCCAATCGCGCCAATGCCTCGCGGCGCGAGCTGATCGCCGGCGGCATGGACGAGAGCAAGGTGCTGCGCGTCGTCGGCCTGTCGTCGAACGTGCTGTTCGACCGCAACGATCCGCTCAACGCGATCAATCGCCGGATCAGCATCGTCGTTCTCAACAAACGGACCGAAGAGGCCTTCCTGCAGGAGGACGGCAAGGAGGCCATCGAAGTGGGCGGCGGCGATATCGGCGCCGACGCCCTGGTCCCGCCGGCGTTGCCGGGAAGCAAAAACTGATGCGTTCCGCCGGTTGGCGGGGCGCGGGCGTTCGGGAGAGCCGGATTTCATGTCCTTGACGAGCAAGCTGCGTGTTGCGGGAACGGCCTGGGCCTTGTTCGTCGGCGGCCTTCTGCTGGCGTTCGAGCCGGCGTTGCGCAACGGTGCCTTCATTGCGGGCATCGCCGCGCTCGCGCTCGGCTGGTTGTGGCTGAGCGGCGGCGCGTCGGCGGCGACCCCGGGGCATGCGCTCGACGAACTGCGCAGCGCGGGCGAGCAGACAGGCCTGATGGGCGAAACGGCGACCACCCTGATCCGCTGCAGCCAGGAGTTCGGCGAGCAGTTCGACGAGACGCGCGCCGAACTGCAGCGCGCGCAAACGATCTTTTCCGAAGCCATCGAGACGCTGATCGGCAGTTTCCACGCCATGCTCGACCAGTCGAAGCAGCAGCAGGCGCTGGGCTTGCTGGTCCTCTCGCGCAATGCCGGCGAAGGCGGCGATGCGGTCGATTTCGCGCGCTTTACCCAGGAGACTTCAAGTACACTGCGCGCCTTCGTCGACAGCGTCGTCGAGAACTCGAAGCTGGCCATGGCGCTGGTCGAGATGACCGAACGCATTTCCGGCCAGGTTCGCGAGGTTCTCGGCATGCTCGGCGAGATCGACGGCATTTCCAAGCAGACCAACCTGCTCGCGCTCAATGCCGCGATCGAGGCGGCGCGCGCCGGCGAAGCGGGGCGCGGTTTTTCCGTGGTGGCCGATGAAGTGCGCGACCTGTCGGCGCGGACCGGCCACTTCAGCCAGCAGATCCGGGCGCGCGTCGGCAGCGTGCAGACCTCGATCGGCGACGCCGAGGCGGCGATCAACCGGATGGCCGCGCAGGACATGACCTTCGCCATCAAGTCCAAGCAGGACGTCGAGCAGGCGATGGACAGCGTCGAGCGCATGAACGAGGCGACCGGGCAGACGGTCGGCGAGCTGCAGCACATCGCCGAGGCGATGGAGCGCAACGTCAGCCAGGCGGTCATGTCGCTGCAGTTCCAGGACATGGTGACGCAGCTGATCGGCCACGTCGCCAAGCGGCTCGACGAACTGCATGAAATCATGCGCGAGATCGAAGGCGCGTCGGGCATTGTCGAGCAGGGCGCGGCGACGGGCATCGCACCGCCCCAGGCCGAGCGTCTGCGCGGCTATCTCGATTCGGTACGCACGCGGCTCGACCGGCTGAAAGAAACGACGAACAACAACCCGGTTTGCCAGCAAAGCTTCGCCAGCGGCGAAGTCGAACTGTTCTGACCTTAGAGGATTTCCACATGGCAAAGACCATTCTCGCAATTGACGATTCCGCTTCGATCCGCCAGATGGTGTCGTTCACGCTCAAGAGCGCCGGCTACGAGGTGATCGAAGCCGTCGACGGCATGGACGGCCTCGACAAGGCCAAGGCGAAGACCGCCCATCTCGTGCTGACCGACCAGAACATGCCGCGCATGGACGGCCTGACGCTCATCCGAAGCCTGCGCGGGCTGCCGCAGTACCAGGCGGTGCCGATCCTGATGCTGACCACCGAATCGTCCGATGCGATGAAGTCGCAGGGGCGCGCCGCCGGCGCCACCGGCTGGCTGGTCAAGCCCTTCGATCCGCAGAAGCTGATCGAGGTCGTGCGCAAGGTCATCGGCTGATCCGGCCCTGATCCCGCTGCTTCCGCCACCGACCGGAGGGCCCGCATGAGCATCGACATGAGCCAGTTCCACCAGGTCTTCTTCGAGGAGTCGGAGGAGCACCTGGCCGCCATGGAGTCGCTGCTGCTCGAGCTGGACATCGCGCAGCCCGACGCCGAGCAGCTCAACGCCATATTCCGCGCGGCGCATTCGATCAAGGGCAGCAGCGGCACCTTCGGTTTCACCGACCTGGCCGAAGTCACGCACATTCTCGAAACCCTGCTCGATCGCCTGCGCAAGCACGAAACCGCGCTGCGGGCCGACATGGTGGATGCCTTCCTGGAAGCCGGCGACGTGCTGAAGAGCATGCTGGCCGGCCATCGCGGCGGTCCGGCGGCGGACCCGCAGGCGGTTGCCGCCGTCTGCGCCCGGCTCCGGCAGATGACCGGCGTCGCGGCGCCGGAGCCGTCGGCGGCGGCTCCGGCGGCCGAAGCAGAGGAAGCCGGCGAAACGGCGGCGGTGCGGGCTTACGACATCGAATTCGTTCCCACCTTGCATGCGACGGACGATCCCGCGATCCTTCCCCGTCTGCTCGACGAGCTGCGGACCTACGGCGAGCTGGAAGTCGTCGCGCGCCCGCCCGAAGGCAGCGCGTGTGCGGGGTTCTGGCACCTGCGTTTGCGCACGGAGCGGCCGCAGGCGGAGTTCGGCGAAGCGGTCGATTTCGTTTCCGAGAGCGACGCCTGGCGCATCCGGGCGTCGGTCGACACCTCCTTCGAGGACGCTGGGGGCGCTTTCGGCCTGTTCGATGCCGCGCCGGAGGGCGAAGACGACAGCTTCGGCTTCTTCACCGACGCCCCGGGGAGCGCGCCGGCAGCGCCTGCCGATGCGCGCGCGGGGGCGGCGGAAGACGAGGGCTACGGCTTCTTCGACCCGGTGCAGGTTCCCGATCCGGTGTTGCCGGTCGCCGCGTCCGGCGCCTTCGCCGTCGAGGGCGAAGGCTTCGGTTTCTTCGCGGCCTTGCCGGAGCCGGCGGCGGCCGCGGCGCTTCCCGTGAGTGCCGGCGAAAAAGGAGAAGAGGGCGAGGGTTTCGGCTTCTTCGCCCCGCTTCCCGCCGCGGCGCCGGAAGCCGCCCCCGAACCCGTGGCGCCGGTTGTCCCCGCCGATGCGCCGAAGCGGAGCGCCAGGGCCGCGCCGGCAGCGGCCGGCGAGAGCGCCTCGATCCGTGTCGGCGTGGAGAAGGTCGACCAATTGATCAACCTCGTCGGCGAACTGGTGATCACCCAGGCGATGCTGCTGCAATGCGCCGAGCGCATGCAGGACGCGGCGCCCGAGCGCCTGCGGCAGGGGCTGACGCAGCTCGAGCGCAATACGCGCGACCTGCAGGAATCGGTGATGTCGATCCGCATGCTGCCGATCTCCTTCGTCTTCTCGCGCTTCCCGCGCGTCGTGCACGACCTGTCGGCGCGGCTCGGCAAGCAGGTCGAACTCAAGCTGCACGGCGAGACGACCGAGCTCGACAAGGGGCTGATCGAACGCATCGCCGACCCCCTGACCCACCTGATCCGCAACAGCCTCGACCACGGCATCGAATCGCCCGAAGCGCGGGCGGCGGCCGGCAAGAATCCGGTCGGCACGATCACCCTGCGCGCCGCGCATCAGGGCGGCAACATCGTGATCGAGGTCGGCGACGACGGCGCCGGCCTGAACCGCCAGCGCATCCTCGCCAAGGCGCGCGAGCGCGGCTTCCAGGTCAACGACCAGATGAGCGACCAGGAGGTCTGGGCGCTGATCTTCGAGGCCGGCTTCTCGACCGCCGAGCAGGTGACCGACGTCTCCGGGCGCGGCGTCGGGATGGACGTCGTGCGCAAGAACATCCAGTCGATGGGCGGCCGCGTCGAGATCGAAAGCCTCACCGGCGCCGGCACGCGCATGACGGTGCGCCTGCCGCTCACGCTGGCCATCCTCGACGGCATGTCGGTGGCGGTCGGCAGCCAGACCTACATCCTGCCGCTGTCCAGCGTCATCGAATCGCTGCAGCCGCTCGCCGAGGACGTCAAGACGCTGGCCAACCAGACGCGCGTCATCCGCGTGCGCGGCGACTACCTGCCGGTCATCGTCTTGCACGAGATCTTCAACATCGCGCCGCTGGCCGCCGGCTTCACGCAGGGCATCATGGTCATCCTCGACGCCGACGGCACCAAAGCGGCGCTCTTCGTCGATGCGCTGGTCGGGCAGCATCAGGTCGTGATTAAGAGCCTGGAGAACAACTACCGGCGCGTGGCCGGCGTCTCCGGGGCGACCATCATGGGCGACGGGCACGTGGCGCTGATCCTCGACGTCCCCGCGCTGATCGGGATGGCGAAAACGGCGCAGCTGGCCGCCTGAGGGAAGCGCCGGTCCGGCGCGCCCGGGAACGGATGGGCACGGGTCCGGGGCGTATCCCCGGCGCAGTCAACGAGTACCGCGAGTACCGCGAGAAGAAAAAAGCGAACGGAGCAGACGATGGCAAACGCGAATCAAACGGCCGGGGCCGCGCAGGAAGAAGAGCAGGTCGCCAGCGAATACCTGACCTTCACGCTGGGCGACGAGGAGTACGCGATCGACATCCTCAAGGTCCAGGAAATCCGCGGCTACGAGCCGCCGACCATGATCGCCAACGCGCCGCCCTTCATCAAGGGCGTCATCAACCTGCGCGGCACCATCGTGCCGGTGGTCGACATGCGCATCAAGTTCGCTCTCGGCAAGGCCGAGTACACGCCCTTTACCGTGGTGATCATCCTCAACGTCGGCAAGCGGGTGATCGGCATGGTGGTCGACAGCGTGTCGGACGTGATCCTGCTGTTTCCCGCGCAGATCCGTCCGGCGCCCGATTTTTCGGCGAGCTTCGATACCAAGTACATCCTCGGGCTGGTCGCGCTCGAACAGCGCATGCTGATCGTCACCGACATCGCCCAGTTGATGACCAGCCGCGACATGGAACTCGTCGACGAAGCCGCCGACGCCTAGGAACACCAGCACTGGAGTGACCAAATGCTCAGCTTGAACAATTTCCGCATCGGCAGCCGCCTCGTCTTCCAGGCGCTCGGCATGTTCTTCTGGTTCGCCGTGCTCGTGCTGGTCGCCATGAGCGCCATGCGCAGCCTGCAGCAGGCGACCGAGACGGTTTTCCGCGAAAAGCTCGAGCCGGGCGCCATCGTCCTGCGCATCCAGACGCTGATGACCGAGAATCGCCTGCTCGTCGCCGAAGGCCTGCTGCACGACCCGACCGCGCGCAGCGCGGCCCGCCAGCCGGCGACGCTCGCGGCCCGGATGGACGCGCTGCTCAAGAACCGCGACGAGATCAGCGAACTGTGGAAGCAGTTCAAGAGCCGCTCGCTCAACGCCGAGGAGGAAGGGTTGGCGCGCGCCTACGAGCAGGCGCGCGCGGTCTTCGTGCGCGACGGCCTGATGCAGGCGCGCGAGGCGCTGCTCGCCGGCGATTTCGACAAGGCCGCGGCCGTCAATGCGACGACGCTGCCCGAAGCCTTCGCCAAGGCGGGGCGGGCGGCGGACGACCTGCGCAATTACTATGCAGCGTCCGGCAAGGCGCTGTACCAGGATTCGGAGGCGGCCTACCACTCGGCGGTGTGGCTGATGCTGGGCATCGCCCTGCTCGTTTCGGCGCTGATCGCCTTCTTCGCCTTCCTCTTCATCCGCAGCATCACCCGTCCGCTCGCCGCGGCGGTCGATCTGGCCGGCGCCGTGGCCGACGGCAAGCTCGACAACCCGATCGCCGTCGAAGGTCGTGACGAGGCCAGCGAACTCTTTTCGGCGCTGAGCAAGATGCAGGGCGACCTGCGCCAGCGCATCGAGAGCGAGCGTCAGGCGGCGAATGCGACGCTGCGCGTGAAGACCGCGCTCGACGTCAGCTCGAACTGCGTGATGCTGGCCGATCCCGACGGTAAGGTGATCTACGCCAACGCGGCGCTGCTCGGCATGATGCGCGAGGCCGAGGCCGACGTGCGCGTGGAGCTGCCGCAGTTCCGCGCCGACGCCATCGTCGGCTCCAACATCGACGTCTATCATCGCAACCCGGCGCACCAGCGGGCCATCCTGGCCGGGCTGAAGAATCAGCACCGTACCGAAATCGGCATTGGCCGCCGCCGCTTCTCGCTGGTCGCCACGCCGATCGTCGACGAGCACGGCAAGACCTTGGGCAGCGTCGCCGAGTGGCGCGACCGCACGGCCGAAGTCGAGATCGAGCGCGAGGTGTCCGACGTGATTGCCGCCGCCGTCGCCGGCGATATCAGCCGTCGTCTCGACACGGCGCGCATGTCGGGTTTCTTCCGCCAGCTCAGCGAAGGGATCAACGCGCTGCTCGAAGCCAATGCCGGCGCCTTCCGGGAGATCGGCGCCGTTCTCGCGCGCCTGTCGCAGGGCGACCTGACGGCGCGGGTGACGAGCGACTACCGGGGAGCGCTCGGCACCCTGCGCGACGACACCAACACGACGGTCGATCGCCTGCACGAACTGGTCGTCCAGATCAAGGACTCGACGGACGCGATCAACACGGCGGCGAAAGAGATCGCGACGGGGAACCAGGACCTGTCGGCGCGCACGGAAGAGCAGGCGAGCAGCCTGGAAGAGACAGCGTCGAGCATGGAAGAGCTGACGGGGACGGTGAAGCAGAACGCCGACAACGCGCGGCAAGCGA
>MKUH01000044.1 GCA_001897745.1 Candidatus Accumulibacter sp. 66-26
TGGGAAGTTCGAAGGATGGTTTTCTAAAAAAGAATTAGAAAATCTTTGATTTGGTTGGTCTCGAATTTTAAACGCCTTGGCGGCCCACACCATGTGATCTCGCAGAATTTGCGGCAGTGCGTGGCGCAAACGTGGCTCGGATTGAAGGGACGGTACTTGCATCCGGTGATTTGCTTGCGATGTTGGATCTTCTCACCGGCAGCTTCAACTTAGGCTACCGCAGCGTGCTAGGTGTGAATGCGAAGGCTGTTCTTGACGCAATTAGATTGGGTATCAAGACAAATACCCTCGCCTCAATACATCCGCTGGACCTCATTTGCTGCTATGAAAAGGCGAAGGCTTTGGCGGAACGGTATGGAGAAAAACCAATTGTTTCACTCGAGAACGTTCAAAATGCGCTTTGTACCGACAAGGACCGCGCAGAGGATCAGAAGAGAATGCTAGCGCAGATGCGTGCGCTAATTCATGAGCAGCCAAAGATGCTTCAATAGCTGTCATGCCTACCGCTCGCGCCGAAAATGTGGCGCACATCACCTGAAACGACATTGATTGGCCTGAGTGAAACGTGGTGCCTCGCTAGCTGCAAAGGGTTTAAGTGTCTGATGTTTAACGGTGCTCAATTACATTGTGCTTTTGCAGCAAAACTGCTTTCAAAGCTAATGCGGTAGCCGCCTTCTTGCATTCTGGATACAATAAAGCATTAATTAATCTTGATGGATAGCACGATGAAGCCCATTCATGAAATGTTGTTCGAAGATTTCTATGCAGCGGTACGCCCAACCGGTGGAGTGAACCGGCTACCGCCGGTTGGCGCCGGTGAAGATGTGTTGATCTACTCGGTCTATATGAACGGACCGCTTGCAAAGGAGCTTCCGGACGACCTTGGAGAACAACATTACAAGGACGTGATGCTCCATGCGTTAACCGAGAAGCTCGGTTTCGATTCCACGTCTTACCGCGACAACATCAAAGTCGCTGAAATGGTCGCTATCCGTAATGCCTGGATGACCACGATTCTTGAAGCCACCATACAACACGACAACCGCGTGGTGCACCTGTCTGACGAGATTGTTCATGATTATGAGTTGCTGACTAAGGGGTTTAACCACCCTGTGCTCTTGGAGCAAATCGAGATGCAGCGCGCGATGTCAAAGAATCTGGCGCCGGCGTTGAAGGCGGCTGAACAGCGTGCAAATTCGCCTCTGACACAACGCGTTCCTGACGTGGTCAACAAAGGTGTGATTCTTTCCCAAAACCTGGACTTTACCGTCCAGGCCATCGGTGAAAACGAATTTGTCACTCATGACAACAACAAGCTGGGTACGGTTCCGCCAATTGGCGCTGACGTCACGATCAGCTATTACCGTGGTCAGGGCCAGGTCTTTGAGAACGTCACCGAACTGAAATTCAGTGGCCCGTTCATCGAGCAGAAGTCCGGTAGTCTCGGGCTCCTGGTTTCCCATAAGGACACCTCGCAGCAAATCCTTCTGTTCAACAACGCGATGGAGTTTGAAAAGTTCGTGGGAGCGCAGAAGCTGCCGTATGCGCTTGTAAAGGATGCTGTCGCGCTCAAGGTTGCCGCTCAAAGCAAGACGATCGGCCAGGCAGCCGCTAATTCCCCAACCCCCAATGCCGTTGAAAAAATGGCTGCTGCTGTCCTCTCTGCAGGACAAACATTCGGCCTCAAGCTGGATTCGGTGAAAGTCTCACAAATGCTCGAAGGGGGCCGTACTCCTGATGGGCTTTCCATTGGCAAGGTCGTAGGAATCGATCGGCGCCTAGGTTTGGTTTATCAATCGCTGGGACAAGGAAGGGGTACGGTTCATCGGATCGACACGCTCTCCAAATTGCCCGAAGTGGGGGAGGTCGCAACGATTTCCTTCAAGAACGGACGTGGTCTCGTCGAGAACGACGGGCAGGGCAGGGGGCAGGGGCGCTAATGGCGACTGACTGCCACCAAACAGGACGCCAATAGTGCAGATCAAGTGGGGGGAAAATGCCGTGAATGGAGCCCCGGTTACCTGGGACTCCTCTCGTGTCGTAAATCCGCATATTGGTTTGTTTGGCGACACAGGAATGGGGAAGACCCACAACATTCAGAAGATCATCAATGAATTGTTGGAAACTTCCACTCACAACCGCCTTCGTTTTCATATCTTCGATGCGCATGGCGACATTGAAATCGAAGGCGCATCTACCGTTCACTTTCATGAATCAGCAGATTTCGGCTTCAACCTTTTGGAGCTAAACTCAGATCCTGAGTTCGGTGGTATTCGCAAACGTATCCAGTCGCTGATTACAGCGATCAACAAAACATCCACCAGGCTCGGCCATCGCCAAGAACGCCTCCTGACACGGCTGCTGACCGGTCTTTATCGCGACGCCGGCTTCATTATTACCGACCCAAGTACGTGGGGATTAAGCCCGGAGCGTCCGGCTTACCCAACACTTCTCGACGCGATTGATTATTCCCGGCAATACCTGCATTCGGTGTACACCGGTTCCACCTCTGCAGCTGTAACAGCGCTTCAAGACGTCAATAAATTGGTGAAGTTGATCCGGGCTAGAGAGGTGTCGCTTCAGCGCATGGGTGGTGATGATCCGTCCATTGAAAAACTCCAGCGCGACCTGGATGCGGCGAAGCAGAAAGCGATACTCAGCTACACGGAAGCCGTAAATGGCGTCTCCTCTGGTGAAGAGTTGGACATGGCCATTGAGTCGGAAGGCCAGGAGGAAACGCTCCGGGCAGTTATCGACCGCCTCGAGAATCTCTATGGAATTGGCATCTATAGAAGCACGCCGCCGCCGCTAGATCCTCGAAACCCGGTATGGCGGTATGTCATCAAGGCCTTGGAGTCGGAAGAAAAAAAACTGTTCACGATGACTCGGCTGGAAACCCTTTTCACGAGGGCAATCCAGCGAGGGGTTCAGTCCGAGATTCGGGACGTAGTCATTCTGGATGAGGCTCACCTCTATCTGGAAAAGGAAGACGACTACATCGTGAACCGTATGGTCCGCGAACTGCGGAAGTTCGGAGTCATGATGGTGTTCGCTACCCATGGTCTTAACGACTACACGCAAAGCACTTTGGCGGGCCTGGGAACGAAAATCGTTCTTGGGGTTGATCACACGTATCGGCGGGTAGCGGCGACAAAACTCATGATCGACGAGCCCACGATGAATTTCATCGTCCCTCATCAGCGAATTCTTGCGCAGATGAAGAACCGGGGTGAAACCAACACGGTTACTCACCGTGTTCTGCTTAATAGTTGATTTTCTAGCGTTGGAGAGATGCCATGTACCAGATCAGTGGAAAGCAATACTCGGAAGAACATCCGCAACTTAATGAAGCTCTTGCCGCGGTCTATGGCACCAGCACACGTCCGTTGTGTATGTGCCGCGAAGGCGGGGTGGAAATGTACATCGCCAAGATGAATGGCACCTACATTATCAAGCGGATGCCGGACAGCGGCGGGAAGCATTCCGTTACTTGCGACTCCTACGAGCCTCCCACTGAACTTTCTGGCCGCGGTGAAGTGATGGGGGGAGCAATCCAGACCGATATGTCGGAAGGGATCACCAACCTGAAGTTCGATTTCTCGTTGTCAAAGTCCGGTTCCCGGGCGGCGCCTGCAAAAAGCGCCCAGGAGCACGACAGCGTCAAATCCGACGGCAAGAAATTGACCTTGCGCGGCACCTTGCATTTTCTCTTCGATGAGGCCGCACTGACTCGCTGGTATCCGAAGATGGAAGGAAAACGCAACTGGTATGTGGTTCGCCGAGCCCTCCTTGGTGCGGCGGCCGACAAGCGGGCCAAGGGCTCCCAGCTCGGAGACATGCTTTACATCCCGGAATCCTTCTCCATGGAAAGAAAGGATGAAATTACCCACAGAAGGCTTTCTCTTTTCCGCACCATGAGTTCCCAGGAAGGGTCGGTGAGGAAGCTGATGCTTCTCATCGGCGAGGTCAAGGAAATCGGCGACGCACGATTCGGTAAAAAGATGGTGATCAAGCACCTGCCGGACTGTCACTTCATGGTCAACGATGATCTGCACAAACGGCTTCTGAAACGTTTCGAGACCGAGTTGTCCCTGTGGGCCGGAAACGAGTCCGTTCATCTTCTCACCATCGCTACTTTCGGAGTCAATAGTTCGGGTACAGCCTCGATCGAAGAATGCTCCGTGATGTTGGTGAACGAAAACTGGATTCCTTTTGAAAGCCTCGATGAGCGTCTTCTCATCGACTCGCTGATCAAGAGCAAGCGCCGATTCGTGAAAGGTCTTCGCTACAACCTGCCGTCGACAAAGGTGCTGGCAAGCGCCGTGTTGAACGACACTCCGGAAGCCGTGGCGATGTATATCCATCCGTATGGCGCCGACGAGAAGCATGCGATGGACCTCCAGGAGCTCATGGCCGAAAGTGAAATGGCTTCATGGCAATGGAATGTCGCGGAAGCAATGCCGGATTTCCCTGACCCTGTTGGAAGCTCGAACGCTGAAGGCGGCTATCGCCGCTGAGCAGCGCAACTTCGGCGACCGTGCGCGTAACAAAACGCTATGTAAACAAACAGTTAGCTTTCGCATAATGCGGATTATGTCAATAGCGTAATTAATAGAGGTGGTTCAAATGGGAAAACTTGTAAGTCTCTGGCGGCACATTCGCCAAGCGTTCACTTGGCGAAATCTCAAGGAAACGCGGTATTGGCAAACTGCCTTCTGGCTGCTGTGCCTTCCGCTGTGGTGGTTCTTCGGCAATCTGTACCTCGCAGGTTCCGCCACCCTGGTTCTACTTCTCGGTGCGGATCGTCTTTATGCTCAATGCATGCGTGCGCTGAATGCCCGGATAGAGGCCAAGGACGGCTTCGTTTGGGATGTCGAGGTCAACCAAGTGAAGGTCGGTTCGATCGCCGACGCCGACTACGCGCGAATCCGGCGCCGTGTGTTCTCGGACGTGCGCGTGTATGTCGCGCAAGTGCTCAATCTTTTGCGTGTAGCGTCCAATTCGTTTGACTACTGCTACCGCGCCATCCCGTTGGGCCTATTCTGGATCGGGGTTGCGCTTGCGGTGTTCTCGCCTGAAACCATCAGCAGTGTGCTGGCCGCGCTTCAAACCCTTACGGCGGAATCCATCAAGCAGCACACCCTGTCGATGGCGCAATCTGCGTTGGCGCTGTTGATGCTCCTGTCGGTCGCGCTCCACTGGATGTTTGGCTTATCGCGCTTCGGTTTCGTCAACCGCTTCGACGAGGCTGTTGGTACGGCAGTTCGCAAGCACTGTGGCGTAGCTGCGGACGGCTCTGTCGTGCTTTCCCGCTGGGTTGATGACGTCCCTGTGTTCAGCGATGTAATTTGAGGAGACGCACATGGGCGAAGTCGTAGGCATCCCTCGTAAGGCAAGCGCTAAGGCTCTGCCAATGCCGGCAGAAGATGCCCATGAGGTTTTGGGGCGCTTGTATGGCCTCTACGAACTAGCGGGCGCAGTTACTGCAGGGAGATTTGATTCCCTTGAAGAGCTGCAAGCGGAGTTGTGGGCCCATGTGGATATGCTGCAACAGCACCTGATGTGTGCTGGCGTCACCGTCAGCTGGTGCACTTGCGGTGCAATTGGTGGAGCGCCATGCGTGGTTTGTGCGGGCGGCCCAGCGCCGTTTGAATGTATTTAAATTTTTTTGGCTCATTTGTTTTGGAGAAAATCTATGCAGAATATTTTTACCGCTGAAGGCAATCGGTATCTGGCTGCGTATGAGCGCCTGATGTCGCGGCCCACGTTGCAGGAGGACTTGAACTACCTTTGTCACGCAATCGATGCTTGGTGTTTTAACGATGGCTTTAATTCTGCGCGTTTGCTCACACTGCTTGATGAACTTGATGGCGACATGGGGTGCCTGGTTAGCGGCCTTAAGAGTTTTTTCCGTTGGTATGGCGCCGACACCATCGACAAGCATTTCTGGTCCGACGACGCATTTACACGCGGTCTTCCGTTTGCTGTCGGCAACCAATTTAATGACGTGGTGAACCAAGCGATCGCGCCTATGACACAAGACGAAGTGTCGGAACTTGCCGCCGCCACTGTCGTGTTTTCGGAAAAGGCTGGGAATATTGGCCGTCGCACGCTGGACGCCGTGAAATTTGCGTGTCAAGACATGCTGGTCGTTCCCACTCTCACAAGCGAGTTGATGGCGCGTGTCCAGAATCTTGATGTGGTTAGGCCGTTCGATGGTTCCTTCTACATTGAAGGGTATGGCGCCACGCTAATCATGCCGAGCTTGGGGGGTGAGACTGCGCTGGCGTTATCTGCTCTTGCCGAAGAGTTGTCACAGTTATCGGTCTCGTTTCCCCCGTTGCAGCGAGGCAACGTTGTGGGATTTGTTTCGGCTACGTACGTAGCCGATGGATCTCACTCGATGTATGCCTTCAAAATTGGAGGTATTCGTGTCGAGTTCGATGCAGGGTCAATCGGGATGAAACAATTGAGGGAATGGAAGCCGGAGTTGGTTGCCTCCGCGGCGAAAGAGGCGCTGATGTTCGCAATTGAAAGTCCTAGAACGATACACGTCGGATAACGGCGTACAGGAGCTGCAATAGCGATTTTTCAGGAAACGGGAAAAGTAGGAGGAAAGTGCGGCATGAACAACGACAACACCGGTGAGCCGTGTTGGGCTGAACTCTTGTATGCGCCAGGAATTGGCGAACTTATGCACGGTGAGCTTGGGGCGCCTCGCGCACTTCGGATACCGGAGAGTGATCTGGCCGAGATGGCGGCGGAAGCAAGGATTACGGGTGCCCAAGTTTCGGAGGTGGCGCGAAACCGAATTGCAACAGCCTTGTTGGATGGACAAGAGCCGACAACTGAAGTCCGATCCCGTCAGATTATTTCTCGGTTCCTGCGGCAAGCGATGCTACGAGCCGTCAATATGAGTGATGACGATCTCGCGAGGCACATTAACGCAATCACAACGATACCTGGCGTTTCATCTGCCGAGCGCCGCGTGTTTGAGGTTGAGGCGCACCATCGGCAAGTTGATGCGGAATTTCGATGGAGTTCCCATCAATCGTTGAATCAAGCCGCACCAACGACACAGCAACTCTAGCCGAACGGTCGGGCAGTTCCGGATGGGTTGCTGCTCTGAACGCCGTGTTCCGCACCACGTTCCTATAACGGTAAGACGTAAAGAACTACGGACCTTTGACGGGCCCTTCAAATGATTCCTAACATCCCAGAGCAGCGCCGGAACAATACTGCGGTCCATCAGCCGTTTAACGATCTGGTGCGGTATCAGCTTGTTCAAAAGGAACATGAGAAAGGGACAGACTTTAGCTTTGAATTGATGCCAGGGGTTGATGCCGCCTTTTCCAACCTGATCGATTACACCACCACTTCGATTGACCCGGTGACCACGCGCGATAAGTGTATTGCGCTTCGCGTCCATGGGGTCACGTCAATTGAAACTGCAGTCTTGGAAATGAATGCTGTGGCGGCGCAAAACAAGCGCAGCCCTCAACCTGCGTTTCATTTCCTTCTTAGCTGGCCCGAATTTGAGAAACCGGAGCCTGAAGCGATCTTTGACGCTGCGGAGCACGCGATTAAAGCTCTCGGTTTAGGTCAACATCAATACATTATTGCGGTTCACGACAACACCGATAACCGTCACTGCCACATCGCGGTGAATCGGATCAACCCGGTTACATTCAAGTCTCAGCATTTGGAGTGGGCGAAGCTTTCCTTGCACAAGGCAGCCCGCGAGAGTGAAATCAAGCACAACTGGTTCCACGACAACGGCGCCTACGTCGTTCAGGTCGGTCCCGGGGGTGAAAAGGAAATCATCACCAATCCGGAGCACAAAGATTTTGAAGTTGGCCAGGACAGCGAAAGCGTCCTTCCTACCTGGCATGATCCGGAAAGCCTTGAGTCTTGGTTGAAGGGATATGTTGGCAGCCACCTCAAGCGCTCACTTCGCGATTTGCAAAGCTGGCAAGGGCTACATGCTTGGCTCGAGCGTTACGGTGTCGCCTTGAAAGACACCGGCGGTGGAGGCCTGCGGCTGGTGGCAACTTCCTACATTACCGGCGAGGTACTGGAACTGCCGGCCAGTAAGGGATTGCGGATGTTGAAGCGCCCCGATCTGGAAAAGCTTTGGGGGCCATATTACGCCCCGGTTATTCACAAACCCGTCATCCCTGACCTTTCTCAATTCTCACCGGAAGCACTTCAACAAGGAGCTAATGATGTCCTCAACGCCGTCAACCGAATCAACGGAACTCTCGACCACCTCATTCACAATCCAGAACATCGACGAAAGCTTGAGGCCCAAAGGCGTGGCTTGCGGAAGCTGTCCGCTGGCGTTGTGGCAACTGAACGGGAAGAATCTGAGGTGCTATTGCCGGGTTCTCTTCGACTTCGTATGGGAGACAACGAATCCGGGCAAGATCGTGATCTGCGACGGCCCGACTCTGGCCGCGATGGCAGCGAACAAGTAGGAGGCGACCAAAGAGCAACTGGAATTCGTCAGCGGGACAATAGCGCACGCGAAATTCGCAAGGCCGAGCGGGCCGCGGCCCGCGAGGATCTGCGCAAGCGTTACGCGCTCTATCGAAAGATGCTCAATGAAGGCGCCGACGAATACTTCGACCATCTGAACGGCCTGCGCAAACAACGCAGCGACGAGATCAAGGAGATCAACAAAGCAAGCCGCGACGGCAAGCGAAATATCCGCAAAGCGGATTTGTCTCCAGCCGAAAAACTGATTGCCGTCGCCGCTATCGACCTTGAAACGGGCAAGAAACGTACTGCTCTTGAGGCACGCTTCAATGGCCGCAGAATCGCGCACAAGGCCACGCGTCCCCCCGCGTTAGGGTGGAGGGATTGGCTAAATGAGCAAGCCAACCTCGGTGACCAGGCGGCGGTTTCTGCGCTGCGCGGAATTGTGTATCAGGCTCAGCGTGACGCGAAGAAGGCTGGTCCGCTGCCCGATGATGAGTTCGACGAGGAAAGAGCCAGCAAGGACGCCGCCTACAAAGCTGAGCAGCACCGGAAGGTCTTAGCTCGCCTCCTGGAGCAGGAGCGCCAGGAGATCGCCATTCGTTCTGCTCGAGCCGATGCCATACGGCCTTACGAAATGGATGCCCTTCTGTTGCGCTACGCCGGCGTTCACTGGCATGTTACCGGCAATGGCAACATCGAGTATTCCGACAAGAACAACCATCGGCTATTTACCGACCGCGGCAACCGAATTACGTTTGACAGGCCAATGGTGACCGATGAAGAAATCCGCCTCGCCTTGCTTCACGCTCAGCAGAAATTCGGCCGCCACATCACTTTGAGCGGCCATGACCCCGTTTTCGTTGCCAGAATGGCCCGCCACGCCGATGATTTGGGCCTGGTGGTACTCAACCCTGAGTTGGAGCCGGTCGTCGAACTGCGCCGCCAGGAAAGGCTTTCGGCGCCGGCCCTTCCGCATCATGAGATGTCGCGTGATGAGGCGCCTAAGCCGTCGGAATTCGGTCTTGAAACAGGACACCTCACGACGTCCGAGCAGCTGCTGCGGCAAAAGGTATTGTCTGTCGATCCCAAAGCCACCTTCGGACTTCCAGAGGTTGATCGCCAGAGCTATACCGGCCCGATCATCGCAAGTCACGACGAGGATGGCCAACAGTTGTTCGCGCAACACATCGGCCGGTCGCATTACATTCTTCATGCCGCCGTGGCCCCGCAACACCTCGCTGGGGTATCAGTGACCGTCAGCTATCGCAACAAGGTTGCCCAGATCGCCGTCACGCACGCGAACAAGGGTAAAAACCGCTAAGCTCAGCCTGTCCGCAATTGCTCGCGCAGCCACGCTACCAAGTCTTGCTCAACCATTGGCTTGGCAAAATAGAAGCCTTGCACTTCGTCACAGCCGATGCCCTGAAGAGCCAACAGTTGGGCTTCCGTCTCAACGCCTTCTGCTAACACCGTCAAGCCCAAGGCATGGCCCATGCCAATGATGGTCTTGGCGATGCATGCCTCAGGCCCGGCAACTCCCAGGGAGTTAACGAATGATTTGTCGATTTTCAACCGGTCTGCCGGCAGCCGGTTGATATACGCCAGAGACGAATAACCCGTTCCGAAGTCGTCAATGGCAATACTCACTCCAAGCGCCTGAAGTTCTTTGAGCACGTCGATCAGATGCTCTTCACCCAATCCAGCCACTGACTCGGTGATTTCCAATTCCAGTGCATCCGGAGAGCATCCGGAGTCCGTCATGGCTTGCCGAACTGTGTCGGCAAATGCGCTATCTCGAAATTGTGGGACCGAGACATTTACTGCCATTCGCAATCCTGCGAAGCCTTGAGCACGCAGTCGTTGCTCAGTCTCTAAGGCCATCGAGATCACCTGATAGCCCAGGCTCGTTGCCAAGCCGGATTGTTCAGCCAACGGTAGAAACACATCCGGGGGAACCATTTCCCCCGTCGACAAGCGCCACCGCAGCAACGCCTCCACCCCCACCGGGATAGCCGCCAGGCCGACAGGAGGCAAGGCCAGTTGAGGTTGGAACGCCAAGTACATATCTCGGCCCTGCACCGCTGCATGAAGAAGCCCCATGAGCTCACTGCGGCGCCGGGCAGCCAACCCCATTTCATGGGAATAGTAGGCGTGGCCGCCATACCCCTTAACCTTGGCCGATTTCATGGCCAACGTGGCGGCCAGCAGCAGGGCGTGGCCAGTGCCGTCGCATTCCTTCCCTTGGGCGATCCCGATCGACACAGAAATCATGTTTTTTTGACCGGCAATCAGGAAAGGATTTCGCTTCACATCCTTCAAGCGCCGATGAGTCACCTCTTCCAGGTGCCCGACTACTCCAAAGGTATCCATGCCGATCCGGCCGACGATTCGATCGTCACGGAAGACTTCCGAGATCCGCGCAGCGACTCCACAAAGTAATGCATTTGCGTATTGCTGCCCGTTCCTGGCCAGCAATTCCGAGAAACCGTTGATGTCAATAAGGCCGACCGCCGTATTCTCCATGCCGAATGCTCGGATCCACCGGTCAATCGCCAGCTCGAACTGGAGTCGATCAGGTGGCGCCAACCGGGCAGCGGGTTCTCCCGCATCCACCACGTTCGATGAGAGAAGTTCAAATAGGTCGCCCATTACTCCCCTACCCCCACCGAAAACCCTTGAGACGACATGGTGAACGCGCGGGGTTTTGCACCCTTCCACCACGGCTGATTGCTTGCTGCCATGGTTTGTCGACCGGCGGCTTTGTTCCCGGTATTGGCCGACATCGCTTTCCCGCTTGTTCTTAGCACCAGATCCTTGCCTCGTTGGCTGTAGACCAAGTCCACGTATCCTTCTTTTTCCCCTCTCGCCATATCGCCGGAGTTGTAACAGGATAGCGCTGCCCTCAGCGCCCTGTGACCGGGGCCATGCAACTTGCTGGCTCGGCTATAGCACTCGCCCAATATTTGTCCGCCGGCGCGCAAGTTGGTGCAGGAATCGAAAACATCTTCAATCGAAAGACCCAGCCTGGGTAGTTGCCGATCGTTTATCTGGGCCGGACCCAGCGACACGGTGTGTCCTTGGGAAATCAACTCTTGGGCTTTGGCGATCGCGTCATCTACCGTGGGTAGATAAAACGAGCGCACCATGGATTTTCGCTGCGACCACGGGAGGTGCTTGGGGCCGGCGTCGGCAATAGCAAACCGATTCCCCCGCGACTCCGCGGAAATAACCGCGGCCATGGTTTCCGGGTGCACGTTTGGAGCGCACTCGGCAAGCATCGTTTCCATTTCCGAAGTGAGTCCAGGGACTGCTGCCGACGCAAAACACGGCACGGCTGCTAATGCACTAAAAAATGCACGAAACCAAAGGGGGCGCGATGTTTTGCAGCAAAAGTCAATCATTGTGCTAGCCATGGTCATACCATCAGAATGCCGAAATTTTTGCTACTTGCTCCGTGAGCGCCACATCGGCCACCAAGCTGTTTATGCGTTCTCGGTCTGCAGCAGTGAGCACCAAATCCCGGTTAGCATAACGACTACGCGGTTTTGGACGGGGGCGGTTGTCGCTTGGTCCATCGAGGCGGTCCGATGATCCGCCCTCCCCTTCCCCTCCGACGGGCTGTTTGGCTGCCACAATCCCTTTGCCATCGACACTCGAACGATCGTGCCGAGCACTGGAGTTGTCTCCGGACGCGCCAAGTTTCCGGGAAATCTGTTCCGCCATGGCCCGGCGAGAAGCTTCCCATTTTTCCGACATGTCTTCCACAATTTGCTCCCGTGTGGGTGGTTCGTCTGGCACGGCTTGTCTTGTTTCGCTGGCCGATGTTATGTGGGGACGTTTCTCCGGCGTCCGCAGGACCGCGGACCGCTTGGGTGCGGGCATCTTTGCGCGGCCCAAGAGTACAGGATCTTCATCGTAGAAGGCCTTTCGTCCGTAAATGGGCGGCTGGCCTTTTACGAAGATCAACACATCCTGGTCATGGAGGCTCGACACTTCTTCTGCAGTAATCAGATCACGCTGGATTTTTTCAGTATTGAGCGATGTGTTCCCAGGAACCAGCTTCATGCCGTCCACGCTTTGGGTCGCTTTCGCCTCCGTGACAGTGGTTTTCCCTGCCATGCTTGAAATTTTTTGGGCCGTCTCCGTCCGGTTGGGGGCATAAACGACGCGAGTTTCAGAGCCGGATTCGACGGTCTGTTTGTCGCCGTAGAGGTCCTCGACCTGCGCGATGTCTTGCACGAGCATAAAAATACGGATGCCGTATCCCGCCACATACCCCAACGCTTCCTGGATTACCGGAAGCTTCTTCAGCGACGTCATTTCGTCGATGATCATCAGCAGTTCGAAGGAATAACTTTCCTTACTGCGTCCGTCGGCGAACTCCATATCCGCAGCATTCCGGCGGATAAACAGATCGTAGAATAGCCGCGTGAGAGGTATGAGACGGACCATGTCGGCCGGTCCCACAACGTAGTAAAGCGAGACAGGTTTGTGGTGCGTCATCAAGTCGCGCACCTTGAAATCGGAGCATCGCGTGTTTTGAGCAACGATCGGGTCAAGATAGAGCGACAGCAGAGACTTTGCCGTACTCAGAACGCCGGAACGGTCCTTGTCCTCTTTGTTCAACATCGTCTTGGCGGCATTGGCAATCATCGGATGCGTTTTTGTCAGCGCCCCTCCGGTGTCTCTCCATCCCATCTTCCCGTCCGGATCGTGGATGGCAGTTAACATGTGCTGATACATCTGCTTGTCGGTGTCCCATCGGGGGTCGCCAAGAAACTGTGCGATGCCTTCAAGAGAGTTGTTGTCTTCCGCATAACAGACGTGCAATGCAAGGCCTGTCAGGAACTCGTAACCGGCTTTGTCGAAGTAGTCCTCCAGTCCCTCGCCCTTCGGGTCGCAGGCCATCGACATGATCATCTGGGCGTCCTTCACATCGTCGGCGGTGAAGATGCGAATCTCGTCCAAAGGATTCCACCGGGCGCCGGAACCATCTTTGCAAGCGGGCTCGAACTTGATTGCCTCCTGACCGCAATACGCCCGGAATCCAGCCGTCAACGCATACGCTTCTCCCTTCGGGTCGTTGACCATCACGGATTTTGGCCAGGTGAGAAGGGTCGGGATGATCATGCCGCGACCCTTGCCTGAACGCGTTGGACAGAACGCGAAGATGTGAGTGTTCTTTCCGTCGCGGAGAATTTCAATGTACTTAACCACGGACCTGCGGACGGTGTACATCGGCTGCCCGTGCTTGTCCCGTTTCTGAACTCGCATCCCCAAAGCGCCCTTCCAACCCGGGCGCCGTACCATCAGCGGCTTATATCGCCGGGCATATTTTGGATGATGGGGATGAATGACTCGTCGTTTCCGATCCATGATGACCGACCCAACGACCACCCCGCGCGACTCATAATCCCCTACTGACAGGAAACCCGTGTTGTTGACCTCGTCACGCTCTGCCCAATGGGCCGTTCCGTGCAAGCCTTCCATTCCATTGCTGTAATCGCTGAGATGCATCGAGGTGGCGATTGCGGCAACGATCGACAGCGCCACGGTTGCCGCCCCAAGCATTGCCATGAAATGAACGTTTGAACGTAAGGCGTCCTCGTCGCCAAAACGCCAACCCCAGGCAAGCCATTCCGTCGGCCAATACACAGCGATGGAACCAACCATCGTCAGCGGGGTGCCGAGATTCACGTCATAGGCGTAGCGAGATGCAAACCATTGAGTCGGAATTGCCCCGAAAAGGAAAAGCCCGGCGAACAACACCGTAAATGCCAAAATGACAGTTACTTTGTGGTTCCGTTTCGACTTAAAGGTCAGTAGTTTTGACATAGCGCTACTCGGTGCTTCCTGCAGTTAATGGGCTACAGGTGGGCGCACCAATCCGTTGATTGCGGCCATCCGGAAATCATTTAATAATGATGATAGCAGCGTTGTCATTGGTGCTCCAGAGAAAAATCTCTCGACGATTCTCTGGCACTGCTCGATGCGCTTATTTTGGTTTTGCGGCAAAACCCCGCGCCGAGTTTTCTGCTAGAACCCGGAAATCATGGAGAGCGTTTGCTTCAAACACCGCTCTCGCAAACCCGAGCGGCGTGGCGCTGCGGATGTTGTGCCGCTCCGGCCCAGGCGGACACTTGTGAATGCGGTCATCTGGCGGAGCAAGACCTTCCACCATCTTGGCGTCGGGCATTTTGAATCCGTTACCCGTCCAGAGGCACGTCTTCTTGGTGTAGTTATCGTCTACGTTGTAGCCTGTGAAGTGATACGGGCTGAACGTGTAGTCCGCCTTGCGCCAATGACTGGCGATGTTGCTGATCGGGTTTTCGATGACATACGGTGCGCCCGACCATTCGCAAAACTCCGCGGCAGTAGCAAACATTTCCACGGAGACAGCCAGCCTGCGAAGCCCTTTGCCCCGGAACCAGCGAGCACCAGACACTGCAAGATGATTGCATGGCGGAAAGGCCGCCACGAACGCAAGGTCTTCACGGTTGACCGGGCAAAGCCACGGCTTGGTCAAGTCCCAATGCACTCGGTGCAGGCGACCATCCGTAGTCACGCCGTCGCTGTCATAGGCTGCGGGGTGTTGAATATCGACGATCCAACACTCATAGCCGGCTTCCAGCCACGGTTGAATCATCCTCCCGGAAACATCAAATAAGCTAATTACCGTTTTCTTCATATTATTCGATTCCTCACGTTATTCTGTTGACATGGTTGATGCGACCCTCACAGCTGCCTATGCCGATAAGACCAGCACAGGAACTGCGGCATCCCCCTTCAAGGCGGCCCGAATTAAATTGGCCGCATCCTCATAGGCTTTCAAGGACGCCCAGCCCAACGGGTTGCCCTCCTCCATTCCCTGTTCGGAAAAAAAACGGTAAAGGGCTTGCTCGTCTCTGGCTACTAGGACTTTCTGTACCACCTCCCCTGTTGCGACACCAGCCGCATCTACTCGTTGGCTTTGAACCAGAAACACTTGGTCGCGGGCAATTCGCTGGTTATCCTGCATTTTTTTCTCCCTATCGTTCAACTTGTCCGTACTTGCAAAAATCAGAAACTCGAACCGCCCCAGTCCCGTAATGAAACCCGACATAGCTCTGAGGCAGGGGTATCCAGTCCATGTCGGCTACTGCGTGGGCTTTCACCACACCACGGCCGACATTAAGGAACACGTAGCCATCGCGCACGGCCTCCACCTTTCCCCAATGCTCGCCAGTCGTCGCAACTTCGATGCCGTCCGGTCGAATAATCGGTTCGGACAACAGCCGTGCTCTGCGTTCGTCTGGAGATTCTGCGATCGGTGTGTTGGCCGCTGTCGACATCGCAGCAGGCAATGCTTCGATTTCAGGTGTGGTACTGGCGCCCAACTCGTCCCCCTCTTCGACTTGCATTTCCTTCAAGGCCTGGCGGTATCCCATTTTCATTAGCAACTCTTTCTGGCGCATGACTGCCCGATCGAACAAGGACCGATCTTCCGGTTTTACCGCATCCAGCGATGTCGCCTTCATCAGTGCGCGCTGAACTTTGGCGTGTTCGGCAATTGCGTGATTCAAGTCATCTTCCTTGTCAAATGGCGCGTCGACCTTCGCCTTCAAAGCATCGGCCTCCAACTGTTCGGCCCGGATTGTTGTTTTGGTGTGCTCAATCCTGTTTTCCAGTCCCTGCGCGCAGTTTTCCATCCGAGTCAGGACTCCGCTTGGGGAAAACGGTTTAAGCACCGCCTCTTCGCCCGTCGGATAGGTCATCGTTGGGCCATCCGCGGACTCCCGTTTAAAGATGAAGACCATTCCTTTGTAAGTGACGGTTCGTCGTGCTCCCATCGTCAGGAGGTACTTCCCCATTTCGGCCAGCGCTTGAGTTGCAGCCTCTTTGTCATCAAATAATCGTTCTTGATAACGGAGTAGTTCCCCCTTGCTTGTTGTGCGGTCGCGTGCCGCCACAAGGGCGTTGAAATCTTCCAAGAACTGAGGTCCGTGAACGCTGGCCCAGTTCTGCTTTACCCTCAGCCGATTGCGCAGTACAAACTGCGAATCCAGGTGAGCAGCAGCCAGCACCCGCAGTTTCTTTACCTCCGCTGCAAGTTGCGTTTCCTTGAGGATTAGGGGGTTCCCCGATGCTGCCGCTTTCATATCCGCGGCGTTAGCTGCTTCCGCGGCGACATCGTCGATCTCCGATTCGCCCTTGTAGTTGCGCAACTGCTCTACGCCGGCGGCTTTGTGTTCCAGCAATTGCCAGCGCCGAGTATCGTAGGTTTGAGATGTGGCATACCGGAAAAGCGCAACCTCGAAACCTGCAGGGTCTCGTTCGTACAAACGGTTGCCGCGCCGGATAATTCGACCGTCTCTTTGCTCGAGGTCCGACGGCCGCCATGGCGCATCGATATCGTGCTTTGCCACCAACAAATCCTGGACGTTGGTGCCGGCGCCCATCTTCGGCGTAGAACCAAAAAGGAAACGTACTTGCCCGGTTCTCATGCGCTTGAACAACGCATCCTTTGCCTGAGGGGTGTCGTGGTCGTGGATAAACTCGATCTCATGGGCCGGCACTCCCCGCGCAATGAGTTTTGCCTTAATGTCGTCATAGACAGAAAAGCCAGACGCGCCCGATGCACCATCAATGTCTTCACGCGAGATTTCCGTATCGGCAGCCTCGATGTCGTCAGCGAGGCCGTGTTCATTCTTGTATTCATCGATCTCTTCCTGCGCAATCAACGGCGCCGAATCTCGCAGGTCCAGCCATTGCTCCTGCCCGTTCTCTTGGGAGAGAAAGCGTTTCGCCCAATCGTGGGCGTCGGCTTTGGTATCGAACCCATTGCGCAGGATGTGGCCCGTCATCGGGTCGTGCATCGCGAAGCTGCGGTCTTTTCCTCTGCCCTCGGCAACAAGGTAGTAAGGGAGTCCTTCGTAGTCTTGCACTACGTGAAGGGTGCCGCGCTTATGGGTGACCCTCCCGGTCTCGGCTCGGACGTAAATCCGCTTCTCCGTCGTGGCCATCTTCTTCTTGGCGGACAATGGCACGGACAAATCGCAAAATACCAACTGCGT
Organism: Candidatus Accumulibacter sp. 66-26; assembly: GCA_001897745.1. GTDB lineage: Bacteria > Pseudomonadota > Gammaproteobacteria > Burkholderiales > Rhodocyclaceae > 66-26. Next base: position 17,535 of record MKUH01000044.1, read on the forward strand.
TCCTTTGTCCGCATGCCACTTGTGGTACATCTCCATCATGTTTCCGACGGACAGGTTGATCTTGCTGCCCTCGAAATCCGGTGCGTTCGGGTCAATCAACCGGAAGTCCAAGCCCGCTTTGTTCGCAAGTCCCGTCAGGGATAGCGCATTGATCTTGCCGTTAGTTCGGCGAGTCAATTCTCTAAGGTTCTCGAATTGCCCGACGATCGATTGAGGATCAATCTGAACGCGGGGAGTTGTCGCCTTGATCGCAACCGCCATCTCGGCCTCTTCGCGGGTGCCGTAGGAGTCAAAACCCTGGTCGGTTTTCAGTCGCCATTTGCCATCGTTTTCTTCGATTGAGAAAGGCCGTTCGAGATCGAGCTCGAACACTACGTTGCCGGCTTCATCTATTTGAATTTCCGGGACGCCGAAGAATTTCTCCTGCAGTTCTGAACGAGGAGCGACGACGTTGATGGGGCGACCGCTAACAATCTGCGGAACGGGGAACGTGCGGCCTAAAGCAGCCTCCTGACGCTTGAGGTCGTCCAGCGTCACCACGTCGGCAAAGCTGCGATAGCTTCCCATCAAGGATGGGAGGTTCTTGAACTTGGAAAAACGCTGTGACAAGCGATACCCTGAGCCCGAGGGCGCGACTTCGTATACGGTCTGAACATCGCCATACTGCTTTGCCCACGAATCGAAGTTGTGCAAGCCGTAGTTACGCAAGTGGTCATACTGCATGTAGCGCTGCACCGTGAACATTTCCGCCAAGGAATTGGACACCGGAGTGCCTGTGGCGCCAATGAATGGCGCGTTGGCACCGTAGGTGTCTTTGAGCCACCGAGTCTTAATGAAGAGATCCATGGCTTTACCGGAGCCGGCTGGGTTCCCGAGACCCGATACGCGTTGCATCTGGGTATAAAAAAAGAGGTTCTTGAATTCATGAAGTTCGTCGACGGCCATCGCATCGACCCCCAGGTCGGCGAAATCCACGACGTTGTCTTTCTTCCCGCCTTTTTCCTTGAGCGTCTTCAGCTTGGCTTCCACACCGACCTTGATCCGCTCCATGTCACGGATCAGGTGCTTGTCTCCCCTCTCCCGTTTCATGCTCTCGATCGCCTCGGTGATTTCGTCCAGCTGCTCCTGAAAAATCTTTTTCTCAGCCTCCAATGGGAGTCCGATTTTCTTGAGGGACGAATGGCCGATGATCACCGCATCCCAGTTCCCCGTGACGATTTTGGAAAACATCTTTTCCCGGTGTTCCTTGTCGAAATCCTGCGGTGTTGCCGCCAAGACGTTGGCGCCCGGGTAGAGACGATAGAACTCGTCTCGCCATTGCAAGGTCAGGTGATTCGGAACTGCAAGGATGGGCTTCCGAGCGATACCAAGGCGGCGCATCTCCATGAAAATCGTCACGATCTGGAATGTCTTGCCTGCACCAACCACATGATCCAGCAGGACGCTTCGGTCCTGAATGCCGCGCCAAACACCGTTCTTCTGGTGTCCAAGGAGCGTAATCGCGGGACTCATCCCCGGGAAGGTCAGGTGGCTTCCGTCATACCTGCGCTCTACCGTCCGGTTGTAGCCGTCGTTATAAATCGTGCTCAGCCGATCGGTGCGTTCGTTGTCGCGCCAAACCCACGAATCCCACAGAGAACGAATTTTGTCCGCCTTCTGACGAGCAGCCTCCGTCTCTGTTTCATCGGTGACGTACCGTTCTTTCCCGTCGGTCATGACCTTCATTTTTACTTCAACACCCCGGCCATTCATCATGTTGTTCAGAATGTCCAAGGCGCCCATCTTGGCGGTGCCATACTCGCTGTTGTTCTGGACGTAGTTCACCCCGTTCCGGGTTCCGCTCAGCCATTGGCCAGCGCTGCGCAAATGGGTATAGGTAACGCTTGCGCCGGAGATTTCTTTCGCGAACTGGGAATACACCTCGGGCGGAATCCAAATAGCGCCGATGGAAGCGAAAATCTCGGAAGGCAATTTGTCTGCAGGAATTACCGCCTCGAGGGCGGCGATGTTCTTGCTGTACAAAGGATTGCTGTCCGCCGCTTTTTTTGCTTCGGCCAGGCGGGTCTTCACATCCCCGGAGAGGTATTCGTCTGCGGTTACCAAGCCTTTCTTGGGGTCTCGATACACAACCCCATCCAATTCCAGAAGGATCTCTTCCTCGCCCTTTCCATAAGCTTCGGTCATGTAGTCCATATTGACCTGGCCGTAATGGTTCAGGGAGTGCAGCAGCGCGTCCTTGGCGGTTTCCACATGGCTAATGTCCATCGGCGGAAAGAGAACCCGTTGCCGAAAAATGTCCGCCTTGCGGGCGGAGGAAGGACGCACGTCGATTCCGTACTCTTCCGCCTTGGCCGGCGTGATCGCTTTCTCGTAGTCGAATTCAAGCGCCTGCACCAAGGCAGATTCGGTATCATCCATGAAGAGGCGCCGATTCACCGGGTCATTCAAGTAGCCGTATTTCTTGTAGAAGTTGTCATAAACCCGGTTCAATGCCGCGCGCCCGCCGGCGATGGCTTCATCCGTGGAATTTGCCGATCGCTCCAACGACATCTGCTCTCGAAGTATTGTCCGGATGTGGATCATCCCCAGCATTCTGTCCAGGGCCTTGGCATTAGGGGGCTCCCACTGCACACCCCTTGTTTTGCCGAGCAGGTCCGGTAGGCGCATGCCAACATGCCCGTTTTCCATCCGGAAGAAGGACCCCTCTTTGCCCCCCTCGGGCACCGGTACCAAAATGCTAGGTCCGTCCTCGATGGACGTGCTCCGTTCCATCGGTTGGTATAGCCCTTGAGGCAAGGATTCCACCCACGCAGACAGTCGCTCCCCGAGGGAACCCTCGCTATCTGGGAACGGTTCGACCGTGTATTCACCGGCGCTGTACATCGTGCCGGCGGCCGACGGTACGCCCAGGACGTTTCGCGGATTGGCCAGGAAATAGTTATTCACCGCGGCGACATGGCTTTCTCCCGTTTTGGGATTGATTAGATCCACGTCTGTGGTATCGAGCCACACCGGCGCCTCATGCGCACCCAAGCTCAAGTCGTCCCTGCGTTGGAAGATCAGAACGTCCGTGACGACTTCGGTATTGGCGTTCTTCAAAAATGCCGTATACGGCAGCCGTACCCCTGATACCAGATCAGCCCGTCGCGCAATCCACTGCCGTACATGAGGGTCGAGCTTGTCGAGAAAGTTGTGCGATACAACCATGGCCATCAGGCCGCCCGGCCGCAACTTTTGGATGCTTTTGGCAAAGAAATAGTTGTGAATTGACCAGCCGGAATAGGCCGCGCCTGTTTCGTCGACAATCGGTTGGCTGCCGAAAGGTGGGTTTCCGACAACCAGATCGAAGTATCCGGCCGGGACCTGGTAGTTCTCAAACCCGGTGGCGCTGGCAATCTGTGCCGTCGGGTAGATAGCGCTGACGATTTGGCTGGTCAGCACGTCGAGTTCGACGCCGTGGAGCGTCGAGTTCTCTCGCATCGATGCCGGCATGAAACCGAAAAAGTTGCCTACCCCAACGGAGGGGTCGAGAGTAACTCCGCCAGAAAAGCCAAGGCGGCCCAGGCCGGCATAGATGGCGTTTACAACCTCGGGAGAAGTGTAAAACGCATCAAGGACGCTACGTGAAGCCGCGCCCCACTCTTTCTCTGTGAGAAGGGATTTGAGGGCTTGGTGTTGCCGCCCCCACTGCTTGTTGTCGGGGTCGAAGACCCCTTTTAGACCGCCCCAGCCGACGTAGCGGGCCAGCACTCGTTGTTCTTCAGGTAATGCGTGGCGGCCTTCGGCCTGCAGGCGCTTGACCAGTTGGATTGCCGCGAGGTTGTCGGCGAACTTTTCCGCCAACCCACCCAAGCCTATCCGGTCATCTTCTGTTAGAACATAATCAACGGGCGCCGACGAGGAGGACGCGGTATTCGGGAGTTCGAGCTTGTTGGGAGGGGGGCTATCCGGAACAAGGGCTGTTCGTACCCCCGGCTCAGATTCAAGAGAAAGAAGGCCGCTCTTCTGGCCTTCTCCAGAGGTTACGTCGATGCGGTCTGGGTCGGCGGCCCCATCGGAATTTCGTGCAACGCCAGAATCTCGTGCGCCGCCAGGTGCGGAAACTCCGTCGCCTCCGACAAGATGTCCTTCTCGATCTCGACTTGCTTGGACAGCGCCTTCAGGTACGAGGCGTTCTCCACCAACGCTTCCACTTGTTCCGGCCAGCCCAGCACCCAGCGATTGGCTACCGTCACTGCTGTCGAGCCAAGGCGCTCGATGTTCAAAGCCATCGCCTCGCCGTACAGTTCGCGCTTCATCAATTCTTGCATTTCCGTGATCCTTTTCCGATTTGTTAATGTCACTTAAAAAAATACTACCGCCTGCGCTTTCATGCAAGCGGTTGATCTCTTCTTTCTCCTGTCGCTGGAGAAAATCCTTGTGCTGCTGCAGTTCCCATCCGGTCATCCCCCACGAGGATGCGCGAAGAATATCTCCTTGAACTGTCGCGAGTAACTCTCGGGAAGTTGTCGCAAATTGAAGCACGAACCCCGCTTGCAGAAGAACCTCCTGCAGGTCCTGCAACTTGAACTTCTCCACGACCCGTAATGCGCTGCCCAGATCCCGGGCTTTCAGCGCTTTCTCGAATACAACTGTTTCGGGTCGCCGCCATTTTCCGTCACCTGTTAAAACCGGAGGCGCTGCTTCTCGCATGGAGACTGCTTCAGTCTCCAGACCCGAAAAAAGATCGAACTGCATTGGACCAACCTCTCTGAAAACGATGTGGAATCCGCGCTTTCACGGACTTACCACAAAGTTACCAGTGCATCTAAGGACGGTCAGTACACTAAAGTTTGCAAAGTTGCACGCAAGGCGGATTGCCCGTATGCAAGTTCAAAGATTAGATTGGCGTTTTGCTGCAAAAGCACATCAATTCCTTTCGGAACGTTCGGACGGGAGCAGCGCCCGTCCGAATTGTTGCTTAGCGAATTGCGCGTTTGCTTAGCGAGTCGTAATCAACATGCTGGAAAGACTCAGGCAGCTGGCCAAGACCGTTACCGTGCATTGTCACGACGGCTGCTGCCGCCTTGTTGGCAAGCTCCAGCCATTGCTCGGTGGATATTCCTTCTGCCCGGGGTTCATCAATCATGAGCACCGAATGAGAAAGATTCAGCTGAGAGACCTTTTCCCAAAAATCAGAATCATAGTGAGGCGACAAAAATGACGGTGTTTCCCATTCCTTTGTCGGAGCAATGACAACGATGTCGTATGGGCCTTCTTTTTTGAGGCGCTTCCGCAGAGTCCGCGAGTAGTGATTAGCGATCGCCTGGGCAAGAGTGCTCTTCCCGGAATGGGTTCTCCCGCTCACGAGAACGTGAGTCGATCGAATATCAAGATCGTGTAGTTTAACGAAACGCTGCGGGCGCAACACCGGCGCCTCATTGTTTCTCGAGTAGTTCGCAGACGCGGAATCCCAGTTGGGATAATTCTCCTCTTGCGCTACCAACTCAAGCGATTGCGCTATGGTTATTTTGACCCCAAGAGCGCCGCCAATTGCTGCGCGAAGACGCTTGGCACGCTGCTTCAGTTGCTCACTTCCGTTCGGCTTAGTCATGCTTATCACTCCAAAATAGCGCCACGGCACCGCTCTCGCGGTCTCGGTGTCCTCATTCTCGATGCCTGGCAATTGAGCAACAGGCCCGACTGCGTTTTCTCCCACATTCACCATACCCTTACGGGCGAGAACGACAGGTTGTGGGCGACCTTCCTGCATATTGATGAAGACTCAAAGAATCCCCATGGGTATGCATCCTTCAAGCAGCAGTCACCTTTGATGGAGAGCGCGAGGCATGAGATCGGTTTCCGGCCCTTAGGGGCCAAGCCGTTCTGACAAAACCCTATGCAGCCCGCGCATTGTGTTGTCGGGTTGAAAGAGGACCATAACTGCAGCTACAACAAACGCCCCAAAGCCAAACAAACGGCGTTCCCATTTCGTCATATCAGAGAATTTGCGAAGCATGGCATTCCTTTCCAGCGAGACTACTTGGCAGGCAATCGACTGCAACGAAACAGTTCGGCATGTGCCGGATGGGTTGGCGTATCCACAACGGTCAGGACGCGGGCCAATGCTTCGCATAGGGCACTCAGCCGAGCGTCACCAGTTGAAGACAGAAGTTTTACGTAGGAAGGATGGGAAGGAGTGTCAACCACTGCTAATACCCGCGCAAGTCCCTTACACAGCGAATCCATTTGTTGTTCCACCCGATCGCCAGCAATTGCCTGACTCGTAGTTTGTCCAACTTTCGGCTCGAATTTAATACAGCCGAACAACGGCCCGGTCACAACGCCAACATCGCTTCTTCCCTCGCCATGACCGCCGGAACTCGACGGCGGTCTAGCAACCTCATCTTCGGGAAGCTTCCAATTTGACTCCCAGAAGCGGACGCACTTTCCACGGTTCTCCCGCACGTCAAATCCATCCCCTGGGCGCCAATATCTACAGTCTTTGCAATGACTCATTGGGTGAGCGTCCTTTCCGTGATACTGCAGTCTCAACGGACCTCATACGGTCGATTGACCAGTTCGGCCATTTCTGGCCCTCGCCGATGTGGCCGCACCCATACATCTTTAGGGGCAGACTCCGGTGTGTTTGGCTTCCGTCGCCAAAATCCGCCCACTGTGAACTGCACTTTAATCCGACGTTGGTCAACAGCCAGTGTGTCTCCATGGTTGTACCGCTTTAGCGGATCGATGATGATCGGTAGTGCCTCGAATGAGGCGCCTACAGCCAAATAGGGAACTTGCTCAAAACCCCTTCCAGGTTGGCGTGGCACTTTTGGGTTGTGTGGTCTTGCCAAGTCGATCTGACGACGGCTTATTTTCTCAACCACCTCTGCATCTCGTGACGTGAGGTACAGAATGCCATTAAGAATTAAACGGATGAATTGCAGCCCATCCTCGTAAAACTTAACATCAGCGGACTCATCGATGATCGCGGTTCCGTCGTCTAGCGTCCGCATAGAGTTTCCTGGAGGTGGCATTCCTTCTCCCCGCATTCCCGGACTGTTCCAGTCTGTGCGCAGAGCTTGCTCCAGATCCCAATCCGGCTTCATGGCCAACTGCCGAGACATGCCGCTTATCAGTTTATCGCCATTGGTTTCATAGGCATTGATCAACAACCGGCGAAATCCAATCTGGTCAAGGTTGTCCTCTCGGACATAGACGGTCACAACAGACCCTTCTTCAATGGGTGACTTCATCAACCCATGCAATGCTTCGATAGCAACAGGTGAAGTAAAGACGAACGCAAACCCAGGGTAGGGAAGACGAAGGTGTTCACACGACATGTTGAGCGCTGTGTAACACAATCCCTCGGCCAATCCTTCGCTGAAGTAATACGTCTTCCTTCCGGAATGTTCGTAGGCCAGAAGAAATCTGTATTCCCGGACCATTTGCTCCAAGACCACGCGTTCTGCACCAGGCGTTCTTGTCCATGGGTAGTTGTGCCGATTTCGCATTACGTGCTGGACAAAGCCTTCTATATAGGCGTCTTCAGCGCACATGCCATTGGGAGGGATGATGTCTTCAGGAGCTTTCTTTTCCCTTTTCAAAGTCTGCAGATCGTGCTCCAAAAACTTGAATATCGCCTTGTTGTCGCGCTTGACGTGGTTGTAGTGAAATTCTGGAAGTTCCATTTTCTTTTCCACGGTTACTTGATCCTGATGATGACCATGCTCGGGTAGGAGCTCTCGTTCTGCAATCCTCCCAGTGCGCCCCGGCGCTCAACGATGCAGGGCTTGAAGCCCGGCATCTTCAACCAGAGCGCACACGAGGCCCCTGCTGGACCTGCGCCGACGATAACTGCGTCAGCCATGAGCGCCACGGCTGACATTTTCGCACTCCAGCCACGCACCGGGAGCAAAAGCGTGGATAAGTTCTCCGCTGTTCATGCTGAGGATGAGCGCCCCTGATGCCGTAGTGGCCGCCTGGTGAGCCTCTATCTCTACCAATCCGGTCGGTTTGGTGATTTTCCACTTCGTTGCCATTTCTATATCTTTCCCGTGGAGTTTCGATCAGTTCTTCCACTCGACAGCTTCGAGCAGCGTGTCTTCATCAAAGCCATTACGCCACGCCCCCCGCGTCTGCCGCCAGCAGCAATAAGACAGGAAAGCCTCATCGCGCTGTTCCAGCATCCATTCGGCCCAGTTCACCTCCATGAAGTCCTGGGAGAAGGAGCCAAAGGCACATCCGAGGGCGAGATCGCCCCAATGGGACAGCTCTGGGTAGAAGCCGCGAAGCTTGTTGATGCCGGCCTGGGTGAGTTTGCTCCAGTCGCCGGGGGCTTGCCCGTATCCTGGCTGAACAAAGGTAGTAGCTTCAAAGTTGAAGGACATGAGCTTTTCTGTGAGTTCGCAATTTTCGAGCTGCGAACATTTCCGTTCGTTCAGTAGCCCGACTGCAAGGCGGTTCGCCATGCTTCGGGCGTCGGTGTCAGCGGGCCTTTGTAACGTAACTTGGTGGCATATCTTCCGCTAAGCGGTTGAGGATGACCCGATTTTCAAACGGGCAGCCAAAGATGTCCTCAAGCGCGGATTGCAGATCATCTGGCAGAACGCCAACTTGATCATCCTCGGCGCCAGGCGCACTAGCCAGCATCTTCCCAATCAAATCGATCCCCAACACCATCTGGCACTGACCGAACCACGCCATTGCATCCTCGAAATCAGCGGATTGAGCAAATAACGGAACAACTGTCGGTGGCGGTGCAAATGAGCGATCCTGGAGGCAGTGAAGTGGAATCCATGCTTGGCGAACATTGATAACGCCGTTTGTCTCCAACTGCAATGGGGCCATTTTCAATGCGGCTTGGCCAAAATCACGGCATGTAGGATCGCCAGTACCGCGCTGCGGCATACGAACCACCCCCAGTCGCGCTTGAATGGTCACCTGATCGATGGTGTCGTTCGCTACGCTCAAAATAGTCGGTGGCCCATAACTGAAAGCTTCAGAAAAATGATGCGCCAAGGCATGGAAATCCACAGTATCGTGGTTAAGCCGCGGTGGCTCGCGGAGCCCCGCCTCAACCTCGCTGAAGTCGGGGAGCAGCCACAATCCACAAACCATCCGATAACCATGTTTCTTCATAATCGTTCTTTCCAGCAATTCAGGCCGATACCGGCCAAGGCCGAGGAAAGCCATGAAAGCCACCAACGTCAGCACGCGGAGGAAACTGCGCGCTAGTCACCGGAGTTGCACCTTCCAAGTCGAGCAGGAATATCCGTGACGCAATTCAACGTATCAGGCTTGCCAATGAGCGAAATACTCGGGATCTCAAACGGAGTCCGCTTGCCGTGTGCGGTGGTTCCGACGACGATCTGCCATCCAGGAATGGGTTCGATAATCTCGGCATCAATATGACCAGGCCCAACGCCCTTTTGAGTTGAGCTACGAAGCTCACCACTTGCCCAGCGTTGGACCTGCTCAGCGATCCACGCATCCATCCCTATCACGGTCTGGCGCTTGAGGCCATCGAAGACGCGTCGCGATTGCCGGGCGGTGCGCACGGTGTAGATCAAGGCTGCCACTGCAATAACTAGGCTGATGAACGGCAGAATCGAACTTTTATCCATCTCTCCACGTTCTTTCTGTTACTTGTTTTGCTACAAAAGGTTACCAACCCGGATAGGTCGCAAAGAGTTTGCCCCAGTCCGAAAGAGCGTCGTTGTCTCGCAGGACCTGAAGGCCGTCGACGGCGTGCCACGATCTCGGCACTCTCACCAACCAATGCCTTTCACAGGCGCTGGCGTTATAAAGGCCGAGGATGGCAACCGTCATCATCTTGCGAACGTCAGAAAGCTTCTTAAAGTCGGCCCGCCACTTTTTCAGCACTTCCGAATGCACCTCTTCACCGGAGCCAATCGGACGGATCTCGAACGGCGTGCCAGGCTGGCCATGCTCATTATGTTTGAAGAGGCCCCACAATTCGTATTTGTTGATCACCGCATGCAGTTGTTGGGTAAAAGGGCCTGGGTTTCCCCAGAACGGCGGAGTCACGTCAGCGCCACACATATCGGCCACGGCGCAAGCCTCGTACTCATCCATCGCCGAGCGTTTGTCCATCATCGCCAAGTAAGTAAATTCCGGGAAACGTCCCCGTGCGAAGGTCGGGGACACTAGCCCGTAGCCGACGGTTGCTGCCGGGACACGGGTGTGATGGACATAACAGGACTCCGCTTGGGTAAAGTCGATGATTTCCGGTCGGCCTGGCATGGGTAACGACAAGCCCAGTTGATCCAGTAGTTCAGTCACTTTGCTTTTGTATGGATGCATGTCGGTCCCTTTCCGTTCAGGCGCCAGGAGTCAAAGCACGCAGTGTTTCAGGAGTGCGCAGTTCGGGCGGCATGGACATCAATAACTGCTCGATGGCACCACCGGCCCCTAACTTAGACGTCGGCCAAATGGACATTCCGGAACGGGTACTGCCAATGACCATTAGGTGGTCACGTTGTCCCTTAAGCGTTGTTTCTGCCTGCTCAACCTGGGCAACAGCTTTCGCCAATCCGGCAATAAGTGTCTTGGCATCCATCAAGGATAGACTGGTGGCTTTCCCCTCGATAATCACTTCCACCGGCTCCTGTACAAGAGCCGCCGCATGGGTGCGGGATTTCACCCCGCCTTTGAATTCTTGCTCAATCAATTCCATCTTCCTTCTCCTTTCCGCTTCTTGGTCAGGCCACAAGGCGCAGAACAACCGTTGAAGGCATGCCTTCATCAGCAGTCTCTCGACCACCATCATCCTGTCGTGGCGGTTCAAAAGGTTGCCAGTTGAGTACGACCACCTTGGGATTCTGAAATCCTTCCTCCTTGAGCATGCCAATTATCAAATCAGCCATCTCCCTGATATCCGTGTGACCTCGAATCGTCTGCGCACGCCCTATTTCGGTGTTGCCGATGCCGCTAAGGCCAGGGTCAGCGGCCCAGTTGTATGAGACAAAATATCGAATGTAATCCGCCGGAATGGTAATCGGCTCAACTGCCGGTTGCCTAACAGCGTCGGCATCGGCATTTGAGGGCGCATGCGAACGATCTTGAATCGCCTCATCCGCAGCCCTGATACATGCTGCCACCCCTGGCGAGGAGTAGGAGCTATGGTTAAAGCATTCGCGCAGGATGAGCAACATGAACCCAATCGCAAACAATCCCAGAAGACCCCAGCGGTACTCAACCAGCTGATTTTCTACTTCACCTCCTGGGGTGCCGTAGAGGCCAAAACCAAGCGGCAGCAGGAAACCCCCGCCGAGCACCAATGCAAATGCCACAGGGGTAACGACGTTCAAAAAACGATTCATGGGTTAGAGCATCCTTTTCCAGATTCAGCGCTTCGGCGCCGGCCGCTCGCTATTGCCGGCCAGCAGGTTGTATCGGTCGAGCCAGTATTGGCTCTTGGCGTCGCACTTCTCGGCGGTTGCCATGTCCCCACGCTCACGGGCCTCGTTGGCATCGGCCAACCATCTGGAGGCGCGGACTTCGGCCTCCAGGGCGCGATCAGCAAGCGGTTTCATCGACATAGCGGCCCTTCCCTTAGCAGTACCGAGTTTCCACCAAACACAACTCCCCTGCCTTAATGCGGCGGAGAGCGATTTCGGCACAGTGATCCATCACCGCATCAAACAACTCCTGGCTCGGGCCGTTGAAGAGGTGGTGGAATTGCCACCACAGCTTGCGCCGCTCCTCCTCAGACTGGATATTCACACCAGCCAGTTGCTCGATGTCACCGAGAGAACCGAGACGACACCCAACCTGCAACGCCTTGTCTTTCAGCAACAGGCGGGGGCGTAGTATAGAAACTATCAATTTGCGCTTGCGGGCCATGCTGCTTTCCTCATCAATGTCGTTACTGGCGACTGGATGTAGTTATTCTAGTCGCGCACCCCGACATATGCAAGCGCTACCTGTCGTTTTGCACGACTTATTTACGACAGCCGTGTCGGCCTTGGCGACAAGCGCCGCCACCTGGGCGGCCGCATTCCCTGCGATCAGTCCCGCCAGGGCATAAACCCAGTAGGGCTCCACCACGCTTGCGACGAACCGCTCCGCGATCGTGGTCCGATGCACGCCCATGACGGTGGCGAACGCTTTCTGGGTGAATCCGGCGGCTTTCACCGCCTCTGCAAACTCTTTGCCGGTCATCCAGCTTCTCTGTGAAAAAGGCCGCTCGGCAGCGGCCTGGGGGTTGGGGTTGTTCTGTTTTGCTGCAAAAAGCTTTTCAGTCGGTCGGGCCTCAAGAGCCGATTCGCACTTCGCAGAGCAACAGCCGCTATACCGCAGGGAGTAATTGATAGTGTCGTAGAACGCCACCGGCTGGCCACAGCCATTTGCGCAACTTTTGTGTTGCTCCAGCCAAGCCCGTAATGATGTCACACACTCATTGCGCTGCTGTTGCTGCCGCTTGGCGCGTTTTGCGTAGCAGCCGGCCTGGTGCGGCTTTGGCCTGAAAGTGCCGTAGCGACCGAATACTTTCATGGTTGCGCGGTCCTTTCCAGCTATTTTGTCGTGTGGGGCAGCCTGCCACCGCAATACATCCGCAAGCCTTCCATCAGCTTGCGAGTCAGGTCTTCTTCCTTGCGGATGGTATTGAGCTTGTCGTCCAGCATCACCTTGGCAGCCATCTCCGGAGTCGGCATCGTCTTGCGCTTACCATGCACTTGCCAGCCTTCCGGTTGCTTGGTCGCACGCCCGATCAGGTGCTTGCCGATAAAAAACTCCCCGTATCTGCCACCGGCTGGATATTGTTTTTCCTCAATGCGCAGCGTCATGGCGCCTCTTTCCCTTCCTTCTAAGCTGCCCAGCGGGCATCCTGTTCCACTTGGCCAAGGTTCTGACGGTCAAAGAGCGACACAATCACGCTCCAGCGAGTTTTCAGAGAGAGGGCAGGCACGGAGCGTCTGGAGCATCACATGTCCGTCCACAACCTCCCGGAGCAAGGTCTGGAGCGCATCCATGGAGGCTTCCGTTTCCATCTCCACTTCAACATCAGGAAAGAGCTTGTCCGGCTCCTCCCGGGTTACAACCCTGACCCTTGCATCAACACATTTGGCCTTGAAGGCTTCAACATCTGCCGGACACTCAGCCCGGAACGAATAAATGGTCATAGTTGTTTTTCTTTCCGGTCAGGCGCTTTCAGCGCAGTCACCGCAGGGGCATTTGTAGTGCTCGCCGGCCTCTTCGATCTGCTCCGGCGAGGGGTTCAGTCCATGGGACATGAACATGGCGGCCTCGGTCAGCACGTCCGCCACCGACGGGCGGTGCTCGGAGGCGTAATCGCCGTGGGCTCGCTGGGCCGATCCATCGACATACACAACCACCCCTACCGGGTTCCTACCCTTGGCAGAGATGATGTGGCGGCAACCGTCGTTCTGAATGTGCATGCCGGCGGCTTGTGCAAGCTCTAGTAGTTTCGTTCGACGCATCTTTTCGTTCTCACAAATCGCGTTGCATGACACGGCACGGCCACTGGTGACCGCAATTTGCGCAGCGGGCGGTATGCACTCCGTCCTTCACGTTCTCAAGCGCAGATGGCGATCCGTATGGCACCAGCCAGTGGTAGGCATGGCGATGGCAGCGCGGGCAATGCCGCTCGATCGTGCCAGGTAGTTTCTCACCCATGACTTTAAGCCCCGACGACCAGCTCGTTGTGCTGAGGGATGATTACAAACGTTCCTGATCCCGGCTTGATGCGGAGCGTCACTCGCTTGTTACACATCGGACAATTCATCATGTGGTGATCATCCGGTTGCCACCGCCAGCGACTAGAAAAGGTGGTGTAATCCCGTCCGCCCGCAGGGCAGCGCTTCCGCTTTTGCAACGACATCGAAAAGCCGCTCACCGTCGTCTTTCCCTAGAGCAACCATGCGTCCAAAACCACTTTGGTAGGGTCCCGCCGAAAGCAAAGATTGCCAAATGGAGAATCGCACCGGCTGCGAGGCCGCCGATGAAGAGCGCCATAAGCCAATTAAGGAGATAGTCCTGCCAACCCTGCATGGGCACCGTCTGGTGCATGGCGTGCATTACCGGGATGGAGCACATGGCGGACACAAGGCCAATTACTGGTGCCAGTCTTGACTTATTGAGAGTCGGTTCCATGGTTGTTCTTCCTTTCCTGTCAGTGCATCTGGAGTTTCAGCGCCCAGTCATTCTGACCGAATTCATAAATCCGAACATGGTGTTTTCCTTATCAATGTCGCCAATGGCGACCGGATGCGGCCATTCTAGTCGCCCACCCCGCCGCATGCAAGCGCTACATGTGATTTTTTAAAACTTGTTCCCTTCGGTTGTGTCGGCTTTGGCGACAAGCGTCGCCACCTGGCGGCCGCATTCCCTGCGATCAGTCCCGCCAGGGCGTAACCCAGGGGGGCCACCTCGCTCGCGATGAACAGCTCCGCAATCGTGGTCCGATGCACACCCATGGCGCTGGCAAATGCCTTCTGGGTGAATCCGGCGGCTTTGACTGCCGTTACAAACTCCGCACCTGTCATCTGTCCTGCTTCTCTGTGAAAAGACCGCTCGACGGAGGCCTAAGGGTTGGGGTTGTGCGGTTTTGCTGCAAAAGCCTTTTCAGGCTCGGTCCTTTCCGTTGAACTACTCTGCGCGCTCTCACCAGGCTTGACAACGAGCCACGGCGTAGTAGCCGTCAATATCATCGCCAATCTGCTTTTTTATAAGCGCTCTTGTCATTCCTTCGTCGCAGTCACTCCGGCCCAATAACACACTACGATTCGCTCTTGGGGGAGGAAGTGACATGCTGCGCCGTCTTTCGTGCTGGCCGTGATTAAGGCATTAGCCCGCTGCGATGGAATATTTCGGTACTCCTCCCAACGTGGATTGGTGGGCGACTGAAACACCATAACGCCGCCCTGGTTAGGGCGGCAGACCAGCCCATCTCTATTGAGCCTTGTCTCTTTGGCTCCCCAGCATGGCTCGCCGAGTGCAACCCCTGCCGCGTAGGCGCCAGACGCCGCCAGCGTAATCATGGCCGCCGTGAGGGTGGCAAATATTTCCGCATTCGACCTCGGTTCCTTGGTGGAGACATCTTCCGCTCGGTAACCGGCGGCTCTGATCGCCGCCTTGAATTCTTCGCCCGTCACGCTTTCACTTCCCTCTGCTCGTTCAAAGTGCGCACGCTAAAACCTTTCGATGTAGGATTTCCGCCGCTTCAAAACCGGTCATTCCTTTTCGCCAGAGTTGCCAAGCGGGCCGGCAAACGAAGTCCGGCGTATCCGCCTCCTGTCCAAACCGGCTTCGCCACTGCACCATGAATCCAGCCCAAAATGTCTCTGCGTCACAACAGGCTCGATGTGGGTTCTCATGGACAGGGATGTGGTTCATTCAGAAATCGGTTCTTTCCGGCGTCAGCGCGTGGTGGCCGAATTGGCGCGTACTCCAACTTCCTTTAATCCAAACAACACTCCCCAGAATGCTGCAACAAGGACGATGACCGGCGCTTGGTCGAGCAACGTGTCACGAAGCATCGTAATAGCCTGGACACCAGTGACCTCGAACAGCGCCTGCTCGACGCCAAAGCCGTGCAGCACAACCCCTACCATCATCGTCATGACGCCGACCAGGGCCAAGAAGGCGATCACGCCGACCATGACGGCATGGCGGAAAAATGTTGCGTACCCCATGCCATTTCGCAGGGTCTGGAATCCCGTCTTGACGTATGCCTTCCGTTGATTGCTACCCATAGCGATCTAGTTCCTTTCCCGCGGTCAGTGCGGTTTGAACAGCACGTGGGTATTAGCGTTCTTCAGGATCGTCCTAGCTGCCGCCGGGTCGTCGCTGTAAGCTTGCTTGAGTTGTGACAGATCGGCGCTAACGAACACCAGTTGCACAGTTTGCGCGAAACCCTCGGTGAACCGCTTTTGTGCGTGCGCTTGGCAGTCGGCAGAGGAACCATCCCCCTCTTTAGCTGCGCCATCGGCGAGTGCCTTGGCGGCAAGACCGAAGGCGGCAACTGATTCGTCCCAGGACAGGCCGGAAGCCATTGCCGACTGGAGCACTTTCGAGGCCAACGCCCCGATATCCTGATGAAGCTTGTTCATGGCATATCCTTTCGGTATGTTTGCGCTTAAGCCGACAAGGCGTTAAGCGGTTGATCAATGAAATCTTCCAACCACAGATTGGCCTGGACGTACCGCAACGCATCTAGCAGTAACAGCGTGGCGGCCTGCAGCTTGCCAAGATTGCTCATTTTCATGACTTGCTCCCTTCCGTCCTGACTTGGCGCTCTGCGTCATCGCTCTCCGAAATGTATTCGGCATAAACGCGAGCACGATCAGCCGGATCGAGCATTGAGATAAATTTGACTATCCGCTTAGCGGGGCCCATCAAACCGGGGCCAACTATCGTAGCCAGAACGGTTTCTAGTGAAGCCCCATTCTGAAATTCGCTAACTGCTTTTTCTTCCCGCGACAAAAACCCTGGGAGCTGCTTCGTCGGAATGCCGAGCGACTGACAAAGTTCACTAAAGCTTTCTTTTCCCAGTCGGGGGACCGAAGACACAAATGGGCTGTGCGATTTTACGAATATTGTGCCATCCAATAAGTCTCGCTTTATTTCTTCAAGATCCCGGTATCCGGCTGCATACAAGGCGCTGGCGCAACGCGTTGGTAGGGTAGCGCACCAGCCATTTCCTTCGATCGCAAACCAGCGCCCTTGTTTGACCAGCAGGTCAACGTATGACTCGGAAACTTGCGCTATTATGTAGCTGTTGCCAAAGCGTGACGCCGGCATAACCGTTACGCTCTTCCTGTTCCCGAATCTGAACAGGTGCAACATGGCAGAAACCCACGTCGTCAGCGGCCTCGCCGCCAAACGGTCAGAACTGACCGGCCAAATCGAGCACTACCACACCCTCATCAAGCGGCTCACTGCCGACGTGGCGCACATCGACGCCGCGCTCAAGATTTTCTCGCCCGATTTTGACCTGCGCACCGTGCGCAGCAAAGCCTACCGAACGAGGGTATCCATCTTCCGTCATGGCGACGCCCTGGTGCAAGTGCTGGACGTGATGCGGGAAGCCGGCGAGCCAATGACCAGCAGCCAGATCGCGGAAACGCTGCTGGCAAAGCGGGGAGAGAGTTCAGGTGAGGCGGATTACAATTGCGCCGGCAAGCACGTCAACAACGCCCTGCACCGGCTGGAGAAGAAAAGTCTGGTCAGGATCAGCGGCAACCTGCCCGGCAAAGGCAAAGGACAGCACCTGTGGGCGCTGGTTTAATGCGCTACGCAACCATAACCAGCGACTTGGCGAGCGGTGTTTGCTCGCTTAGTCGAATGGCTAGTGGTTACATCAGCCGTTCTGCATCCCGCTTGTTACCCTGCCAGTAACCGCACCAGTCGCGGCTAGTGCGGGTCTTGGCGCAGCGTGTGGTGATCTCCAGGAAGATCGCGCCGTTGCTCTGGCGGCGAGTGTCCTCACGGAACGCCGCCTCATTGGCGTAGTTCGCCAGATAGAGATTGCCGAACTTGTGCGTTTGGCCGTACTGCATGCGGCGGAAGCGCGAGAAGTAGCTTTCGGCCAGATTGTTGGTCGTGCCGTCGTCCGCCCGGTACTCGACGCTGTGATTGACCCGCCGCGTGTCGAACTTGGCATGCAACGGATCGTAGGCGTTCGACTCATCGGCGCAGATCACCGACCCCTTGTGCACGAACTCGCCAGCCAGCTGGGACACGTCGGCCTGGTTCTCTGCTTTGAGGATGAAGGTCAGCGTCTTGGCGGCGCCCACGCTGCCCGCCTCGGCCTTCTGCCGCATTACAAACACGCAGCGCTTGTCCGGGCGTTGGTGCTTCACCAGGCGCCGGTCGATGCGGTCGGCCTTCTTGTTCTTCGGGCGGATGTAGCCGTTCACGTAGGCGCCGTCCATGTGCACCTCGCCGGCCAGCGCGGTTTCGTCGCGGTGTTCCATCAACGACTCACGAATCTTGTGGGCCAGGACGAACGCAGTTTTGTACTGGCACCCTAAATCCCGGCTCAACTGGAGCGCGGAAATCCCCTTGGCGGCATTGGCGTACAGCGCAATCGCTGCCAGGTAGGTCTTGAGCGGTAGCTTGTGGTTGGCAAAGATCGTCCCGGAGGTGACTGAAAAAGTGTGGCCGCAGTCAGCGCACTTCCACTGCCGGCGATCCTTGCGGAAAGCGTGCTTGCCGATAACGCTGCAACACGGGCAGGCCACCGCATCCCCGGCGCCCCAGCGCAGCTCCTTGAACACCGCGAAGGCGTCGGCGTCGCTCATCTGCATTACCTTGAGCACGGACAGGGTTCGGGCTTTGGCTGACAGGAGGAAGTGTTGGGACATGGTTTTGAGTTACTGGTGGCGGTATGCCTCCACACTATAGAACGATCGTTCTATAGTCAATATCGTTCGACAATGTTTCTTGTAACAGAACGTAAGTTCTATACAATGCAAGCATTGTCCTATCTCTACTAACCATGAGCAAAGACCCGGAATACCTCGCAAAACTCCAGGATTACTATGCGGAACACCGCATTCTGCCGTCGTTTTCCGGCATGGGAGCGCTCGTCGGGATGAAATCGAAATCTGCTGTGTCGGCGATGGTGGGGCGCCTTATCGAGGCCGGCTATCTTGCCTATGCGCCAGATCGGCGCATACAGCCAGAGAGGCGCTTCTTCGAGCGGGAAATTGCCGACACCATTCAGGCCGGCCTACCCCGACCGGCTAACGACTCTCAATCAGAGGTCTGTTCTATCGACGAGTACCTGATCGACTCTCCGTCAAGAACGGTGCTGCTGGCTATTAAAGGGGATTCAATGATTGATGCCGGCTTAATGCCGGGCGACAAGGTCATCGTGAAGAAGGGCGCGCCCGCAAAGCCTGGTGACATCGTGGTAGCCATCGTTGACAACGAGTTCACCGTAAAGTATCTAGAGCAGGATAAGACTGGGTTCTATTTGCGGCCAGGAAATAAGGCATTCCCGAACATTCGGGCCCAAGACCATCTGGAGGTATTCGGGCTGGTGGTTGGGAGTTTCAGAAAATATGTCTGAAAGTAGCCGACACGCGCTAGACCAAAGTGGTAATCAGATGACATCACTACGCTGAGCGCACGTCGTCATAGCTGCAATCCAGCGCTGATAAAAAATATGGGAAACGCATGAGCGCATCACTCGCAGAGCAGCCAGCAGCCAGCAGCCAGCAGCCAGCAGCCAGCAGCCAGCAGCCAGCAGCCAGCAGCCAGCAGCCAGCAGCCAGCAGCCAGCAGCCAGCAGCCAGCAGCCAGCAGCCAGCAGCCAGCAGCCAGCAATTAGACCAAACATTACTTGAAAAGTTCCTGACAAACTTCATTGGCGGGTTGGCGAGCGATACGCTGACTGCTGATGGGAACTTAAGTGCTTACCTCACGAAGCCTGAGGATGAACGATCTGGCGATGAAGCAGATATCGTTGATTTCAAGATCACGCAATCCCTGATCGCCCTCCTGGGGTATTCATCCAGGGAGGTGTTGTACAACCGGCAAAAGAAAAACCTGCGCGCTGATTTCGTCGTTCAAATCGACGAATATCCTGATCGGGCCTGCTTCATCGTTGAAGACAAGAGCACTGCTCTGGAGCGCCTCGCCTCCCATCGCTCTCAATTACAAGCCTATATGGGCCAGTACAAGGCCCCACGTGGATTGTTATGCAATGGAAAAGCGATCTTGGCCTATGACCAGGCGGAAGGGAGCGTACAAACACCTGTGCTGGAGATTTCGCTGGTTGACGCGGTATGTCTCTGGCGTGGTGAGCACATCGCGGCGCAAGGTAGAACCGGGATGGCGGCCCTCGATATTGCGGGCATGGTGCCAATATTGGCCGCCTTCTGGCGGCGCTTCCACCGGGAGAGCTTTGCCGGCCTGTCGCAGCTGATCGACGACCTGACGCTGCAATCCGAGAAAGGCAACAACGCCCCGCATCGTATTGACGGAAAAACGTGGACACAGACCTTGTGTCGCCTTCCGATCATTCCGGTGGATGAGCACAACGCTCCGATGCTCACGGAGTCACTCAAAGGGTTGATTGCTGAAATCGAGGATGATGCCAACGCTCAACTGGCAGTTATTGAGCGCGACTATGTCGAGTACCAGGAGCTGGCCTCACGGCTACCTAACGAAACCAGCACTCTCGGTCAGCGCGAAGACGGCTTAATTTCGGATGTGTTGGTCCTGATGGCTGGCGCTGATAGCGAATTCCGTGAAGCCACAACCGAAATTGTGCGCGGGGTTATTCGTGGCGAAATTGCCATACGCCAGCTTGGAATTATCAAAAAGCGGCTCTATGGGATTCATGCGGTAGCCAAGCCTGGGAATGCGAAAGACCCGATCCATGCTCTTGCCATGCGCATCGAAAAATTTGCAGAGGCGCGAGCACGGCATTTGGAATCCCTTAATGATCGTTACGGCGAAACGATCCGCGTTATGGGATGGCTTGCTGCCTGGAGGGCGCAAACCAGTGCTTTAGTCTTCCAATCCGATGACGCTGGCGAATTGCGCAGGGAGTTTCTGACTCAGACTGCTTACCTCATTGTGATCCGTATCCTCCTTGTACGGATCATGGAGGACAAAAAGTTGGTGAAACGCATGTTCACCAACGGTGGCGTCGCCCTTTGGTTTCGCCAAGTGGAACCCCACTATCTCTCGTTGGCGATGGGCCGAAGCCCTGAATTCCTGCTGGAAATGGCCTATACGTCGGCCCAGCATATTTATGCCCATTTTTATGCCGAGAAAACAGTTCTCGACTGGTACAAGCCGGACCGCAATTCGGTAATTCGCGTTCTGCACGTTCTGGCAGGCTTCGACCTCAGGCGCATCAACCGGGACATCATCGGCACCGTCTACAACCAGTACGTGGAAGCGAAGCACAAGCACGAGTCCGGCTTGTACTACACCCCGCCAGAAGTCGTGGGCTACATGTTGGATCGCCTTGGATACAAAGGTACCGGCATCATTGGAAAACGGCTGATAGACCTCTCGTGCGGCTCCGGTGGTTTCCTTGTGGAAGCGGCTCATCGCCTGGCGGACGCCTACCGCCAGCATTACAAGGCTCAGGGCCACCCTAATGTTCCGGCGGATCGAGTGCAGGAGGTTTTAAGTGAGATCCGTGAGAGCCTTCACGGCATCGACCTCAATCCCTTTGCCTGCGCTTTGGCGGAAACCAATCTGCTGATCCAGATCATCGATTTCTTTGCTATCGCATTTGAAGAAAGCGAACAGGCCAGCATTGACCGTTTCCACATCTACAACTCGGATAGCCTGACGTTCAGCGATACGACCCTGGGCCATCTTGATGACAGCCTGCCGTATCCCCCTGACAAATTACCTATCGCGGATCGCATCAAGGCCGGGATCGGCGAATGGGCAGAAAAGTTCGACTATGTGGTGGGCAATCCCCCTTATGTCCGAGCCGACGAGGGGGCCGCCGGCCTCAAGGCGTTTCGTGATCGGGTTAAGAAGGAGTATCCCGTCGCCTTTGTGCGGGACGTCCTGACTATGAAGTGGGATCTATTTATCCCCTTCGTTGCTGCCAGCCATGCACTACTACGGGGAAAATCCGACTATTTCGATGCCGGGCAGGCAGCGATCATCACCAGCAATGCTATTGAAACCGTCCCTTACGCCGAATCGCTACGACACCATCTGGTTCAACACGCGCGCATTGAGGAAATTCACTTTTTCGAGGGGGTAAAGCTCTTCGAGGATGCCGCCGTCTTCAACACCATCCTTGTTTTCAAGAACGAACCCCCGTCGTCACAGCATCACGTTTCCCGTTTTTGGCATAAAGAGTCTCCCCGTTGGGGCGGACACGGTAAGGCGAGAAGTCAGTCTCTTCGCCAGTCGAGCTACGGTGTGGATGTTTTTCGACAAAACCAGTTGGATATCCGGCTTAAAGATGGCGTCCGCGTGGTTCCGCTCACCGAAGTGTTCTACCTGTCTGTTGGCATGGTGCTCAATGCGGATGAAAAAACCAACAAGGGTGCATTCACGATGGACGATTTGGTCACTGACAAACCATCTGAAATTCATCGCGCAGGGTTTGCGGGTGGAAAAGAAATCGGCACGCTAGGGATGGTCGGTGTTCGCTATTTGGAATACGGAGACGAGACCCGGGTTCCTGGCAAAATTCGGCGCCCCACTTTTCCAGAACTCTATGACCGCCCAAAACTAATGGCGGCAAGGTTCGGCGGCACTGCTTATGATGATGGCACCTGGGATGACACAGGCTTCCTCAAGTGCAACCACACGGTGATGCTATTGGTTAGATGGGATCAGTTGAGTGGGGTTGAAAACAAGTCCATCGCAAACCAACTGGCTGACCACCAACTACCACGAGCAAAGCTAGAGGCCCTGTCGGCGCAATTTGACCCGCTGTTCGTCCTGGCTTATCTCAACAGCCGGCAAATGCACCAAATGCTCAAAGGGGTTGCCAGCAGCGCCATCAAAGGCGAAATACAGCCCGACGACTTGCGGCAAATCAACATTCCGCTTCCCGATGACCCTGCGCTCATTGCCCGCATAGTGGCGCTGGCCAAAGAAGCTGCCGATATCCAGAAACAACTGCTGCCGTTACGTCGGAATAGCTGGCGAATCAGCGACGACAAAGTGGAAGCGCCTGCAAGGTTGCCGGCGGGGATTCCGACACTGCCTCTCGGGTCGGCGTGTGTGAAATGGGGCCTTCAGATCAAGAATGGCACAGCCAAGGCCAATGGACTGACACGGGAACAAGTTCGCCTATTTTCCGGCAAACGAGAAGTGCTGATTGCCCCCTCCTCGGTGGGCGAAGCCGCCATCGAATGGCTGCGCCGCCAGTTGGCCGAGCTTCCTGACGGAATGACCTTGGAGGAGGCCGACCGGCAAGGGGTGTTGGTGCCAATGACGCCGCTCGCGGCAAGCGATGCCCTAAAGAAACTGGAAGAAGCCGAGGGCGAGACTACTCTCCTGATTCATCGAATCACTGCCATTCGAGAAGAGATTTCCAGCGAATTGGAAGCGCTATTCGATGACATTCAGCATGCGCCGATTCGATAAGGTCCTTTTGTGACACCCATCACCCGAAGAAGCTTTATCGCCGTACTCAGCGCCGTAACGGGCAACACCATATTAAGCGGGTGTATTCCAGTTGCCAGGCGCAGCGAGAACGAGGAGCCAGGAGCGATTGCAAGAACAGCAGTTCAACCTCAGGACGTATTTTCCAGAGTTGACCAAGGCTTGCCGATTGTCCCTGCCGGGCAGTACCTCCGACGGCAAAAGCAACAGCAGCTACAGCTTGCTGAGGCTATGGCGCGGTACAAGGCGGATTTTGCGCTTGGGAAGGAGCGGAGTTACGAGGCCCTCGTTAGACGGGTGATAGATCCCTATGTACAGATGGTGCGACTGGCACTGAATACCGACCAGGCATTCGCCACCCCGGCAGTAAGCAAACGTCCGACCATCAACGGGGGATCTGTACTAATTCCACCCGGCGGCATTCTGGCCTATACGCAAAAAGGCTATTGCATGGACCCGAACTTGCCGGCGCCCGTCAAAAACGACGCGCTAGTTCTTCAGCCTGCTAGTGAACGCGTCAGCCGCGACTTGATGCCGCTCTATAGAGCTATGGGCCGATGGGCTGCCACAGGGAAAAACACCGGTATGGCTCAGAGCCTCACCTGGGCACTCATGGGCGCAGGCAGTGATTCATACAACTGGATTTCAAACATGCCACGGGAGGTACGTCAGCAACTGGATGAAATCATGCCAGGCGGTGCCGACCGGCTTATTCAGGTTCATAACACCCGAAAGCTAGAAAAGGAGATTGTGCGCGGACTCATGAAAGCAACCAAGCTCGATCAAACAATCGATCCGAACATGGTCCTCCGCAGCATGAGTGAAGCTAATACCCGTTCGATTCTCTCCCAATTGATACGCGATGGCGAGCGTATGACGGAAGGTAAGGGGATCGGATATTCAAACCTTAGCCCAGACGTAGTGGCACGAGCCTTCGGGACCGGGCCTCTGGAAGGTCGTTTCGAGATCATCAATGCGGGCAATACGGACTTTGAGTTTTCGCCTATCGACTACATGGCCACCCCAATCGCGAAGAAACAGTCGATCTCTGGCACTTTGAGCATGAAGGATATTGCAATTGGGGTGGTCCGCCCACCTGCCAAAGAGGAAAGTAAAGCGGTGACAGACCTTGCGATCGACATGGGCAAGGATCTAACCAAATACCTTTTGGAAAAGGGGTGGGATGGGGCTTGGGAAGCCCTTGGGCGCAAAACCCCAGCAGCGAGCGCGGCCGCACGAAAAGCGATGTCCCAAAAAATGGGACAAGGCACTGCAAAAATGATCGGTTCTCTCATCGGCGTTACGCCGGTGCTCGGAAATGCCTTGTCCCTCTATGAATTCGTCTCCGGCAAGGATTTCATGACCGGCGAGACACTGGGAGCCGCCGAACGTCTCCTGGCGGGGATCGGCACAATCCCTGGCGCCAATACTCTGCGAACCCTGGGAAGAGGTATTCAGTACGCCGAGGGCGCTACAGGTGTAGCCAGACTTTCGAACAATGCAGCGTTTCGTCTAATTGACCAAACCGCTGTAGGACGCGACCTTGCGGGGTTCCTTGTCTCTGATACAGCGAAGGGGCTTGGCGGGGCGTTAGCCGCTCTCAACGATGAGAGCAAAGCAACCATGCAGCAGCTTGTCATCAATGCAGACCTTCCTTGGCAAGGACCTACAGCTCGGGCAATCAACGATCTCAAAACGGGTATGGCAAAATGGTAAAACGTATCGCCTGTATCGAAGCGGTTGCCGGCTGCGCTTGGGTTGGCATCATGTTTTACGGCGCCACCCATCCATTGATGCACCTTACCCTGACCGGTACGGTGCTCAATCAATTTGTGGCAGGGCTAATTCTGTTCCTGGTGGGTAGCCTTATCGGAGTCGGGTTCAACATCCGTCACCGGCAAGATTCGTTTTCGCTGACTGGACGAATATTCAACTACACGGTAGCGGTAGGCTCCTTTACCTACCTATTTGTTACGCTACCGATCCTCTATACCGTGTCCCCTGTCATCGTGCTGACCCTCCTGATGGCGGCGTTGTTGTCTCTCGCCTCCTTGCAGGTGCCCGACGACTCACCTCTCGAAATCTTCCTTCCCGTTCTGGCAACCCTCCCCCTTCTTAGTCGCTACGGTTTTGGCGCACTGGAGCCCATGGCTCAGTCAGTATTCTGGAAGTGGACGGAACTTGCCTTTGCGGTAGCAGCCCTTTTCAGCATCCATTTCATCAACCGCGCATCGGAACGCATAGTGGGCGCGGGGCCTCGGGCTAAGTGGATTTGGCTTCATTCGCTCCACAGCATTCTACTGGGGCTCATCCTCCTGGCATTGAACCGTGGGGCCGAAAACACCCTCGCCGCCGCCACCGCAAACCGAGCCAGTGGCGCGCTGGCCGTGGTCGGTGTCAAATCAGATCAAAGTCCGCTAGTGGAGAGTGATGACACCGCCGAGGAACGGGAGGGGCTTTTATGGCTAGGCGGCGGCCTTTCCATTATTTCTGCCTTGGGAATGGCCATCAAGAGTGGACTGCTGCTTCGGTTGATGCGCGGGGAGGTTGTAGATGCCATCAGTTGCGTCGCAATAGGAATGATATTGCTTGTTGGCCTTTGGACGGTCTTTGCCCGGGACGTATCTGAGAAAGACCGGCAATTCGGCGCCTTTGCGGGAGTTATTTGGGGGCTGCCGTTGCTGTTTATCCTGGGGATCAGCTTCTTCTCGTAGTTCTGAAATATTTTTATTGTCTATTTGTTAAGCATAAAGCGCTAAGGCGCCCAACAACAATCCAAGGGAGATTCCATGCAACGCCTCATGAAGTCCACGCCGGTTTTTCTGGTGCTTTACCTCCTGTTCATGATCCCGACTTACATCCTGCCGTACTTCGGGTCGAATTCTTCCCTTGGCACTCTGATTGGCGGAGCCGTGGCTGGGTGGGGCGGAATGTTCCCCCCTCAGTGGTGGGCGCACATGTTTGTTTTGGGCACGTTGGTGGTCATTGCCTGGGCGCGGGGATCAGCATTGGTCGGGAAAGGCTATTTGCCTGTAGTGGCGCTGCTGGCCGCGATCTTTGACATGACGCCCGTGTTGAGGGCAATCCCCTTGGTGCCGACGGCATTGCATGTATTGGTGCTGATCCAAGGGCTTATCAAGTGCGAACTGAAAGAGGAAAATTCCGTACCGGCACCCATGTGGAAGCAGCCGATTGGGGTGCTGGGCGCAATGACGGCCATCGCGGTGGTTGGGACATCCTGGTCGATGGTGTCGATGAAGAATTCCCTGACGGCGACAGCAAAAAAAACCAACGACAATACTAAAATAGCCCAACTACTCGCGTCGCCAAACAAACGGGATCACGACATTAAAGCGCCGGCGGCAGAGACGAAGGCTGCGGCACCGGTGGTGAAAGATACCTATCCAGCGCTGGACGCGAAGCCGGCCCCGACTGCCTCGCTACAGCCGCAAGCTACTGCGGTTTCTGCCCCCGCCACTCCCGCCACTCCCGCTCCTATCGCAGGGACTCCGTCGCACCTTCCGGTGTCGGCGGAAAAAGTGCCTGTTGCAGTCAAACCGCAAGAGAAGGCAGTCACCGTGCACAAGCCCATGGTAGTGGCTTCAGCAAACTCTGGCGCAGTGGCGGACTTCCTGAGCGAAGGACGTAATTGCCTGGCTGCAAAACGATATGACTGTGCGTTAAGTCAGGCAAAAGCCGCGCTTCGGCTGGAACCCAAGAATTCTGCCGCGAAAACGTTACTGGCTAAGTCACAGGCCGGGCAGCGGGAGGCTCTGGACAGTATTGAGATTCGGTGATGGGTTCGCCGGGAACGCCCCGTCATTCCCTCGCATTACGTGGTTTAGATGAATTGAACGATTCCTTCTGGAGAAAATAAAAATGGTTAAGTCCGGCATGTTTGCAGTGCGTGGCGTGATCGCTGGTTTGGTGCTCTGTTTGTCCGTAAGTGGTTGCGTGACAACGAACGGACCTGGGAATGGTGTGGCCGATGCAAGCGGTAGTAGTGGCGACAGTGAATGCAACGAAGGGCTGATGGCCTTAGGAGGTGCCGTGATTGGTGGTTTGCTGGCAAGTGGCAACAACCGGGTGCGTGGCGCCGCGCTAGGCGCAGGTGCTGCGGCGCTAGCTTGTGTGGCTTGGAATTACAACGCCAAGCAAACCCGGACGGCGCAACAAGTACAAACGGATTATCGGGCGGCGAATCGCGGACGGGTGCCGGAGCAAGCCCAAGTGGTTCGCTACGATCCTAAATTCTCCCCCTCTGGTCGCGTAACACCAGGGGGGCAGGTGGTACTCAATTCCGATATCGAAGTGATCGGTGGAACCCGGGACCGGGATATCCCCGTGCTGGAAGAGGAAATGACTATGGTGCGCCCCGATGGCAAGCAGATATCGAGTCGTAAGTTGGTCAATGAAGGCCAGGGCGCGGGAGGTTATCAGTCTTCCTTTACCCTGAAGATGCCCAAAGGGGTGCCCGAAGGCGAATACCCGGTGAAGACCGCTCTGTATTTGAATGGTCAACCTGCCGGAACTCGTACACTGACGATGCAAGTAGTACGCGCGGGTGACGGTACGTTGCAGGTGGCGCTACGTTGATGGCTGAATCCGGGGGAAACCCCAAGTTGATCCCAACGTGAGGGCAAGCCAGACGCAACATGTTGATTTACAATGGAAATGGCAACAGCTACATAATATCGGAAACTTGAACCTGCTCGGCAATTTCATTTTTTGGGTGCCCCTCATAAAACATCCGAGCAGCAGTTACCGCATTTAGCGCCGATCTGTCGACTCCTCTCTCGTAGATTTTTGCTAACCGAGCGGGCACTTCAACATAACTGACGTTTTCGCGCAGATGTTTTCTTTCTTGTTTTTTCACCTCTCGTAAAAGGTCATCTACATACGTTGGAAACGTAGACCCCGACCAGCCACAGGAACACGTCGGCGTGACAGTTTCTAAGTTGCCCACACCTTCTATTTTTCGAGCCAGCCTGTGGTGGTCCATTCGCTTATTCTTTCCGGCTACTGAGCCAGATGCTTAAAAGTCTCGTAAGCAAGGTCGATTAGCCCGACGACAACCGGAGCCCACGCGGCAGCTTTCCAAGCACGCAGCTCGCGCTCCTTCTCTCCTTCGATAACCGAGAGAGGTGGTTTGATGTCCAAGTTGTCTTTCTTGGGCGCTATTTCAGCCATGACGCTTCCTTACCGAGATCGGCCGCGCAGCACTACGCCAATATTGTGCTGTCGATTCTTAGAACCAGCCAAACAGGTAATGGCCGGACAGTGCTATCAAGATCAGGCCAAGACATCCGCAGCCCATCAGATAGAAGGTTTGTAGCCATCCTTCTTTGTCCATGTTTTTCCTTTCCGGTCAGCGCCCGGCGCCGAGGTATGTTGAGATATGCGCGCTGATGCCGGCGCACCAAGCGACTTGCCATTCGTCCCAAGCCGCTTTCAACTTCGGGAAGCGCTCCAGTTCGTCGCGCTCGGCATTGTTGTAGCGGGCGCTGAACGACTCCCACATTAGCCTTTGCATTGTCTTTACGCGCTCGTCCATGACATCTATTCCGTTTCCGTGAATCGTCAATCAAGTTCGGCTTCCACCTCAACCGAGGTTGCCTCTACGCAAACCTTCACGGCAAAAGCGGTGCCGCAATTTGCGCAGGTGTTGGGTGCGTGACGATTAACGTCCGAAAGCACGTCGGCCGGCGCACTCGCCAATGTGCAAACCGTGAGTGTGCAAGCACCACCCTTGCTTTGAAATTCGGACAATTCACCGCATTTTGGGCATGGCACCATTACACTGTCGAACATCCCCATATTAGTAACTTTCCGTCGAGTCATGATTGCGGCTGAGTGGCCGCGAGATGGGTGTCTTGGGTTCCGACTGCGAAGTTCCCGAATGCCGTCCAGAAAGCATGGTTATGTGGCAAGTGATCCAGCATCCAGTTCTCCACCGGGCGCGGCGGCATCATGCCGCACATTCGCTGCTTGCCAATTGGCGATGCCATTCGTTCATCCCGCAGTGTCTGCTGATCCTTTGGACTCAGCGACGGCCACCAAGCGTCAAAGCGCTCGATCCACACATCGCGCTGGACATCAAAGCTGATGTGCTTTGCTTGGCGGTCCCAATCCATGTCATCCGTATGTACTGCGATATAAGGGAACTTGCCACGCTTACAAAAGTTCGAGTATTCGATCTGGTAGGCCACTTCCTCGCCCACGAATTCAGCGACACGCGCCGGATAATCAGGCCACCACGAATCAGGGCGGGTCTGCTTGGTGGCGATAAGGCGGCGCTGAATAGCGTCAGCAACGTCCTCCTCATTCGGGCCGCCGACCAGCAGCAAAACATGATGCATCTTGAAGCCTGACGCTGCGATGGCGTCCTCGATTTCTTGGACGCATGCAGCAGGAAGATCATCGTAACTTTCGTACCAGCGATCCACCAATACCACATTTGCGTGCGAGTCTCGCCAGCGGGCCAGCGCTGCAAGGCAGTGCTGCACGATTTGACGATGAACATCCGCGTCATTCCGACTGGCCTCGTTATTCAAACGGTCTAGCTCTCGGCTGAATGCACGGTCTTCTGCTCGTTCGTCGTCGGGGGTGTGCGGATCGTAGTCGATGGTGCCTACCGTCTTTGCTCCACGGCTTTCGCAAAGCTTCGCCATGGTTGCACACAGAGAAGACTTTCCCGCACCACAAATTCCCACGAAATGCAGGATGTGGCGGGCTGCAGCCCAATAGTTTTCAGCAGGCTGGGGGATTCCGTTCACTTACTTTCCTTTCCCTGCCAGATGCCATTTCCATCATATCCATCTGGCCAGACGGCCAGTGCCCAATAACACACGATCCAATCGCTCGACATCGGATCGCCTGTGGTTGTTGTGCCGACATGAAACTCACCTTCCGCATAAAAGCCTGTAACAATGTCCGCGATGCGTTTGCCTGCTCGATCCTCAACAACCATAAACAGGGATTCTTCTGGCGGGGTTGCCGTCGTCGCATCCACCCAGTTCAGTGCCTTCGACATGATGTCCTTTCCGGTTATTTGCCTGAGGCGGGGTCCATCAGCCGTTTTGCTTCAATCGGTAGCTCAATGCCGAGGCTGACATAAGCGAATGGTGAGATGAATGAGGCGTCGGCCAAGGCCATACGGCCCCACTGCGAGAGGTTGGCATAGGAATAATGGCCGTCGGGATCGCTTTCTTTTATAAGCCCTTTGAGTAACAGGGTCTGGGCAGTACGAGTACACCGCTCGGTGTCAATCCACCACGAATTGCCCTCACGCATCAGTTTGCCCAACTCTTCGGGGTCCGCCTCGGTTTCAGCCATCCGGCGCAAAACCTCAATTTCACGACGTGTTTGATGTGTATTCATGTCGTGGAATCTCCTTTCCCTTCCTATGCTGCCCAGCGGGCATCCTGTTTAATCGTTTGACGAACAGCTGTCCGTCGTGCAGTCTCAAAGGGCTCAAGATTCTGCTTCGGCGTTTGGCGGCGCACGGCCCGGATATTCCGGGTTGCATCGCACACCTGCTGCATTCGACTCAGAATCCATGCTGCATCAGCAGTCAAAACTGCGTTGGGAGATGCAATTGCAATGGCTGCCAAGCGTTCTGCTTGGGCCGCATTCTTCTGAACACGTCCGAGAATATGGTATGCCGGATGCTCAATGGTACGGAGCATTTCTGCCGGCATAGCATCGCGGTTTGCCGGTACGCCGACGATGAATCTGTTGCTACTCAAGATTTCCTGGACTGCCCGGTGGAGATCAGCCCCAGATAATGCACCCACTTGGTACGGCACAATCACTTGCACCCCGGCATCAATCATGTTCCGTACGCGCTCGCCGTAGCGACGCAACCGGCCCAGACTTCCCGCCTGATCACCAACCTTGTCCGGAGCCACCACATAAAGTCGTTCCAGTGAGTCATCTGCGAGGTGAGCAAGGCGCTCATAAACGGACAGCACTGACTCCCAATCAGGCTCGGTGCCCGAGGCACGCTCACCGAAGGCCCCGGAGTCGATAAATACGGCACTCCCTCGGTCAAGATGACGCATCAGCAACCAAATAGCAGGAAAGCCCGACAGGCGGCCGGCAACAACGCCAATATCAACCCCGGCATCAATAGCACCAAGCAGGTCAGAACTAGAGGACATCCCAGAGTAGAAGGCGCGTTGAAATCGTTGCACAGGTAGACCTTTCCCAAATCACTCGAAACAATGCAGCAGCGGCACCTGGTAGGCCCGACGCATCAAGCCCGCCACCTCGACAACCTCTACCGAGGTGATGCTGCGCAGATCGCGCTCTAGGCCGAGATGGATATAGCCGTTGTAGCGCACATCCAGTCCGAAACTGGTTCGGGTCCCTCCCAGGAGAAAAGGGGAACCTCCATCGCTGACGACCAGGAAGAGGCCGAATTCGTCTTTAGGTAGGGCGCCGTCCAGGTAGGACATGGACACCTCGAAGCGGGGTGGGTCAATCAAGAGTTGCGACTCGAACCCATGCTGTTCTGCCAACATCCGGGTACAGTCGGCCAACGACAGCAGCCTTCCGTCTTCGCCGCGGGCAGTTGGGCCGGCCGGCTTCTTCGCCATGCCAATCGGGATCACATTTCGTCCTTCCATATGCTCTCCTTCCTTTCCGTCTAAACGTCTGCCAACATGGCCCAGGAGCGCAGGGCATCGAAGGAAGCCTTCGGGGTGTCCGTGTACTTGAGGGTCAGCGCATCCAGTCGTTCGGTCCCCGGGACCAGGGCGGCACGATCTGCCCCGACGTGGCTGGAGAACTTGGCCACAATTTCTTGCGTGGTTTTGGGGCCGATAGGAGCGCGAAAACCCGCACTGGAGGTCGCGGCCAATTCGAGCGCTTGCTGAGCCATAGCCTGCAGCGCTTTGTCTGCCTGTTCCGGCGAGTGATGGGCCACGGACTCATAGGACCGAGATTGCTTTACCTCAGCAGTGGGGACTTTGGAGCCGGCGATCTGCCGGGCTTCCCGACATGCCCAGTCGTCGCCGGAAACACCCAGCAGTGGGACAGCGCATTGCCGCGCCAAGTTAGTGGCCAAGGTAATCTCACCCGCCAGCTGGCCGTCGATATGGACTGCGGTGAACACGGTGTCCCAGGTGTGGGCCATGGCGCCGCCAGAGCCCGCGCAGCCGTGGTAGCCCAAGAGGATCAGCCCGACCACGCCGTGGTGCTGGACCTGCTCCACCATCCCCCAGGGCATCCGGGTACCACTCATCAGGGTTGCGGTACCAACATCCCCCGGCTGAAGGTTGGTACCGGTCCAGTGACCGTCGACAACCACTAGGTCGTAGCCCTGCCCTTCCAGAACATCGAGGACGACCCGCAGATCGTGGCGGAGGGCTGCGCATCCCTCGGCATAGTCCGGGGAGGTGGGCGTAACCTGGGACCACCGGCTGATCCCGGTGAGACCCTCCATATCGGTGCTGATGATGATCGTCTTTTTCATTCGGTAAGAAACACCATGGCGAGAGAGATCACTTCGAGGCCGGCATAGGTCTTCCAGGAAGACCAGTCCAGCGGGAAACCGAGCAGCCACAAACCCAAAGCCAAGGCAGCAGGGAGCAACATCAGGCTCAAAAACACCCAACCGACAACACCGAGTCCGACAAAGACAGATTTCAAGGCCATCAGATCAGATTCCTTTCCGGCTAGGTGGCTGCAGCCACTGTGGCTTCCAGCGTTTCCCGAATATCGAGCAGCAAATCCGTCTGCTCGAACCGGCCGAACTTCTTGTCCCCCACCAATCCAAGAGCCTCCAGGCGCTTCATCATGAGGCGAGGAACGTCGTAGCCCTCATCGTCGTCACACGTCTCGCAGAAGCGAAGCGCGGCCCGCTTTTCTTCTTCGGACATCTGGGCCAAAACCTCGGTTTGGTGCTCGGCGTTCAAGTCGGCCGCCAAGGCAGGGTTACAGATCGAGCAGCCGTCACCAACCAGCTTCGTTCGCAGATCGCAATTGCAGGCCATGATTTGCTTCCTTCCCCTATTCGTTTCTGTTTGTCCAATAGCGCATGCCAAGAAGTACCGCGCCGACGATTCCAACCAGCACGAACCACCAACGACGCTCGAAAAGCTGAATACCCATCGGGCCGCCATCACTCAGCCCAAAAGCGACACCGCCAACCAGTATGCCCATCAGTAGCATCACTACAGCTGGCACTGTGGTTAAATCAAAAAAGCGAATCAACGTCATAACCTGGTCCTTTCCGTCTTGATGTCGATAACAACGACTAGATGTAGTTATTCTAGTCGCGCACCTCGACATAGACAAGCGTTATGCGTCGTATTTCACGACTTATTTGCGACAGCCGTGTCAGCCTTGGCGACAAGCGTCGCTACCTGGGCGGCCGCATTCCCTGCGATCAGTCCCGCTAGGGCGTAAACCCAGTGGGGTTCCACCTCGTTCGCGACGAACCGCTCCGCAATCGTGGTCCGATGCACACCCATGGCGCTGGCGAATGCCTTCTGGGTGAATCCGGCGGCTTTGACTGCCGCTGCAAACTCCGCACCTGTCATCTGTCCTGCTTCTCTGTGAAAAGGCCGCTCGGCGGCCTAGGGGTTGGGGTTGTTCTGTTTTGCTGCAAAAGTCTTTTTAGGCTTGGTCCAGCCATCACGCTCTGCTTAGCAGGATTAGCCAATACTGCCCGCGACCTCTTCCGCAGCTTCAATAAGCTCGGCTTTGATGGCTGCCACTTGGTGAGGGGGCGATGTTTTGCTGGGCATGGGCTCTTGGCACTCGACTCCCGCTACCCCCGTTGGATCGTTATCTGCATCATGTTCCTGGCGTAGCCATTTTGCCGCAGCCTCGATGGCCTCATCACGTCCCATATCGCCGGCTGCAACAAGTTCGGCAGCCTTCTGAGCAATCAACTCGGCGTAGTCCTTGCGGCAATCGTTTTCCGCGTCTTCAACTGCTTCATTTGCTCCGTAACTCATATCAAACTCCTTTCCGATGTCATCAGCCGCGAGGATTAAAGACTTTGATAAAGGCTTCCCGTTCCGATTCCGGAATTTTGGACAAATGTGCGAATGCCTCAGTAGGAAACCGACGTGGATCATGCCGGGTCGGGTTAAACAGTTGCGGTTCCTGGGCGTCAGATTCGCGACTCCCCACGTAGATACCTGATGTGACCCCCGGTCTAGTCTCGATGACTTTGCCGGAACTTTCATCTCCGAGCGTTATTCCCTCTTCACAATACATTAGAGCGATACCGCCAATCGCCGCGATCAGTAATACGAGCGTCAGCGCAACCGTGAACAGACCATCTCTCGGTCCAACTCCATCGACCCAGCTATAAGTCCAGTAAGCAAACGGGGCCGCTAGCAGCACCACTGTCATTGCTGCCCGAATAATCCTGTCTTTCGTACCCATATTCGTCGTCCTTTCCGTAGTTAGTGCACTGCGCCGTTTTCGTCGCCGTTGAGATCCGTGGGTTCGGGGTCAAGCTGCTCCCAGATCCGTATGGTTTCGTCGAGCGAGTCGTCGGGGTCGGCGTCGCCAAAAATCGTCACGTGATCGCCGCACTTCAAGAGAAAGCGGATGCCGGATGCTCCGGTCGGGTCTTCGGTGACCGCCGGCAAGCCGCCGCAAATCGGGCAAGGTTTGAAGCCCGCCGGCAGCGTCACCGGCTGAGCCACCTTGGCATGCTCGGCCAACCGGTATTCCTGTTCGCAGTTACTTATGAACCGCCACGCCGCCGGAAAATGATTCCGAAAGGATGCCAGCGCGTTCAGGCAAGCCCACGCCTCGTCGGATTCGCCGTTCAGATATAGTTCCTTGTCGATACCAATTGTGATGAAGCGCTCGCCGCTCGGCAAGAAAATCGTCATCCCTTCGTCGTCGAAGGTAGCGACTTCCTGCACAGCCCGGAACAGCACGAGCATCAGGTCGCCGATACGGGCAACGTCACGCCCGCTCGGATTGAAGCGATCGACCGGTGAGTTAGGGACTTCGCGGGCACCCCACCAATAATGGCCGTCATCCCGGACGCGCACCATGGGCATGGCTGATCCTGGTTTGAACGGCTCCCCTTCCGGCCGGACAGTATCCCACCAGTCGCAAAGCAGCTTCATGGCCGGATGCCGCTCCAAGCCTCCGGGCACGTCTGCAACGGACTTCGCGAACTCACTTTCGTTGTCGAACGGGATGGTCTCGGCCAGTCGCACGGCCGCCACGAACAGGTGTGGCGGCATCTCGACCGGGCCGTTGGCCCGGTGCGCCTCGCTATCTTGCACGAGGTCGGTTGATTGACTGACTTCGTGAAGCTGCTCTTCCTGGAAGGCGTCGATGCTCCACGCGTGCTCCAGCGGTACTCCAGTAATGTCGACGGATTCTTCGATGAAGTAGCCCGCCAGCTCGCCCTTCATCTCGCCGTCTGCATAAGCCAAGTTCAGTTCCTTGACGATCTGTCGCCGGTCTCGATCAATCTGATCATCGTTTTCAAAGCCCAGCACGGTCACCGGCGAGATGCGCGTAGGCGCACCACTGCGTTCCGGCCAGCAGGAGCCGTCCATTGAATAGGTCACTCCCTTACCCGGACTGAGCTTGATATGGATAAGGTGGCGCACGTGCCACTCATCCCTGGGCACGACGCGCCACATGGCGGCGCTCTCGATGTGCCAATGGAATTCAACGTCGAACTCTCCGGCATCGGGAGGGAGCGGCACAATCCAGCCATTGCGAATCAGCTTTGAGCCGCCAACAAAGTATCGCCGATTGGGATATGGCTGACGTATTTCGATCCCACCTTCAGGCAGCACGTCGATCGTCAGGGAAGTCGTGACGGTCAGTGTGATCTCGTTGCACCTAAGCCTCGCGAACGACTCGGAGGCATTGCCGAGTATTTCGGCAGGCACCAGTAGCTTGGGAAGGATGTGCAGAACCGGGCGGTCGACGTCACCACTCCCGAGAGGTTTGCCATTGGCGGCCACTATAGCGGTTTGGCCGTTGGGGAGTTGCTGTCGAGCGAATTGCATGGATCTTCCTCCACGTCCCTGGTGTTTCCGGACAATAGTTTCTTGAAACCTTACGAATTCATACGGTTGCAGGTCCGATTTCAAAGTATCCCCTCTGTGAGCACAGAATGGGCCGGCGCAGCAGAACCCTTTAACTGCTTGGTTCTACATGCTTTCAAGAAACTATTGTCCGGAAACAGTAATACATCAGATAGCAGTCCCATGATCTATTTCCTTTCCGATCAGTCAGCACAGACTACGGACTGTTTGAGATAAATGGCTTTGGCCTGTTCGATGTTGATAGCAATCTCATCTTCTGGCACGCCCGCACTGTAAATCGCGACCTGTTTCCATCCAGCATCCTGGTCTGCTGGGGTAAATGCGTCGTGGTAGCGAAAATATTGATCTGGAGTAACCGCATTCCGTCGCACCTCGCCGGTGCTAAGGTTTAGCAGGATTTCTGTGCTGGTCCCCATTTGAGCGCTCACAATCGATTCCTTTCCGTATCTAGGCTGCCTTGGCATCTGGACGATAGCCGGAAGTCTGGCACACCGGGCAATCGACGTCGAAGGTCCAGAACTTGTTCATTTTTTTGCCGAGCAGGGGGTGATCGTCTTCATGGGGCTCTTTTTGCCTTGAGTCGAGACCTCAGTTTGGGAGAGCAATCGCCTAGGTAACGAACATGCTGACCCGTGGCCGACGATGGAACAATTCCCGCCTTGCAGATTCCGCTCACATATCGACGGAATAACAGGTCGGCCATACCCCCTGTCGCACAAGATAGTACAGATTCATGAAACCGATGATAGAACGCGAAATCGTGAACATGTTCTCCAGTCGATGGTTCTTCGTGTCCATATTCATGGGCGATTAATAAAATGAGCTTTGCAGCGCCGGAATACCGGATGGAAAGGATTTGTTTACGATTGATGGCGATGAAGGATTTGCCGTCCGTCCATGCTTGAAGCGTGTCAGACTCGCCGACAACGATTCTTCGCCGCTTGGCGTAGCCGCCGGCGAAATGACGTGCGGATGATTGGTTATTCAGGTATCGAAGCTCACTAAGGACAATTCGTTCCTCCTCTTTGAGTTCGCTGTCTTCGATAATCGTGGATGTGTCGTTAAGTTCCCGGACGAGATCGGCGAACTCGATCCATTGGGTATCGTTACCCATCCCCAATCGTTCCCGGAGCTTCTGAACTGCTCTGAAGTAATTCGCAGGAGTTTCGGTATCCAGACGCGTACGGGCAAACATTGAACGCATCACTACGGCAGCGCGACCTTGCCTTTGCACTCTCTCGGCAATCATTGGGTGCTTGTTGTCGTGCAAGGTGTAGAAACAACCGGCGAGAAAATCGTTCGGGGTTTTCAGCTCCCCGAAAATATCCGGAATGAACCGGATTTTCCTAATCTGTTGCCCGGTCTCATAGGAAATTCTATCTTCACCAAACAGCAAGTCGTCCATCAACTTGGCCGCTTCGTCAAGATTGAGTTTTTTTGCTTTGGCCAACCGAAACTCGAAACGCTTCAAAATCGTCGTTTTCACCTTTTGCCATACTGGGCAACGGTGTTCCACCACGGCATTGCGCGCCATATTGGTCGTGAGAGGATGCTTGGACACAACGATTCCACCTGTGCCAAAACGCGAGGCATTAAGGTATTGCACCAGGACTCCACGATTGTAAAGACCAAGACCTGTATAGTCGTCCTTGATGAAGCGGTACCATGCGTTTTCGTCCTCGTGATCCCATGTTTCCTCCGCCGGAAGCTTGTTTACCTGTCTGCCGTTGATGAACACAGGAATTGGCACATAGCGGATTAAGTTATGAAAATCAGCATCGATGCCCCAATCGAAGCCTTCAGTATCGGAAAAGGCACGATAGCCCCAATTGCGTTCGTAGAAATCACCGGTAATGTGGCATCCAGTAATGTTCTCCGAATGCGTCAGCAGATCGTAGCCGAGATCGTTGGCATTTCCGGCGACATCAACACGCATTTCAAAGGGGCCGCTACGCCAGGTGGTTTTGGCATAAGACATGATTTGCCCACGCCCAATACGGAAGCGACCGTAGTACGCATCCCCGTCTTCGTGTGGCGCGCCAAAGATGTCAAAGAAGCTTTCCAGCTGATCTCGGGTGGTAAATCCGCACCCGTCATCGGTTAGGACAAACGATTCTTCTCCAACAATAAGGTCGATTCGTGTGGCACCGGCATCGATCGAATTCATCACCAGTTCGGCCATGGCCTTGGAGAGCGACCCGGCCTGCTCGCGCATGATGGTAAGCAAAATTTTTGGATGAAGGCCGAAAGCACGACGCTCTTTAAAGGGTAGGTGTGCCGCGTGATCAGGATTACTCATTTGGTGAAGTCTCAAATCTTTCCGATTACTTGCTTGGTTGAGCCAAAGCGAGCAGATCCGGCGTCGCTCCATAGCCAAGGGTGTCGCCCTGGCTATCGATCACGCCAAAGGACGGCTTTGACATTGAGGTTGCGAGCCAACACACCTCGACGGCGCCGGAGTAATGACAAGCAACGTTCATCTTGTGCGATTGGATCATCGCCTTCCTTTCCGGTCAGTTGCCCATTACTTTTTCAATGATCCGTCGCCACACGGGCCTCGGAGCATCCTCCGGATGAGTCGTCACCGGCTCTCCTCGCACGCCTTCAATATTCCGCCGATCTTCAAGGCCGAAATCAGGCAGGCACTGCCGACCATAGACGTGTTCCACCAATGCCTGGCTGGCATTATGCAGACTGATCCGTTCGGCAATGGATGCCAGATCAAGAAGTTCACCACGCAACGTGGTGGCCCGATTAGGCATGACGGGCAAAGTCGCCTTGTACTCTTGCAAGTCCAACCGCCGCGAAGGCTGTCCACGCCGCCATCCGCTCCGGTAATACACGATCAACTGAATTTGCCCTTCGGCATCTACTCGCCAGCGATGAGTCAGGCCAGAGCAATGATGGAACTGGTGTCCCTCGGGATACTTCTTGGAATAGCGCCGGACTACATGTGTTGCAGCCCCATCACCATAGATGCCTGGATAGGAACGAGCGATAGCTACTGCCTCCTTGAGCCTCGAAATATGATCAAGGTAGGGAAACTGCTCGCTGCCAGGGATGCCGCGCACCTCGTACTCGATGCATACCCCATCTCGCTCTCGAAACACCATGGTCATGGATTTCCTTTTCGTCGTTAGCTGATGCTGGTTTGAACGGCCTCTCGAAGCGCCAGAACAGCAATCGCAGCGATGGCCGAGCCGGCCGATGCGCCTTGCAGCAGGGTCAGGTGCTCGCGGCCAAATAACCGGGCGATCAACACGCCGGCCGGCGCCGACAGGGCGACTGCTACTACTGACGCTGCGATCCTCGACCCACCACTTGTCATTGCCACGATGTACAAGGCATTTGCCCCGACGCTGGCGAGCCCTGATGCGATGCCGGCAAGAGCACCAGAACGAATCAGTGAGCCCGAGCGCTGCTCGATCTGCAGCAGCCCCGGCAGCAGCACTACGGTTCCGGCCAAGCGCATGACGAAGATCACAATCAGCGCGTCATCGGCCCTCACCTGAGCCAGCAGCGCGTACATGATGCCGAAGCAAAGCCCCGCGGCCGTCGAATAGCCCGCGCCCTCGGCCGCCAGCCGCCCATTCGATGGCGCAGCAGCTAGGCTGGTGGCTGCGATGGCACCGAGGATACCGAGGACACCCAATGGGCTTAGAGGTTCGCCCTGAATCACAACGACGAGCACAGGGATTGTTGCCGCGATCACATTCGCCAACGGAATTCCTACCGACATAGCCGATTTGGACAGCGCTCGACCGAAGAGCACGTCGCCGATGGCGGCGGTAATTCCCGCCAAGGCACCGTACAGCACGGCATTGGACGAAATCGGCGAGCCGGTCGCAATAAAAGGGAGAAGGACCGCCAGGCTGGAAATATGCAGCCACAGCGCCGCCAGCAGCGGGGTCGATCGGCGGGCCGCGATGCCAGCAAAGGCATCGGTGCTTCCCCATAAGCCAGCAGCGAATAGCGCGTGCAGCATGGATCAGTCCTTCATCCGCGCGTAGGGAATATCACAGAGCACCGAGAGGGCGAAAAACGCGCTCCAGCCGAGCCACGCATTGCCCGTACCGATCCCCGTACAAACCGCTGCTGCGATGATAAAAAGCAGTGCGCTAAGCCGGCGTAGCAGCTTTTGACGCTCACGGGGATCAGTAGGCAATGGCATGTCGGTCCTTTCCAGTCAGAAGCAGAGACGGCTTGTGCTTAACGGCACGCCGAGCTTGTTCAGTTTGCTTTTGCTAACAGGCGTCGCCCCAGCCATTGTCAACAGCTCAACTCCAGCCTGGTGGCCTGTCAGCGCAGCCTTCATGAATCGCGAAACCATGTGCCGCGCATCGTCTTTGGCTCGGGCTACGCCAGCATCCGCGCTGCGCCCGCCAGTATTCTTGCTGATCACTGGCATGCGCGTTCTGCGGCATAGCGCTGCCAACCGCTTGCGCGATGCGTCGTCCACCGGCGCACACTGCCGGGCATCGCCGTTCAGGTTGGAGTCCACAAACTGCACCCACACGCGATCCGGGCGGCCCCAGCGGTCCTTTTCCACGGCAAGCACGTACGCTTCGTCATACCACTCAATGCTGATCGTGCCTTGACGCGCGGAGAGCGGCAAACGGGAGCGCTCAAGGAACTTTTCCCGAGGCATCGCTTGGACCATTACCGGCTCACCCGCAACGAAGTCGCACACGTCTTCAGGCGCCACTTTCGTCACATAGCCATTCGGGGAGCACACTTCCAGGCGATTACCGACGATCCGTTGAAAATAGAAATACGGAAGCTCGTCGCGATACCCCATTTGACGCCCAACGAGCATTTCTCGAATTTCGGCTGCATCGTTGATTTGCACGCGATCCAACGGGCGCAAACCAAGCAAGCGGCAGCAAAAATCGGTTTCAGCAATTATTGCCCGCATGTCATAACCTATTCCGGCAAGATCGCCAAGCCCTTCTCAAGGAGGTGGCTAGCGATCAACTCATCATCCGGATAACGCCATCCACCATCGGGGTCGGTCATCATCCGGATTTGAAATTCAACAAACCAGCGAATTTCCGCTGCACACTTTTTCTTATCAACCGGCGTGCATAGCGCATAGATCGCCGCCAGGTCAATATCAACGGTGATTGCAGTTCGCACCTTCATGCACGTTCCTTTCCCGGGTTAGGTCGGCTGCTGGTAGGCCCCGGCCTTGCGAATCGTCATTTTCTTGAGAGAGAGGACCATGCTTACACCCGGCTCAGGCGTTTGATGATGTTGGCGTCGAGGCCAACGACGTAGTGCAGGTACATCATTTTTCGGACCGGGCCCGGCATGGTGCGGCCGGATTCGTACCGCGAACCGCCAGACTGAGACACGCCAAGGGGGGACCAGAAATCGGCTTGATTGAGGCCGAGGCTCTTTCTGGTAGTGACGGCAAAATCGGCGTTGATGACGATGGAGTTTTTCATTTGGTATGTCTTCCAATGTTTGGTTTGCGAAAGGCTTCCGAGTGCCGCTTCCGCGGCTTTATTAATTAATGCGATTCTGGCTGATCTTCTCGCTTTGCTGTCCTGCCAAGGCGTCGCCAGCCCATAGAGCTTCCCCGCTTTGTAGTGATCTGATGCCATGGTAGATCGTTTAATTAAACATCGTCAAGTTATTTCGCATTTTTCTGTATCTTTTTTTGCACCCTGGCATGTGCCTCCCGCATGGCCTTCCGGTAAGCCTCGGCCCTGCTCGGGGCGTAGCCATCGGCTACTAGGCCATCGAGCAGCTTGAGGTCGTCACCATGGGTATCCACCCGCACGGGAGCACCTCCGCTCTCCGCCAGCTTTGTCAGGTGCGCACCGGCCCGCTTAGTGCTAGTGCTGTCCTTGCCTCGCTTGGGCTTCTTCTCTTCAATCATCGCTTCTCTGTGTAAAAGGCCGCTCACGGCGGCCTGGGGGTGGAGGTTGTTCTGTTTTGCGGCAAAAGCCTTTTCAGTCAGCCGGACCTCAAGAGCCGACTCACACTCCCGAGAGCAACAGCCGCTATACTGTAGGGCGTAATTGATGGTGTCGTAGAACGCCACCGGCTGCCCGCAGCCATTTACGCAACTCTTGTGTTGATCCAACCACGCCCGTAACGATGCTGCACGCTCATGGCGCTGTTGTTGCTGCCGCTTGGCGCGTTTCGCGTAGTAGCCCGCCTGGTGCGGCTTTGGCGTGAAACTACCGTAGCGGCCGGATACTTTCATGGTTGCGCGGCCCTTTCCGCCTAGATGGTAACGGTCATAATGGAGCCCAAAATAAGAGCCATTCCGATGGCTCCGATACATACGGCGCCAGCTCGAATGGCCGCTTCGTAGGCACGGCACTTCGGCTGTTCGCGTTCGATCCAGCGCTGCCGCACCTGGGGGTTATTCAGCTGGGCAGTAAGCGCAATCGTCTTCTGACGCAAATGCTTTGCTAGGGTGAGGGAAGTGACAGACAGCACTAACAGAAGAACGCCGAAGAACAACTTTGCCGTCAGCATTTATGCCCCCTCGTGGCAGGTTGACTTGGGTAGAAGAAACTGCCTGCTCTCATACAAATACTCCACTAATTGTGAGTAG
Organism: Candidatus Accumulibacter sp. 66-26; assembly: GCA_001897745.1. Taxonomy (GTDB): domain Bacteria; phylum Pseudomonadota; class Gammaproteobacteria; order Burkholderiales; family Rhodocyclaceae; genus 66-26. The sequence continues at coordinate 60,228 of MKUH01000044.1, forward strand.
CGCAACCATTGATACCTTACGGGCAATCGTCTGCCGCTCGATGCGCTCACCGAGATCGACGTGGAAGGCCATCTGCGCGACCAGGGCCAGAATCAACATGGTCGGAGGGAAGAAGACTGCCATCGCGCTGAACTGCGCCGTCGTTGTCATCGTGATACCGACACCCCAAGCTATTGAAGTCATCACATCGAAGGACTTGGCCAGCGTACTGAGCTTGGCATAGGAAATCACTTCCTTGGTCAGGAGTAATGGAAGCTTGCGCCGCACCGCGAGCCACGCGACAAGAAACGCCGCGGCCCAACCCCAAACGTTGGTAAACAACGAAATGACGTTTAGACCTTCGTGTTTGAACATCCACTTCGCGTAGTAGAACTCGGCACCGGAGTAAATGAACATAACGCCCAGCGCCAGGATCGTTGGGCGATCGAAACTGAGCTTGCCATCGAGGGCAAACCCAATACCTCCGGCCACCAAGCCGACGACGGCAAGGCCCTGCGTCAGCGACACCCGCTCGCCGATGGCGTGATCGATTATCAGGAAGATAAGCGGCGCCACGTAACCAAGTACCGCTATAGTGGTGACGTTAACTCGCTTCAGGACTACTGTGTAGGCGCTCGACATGAGCGTGCTGGCCAAGCCGAAGGCGACAATACCAGGGCTGATGTACCAGGACACCGTTTGCCCGAGCAGTGCGGTAATCGGGATAACCAGCAAGCAGTAGAGGACCACACGGATGGTAGTGGCCACATTGCTGTCAATGCCAGGCGCCCGAGTCATTGCACGCTTGTCCGCAATGTCCTCTAGGCAGTTGAAAACGATAGAGCCTAGCGAGTACGCCTGCCACATAGTCTAAATCTCTTCCTTTCTCGGCTGTCCTCGTAGCACACGGGAAAGCCCATCCACCGCCGGAAGCCAGCCGAGAAAGTACGCAATGACGATGTAAACCGCCGTTGCCAGGAGGAAGAGCGGTACGCCGAAACCCGTCAATGGTTGCCAAATTCTGGCGTACATGAACCAACAGACAGCGACGAAGGCTGCGCCGGCCAAAAGAAAGAACAGCAGGCTCTTGGCAAGCTGAACCAACAAGGCGATACGGCTAGGGTTGTCAGTTTCCATTCTTTGCTCCTTTCCCTCTATTTTTGAACAACGCACGAACCGACTTGCCGCAATCCTGGCAACGCGGATCGGTTTCCGACACCACGCTATAGCCCTCTGTATCTTCAGCAGTACAGTCCCACGACTGGATGTGTCGGGCCTTGAAAACAATATTCGTGATGAAGCCGTTCTTACCTCCGCAGTGCGGACAGACGGTAACGGGTACGGTCGGCGTCATGGCGTTCTTTCCGGTTTTAGGGTGCGCACACATTAGTGTGTTGTGTTTGCCGGCGAATGGTGTCGTATGCGCTATTGAGCAAACCGCGCAATCGCTGGCACTCAGCTTCGAGATCGCGCTTCTGCTGTACCACATGTTCGAACGCTTCCTTCGCGCCTTCTTCGGCGAGGCGCAGTAGCCGCACTTCCTTGATAACGGCGCTACCGGCGACGAACAACTCGGGATCGTAGTTGGCCCCGGACGGCCCATCACCAGCTCGCGCCACCAACACCTCTTCAAATGCAGCCAAAGCGTCAGGGCGCTTCGTGGTCGTCGTCATAACAAGCTCCTTTCCCTGATTATTTGGTCACTAGAGGCGCGGAAGCTTCCATGGTCTCAACCGTCAGGTTCCGGGTGAGGTTTAGGGCTGCTGTAATGCGCCTCGCCATCGCGTGCTTCTCGTCATCACTCATGCCAAAACTGTAGGCCGTAGTTGCTACCGCAGCATCCTTGTCGGCAAAGCGAATGGCATTGTTCTTGTAACCACCCTTCTGTTGGTAAGTCCGACCGACAAACAGGGCCTGAGAAGCCGACGCCTGCTTTGCTTGAACTCGCCCCTGCTGTTCGCAATCCCAGTGATTGCCGTTGTAGCCATAGACGGCACTGCCTGGCTCAACCGGCTTCTGGCAAAGGGAACAGATACGGGCCATGATGATCCTTTCCTAATTAGGCCTGGATGCTGACCGAATGGGCTCGGTAGCCCCGCCGATTGAACCGAGCAGCAATGGCTTTCAGGAGCGGTTCAGCTTGCTCTGCAGGTACGGTGACAGGACCGAAGTGATCTGGATCACGTCCGCGCTTCACGCCAACGTTGCCAGATGGGTAAATGCCCCAAAAGCTCACCTCAGCACTGCCGTTCAGTACCCCTGGAACAGTAAACGTCTTGCCGAACGCGCTGGCAATTTGGGCCGGGCTAAGATGGACCATGATGGAATTCCTTTCCGGCGTCAGTGTTGTGCCGCGTTGGCATTCAGCACTTCGTCCATCGGGAAGTGCTTGAGGTCGTGTACGAAGAACGAATCGGTGTCACCCTCGATGTCATTATAAGGAAGGCAGGAAACCGTTCTGTCCTCCGAGTTTACTGACCAGATGAACCAGTTGCCAGCTTCCGGCGTCTTCATTTGGGCTTGGCGCAATCTCATTTTCGAGTTCCTTTCCCTACTCGGTCAGGCGGTACGCAGGGTACGCATACCGGGATAGGGGTTGATGGCGTAGGCCTTAAAAACCTCGGGGTTGACCTCTTGGCCCAACAGCACGGCATCGTCCTCGTTGTTGGCGATCACGACGCCGAAGTTTTCACGCCCGGACAGCCCGCTGAGTTCAAAGGGGCCGGCGCACGGGGCTTCGTCGTGGTCGCAGTGCGAATTGGTGTCCTGAAAAACACGGCATCCGTTTCCGACTTCCATGGCCCTACTCCTCTCTATGATCGTTGGTCCGGGTGGAGGGATTTGAACCCCCGACCCTCTGTTCCCAAAACAGATGCGCTACCAGACTGCGCTACACCCGGATGTGAAACTCTATGCCTCTAGTGTATCGTTTAATTAAACGGCGTCAAGCTATTTCGCATTTTTTTGCATCTTTTTTTGCACCCTGGCGGAGGCCTCCCGCATGGCCTTTCGGTAAGCCTCGGCCCGGCTCGGGGCGTAGCCCTCGGCCACCAAGCCATCGAGCAGCTTGAGGTCGTCTCCATGGGTGTCCACCCGCACGGGGGCGCCACCGCTCTCCGCCAGCTTGGTTAGGTGCGCCCCTGCTCGCTTAGTGCTGGTGCTGTCCTTGCCTCGCTTGGGCTTCTTCTCTTCGGTCATCGCTTCTTTGTGAAAAAGGCCGCTCGGCAGCGGCCTAGGGGTTGGGGTTGTTCGGTTTTGCCGCAAAAGCCTTTTCAGTCAGTCGGGCCTCAAGCACCGACTCGCATTCCGGAGAGCAACAGCCGCTATACCGCAGGGCGTAATTGATAGTGTCGTAGAACGCCACCGGCTGACCACAGCTGTTTGCGCAACTCTTGTGCTGCTCCAACCAGGCCCGTAACGATGTCGCCTGTGCCTGGCGCTGCTGTTGCTGTCGTTGCGCACGTTTCGCGTAGTAGCCCGCCTGGTGTGGCTTTGGCGTGAAGGTGCCGTAGCGGCCGGATACTTTCATGGTTGCGCGATCCCTTTCCGTCAGCTGGTGAATTTATCCAAGTCGGGCACGGCCGAATACCGTAGTGCCTTTGCCGCCAGATCGCCGGCCCACTGCTCAAAGTCTTAGCCGCCGGGGAATTCCGGAAAGCGGCCGTGTGTGGCTTTGTGCTGCACGGCTGCCACAATTTTCGCCAGGGCCTCTACACAGGAATCCAGTTCCACGCCACCATTTGCCATGTCAGTTCCTTTCCGCTCCTAGCCCGACTTGCCGGTACGATGCACGTTGCCGCCGAAGGCGCTGGCGCTGCCGGCGACATGGGCGCGAATCGCGGTTGAGTGCAGATTTCCCCAGATGCGACCGGCGATGTTATCCAGAACCGGAACCGCAATGCGATATGCGACCAGGGCAACGAAGATCGACAGGGTGAGGCTGAAGTCCATGCTGTTTCTCCAAAAAATCCCGGAAAGCGCCGGGCCGCAAATCCTTTCCGTGATCAGTTAACTTCACGCACGAAGCGCAGTTTGGTCCGCAGATACTCAAAACCTCGCCGATCAATAGGCCACTCCTGAAGGATGTCGCCACTTTCATCAAGGACATCCACCCAGAGGTCATCGAGTTTGGCACCAGGGCGTCCATTCAGATGACCAGTGGCGTCGAGAATCCGAAGCATCCTTTCGCAGCCAGCCCGAGGGCTGTTCGGAAACGTTGTCGCGGTGTAATGCACGACATCACCTCTCACGACCCGCACAGGGCGGAGAGCATGCGCTGTTGGCGCAAGCACCGCATCAATCTGAACTTCATCGGCCATGCCAACCCCTTTCCGTTCTTTCTATGTAATGCTTTTGCCTGAATATGAATGTTTCTGGACAATAGTTTCTTGAAACCCTACGAATTCATGCGGTTGCGGATTCGATTTCAAAGTATCCCCTGTGGGGGCGCGGAATGGGCCGGCAGCAAAGCCATTTCTCCGCACCCCGCCAAGGTGCATGCGCGCTAGGCCCTTGCGGTGTAGGAGGAGATGCAACTCCTCCATCAGCCCGGCGATCTCCTGGGCATTGCCTTCGCAGTAGCCCATCTTCTTCAGTTGGCGCTGCACGTCCTGGATAGACATAGGTAGAGGCTTGTGGCCCAAGTAGCCCGCTGCAAAGCTCATGCTCATGCGGCGAGCTATCCAGTCCGCCAACTCATCGGCAATCTCCTCGGAGAAGCGGCGGACGTGTGAGTCGCTGCAATACCTGGCGCAAGCTATTCATGATGGAAGATTCCCCCGGCTGAGCACGTAGTCCCGATGGCCCTCTTCCCTATCGATTCGACGTGCATTGGGCGATCTGCCTCGCCCAAGCAAGATCGGCATAGGCCGGGGGCATGGCCCAGCTCGGTGCATTGTTCCGCCAGGCGCTAACCGCTTTCTCCCGGCTCGAGCGCGCAAGCGTCTCCAGGTCTTCGGCCAGCTGGTTGTCCAGATGCGGCACCATCGCCGGATGCGCCGGCCGGGATTTTTCCCAGTCGGTAAGGCGAAGTCGTTCAATGACCGAGCTTTCCAGGGCTTCCATGTAGCCGCTCCGAAAATCTTGGTCCCCTTTGTGGGAATTCGGGAGATCCTTCACAAAGCGCTGCTCGCCGTCCGCATAGAGGCCGTGGAGACTTGTGCCGGCCATGATGCGCGCCCTGTTGCCGGGCATCGTGTGAATTACGCACGGCCAATCTGAGTGGTTTGTATGGAAAAAAGCCGCCCCAGCCTCCTTTGGGCTGGTGAATTCCTGACTTTGACGCGTCGTCGGGTTCCAGACGCTGTACTCATTCGTGGCCGCCATAAAGGTGCAGCGCTTTCTCTAGCGGCCTCGTCCCGTTTCGAGGGAAACCGGCGCCCGTTCCGTCGCTTTCCCGGCGCGATAAACCACATCGAGCATTTCGCCGATCTTGGGCACACGACCCAGGTCTGCAATGCAGTGAAGCGATCCTCTGCCTTTACCCAGCGATTGCAGCACCAGACCCTTGTCGACGTCGACATCGACCACTTTCCCGAGGCACAGACCTTCCTTGCTCCGGGCAAAGCACAGCACAACGTCCTTGGGGGTCAGCAGCAGTTGGTGCTTCACGATCGCCGAATCGATCAGCGCTTCTACCTGCTCGGCAGCGGCGTCCGGAAAAGCCAACAGATAATTGACCCGGGCGTCGTCCTTGATGATGACCACGTCGCCACCAAGCTTCAGGCCGGGAAACACCCCTTGCAGCCCCTGGCGTTTGGCCCAGCCCGTAACCCCCTGAAAAGCATCCTGGGTTGCCTCCAGCAGGTCATGCAATGCAGTCGTGGCAGTGGTCGTCATAGCCCCTCCGCCGCAGCAGTGAACTGCGATACCGCCTGCACATACTTGCCGGCCGCAGTTGCCAATTCGGCAACGTCGCGCTCGCCCACACGGGCCATTTCCGCCCTGATGACGTCGCAAATGCCCAGGCCTCGGGACTGCACCAGCTGCAACTGCTGGACCTCATCCGGATTCGTAGATGCGGCGATCACGCTTTTCAGCGCTTCGACGCTCTCAACCACTTCCGCCAACAAACTCTCCAACATTTCGGACTCCCAGTAAAAATCGCCCAACAGACGAACAAATGAAAAGCGCCCCCTGCGGCGCTTTATCGCTCCCGCTCATGCCCTTTTGATTTCACCATCCCACGACCGTCTTGGTAGCAGATGTCAACGATGTCATCGCGGGACAACGGCAGAGACAAACGACTTCTGTCATGCCTCACGATATCGGTATCGTTCCTCCCGATCTTCTGCTCAACATGGTGGTCAGATACGGCCACGACCCGGCCTGAATACATCCCGTCTCTGACACATGTGTCTTGGGACGGTGTTTGAATAGCCAGCGAGGGGACTTCTACGCCAGATTGCTTTACCCATTCCGCCGCATCGTGAATCAATCCCTGCAACTCGAAATTGGAGAACGCAAACGGCACGCCGCGGTCCCTCAACCAACCGGCAATGCCGGCGTAGGCGCTTTTCATGAAACCGAATCTTATCGATACGTCACCGGAGCTATCCAGAAAGCGCTCGCCGGCGGCTGCGACAATCTCCCGTGCTTCGTTCCGTGCAGATTGCGGCCCATATCTGCGCATTACGTCTGCAGCCAGGGCGGTCACCGTCGGGTCCCCGGCTTCTTTCAAGGACTGCAGCCCTTTTTGCACCTTTGAAAAACCGTAGGCCCCCAACATGTCGTCCAGGGAATGGTGGAAGATGCACTCGTGAGCCATGACCTTGTGCAGTTGTTCCACTGATCGAATATTGCTGGCCACCAGAAACACATCCCGATAACCGTTCCGGTGGTATCCGTCGCAGTTGGGGTGTTTCACATCTCCAGGGAGGTCTGCCACCGAGGCAACAACAGTGACTTTCGGCATCGACGGCCACTTACGCCGTATGTTTTCAAGCTCTGCCTGCAAAACCTGACGGGATAGCGGGGGCGGCGTGGTCGTGATCGCGGCGCTCATCATATCAACCACGCTCGAGGCCGCCTCGCTCCAGATTGTTTACGACAATGCCACCATCCCGTTCATATCGAAGATCAACCATCTGCCCTCGCGCAAGCTGAACCGCCTCCTTTGGAAGCTTGTGAGCTACAAGAACACCACGGCCAACATCTTGAACAACGACATCGTGGACCACGCCAACGACTTTGCCAATGAAACGGCCGCTGCTTACCAATTTGACGCCCTCCGCAACAAGGTGGTCAATGAAGGCCTGGTTGCAATGTTGCTGGGCAATATCTTTGCTTTCACCCACAGTCCGATGGCTGTGATCCGGGTATTCAAACCTCGGAATCAAGGCGACCAGCGCATCGGCAAAAGGTGGTTCATCATCGTACAGATCGCCTACCCGGGCTTTTTCCGGATACTGGGAAAGTACGTTCAAGTGACCGTTGATAATGGCCCGATCCAGAGCAGCGAACAAATCATTCGGCGGTTCTGGCCACGCTTTCGGCAATTCCCTCCGCGCCGCGATCAGTGCCGTCAACGCATGACGGTCCTGACCTCGTTCGGTTTCGGACAATACGTCCTGAATGACGTCGATGGTTTTCCTAGGAATACCGTATTTCTGTGCAAAGACGACATCAGGCAACGCGGCCGCAGCTTGATAGAGCGCTTCGCTTACTGTCCAGTCCGTCCCAAAATAGTAATCGCGCCGGAAATTGGAGCCGCTGCCGTGGTTCATATACACCTCAAGAACAAATGACGATCGTTGAAAACTACAGACCACGGCTTCGGTCGAGCTCCAGCTTCTGGTGCTTGACGGAAAACACGCCTCGCCGATAGGCGATGTCCATGCTGCTTCCCACGTCTGGTACTTCAGGAAAGTCTTTCAATAGGTGCGCCGTCGCCTGGCGACGTCCCAGGGACTGAATCACGAGGCCGCGGGCCTGATCTACGTCGAGGATAGGACCGGAGTAGCTTGCGTTTTCGCGCTCATGCCTGATGCAGCTGGACAACTCCGTGTGGGAGACAACAACATCAAGGCGCTTGAAGATGTCCGTGCAAACGGCCAACAACTCCCGTGGGTCCGGAGCGACCGTGACGCTCTTTTCGGCAGCGTGGCCGTGGTAAGTCAACGAGTAGGACTTGCCGATTTCCAGTTCGCCCGTCATTGATTTCAGGTGCCCACTGAATCGGGAATTTCCGTTGTCCTGAACAAAGCGCTTGTTGGTCGAACTGACGATACAACCGATGAAGGGCTCGGGCGTCTCGGAATAGTGATGGAGCAGCACCAGCTGAGCCGTGGTTACGGCCGCACGTCCTTCCCGGTAGGCAATGCAGCAGCTGTTTATCCACGGATCATTGCCCGGTGTCGTTACATTCTGCTTAGCCATCGGCGGTAGCGACTCCAGGTCTTCGCGTCGATGCTCAACAATTTGTCCGGGTTCGATTTCTTGCCACAAATGGGTTTCCGTTGCCGAGACAACTCGCCCCACATAAGTCATATGGGGCAAAGCGTTGACCACGCAGCAAACTGCCGGAGCGTCGTCCAGCTCATGCTTAATGAAATGATGACGCCATCCGGCCAAGAACACCCCGATCGTCGATTCATGAAGGCCGGCCTTGCGCAGCAAGCGCCGGGCGGCCGGCTCATTGCCGGAGGCCATCAACTGCATAGCCTCCGGCCCCTTGTCGCTTAGCACTTCCCGAACACCTTCATTCCGAAAATCTCCAGAGTGTTCCGCAACGAACTGGGTTTGGCGCGGGGTCATGGTTTCGCCCGCCGCTTGCAGAGGGGCGCCGTTAAGCACATCCTCCAAACGATTCCGCTGCGCTGGTGAAAAGCGGCTCAACGCCGCGGCGATCGTCAAGGAATCCCACGCCGATCGTTCGAAAGTAGCGCCAACAAGATCGGGCAGCAGCTGCGCGAACGCCAAATTCTCATCAAGGTGCCGTCCGACTTTGTCGCCCAATTCAAATCGCCACATGCTGTACACCCCTCGAGTTACCGATCCCGACCGGCACTCACGCCAGCCTCGGCGCCCTTGAACGACACTTCTCCCTTGTTGTACGCGACGCGGACAAGATCCCCCAAGCGCGGGCGTTCCTGCCCTTGCTCAAGTTGAGAAAACGGAAGAACGATGGCGCGATCGCGCGAATACTTCACCAACGCGGAACAGTGATCCATGGCGACGACCGCTCCGGCATATTTACCTCGCTGCAGATTCGGATCGGCGATCAACAAACCCAAGTCCTGCGCTTGCTGACTTACCGTCGGTGCATTGACGTCCAAACCTTGGGCGGCCAAAGTCTGTTGAATTGCATAGGCGCCGGTTTCCCGAGCGTATTCGGCAATACCCCCCTCCGCAATGGCCCTGATCAGTACCTTTGCGCCTTCCTCGGAAAGGGAGCTCTGCAACACTTGCTGGACGCTTCCGGGGATCGAATTGGGTAAAGGCCCCACCTGCCCTTCTTTGCGCCAGACGTCCACCGCTTCCCGAACGGTTTCCACCGCGATCACCGCGGAAGCGGTGGCATGCAGATCCAGGATTTCCTGAAGACCGAAACCGACCACGTACTTGCCCGGCAAGCCATCAAAGGCAAAGCCCTGAATGCCGGCCTCCATGGCCTGGCCAGCCACGAATTGAAGGGAGGCGCGTTCCGCGGGAATGACCGATCCGAACAAATCAACCTGCACCTGGGAGCCGCGCAGAACCTGCTGAATGGCATTCATAGCCTTGGGGTCGCCGCGGAACACCGCGGGCTGTTCTTTTGCTGCAAAAATATCGGGCGCGGTCGGCCGTTCGGCTTCAATCTCGAAACCGTCGACGCGCCGGTTGACGGCTTCGATCAGATCATTCTGCACCAGAGTCAGCACCGCATCCCGGCCCCGCTCGACGGCGCCCTCGCCAACCACAAACCCCGCTTCACGAAGCAGGGCTGCGACGCCGGCGCCGTCCATACCATCGAGCACATCCATCACGGCGTCCAAGGAACCCCGGCTCAATGCTTCGCGCACCGCGAAGCCGCCAACAGTCCCCCATTCGCCCGCCAGCCCCATGGCTGGCTGCAGAGCCTCGAATTCACTACCCAGCGTCAGTTGACCGGTCATGATTGCACCTTTATGTACAACTTACCACAAAATTACCACAACTCTATCTTGAATACTGCCACGACGCAAACGTTTTCCTCTATCCGGTCGCTGCCAGAGCGGCTCGGGGCGGCAGCAAATCCGGATCAACAACCACCAGCCAATCCGGCACTTGGCCAGCCAGCGCCGATTTGACTTTCTTTGCCCTTTCTTCAAGCGTGACGAGGCTGGTAATTGTGGTGATGCTAAAGTTCGGATGAGCACGAGCTAGGAACCCGCGGACTTTTTTCTCGTTTTCGGCACAAACTACCGCCGTCACCACGGGACCAACAAGGCTGTCCCCGGCGCGATGGCGTCCTGTCACCACGTGAACATATCGCTTCTGCATCACTTTCTCCGCTTTCCGTATCCCGCTCAACGCTCCAACGCAGTCTGAGGGGCTTGCAACCCTGCTGCGCCAGTCTCTTGCTGGCGGGAAACAGGCGCTTGCCCTTTAAACCATTCTTCGAAGGCATAACCATCCAGCTGACTGACGATCTGGCTGAGCACCCCTTCATAGCCTTCAACCTGTTTCAGGTCGTTCCAGTCAGTGGGGCGTCCGTCGAGAGAACTAAATGAAGGCGCCAGAATGCAGCAGTTCTCTGCCGCAACCATCCCCACCTTACCTGCCTCTGCCCCGCGGTTATTGAAGCGATTGGACAGGCGGACATCCTTGTCTGGGCCGGGCAAGAGGATTTCAACGTGTAGTGAGCGAACTGCCTCACTATTCGCTTCCCGTTCAATCGTGACCCGATAATTGCCCTTGGGTCCCTTGTGCCATTCCCCGTCGGCCTGCACGTCCCCCAGAGAGATCGAACGGCGAGCACCTTCGCAAAGTGCGCAATCGCCGTATCGGGAAACCACGGTCACCTCCCCGCCTTGGCCGGAAAACGGGTTCACGCCGACGTGTTCGGCGATGTGACTGAGGGCTTTTTCAACATAAAACTGATCGTTATCGATGGCCAGCGCCTTGAGCGTATCCTTCGGGAGAAGCGGAGCCGTGCGCTTTACCACCGACTCCATGTTGCCCGCATCAAAGGTCACCACCATTGGCGCACGGCAGGCCTGGTGAAAGTCGAAGCCGGTGGCGTACCCCTCGGCGTACGCCACGATGGAGCAACCCGACTGCTGGAGTGCAGCGAAATTAGGCGCACCCAGCACGAACATCAAGCCGGCTTTCTGGGCGCCCCGCATGAACGATTTCGTCTTGCCGTCGGTGCTGATCGCCTGGAGATTTCGGATCTGGCCCTCCTCATTCTGCAACGGCACCAGGAGATACATCTGATTGGCTCGAATCACGGTCCGGCCGTTCTCCCCATAGAATTCTTTGTGTTGGAGCAGCGCTTTCCCCGAAATCTGCCGCAGGCCGTCGACGGATACGCCCTTGCGGTTAGCGTAACCGTGCCCCGCAGCATCAATTCCCTGGGAAAATACTTCCTCTGCAACCTGCGCCACACGATCCTGGACCTCGCGTTGCTCCTTCTGAGCCAGCTCTTCCCGAGCCCTAGCCTGTTCCATGATCCGCTTTCGTTGCTCCGGCGTCAGTAGATTGCCTTCATAAATCCACTCTTCCCGGAGGCCGGAGAGCTTGTTGGAGATGCGCCCATAGGGGGTCAACACATTGTCTATGACCAGCATATAGGCGCCGGCGTTGTTTGCTTTCTTCGTCTCAACCCTAACGTTATGCCATTCTCCGTCCGCTTTGATCTCGTTGGGAAGTCTCAGCCCGGCTTCTTTCATCGCAGCGGCAAAACTATCCAAGATCATGCCTTCCGTGGCGACGTTGGACAGCCCACCGCTCAAATCCCATTCTTTGAAAAGGGCTCGATTCACCCCTTCCGGCACGAACCATATTTTATGATCGGGGTGCCAGATTGCCCCCAGTTGGTGTACCCGGTCTTTCATATTGAAGGGTACGCCCAAGATAGTTTGGCGAGACTTGTATTGACGCTCGATCCAGGTCAAACGATCGCCGGTCCCCATATCCTTCCTTCCGTCGTTCCCGGTGCTTGGCACCGAACCACTAGCAATCGCTTTTGCCGCCACGTCACGAACACCTTTCTGCTCGAATTGCAGGGCGCGGATCTGGCCAGCGATATCCGCAAACATGAGCTCGGCATCGCCGATTGCCTTGTAAAGGCGCTCCGGCCGCTCATTCACCCATTGCGAGAGGCGTTGCCACTCGGTCGCCGCCAAGGGGGTTGTCATCCCCTCCAAGCCGCCGGCCGCTTCCAGCCAGACCCCAAGAATCTGACGACGCAGTTGCGCCTCCGATCCGGAATGACCGGCTTGTTTAACCCAGGCATCCAGACCAGCGCGAATATCGCCACCTTCGGCCACGATATGAGACAACGTCAGCGCGTTGAAATCCCGGATCGCCATCCACGGCGCCGGGCCATCAATATCTGCCGTTGAGTACACTCGCAAGCGCTTGGCATGACCATCCCCATGCGATTGGTACTGCATGAGAACCCCTTGGATAAGGACGCCGGAGGCGTTCTCCTTCAGGCGCCATCCAGCTTCCTCAATCTGGGCCAGGGTAAAGAAGCGAGGGTCTGTAATCCCGCGGTCCTGTAGCACCTGCAGGGCAACCAGCGCGTTGCCATGGCTCAACGTCTTGACGCCGTCCGCCTTCACCGTGCAGGGCAGTCCTCCAATTACCGCTGCACTGCGTTGCGCCACGAAATCTCCCTGGGCCATGCGCTGGGCGAAACGGCGAATGACTGCCTCACGGTACTCGGCCATCGCTTGCGTTACTTTTACGTCGCTCATGCCGCAATCACCAAGTCAAGAAAATAGGCGTCATACAGCCCGCGAGCCGCAAACTCCGCGACGGGCAGCTGCCTGCCGGCGGCGGACCACGCCAGAAGACGCTCGCGTCCTGTTTCATCGAGTGGCGGGAAGTCGATCGGCAAAACCGATCGGTCGCGCATGGCCAACATTTGGAAACCGTCGAGCATCAGCGAATCGGCATTGTTGAGACCACATTGGCGCGAAACCGCCATGAACAGGTCGCCCCCCTCCCCTTGCGCATTAGAAGCAAAAATCTCAACGGCTACTACGTGATCTTGTACGCCCACGTTGGTTCCTCGCCCATTCGCTCGCTATCAATATCCATGAAATAATGCGAAGTATATGCCACACAGCAACTAATTGCACACCTACCATACAAGGACGGGGTGAAGCCCACAGATCGGCACTTTATGCGAGCTCGCCAGGACGGTGTCGCTGCACAACTTGTGTTTTGCCGCAAAACTCCTGGCCGCGTGACCGTTTTACCGTTCCAGCTCTTGCCCCACCTCCTGCACTACTCCGCGGCCCCCACGCACATTGATTGTTGCCACCTGCCCAACAGTCGGCACGCGGTCAAGCGCCGCGACCGGATGCACGATACCTTGGCCGCGGCCGCCCGATTGATAAACCACGCCACGCTGCATGTCGACGTGAACTACCATTCCAACAAAAGAGCCATTTTTCGCATTCCCCATTTTGAGCACATCGAGCACATCGAGTACGTCCAACTGTACTCCCGTTGCTTTGGCTGTCCGCATGACCGATATCGCGTACTCTTCCAACGACGAGGATTTATTCACGGCCGGCTCAGAAACAATTTCCGCGACGCCGCGCTCTTGCCCTAGGCCACGAAGACCGGTTGCAATCAAGCTTTTCGCTGCCTTCAACCAATCGAGCACTCCAGGCTGTTGGCGCTCATCGGGATTCAGTGACGCAGCCGTCGCAAGTCGCCGGTCGTGCGTGCGTGCTGCTTCGCTCCCTTTATCCCAATCAACCACCATAAACCGGCTGACCACCAAACTCACCGCACCAGCTGCAGCAACACCCAGCGCCACAACAGACGCCACTGGCAAAGCGGTTCCCGCGACGGCAACGGTCCCAAGCCCGCTAAGGGCGGTGCCCACACCCGCCATCATCGTTGTAAATGACCCGGCACTCGTCGCCAAACCTGCCGCCGCGACTGCCGCGGATTGGGCGGCAGTCATCCCCGCGTACATTGCGGCGGTCCCCGCCGCCTGGTTTGCCATAGCGACGCCCAAGAGCCCAGCAATACCGGTTGCACCGAGGCCGGTTGCCGAATATGACGCCAAATCCTTTCGCTGCTGGCCGCTCGCGCGATAAGCCGCATTCCATCCTTGCTCGCTACTGATATCCCCCTTCTCGCGCCATTCATTGAACAGCTGCGCATTGGTCTTGCTCATCTCCTCGGCTTCGCTTCTTAACCGCTTAAATACCGTTGCCAGCATGGGAAATTTCCTTTCTCACGTGTTTCGTCAACTGGACAGCCCAATTCCCATCGACCTGAATGATTCCGCGAACGCTGCAGCGCCGGATATAAAATCGCCGACTGTTGTTTTCTCCGGGAGCTCATCGGTCAAAAGCAATTTCTCGAGGTTTGCCGAGGTCGCCGTTGCCATACCAATCACGTAATTGGCATTCTCGATGTCTTCCAAAGAAAACACGGCACCTTCAACACCACTCATCGTGGTCATTTCAACAACTGCGCACTGCAGCGTTGTTAAGGCAGCGATCGCGGCTTCCCGTTGAGGCAGTTCCAAAATATTCCCCATACGTTCTTCTTCCAAAAAGTTACATCCCATCATGCGGAACTCGCGGCTCAGGAGGCGGTAAAGAGAGGAGAATCAGCGCTCCACCTCGGCGGCCTTGCCGGACATGATCGCTTTGCCGTCCTTGCCGTAGGAAATGTCGACGACCTCGCCAATATCCGGCACCCGGTCGAGTTTGCTGATCGGGTGTGATTTGATGTCATTGGCGCCGCGTCCAATTTTTTGGATTACCGCATCGCCCTCGATGCGCAGGATCTTGCCGGAAAACATCTGAGGTGAGGCCGGCCCGGTTTTAGCCGGCTCCTTCTTCTTGGCTTCTTTCTCCGCTTCCTGAATGTTGGTATACGCCTGGTGGAATACCTGATCGACTTTCGCGTTTACGATCTTTGCCAGCTTGTCTTTGCCACGCTCCTTGGTCTGGCTTACGTCGGCCACCGCTTCGGTCGTTACTTCGCCGTTGCCATCGCGCACCACCGACCGGAACACGGCCGGCATGTTCTTCGCTGGCGCTTTGGCAAAGGCCTTGGCCGCGTCTGCAGGATCGTGAAATTCCTGGTTGTCCCGGCCTTCCTGGGTTACCGTATATACGATCTTCGCGGTTTTCTCGTGGCCGTCATGGTCGGTGTAAGGGTGGACTTCGACGACTTCCGGAGCCGGTTCCTGCTTTGCAGCTTCTGGCGCAGCTTCGGGGGATTCCTGGGCGACTTTCTTTGCATTTTCCAGGGCCATGCGCTCGGCGAGACGCTTTTCATCCTCGAGGGTCGGCTTGTAGTTGACGACCTCAATGTTGGACATCTTCGCTTCCAGCCACGCATTGGCCAACATCTTTCCATTTCCCGAAAGCTCGATCGCGGTCCAGCCCTTTGCCTTCGCCAGTTCAATTGCTGCCTCGTAGGCCTGGCCAGACTTTGACTTGATGACCAAGGACTCTCCTTGGTCGAGCAGGACTTCCTTGCCGCCGCCATTCGGACGATATGCGCCGTGCTTGTCGCGCACGAGCTCGCCGTTCAGCAGGAATTCCGGCTCCGCCAGATTCCGCACGAAATCTGCGTCCTGAAGATGCTCTTCCTCGGAAATCACCTTCAGTTCATACATGGCGGCCCGGTCACGGCCGGACAACAAACGCTTCATGGCCTCCTGATCTCGGGTAATGCCGGCTTTCTGGATCAGCTCGTTCAATTCCCGCGCCATGGTCAATCCGGTGAAATTGTGCATCCCGTCCAGCCAGTAGGGCGCACTCACCACGTACCGGTCGCTCGAGGCTTTGCCGGGCGCCGGCGTCGCCTCGGCGGCAACCGCCGGCGGCGGCAATCCGGCTTCCGCCGTAGTTCGGTTCAACTGACGGCCTGCTGGTCCGATACGCAATTCTTCGACCGGTTCTTCCACTCCGCCGCGAAAAGCTTCCAGGTCCTGATCCGACAAGGCAAGGAAATCCGGTAGAAGCGGCATGCCGGTAACATTCGCGGCATTGAAGAGCTCCGTGGATTCCATCGTCCCGTTGCTGGAATTCCGATGCAACAACTGAACCCCGGTGGCTTTGGGGTCGATCTGCCAACCGTGGCGGGAAGCTTCCGCTCGTGAAATGAAGCGGGGATCGGTCCAGCCGAAGGCTTTGATGGAAGCCCGCAACCGATCGAGGTTTGCCCCGACAATTTCTTCCCCGCTGAACGGGTTAAACGGCAATCCAGCCCGGACCAGTTGATGGATGCGCTCCATTCCCATTTGTGCTGCCATGACTTCCTCCGGTTTTGCTGCAAAAGATAAACGGCAAAAAGGGGAAGCCGGCTAGTTTGCCGTCTTCCCCTGACCTGCTCCCCGCAGCTAGCGGGAAACGCCCCGATCCTGCGCCAGTTGGGGACCGGCGATCAGGCCCTTGCCGTCCTTGTATTTCACATCCATGATTTCGCCAGCCTGAATACTCCCCTTGAGCTTCTCCAGGTCGTGAAGCACGAACTGGTTACGGCCGACGTGCTGCAGGACGAAATGCTTCCCGGTGTCGATCACCCGTCCGAGGTAAGCTTGACCATCCTTGGCGCTGGCGTTCAGCACCACGGCGCCTTCAATCTTGCCGTCGGCAAGAGACTTCAGGCCTTCCCGTTCTTCTTGCTGCTGTCGGAAGACTTCCGTGGTGCGCACCTTCACTTCCCGGTTAAGGCCGTAATCCACCCGCAAATTGTCGCCCTTGAACACTTCCTGGCCCAGATCCGCCTGCTTGTGCAGGGTGATGAAAGCAACGCCCTTCTCGTCATTGATCCCGGACAGCTGGGCTGCCCAGGACGCATTAGCCTGGACGATCTGGCCGGTGTAGGAATGGTCCGGCTGCGGATGATGGATGCCGGGCTTGTAGCCCAGATCCTTGGCCACCTGTGCCGCCTGATTCTGGATTACCTCATAGGCGGCGGCGGTCTCGATCACGAGGCCGCGCATCTTATTGATCGTCCGGTCCAGGAAGGAGGCCTGCCCCTGCCCGACCACCTGCGCCTTGCTATCGTAGGGCACTAGCCAGCCGCCGGCTTCCCGAGAAAACTCGGCGCCGTCGACGGGACCAATCAAGCGAGCCAGACTTTTGTCGTAGTCGAAAATCACCAGCTTCCCGCGCGGGGTGTCCTTCAATTGTACGCCATCCTGCTGGCGGAATTCCCGCATGTCCTTCACTGCGGCCAGCAAGGCATCGGCGCTGGCACCCGGAACGTTCCAGACGTCTTTCTCGTCGTCGAATTTCGCCTCGGGCACGCCCTTGATCTTGTTGACCAAGGTGGGGCTGTACAAAAAGCCCAGCTGGAAATTCTTGCCAACCTGAACGACGGAGACACCATCGCCTCCTGCCAACATCGCAGCCACCTGAGCTTTCGTTGCCATAGCCAATGTTCCTTAAAGAATTACCGCATCGGAGAGAGAGAGCACACAGGCCCAATTTCCTCGGCCCGTAGGGATATTACCATTTAGTTACCACTTTGCAAGTAGGCGGTGTGTCAGTTTGGACCTGCGCCAAGAGCTACCGCGGCAAAAGGCAGGCCAGAACCGGGGGGCGCCTAATTTGCGGCCCCTCTCTCGAATCTAGGCGGCGGCGCTTGGCGCTCCTTGCGGTATTGGCTTCCAGCGCGCGCTGTTCCACGCGGTCAAATCCAAACTGCAACATTACCAAACAGCCCTTACCGAGCTATCTCCCGAGTGCCTCGGTCTGGTGCGATTTCCTGGATACGCGCTTTCTCGCCGACGCGCTCTGAATAACGGATTTCCAGCCGCTTACTCAGGGCAGGCTCCGATTCCAAATTACGCATGTCGTGGATTACCCCGACACGCCCCACATCTTGGACGAAATACCCGCCGACCTTGATGACGCCCGTACCCTCATACACGTGTCCCGGCACGGCTTCCCGGATAATCCACCCCTCACCTTTCAAGTTCTGTGCCGCTTCGCGGGCCGCCTTGTAAAACACTTCCGCCACCGTTACTCCGGCGTCGCTTACCCGCAAAGATCTAGCGGCTTCTTGTTCCACCAACCGTATTTCCTCAAGTCGCTCCCCTAAGCGCTTGATCGCCCGGGAAATATGGGGAGGTTGCACATCATGGAAGGCGCTGGCGTCGACGGCTTTCACTCCTTTTACCAGCACGTCGTGGCAAGCTGAAAGCGTTCTGTCCTTTAACTGGGTTCCTTCTGCGGCGGCTTTGAAGTCTTCTTCAGTCCATCTCATATGGCAGATATCCGAGCCCTATCAGTTTTCAAAACCCGATATTACCCGGATTATCCCCTTTATGCAGGAAAAGCCCGCTAACTGCCGAACTTGACGGCCGATCCCGGCCAGGTTTGTTGGTCAAGCACTTCGCCCCGCAGACAGGGCTTCGCCTCTTTGTGATCGAAAGGGGTGCCGTACCGCTGAACGAAGCGCTCGCGTTGTACTGCTGTCGTGTGGGCCAGAATTGCCGCACGCTCTTCGGCACTGGCAGCCTCGGTGAGGCCTGGAATGAAGGGGAGAGTGGTTTGAATCTTCTGCTCAACAGCACTAAGTCCCCCACCGTGGCCGCCAGCCGCCACGTTTCCCAGCAATTCTTCTCGATCACCCGACGACAGCTTATACATGACTCCATCCCTTTTAATTTGTAAAGAAACCACATCCAGTTAACTCAACGCCAGATTACCACTGTGTTACCACTTTTCAAAACTTTTCGTATGCGCTTCAAGATGAGCGGCGACCGCGAATTCCTACGGCATATTGCCTGCGCCAGACCAACCACGCGAGATCCCAGCGTCAAACCTAATTTATTTAATACGTTTTTTGCGGCAAAACAGCAGAGGCGCCCAAACTGACCAATAGCAGCCGGCGACCCGGGTAAAGCTCGGGAATGCCGGCAAGGAAGGCATTTTCGATGCGTTGAAAAGCATAGAGCACATGTCGTTTTCTCAAGGTCAGCGCCGCAGTGCGCGCCCAACCGGAAAGCAACATCTCACCGTCGTCGACCGCAATCACGGCCTTCGATTCCGGCCCCAGTTCAATCGGCACCTGCCGATAGCCGTTCGCCATAAAACGCGCACGGGTGTTCAACACTTTTCCGGGGCAGGTTCGCTCGAGAAGGACCGTCTTGCCACTACGGGGGCCGCCGACAATCAGCACAGGAAACCCAAGACGGCAGACCCCCTTGAGGACGAGGCCCAAGGCGTGGGCGCGCAGGACGCCCAAGGGGGTGCGCAGGGAAATGTCCGAGATTTGCCACTTGAAAAACTTCTGGCCGGAATGACCAGAGACCCAGCTCGCCGCCGACGGCCGCCATTTTTGGGCATCCCAGACAGCCGCCGCATGTTGATCACAGCGCGGACACGTCCAGCTGACCTTTACTTTCCGCTGCCGCCCGGTAGATACCCGCATCATCGTCCGAGCAAGCCTGGAGGGCGTTTCTATGGCGTAATCCGCTTCATTCCTGGGCGGCCGATGCCCCAGCAGCTTGCACCACAAAGTCCTGATTTTCGTGAAACGCATCGCGTGGTGTCCTTTCCTACTCCTTGGCCGCGGCGCCAGCTGTTCCAGCGCCGCGGAGCAGGCCGTTACGGGCGGTCAGTCCCAGCAACGGTGCCGTCGAAGTTTCGCCGCCCATGCCCATCAGGATGAGGTTGCCGTGCTTGCTCACATCGCGCATGGCATCGATGCGGTTGGTTTCCAGCAGCACCGCCAGCGCTTCGGAGGAACTGACACTGCATTTCTCGAACTCGGCGAGGGACACACGCAATCCATCGGCCAAAAGCTTCCGTGAATCGGCCAGCCCCTTGGCCCGGGCACGTTGGGCGTCGGCCTCGGCCTCGGCCTGACGCACCGTCTTGATGCGCATGGCCTCGGCTTCCTGCTCGGCAGCCTCCCTTTCACGCTTGGCCGTGACAACCCGATTGAACGAGGCCTGTACGTCGTCGGATACCGTCGGTTGATCCACCAGAACGGCCGACAGGATGTAGCCGAAATCAGCCAGTTTGGCGGAAAGGTCTTTTTCCACCTGCCCGACAAGATGATCCCGGTCCTTGAACAGGTCTTCGAGTGTCATCCCCGCAGCAATGCCGCGGATGGCGTTCAGGATCCATGAGGAAATTTGTTGCTCGGGATTGGAAAGCTTGTACCACGCCTCGCTGGCCCGATCCACGGAGACCTGAACCATCAGGTTCACAGGCAAGGCCACGAACATATTGTCCGCGGTCTTGACTTCCACCCGGGTTTTGATTTCCTTGATCTTCAGGGTGAGCTTGCCCACCGGGCGCTGGAAGGGGAAGACAATCAGGTTGAGGCCGGGCTCCAGAATGCCGGCAAACTTACCCAACGTTTCCACGACAATCAGCGTCTGCTGACCGACGATATGCACGCACTTGCTCAGCCAGAAAAGCGACAGAATCACGGCTGCTGCTTTCCACGACAACAATTCAAAGGTAAAAACGTCCCACATTTACGACCTCCTGCGTGTATTCTAATTGATTAATGACGAGCTCTTGACTACATTGTGAAAAAGGCGGCAGGCGGTGCGCCTACCGCCTCGGGGTTACCTGCCAGAGGCCAGGGTGCTCAGTTCGTTTTGAATGGTCGAGGGCAGTTCTTCTTCTTCCACCACCCGACCCACCAGGACCGATGCCACTTGTTGGGCGAGATCGGCAGGCAACTGGACGTTGCAGATAACACGCCGCATGGAGTCCAGCACCTCGGGCCGAGTCCGCAGCAGCGGCAGCAATTGCTCCAGGGAGTTCAAGGGCACCTTGCAGTTCACCGGCGCCCGCATACTGCCTCCCTCCGCATGTTCCGCGGCTGCGTTACTCGACGCGGCTCCACTCAACAACTCGTTCCGCGCCGCCTCGGAAAGGCTGTAGCTACCGCCGCCCTGCTCGGCAGCGGAGGCTTCGGAATGCGCACTCGTGGTGCCGATCGGCGATTGGGGAGCCGACGCCGCCGGGGCGACAGAAGTCGGATTGGGGCTTTCGGCCGTCGGCGGGACGCCAGCACCCGGCGCCTTGGCGGGAAGGCTATCCTTCTTCGCCGCGGCTTTCCCGGCGCTGCCGGCGTTTTCTTCCTGCAGCTTCTTCCGACGCTTCTCCATCTGGAAGTTTGCGGAATAGTCGTCGATCACCGAACGCTTCAGAGGCGTGGGCAGGTAATCAGGGTGATCGGGCGTCAATACCACCCGCCGGAGAATATCGAGTTTCATATGCTCGGGCAGGAGCTTCAAGCGATAGAGCTTTTCCGCTCCATCGACGATCCCGGGTTCCACCCAGCGCTTACGCAGTTCGTCATCGCCAAAAACCACGAAACGAACCAGATAGCCTTCGCTCTTGCCGAGCTTTCCCGCAATCTCGGACTGGTTCATGGGCGGCTCACCCTCGTCGTCATTCCCCTCCATCAATTCCTTGATGGTTTGAGCCATTTCCCAATCTTCCAACTCCTTGTTGTGGATGTTCTCGGACAGTTGGAACAAAAGCCTCTCGTTGCGCTTGCCCAGATTGTTGTTGATTCTGGCCCGGATCACCTCGCGCTTCAAAAAGATGTGCGCCCGGGTACGGCACTCACCGGCACGCACCACGTAGGTACCATCCTCCAGTTCAGCAACGGTAACGGCATGCGTCAAGCCGTCCCCGCCAACCCCTTCGGCCTGTTGGGCGATGTTGGCGGCCAGTTCTTCGATATAGGCCTGATCCTTCTCACGCACCCGTCCGTCCAGGCTATTGAAACACCGACGCGGCTGCCCACGGTCGAAGCGAATCTTGTTCAAAGGGATATAGACTTCCCCGCCGGCGGCATTTCCTTGCGACGCCTGGCGCTTTACCGCCGTTTCCTTGACGCTGTCGGCCTGCTTCCTCAACTTATCCAGCGACGCCGCGGGTTTCTTTTGTTCTGCCATGATCATGTCCTTCTGTGTATGTTCTCAGTGAGTGTGCGGTCAGGGTTAGCGGTCCGAAAGCATCC
This sequence comes from Candidatus Accumulibacter sp. 66-26, assembly GCA_001897745.1. Lineage (GTDB taxonomy): Bacteria > Pseudomonadota > Gammaproteobacteria > Burkholderiales > Rhodocyclaceae > 66-26. The sequence goes on from MKUH01000044.1 coordinate 82,326, forward strand.
GCTTACAGGCCGATAACCACAATTCCCGCAGATCCTTCGGCGCCCGCTTGCGCTCCCACACCGGCTGGGATGGGTCGTCTTCCATTGCGTCGGACACTGCCGTTCGGGTCGTGAAGGTCGCGGCGATTCTGCGACCGTATTGCTCCCGGACGAAATCCTCCTTGGCCCGATGCGACGCCACACTCTTGCTCATGCGATTGATCACTCCGAGCCACTTCAGCCCCGGATTGAGGGGCAGTACATCTTCCTCCATGGTTTCCAATACATCCTGGAACCCCCCGATGGAAGATACGATGGGTTCCATGGGAATTACCACGAGGTTGGCCCACACCATGGGCATCAAGTGGCGCAAACCGAGCGCTGGCGGCGTGTCGATAACGATCACGTCATAGCCCAGCGCATCCAGCGCAGTCCGCATATTCACGCACCGATCGAAAGTCTCGTCGTCGTCGTCGTAGCGGTCGAGTTTCTTGTGACCGTGCAACAAATCGATGTTGTCTTCGATGGAGATCACCGCGCCTTCCAGCGGCTTTCCCTCCAACAACAGCCCCACACCGCTGTCGGTCTGGTTCTTGATCGCCAAGTCTCCAGTCAAATACTGACTCAGGTTGGCCTGCGAATCCATGTCAAGCACCAGGGTCTTGGCTGGCTTTCCCCGTTTTCCGTAACGCTTGGATGCATGCGCCAGGTGAAAAGAAAGGGTGCTCTTACCAACCCCGCCTTTTTGATTCAGCACCGCAATAACATTGGTCATTTCTACCTCGCTTGCCTATTCGTTGTCTTCCGCCTTCCCGGAACAACAGACTGCGATCCTGCGCCGAGAAAGACGACTCTCCAGTTTTTTCGGCTATTCGTAAAATCGTGTGGAATTGGTGTTTGCATGTTAACATGTGAATTCGTAATTTCGTGTGGAAATGGTCAT
>MKUH01000045.1 GCA_001897745.1 Candidatus Accumulibacter sp. 66-26
CTGTACTTAAACCACGGAGCCTCTGCGAAACCCGGGGCGATTCATTCTACGGAATCGAATCAGCTTCTGCGAGTGTTGTCAGCCATGCATCTAAAATGGGATCACCCCAAGTTAAGAGACGAACCCCCTCTCTACTAGAAGCCATGATTTGATCCTCATCATCACCAGATTTTGCTGTTGGTGGATGACGATCAGCGAGTTCGCCACTAAAAGTGACCAACAACTCCTCGTTGTCAAGAATGCCAAGGTGGTCCGGCGCTCCCTCCCATGTGAAACTAAAGCAAGCTCGGCGGCCATCTAATTCGACAACCTGCGCGCCTGGTTCTGGAATCGCAGCAATTGTCATTCCCGGTGCCAAATGGGTCAGGCACCATGCCGCAAGGCCTTCCTGCGTGATTGACCCGATACTGGGTGAATGTCGTTGTATCGCTGGCGCGATTTCAGTGAATGACTCAAGCGGTTGAAGACTGGTGCCCGGCTTGTTTTGTGCTGCCGCGTCTAGCAAGCGTTGTGCTTCTTCCTGCTCCATTTCGCCACGTGCAACCTTGGTGAGAATACGCGGCATTTCAGCAAGAATCGGTTGCAGGGGGCCAACGACCTCTTCAAAGATTCGGATTCGGACTTTCAACGTGAAGTAGGTATCCTCTTCAATCGTACCTCTGAAGTACAGGTTGTAGATACCAACGTTCTCGGCCTCTTGACCAATTCGGTCAATACGACCGATTCGTTGCTCGACGCGCATTGGGTTCCAAGGAAGATCGTAGTTCACCAATGCCGAGAACTGCTGGAGGTTAAGGCCTTCAGAGGCCGCGTCCGTCCCAAGCAAGACGTGAATAAAGCGGTCGTGCTCATGCTTTGAGCGTGCTTTAATCTCAGCTTTATCAACCAGTTTCCAATTGTTCGCCGCAGCGTCCCAAACTTCGCCTCCTCGGCCTGAATAACAAGCCATCCGTTCGCCAAATCGAGCAATTAATCGGTCGCGAATGAAGTCTAAGGTATCGAGGTACTGAGTGAAGACAATCACCCGATTCCCGTCGGCCACCAGCGCAGTCAGTGTTTGATCAAATTGTTTGAACTTGCTGTCGTCGCTCCAGTGGTTGAGATCCCGAATGTAATCGTCGAGATAGAGCCGTTCTTCATCAAGGTTCCTGCGACGCTCTGGATCACCGTACAGGCGTACCAGTCTGTGGCGCTCTCGATCTAGTGCTGCTTCTGCTTCGGCTGCATCCTCCTCATCTTCAGTCTCTGCGGACACTAGCTTGTGTTGGATGCCAGCTATATCGTAGTCAGAGAGCTTGTCTTGGATCGCGACGATTAGATCGCGACGGCGCTGAAGGCTAAGTCTGAAAGCATGGAAGCTGCTCGCCAGTCGCTTCCTAAAGACTGCCATCAGGAAGCCGACCCCACTTCGTTCTTCTGGCGGGAAGTCAGCCAATCGATAGAAGCGCCGACACATCTCATCGATGCGAATATAGAGTTGCTTCTCATTTGCTGAGGCGAAGTCTACTGGCACATCTTCGGGCCGCCGATAGGCCAACTTGCTGACCATGCCGACCGCTTGGTATGCACGCAAAGTCGAGCGGGTATGTCGGAACATGAAAACGCCGAGTGGCGTCTGTCGCGCCAGATAGGGAATGAGAGATTCCGCTTGCAGCGCATTGAGCTGCGACAACCTTAATGCAAGCCCGGGTCCCGATCTGGTTACATCACGAACGAAGTTGGTCCATTGAAACGGGGTCCAGTGCTCTTTTGGCGCAACTGTTTGATCCAGGACCGGCGCCCCATGCTGTACTGCGATTTCGGTCAATCGCACTACGCCGTGCCGCAGAGCAGGTCGAGCACCAAAAGATCTCAGGTCGTCGAAAAATTGCTGAAAGCCGGAAGGGGTCGACCAGTCTCGCCAGGCGTGACCTTCCATGCCGCACAATTGAAGCAAGTCAAAAACCTCAACCGGGTCAAGCTGCATCGGAGTTGCGGTCAACAACCACAATGTTGGGGATAGCTGTCGTCCCCGAATCTCAGTCAGCAATGAGAGTAACTGATTCGGTGTCTCATCCATCACAGAACGCCGCGCAGCGTGCGCCTCATCAACGATGACCAGATCCCAAGGGGGCGCGGCTAACACCTCAGCTCTTCGGTCAGCCCGAGAGATCAGGTGCCGTGAAGTCACTATGATTCCTGGCTCAGCCAGTGGGTTTGTGACATCGCGCTGACGTCCGGCCACATCGTGCAATGATCGTCCGTCGTAAAACCACCCAGTCAAGGCCAGTTTCTCCCGCAGTTCCTCCATCCATTGACGGACCAATGAGCGAGGAACGATCAGGAGAACGCGTGACACCCGTCCGTGCAACAACAGTTTCCGGAGTGCCAGGCCCCCTTCGATGGTCTTGCCAAGGCCAACTTCATCACAGAACAAAAAGGATCTCGGATATTCCGCACTGGCACGCTGATATACCCTGTCTTGATGCGGAAAGGGACGGAACGGATCGCCATCCGACCACAACGGAGAGAGCAAGAGATGATCATTCTCTGGTTGCCGAGGCGCATTCAGTAGGCGTTGAGCGTTGCTGCGGTCTTCTTCACTGAGATGGGGAGTTACCGGCTCCAGCGGATCTCGTAGTGGAGGGCCATCACAAGGCGTGAATTCTAGTAGCCGTTCCTTAACGGCGCGAGGCAAAGGCAGCACAAGTAATTGTGGATCGAGACCATTCCAAATCGTCTCAAACTCTTGTTCCTCGGCCTCGATGTCTTCGGCGTCTTGTGCTGAAAACCATGAACGCTTGACTTCAAATTTTTCACGGTTTCGCGCCCACGCCGCTCCTGTTTCATTTACCGATCCCTGGAAGGAAATCCGGTAGCCATCACGGTCATACAGGACACCCGACTTCGGATGATAGAGTGCCCCTTGTCGTCCAGGCAAATAAGGGCGCCCAGCCGGGTCGAGGGGCAAAGCCACACGTACCTCCAGTAAGCCTGAAGCGACAAGCCAAGCCATGGTTCCCAGCCGATGATTGGCAATCTGGTCGGCTTCGGGCCGCCACCCTCTTGGCAATCCCAGACGCATGCACTCCTCGTCGCTAGGGGAAAACCGCTGCAGTAACGATGCACCTAGAGAGTCGGCAAGCGACGTTTTTCCTCTGCCGTAAGCATCCACATCGGCTTCGGACCATGTTGCTCCAGCAATGACGCGAATGACTGGTCGATTGAGAGACTGCTGTGCATTCTGGATAAGGGCAGCAAGCCCTTCGGCCATCTGGACCAAGCTGGCGGAATCGAAGTAACCTGCTTGTCGGTCATACCGAACGGCCTGTGAGAGCGTCGGAACAAAGAAGTCCCGGACCAAAGAGCCAGCCTGGCCGGAGTAACGGCGGTTCAGTTGCGTCAGGTCTGGGAAGCTCATCGGTTCAAATCTGCCAGTTCTTCAGAACAAGATCCCATGCCCGGCGCGCCTGACAGACTGTTTCGTGCCATGGCCCTGTAGAGCGCTTGCCGAAAATGTGCTCCAGCAGATCGAGGGTTACTGCAAACGCGCCAAAGAACTCGCGCTGCGAACCGTAGCCAGAAGCATTCAACCAACGTCGAACAGCCTCAGGCCCACGAGCAGCGATGTCTTCTACGCCACCCATCAGAGCAATTGCGTTCCAAACGGCTGCAACTTGGAAGCCGGGGAACACGCGCTCCTCCCAGACGTCGGCCTCACGGGCGGCCCGGCCTCTAGGTAAATCGGCGCCAGCCAATCGCCTCGACAGCAACTTGAGATCGGTTTCAGATGGCGGACGCAGGATAAACAAATCCTTGCTGTTTTCAAGCAATCCCATACGCTTAAAGTCGTCTGGATCCACGTTCAGTGACTTGGCCAATTTCCGGACATCGTCGCTCTGGGCAGTTTCACCTTGGAACGTATCCAGCCACAACCACAGGGTCTGAGAGTCGCGGTCGGCACTGCTTGCAGCAAAGCCAGCAGCCGCTTCGGAGAACTCCGCTTTTTGAGTCAGATCTTCCAGTATCTGCTCCAAGCGCCACTGCCCCACGGCCCTGTAGGATTCGTTCAGCGCAACCTCCAGATCCACCTCGCGGCCGGCAAAGTCCGTGACCGGCCAATTGCGGGCTACTTCGCCAATGGCTGGACCCAGTGCCGACAGATACAGATCGGTCCCTGACAGCCCCTGTGCTTGGAAACGCTGAGCAGCGCCGCGAGCCAGTTGCGCAACGCGAGACTGCACCGAAGCCCAATTTCCTGCCGCCTGTTCGCGTTCTTCACGAGGCAAGCACATCAACAAAACCGTACTGCGAGCAGCATCAAGACCACGAATATTGAGGCTTGACTCTGCTTCAGTATGAATCGGCACAGAGCTGCGAATTTCAAAGCCAGCGCGGATCAACGCCATACCAAGTGCGCGCCAGGCATAGGTTTCCTTGTGGTTGAACATCACCACCATGCGTCCCGCAGAATGCAGCAGCAGGCGTGCCCGACGGAAAACCTGTGCCATCTTGTCTTCGTAGAAGCGGTCGGCTCGATCCTTAGCGCTCGGCGGCCTTATGCCAGCGGCTTCGGCAGCTATGGTCTTTGCTTCCGACACTTTCACCTTTAACGCTCGTAGACGCTGGAATTCATGGTCATAGCGCTGTTGCCAGGCTTCCTGCTCTTGGGCAGAATCGCGCGCCCAGCGTGCTACGTTGGCCACGGCTTCCCGGTTGGTTTCTGCCAAGGGCTCCCGGAAAAGATGAGCCAACCCTGGTTCGTCGGCCAGAGCCCGCTTGAGCCAAACGTAGAAGAAGTTGGAAAGCTCAGAGTATTGGACGTTGTTGTAATACGGAGGATCAACGCAGATCAGGTGGACTGTTCCCGTGGCTGGGACTGAGAGTGCAGCAGCGTCCTCGTTAGTCACCGTTGGTATAAGCACTTCTTCTCTGAGCGCTATATTTTGATGACCAATTTCCCCAGAGATGTCTTCTTCAGTGTCTTCAGGGTTTTCATCATTATCAGATTCCTCGTCAGCCAAATGTAATTCGCCACCGTGGATTAGTGTTCCGAGTCCATTAATCGAGTCAATGACCTGAGAAATTCCCCAGGAAGCAAGCTTTTCTACTGACGTTGATTCACAAAAAGCCGATCGGAATGCGAAGTCGTGCCGTGAAAAGGTCTGAGTTGTCTTGTTATGGCCACTATGCCAAAAGCAGTTGACTGAATTGTAATTAACGACTTTCGACAAACCGAAAGCTAAATATATCCTGATTGCTTCACTCGCGTCATGACTATGGTCGTGCTTAATCTCGTCAAATATTTTTAAGCACTCTTCTAAAAAGACCACATTGGTGAGTAGTTGTCGGGCGATAAATAAATCTCGCCATCTGAATAAACCCATATTTCTGGGCTCTCGGGTTTTATCACCTTCCAGTATCTCCTCATTAGGTACTAGATTAAGTGATTCCCAGCGAGGGAGAAGCTGTCGCAACTTATCCTCCGCAGCACCAATGGCCGCAATATCTTCCGAGCCTGGAGCCCTAAATCTCCAAAGGTATCGCGTCTTCTTTGTACCATCGCGGTAGGTCAGTGACACAGGTACTTGGGAACAGATGGCATACGGCTGGGAGGATAATCCACCAGATCTGGCGCGTGCGATTTCCTTGATTTCATCACCATCCATTACAGCGCCACAGCGTGGACAAACAGCCTTTCCATCTTTATAGGTCGGAGTGTTTCTTGGATGCCATGATTCAAAGTCTGGCTTTGGCCAAAGGCATTCAGACCAGTTTTCAGCTTGAACTAGCTGAAATTCACAACTGTTTCCGTCTGCAACATTGGGTACTTTTGGAAATGCCGCAAGGTTGTTGCCAGATTTTGTTGAAACTGTCCAGTTGGTAGATAGGGGAATATTAAGTGAACATGAGCGACATTCGACAACTCTCGCCCACAAAGTGAATCGTGTCCATGCCGGACCGCCTGCATTGACTCCTACGACATTACGAGAAATAAATTTATTGTTGGCACGAACTTGTTCTTCTGGCCACCAGCTACTTTCGGGTTCTGAATATATAAACTGTCCCAGGCGGCTCGCAAGTCTTGAATCGATCTTTTTAGCAAGATTGGCAAGCGTTGGCACCAGTGAATTACCGAACTTGGATGGCAGTTCCAAGGTTGCTTTTTGAACCAGTGATGCGACTGGGTTTAAGTCATTTGAGTAAACCTTAAAGCCGTATCTAATGGCCTCGAGAGGAATGGACCCACCCCCGGCCATTTGGTCTAGCACAACGATTGGCTCATCCGCCCCAAGTCCAAGTAATGATCTGGTGGATTTGTGCAGTTCGTTTATTAATCGTGCGCTGGGGGACTCAGAGAAAGCAGGTGGATGACGATAGCCAAACAGTTCACCCAAAGTTAAAGGTGTGGCGAGCGCATTGGCTCTTGCCAATCTTTCCGCAGCAGCTTTTGTATCAGCCCTGACACCCAATGATTTAAGAAAATCGCGATGACTTGGATGCAACTCAGTGGATGGGATATCCAATAACTCACGAAGAAAATCCTCATGTCCCCTTAGGCGTGGAGGCAATTGAGCCAAGTCGTCGTTGTTCGGCTCTTCCACATCAGTCGCAAGCGCATCTTTCCCTACACTGAACTCATGGGGAAGCAACGCAGCCAGTATTGCTGCCCTACTTATTGTTGGGGGGCGACGTGCCCACCAAATATGCAAGGTATTTTGCGGCGGACGACAGGAAGCACTATTGTCACGCTGGCATTCCGCAGAAAGTGAGGCACACGGCAAACCAGCCTCAAGAAACGACGGTTTGGTTTTTCGGTATTCGGTCATGGTTTGCCTAGCTTATTCTTTGTTATTGGATTGTCCGCCCGCAGAATCAGAGGCAAACAAGGATCCAGAAGGTGAATCTGGTTTTGCCCCCTTCTTGCGGCGCGACGTAGGACTGGCTTCATCAGCCGTTTCGTCATATGCCAGCAAGACCCTCAGAGCGGCACGGCCAGCAGCTTGCCGATAACCATAGAAGCACAAGGTAAACCAATACAAAACCACCTCGGACGGTAGCGCGTATAGGCCGTCGCGGAACATGGTTCGCTGTCGCCCGGTCACCAACCAACGGGCACTAGAGAAGGCCAGCGCCAGTCGCATGCCATCCTCGTGATCGAGCCAGCGCGGTTCGGCTCGGGGTCCAAATTCCTCCGAATCAATCGATGCGGAATTACCCGTTTGGTCGTGTGCGTGTTCCAGATAGGGTTTGGCTAGCTTGCGGAGCCATAGGATGGCCTCCGGGCTAGATGCCGAGCCTAAGGTTCTTGCATCGGCTTCTCGCAAGATGCGGTGAGGCTGATCTGGAAAAAGGTGCAATTCCCAGATGTCACCACGCTTGGGTTCATTTCTAACACGGAGGCGGAAGCGTTCCATCAGGCTGCTCCACGTTTGCGAGTCGGGATTGCACGCAGGTGCAACATCCCCTGGTTTGCATTCATCACCGCCGTGCGGTAGGTGTCCAAAGCCGGGTCAGATAGATGGACAGGTGGGTCGAAAGCAAGCGAAACCGTTACTGTCACATCTAGGTCGCCACTGCGCTGGAATGGCCAGACTGGCGAAAGCATGGATGCAACTTCTTCGAATCGTCCCTCGAAACTTAGGCTGACGCTTTCACGCATGCCGTCAATTTCTCGCTGCCCATTGGCGGTCACTGCAGTGACTGTCTTGGCATTGGATGGACGATCCGCCCAGGTAGCACGCAGTGTATTGTCGAGGGCTTCTCGCGAGTTCACGGTGAGTTCCAGGCGTGTCAAGTGGATGCCCGGGAAGCTACCCAATGTATCCCAAGCGTGCGTCAGCGCTTGCCGAGGGGTGTCAGACGCTTCCACTGGTTGTGGGCCTCTACCTGGTCGCAAGCTGTCAAGCTGATTCGCAAGCTCGGCATCAAGATCGACAAGCACGCTATCGCTGCCGACCCAATAAGGTGGAGGGGAATCTTGAGCAACATGAAAGGTCTCGTCGGCCCCGGTTTTCCAAACACCCCAAAGACGCTGGGATACGCCTTCGCGAACAACCTCCTGGAAAGCACTGCGACTCAATCCAGGCCAGATGTTGCGGGCAAAGCGCTCAAGGTCCTCACTTGTCACCTGAGAGGTTCCTGACGGCCAGCAGGAAGTCTTGACCGCTGCGGCTGAAATGGGATTCTCTGGCTCAAGACCTCCGCCCCGTGTTGCTCTCGGATAAATGCCTGCATCCAGCGCTGCCGGGTAGGACCAAAGCTCGGTGGTTTCATCGATGCGGGGAAGATTGGGCCATTCACCCATTTCTTGTGCACCGATAGCTATGTTGCCGCCACGAAGGTAAAGCACCCAGCGGTTTTCGCGAGCGCCTTCCTGAAGAGCTTGCCACAGGACCGATCGCTCGGGCAGAACCGGAAAGTGCGCAGACTGTTTGGCTGCTTCTGCCAGCTGGAACGTATTGGTGGATGGCGCATGTTCGCTCCCATCTCGCAACCACAGTTGCTGCCAAACGCGATCAGCAGTCAGTCCAACCACAGGAATGATGCTGTCGTTGACTGCAGCTACGGGATCGTACAAGTATTGATTTGCGGCAATCACCGGCGATACGGCAGTGACCCCGTCTTTCCCATACACACGTTTTTCAGCCTGATTGTAATAAAGCCAGAGGACATCCGGCTCGATGGCCAAGCCTGCACGGAAAGTAGGCAGTAGATCAGTCTGGCGCAGCACCATCGGGAGATCTGGTTCACGGCGAATGCGATCCCATACCTCTTCGGTTGAGATCTTCTTTTCCCCTGATTTCCAAAGCGGCTCGCGTTTGATAATTGCCGGGGATAAAACAATGGCATTCTCTGGTGTTGCCTCAGGCACCAGCTTTTGGTACTGACGCAAGCATTGCAAAATGGGCCGTTCCTCTACGGCATCACGTACGCTACGGCGTGTTTGTCTGTGCCCATCGGGTACTTCACCGAAGTCAACGCGATAGCACTCCAGTATCGGACCGCCGCCACCGCCAGAAAACAAGTCGTCCGAGTCACCATGCCCTTTAGGAAAGGAGATGATGCGGTAGGCTTCAAGCAATTTAGAGCGCACATTTAGTTCCTGCGGCCCCAGTTTTTCAAGTACCTCACCCAGATCACTCTCAAGTGCCAGAAACTCAGCAGGCACACCAGTAGCCCCGCGACGAGCCTGGTCTCGAAGGGAACGGAAGTCAGCACCTGATGCTTGGGCCATTGCTTTTTCTTCTTCTTCGATGTCTTTGCGGACCCGTTCCCACGCGATCAGGCTACGCACCGCATCCTTCAAGCCCGCAACACGCGATGACTCAGCCAATAGGAACAGCAGGTTGTTTCTGTAGCGACGCGGGCTTTCATTGATCCCGGTGATCGAGAAGAGTTTTCTGGTGAAATTCAAGCGATCACCCCCGCCAACGGCGCCGCACTCCTTGTCGTAGTGGATGACAGCGAGCCGGATACGGTCTGCCTGGTCGGTGATGGCTGTGTGATCCTGTGGGAATAAGACGACTTGCAGGTCGCGGAAGCCCGTGAAAACGTCCTGTACCCACTGATCTAGCGTTTCGCGAATTTCACCAGGGTGAGATTGAAGATCTCCCAGTCGTTCCTGGTAGCGCTTGTTAACTGATGCACGGGTCCGGAACAGATAGTGCTCCCCCTCGCGTCGCATGTACCAAGCGCGTTTCTCGGTTTGCTCCAGGGCGGTAGATACGTATTGCAGATCGATGCCAGGCCGCCCAACAGCTAGAGCGACTTCAGGTGGCACTAGACCGCGTGATCCTTCCGGCAAGCTGTGCAGGAATACAACCTGAGCAGACTCGGTCGCAGCCTTCCACGGCCAACCAGCTTCGACGTTGTTGGCATGAGTGCCGCCTTCCGAGCGCATCACGTCTACTTCCAGGCCACGTTCAAAGGCCCCACGCCCAAGTCGGGCTAGTACCTCATCCCGAATTTCCGTCCGGTTGAGATCGACATGCTGGGGTTGAAGCAGCGGGGTGTCCCGCAACTGTCTTTTGTTGGCCCACGCAGCTGCGACTGTGCGAGCAACCAAGCGCAGCGCGCCACGGGTGGCCTGGAACTCAGGGATGTCGGCCAGACGCTCGGAAAAAAGTCGAATGAACTCAGGATGGAACGGGTAACCCACTCGAATTTGCTCAGCATAACCGGTATCGAACGCCCGGCTATCGATAACGACCCCGGAGTTCTTCTGCTCCTCGTAATAGTGGACGAATGCATTTGCGACAGTTGCAGCCACCCCTGAGTCGACGTTGTCGAATAAACGTCGGGCCATCACGGCCGCACGTTCGGTCGATTGGGTTGGCGTCAGGTTGCGTGCTTGGCGTGCTGATGACTGTTCCATTTCGTTGACTACCTCCAAGACGGTAGGTAGGTGCTGTTTCAACTCGGAAGTCAACCGGCGGTTAGCGTCCCTCTCCGATGGCAGGGTCAGGATTACCACCGTACCAGGGCGTCTGGCAGCCACGCTAAATAAAGTCTGGAAAAACGTCGGCCACTGGCCGTTGATTTGCCGCCTTTGCTGATCTTCAGGCAGGGCTGCGCATTTGGCCATGTACAGTACCAACTCATCGATGAGGATGAGTCTGGGGCCGTCGCCCAAAGACTTCTCAAGCGCTTCGCGTGAGGGGGCGATGCCAGCGACATCGTTTGCTTTGACTTCTTCGTAACCTGCCGTTCCGCCCGCCATCAAGGCAATTTGCCCCCACGGCGTATAGGCGACTGCTTGTTGTCCATCAATCGTAAGTGTCACACCGCGCAACGGATCGGAGTTTTCCCCGACGAATGCGGCAACCTTCGTAGCACCCGGGTCTGGAAAAGACCGGATGCCCCAATCGGAGAGGTTACTGGCCAATTCACTGCCATGCTTCGCCAAGTGGGTGGCACCGATGAGACTGTGAGTCTTCCCTCCACCAAAGCCCGTCTCCAGACGAAAGACGGGGTTACCCCCTTCAATACCAGATAAGCGCTCAGCAACATCTTTCAGCAACAGTTTCAGGTTATCCGTTGGATAAGTGCCTGCGAAAAAGCGCTTGGGGTCCGAGTAATCCTGGTGCGCGCGATCGGTGAGGACGTCCCATAAATCTGCAGCAAAGATGGCATCAGGTAACGTCCCCGCCAGAATTTCAACGCGAGGGGTGCAGGTTTCAAAAATCGAGGGCAAGGAAGCCATCACACTTTCCAATCATTTTGTTTGTTTGGCTGAGATTCAAGGATTTTTATACTGATCAGCATCAGTCAATTTTCAAATCGTTGAACGCATCATTATTGTCCGTAGATTGCGATGCACTCGGTGCCTGGTATCCAGGTGCCAGCAGTGCGTTCTTGACGCCATAGAGCGCCAAAGGGTCGCGTAGCCACAAGCGATATTCGGGGCCACGTAGGCTGTGGTCTGGCGAGCAATCCACGCTCCATTTGCGTAGCACGTAGCCGGCAGTGGCGGCGCGCAAATTCATCTTGAGCACACCGTCACGCATGCCGTAGTCTAGCTGGGTGATTTCAGGCCGGGATTGATCGGGGTGAGGTACGAGTTCCAGTTCGACGATTCGCGTCCACTGGATGTCCTGGTCGGATCGCTCGTGTGCTTCTACGGGGGCATCCTTCAGAACAATGGGGGCCTGAATCCGGGTGAGTACGAAGTCGCGGTATTCGCCGGACTTCCGGTCAAAGGCCCTGGTGTGCCAGCGCAGGCCTGTGTCCAGTAATGCAAAGGGAACGATTTCGCGTTCGCTCTGACCGTTTTCAACCGACTGGTATTTGATGCGTACCGGGCATTTGTGGCTGATCGCCCGGGTGATGCCTGCCAAGGTGCTCAGGTCTGGTTGCCCCAGCTTGTTGGGGATGTCGCAAGTGATGCCTGTTCGGGAGCGGACAGGCTCACCGTCCCCAAAGCCCTCTGCCAGCCATGTCAGCACCCGCTCGGCTGGGAATTCAAACAATGGTCGGAAGTCCTGTCCAATGACATAGGTCTTGGATCGGCCGTCGTACTCGATGTTCGATGGGGCCATATCTTTATAGAGCCCCAAGTCCCGGGTGGCCGCAGCTGTCTGGATGCCAAAGCGTGATGCCAGGTCTTGGCGGCGTATTTCCCCAACGAACCATAGCTTCAGCTCGATGTACGCCATCCGGTCACGCTGGGCGTGTCCGAGGTCTTGCAGGCGATCAGTGCTCATCTTTGGTTGCTCTTTTTCGAATGGGAGAATGTGGATTGACGAAGTATAAGGTGGTGATTGTTGTGTGTCGATGTCATCTTGTGTTCTAATTATCAGCATCAAAAAGAGTCTGATTGCAGTATGGTTGTGCTTATAATGAGGGCAGATTATGTGGCTTGTCACCCCAATCGGTTTTTTCAGCATCGTCCAGAAACCTGGCGACAAGAAGAATGGCACCTTGACGGTGCGTTCTCGGGTGCGCAGCGACCTGGCAGCCCTTCAACAGCACTATCTTCCTGGCCTGGGGCCGATCCAGGAGAGCCACGACACCGATTACCGTTTTCGGGCGGTGGCTCCGCGATCCGAGGTGTCCGCCGCAATGGCGCGTATGGTCGACGGCTTAGACTACAGCAATTTCAAGTCAGAGGTGGCCAAGAAGCAGGGGCACAAGCGCGCCAGCCTGTACCACCAGGTTTGGGATGTTCTGTACCACTTGCAGACGGACCCGGCGTTTGCGGAGAAGGAGCCGGTGGCCGAAAGCTATGGTGGCGTGGTTGTCAGCGGGGGGCGGAAGGTGCTGTTGCGTGAGCCGACCAAGCACCATGGGGGCTATGCCTGGACCTTTGCCAAGACGGAAGCCAAGCCGGGCGAGTCGCCTCGGGATGCTGCCGTGCGTGCCGTGCGCGAAAAGACCGGATACGACGCGGATATCCGCATCAGCGTTCCGGGCGCCTTCAAAGGTTCGGCTTCCAGCACCTGCTACTACGTCATGGATGCCAAGCATCCTCCAGCCAAGCCGAATTGGCAGACCGCCGGGCTGCGCTGGGTGAGCTTCGACGAGGCGCGCGACCTGATCCGGCAGTCACCCAATGCCGAGGGCCGCGACCGCGATCTGGCTATTCTGGATGCTGTCGAAAAGGTCGCTTCCGCCATCCCGTACAAAGAGCACCCGAATGTCCAGCCTGAAGACTGGCAGGAGCTTAAAGCTATGCCGGAACGGCAGACAGTGCTTTACCCGAAGTTGTGGTTCAACCCCGATGAGATGGTGAAGATCCGTCGTGGCTTCTTGCCGACCGTCATGGAGGAGAAGTGGTTCTTGTACTTCACGGGCGATCGGTTGCGGATGCATCGGAGCTGGACTGGCATTCTGATCTTCGACGTGGGGTTTGCCTTTGACCCCAAGGGAGGCGCCTTTGTGACCGATGTGGTCGTCAACCGTGAAAACCGGGAGTACAGCAACACGGACGACGATGAAGATCTGAAGTTGTTGGAAGAGATCATTCGCTACCACTTGCTCCAGCCCTTGGAAGAGCCGGAGGTGGATGGTTTCGTCAAAGCCATGTCGCTGGCCATGCAACCGAAATACCTTGGCTCACCGGAGGTAGTGACGGCACTTGTCAAGGAAGTGTTCGATGTCGCCATTCGTGCCATTGCTGAAGAAGCGACCGAGGACGATTTCGTTGAAGCCGTGGGCAAGGTAATCGCTGCATTCACCGATGACGACGCCGGCTATACCCGGATGCCAGGCTGGCACAGCGCTGAACAGATGGGAGGCTACGTCAAAAAGTACCTGATCGGCAGTGATCAAGGAGAGTGCTTGGCTGAAATCCTCGGCCATGGCATGACCGCGTTGATTGCCAAGTTGCAGGAGATGCTGGGTGGGTTCGTCAAGGACCCCGCCGCCAACTGGGAGGAGCACGCATTGGTTCAGCTCAACGCACTCCACCAGTTCGTGGTCACGGTTTTGCTGGGCACCAACACAGTGGTTTCTGGTGAAAAGACACTGGGTGACTTCCACTGGATGCCGATAGGCGTCGACGCGGATGGTAAGCAGGTCATCGTCGAGGTGGGTTCCGAAGGTGGCTCCCTGAGTCTGTATGGCATTCAGTCTCCGGAGGGATGGCAGTTCAAGGTGGAGACCAGTGAGGCAGCCCTGGTCGACGATGAGAATGATCCGGGCATGCCGGAACGCCCTTGGGTGGCGACCTGGCGCAGTGCTTTGAAGCAGTTGGACGGTTATCCATGGACACAGCTTTACCCGCTGTCTGTTCATCCGGATTTCCGGGACAAGGTCTTCAAGGCCTTGCAAACCCGAAAGAAAAAGGGGCTCGTGATCGATTGGGATCAATGGGGCAATGTTTTGAACATCTTCGTCGACGAAGAATAGGGAGGCGATATGCCCGTCAAACAAGCAATTACTGACCAGCGTGTGCCGGTCAAGATCTGGACCGACGATGTGGACGATCGCTCCAAGGAGCAGCTTGCCAACATTGCATCCATGCCTTTCATTCACCACCATGTGGCGGCGATGCCAGACGTCCACCTGGGAATTGGCGCGACGATTGGTTCGGTTATTGCTACCCACAAGGCGATCATTCCGGCCGCCGTTGGCGTGGACATCGGCTGCGGCATGGTGGCAGCCCGTCTGTCGATCTCGGCCAATGACCTCGATGAGAAAGCCCTGAAAAAGGTGTTCGACCAGATCAGCCGCGACGTGCCTGTAGGCCGGGCTCAACACCACGACGACCGTGTATTGGTTGACGTGGCGCGCCCCTTCGAGCCTGGACTCAAGTCGCTGACCGATCGTCATCCGCAGCTCCTCAAGGCCTTCGGCAAGTTTTCCAAGTGGATGAACCAGATGGGCACGCTCGGTGGCGGCAACCACTTCATCGAGGTGTGCCTGGACGAGTCCAATCAGGTCTGGGTGATGCTGCATTCCGGAAGTCGGGGCATCGGAAACGCGATCGCGGATTACTTCATCCAACTGGCGCGCAAGGACATGGAGCGCTGGATGATCCAGTTGCCCGACCGTGACCTGGCCTACTTCCCGGAAGGCACCGAACACTTTGCCAATTACGTCGAAGCCGTGCATTGGGCACAGGAATACGCCATGGCCAATCGCCAGGCCATGCTCGATCTGGTGCTCAAAGCACTGGAACGCCAACTGCCGCCGTTTACGGTGACTACCGAGGCGGTGAACTGCCACCACAACTACGTGGCCAAGGAACACCACTACGGATCGGATGTGTGGGTGACCCGCAAGGGGGCGATTCGCGCCCGTGAAGGTGACCTGGGCATCGTGCCCGGCAGCATGGGCGCCCGCAGCTACATCGTGCGCGGCAAAGGCAACCCGGAGAGCTTCTGCTCCAGCGCCCATGGCGCAGGTCGCCGCATGAGCCGCACGGCCGCCGAAAAGCAGTTCACGGAAGCTGACATGGTCAAGCAGACCGAGGGCGTCATCTGCCGAAAGGACAAAGGCGTGATTGACGAGATTCCGGGGGCTTACAAGGACATCGACGTGGTGATGGCCAACCAGAGTGACCTGACTGAAATTTTGCACACTCTGAAGCAGGTAGTGTGCGTGAAGGGTTAATGAAATAAAGGAGTCGTTATGAGTGCAGCAATCGTTAAAGCAGCCCAGTTTGCGGCCGAGAAGCACAAGAATCAGCGTCGCAAGGATGCTGATGCATCTCCATACATCAATCACCCATTGGCATTGGCCAGTGTGCTGGCCGTCGAGGGCGGTATCGAAAATCCTGACGTGATTTGCGCTGCACTGCTGCACGACACCATTGAGGACACCAAAACCACAGCCGAAGAGCTGGCCGGCATCTTCGGCGACAAGGTAACTGGAATTGTTCTGGAGGTGACTGACGACAAGAACCTGGACAAAGCGGTGCGCAAGGAAGAGCAGGTTCGGCATGCACCGCACATCTCAGCAGAAGCCAAATTGGTGAAACTGGCTGACAAGATCTGTAACCTCAGAGACATCTTGGCGAATCCACCGGCGGACTGGAGTGCTGACCGCAAGCGGGAGTATTTCGATTGGGCCGCCAGAGTGGTGGCTGGGCTGCGAGGTGCGCATGCGGGGCTGGAAAGAATCTTCGACGAGATATACGCTCGACATATCGAATTCAAGAAGTCGAGCTAAGGAGGGAAAAACACCATGAACAAGCCCATCGATCCAGTTCTGCCGTTTATCTGGCCAGAGCCTCTCGTCAGTGCCGGATTCAATACATATGTGACAGAACTGCCATTCGATGTTGCTGTTCGATCTGTCGTTAGTGTATTTGGCGTGGTCTCTGCGATCGATGCTCGCGCTGTTAACTGGATGGAAGGCTTTCTTGCCGATCGCACAGAGACACAGTTACGGTTGGTTGTGAGCATTCACCCTACCTGCAGGACTTCGGAGTCGGATCTGCAGGAGTTACTCAGGCTGGTGGAGCGACATGGCGTTCGAGCAGCATTCAAGGTGTTTCCAGAACGTTCACTAGTAGATCGCTCCTCAAACTTGCTTTGTCTTGTGGATGAGGGCGGCAGTGCCATTCTTTCAGTTGGTCCAACAGAAAACATGGGGTTTGCACCAACATCACCATCACAAGCAAATCTGGCATCAAGCGTCAGCGCCGCAACTTTCGAAGCATGCCGTAAATGGTTTGATTATTTGTGGGGTATCTCAGGTTCATTGCGCCCGGATATTGCAGCATCGATGCCAGACCTTGTATTGCCCCAAGGCGATGAGGAGGCTGCACGCATGTGGGCAGAGTATCGCCAGCTATGCCTCGATAAGGATGTGACCGGAGAACAACCAGTTAAGGCGATAGTTGATCCTGAGACAGGTGATGTCCAACTGGTCGATCAGAACAACAACCCGGTTGCATCGCCTACAGAAGAGATAGGGATTCAGAAGTTGGACCCCTTGGCTGAGTATATGGCTCGCATTTTTGAGCTTGGTTCGCTGGTATCCATTGATAAATTAAGTCGTATTCCACCATTAGAAGCGCCAGTAAAACCAGAATGGTTTGGTGTTGAAAGCTTCCGGCAGACCGGCGTAGTCAAAGCGCAAACATCAATTAAGGTTGCGCCTTTCGATGAGGCCACCCTAAAGAAGATCGACCGTCTTCGCAGAGTGTCAGGAGAGTTGCTACCTCGATTTTCATTTGCATTAGCAGACGGAGTTAGATGGATGCCGAAACAGGCGATTCCATTGTTTGAAGCTGCGTTGACGGCCGCAAACGAAGATGCAAAAAAACTCCTGGGAGCCACGATGGGAGATGACATCGAAGCCTTTCTTGCATCTCAGCGAGATCGAATTCGAAGTGATGCACAGAGAATGTACGAGGCATATCACCCAGGGGGGCGTATTCCAGACAACGCGGTGAGCAACATTCTCGATGAGCTGAAAACCCGCCTCGATAGGACCAAGGCCGACAAGTTGATCCCCCGCGTTGCTTACTCGCCCGTGGCATTTAACCCTACGCAAAGTACCGAGTGGTCTTCGCCATGGGGCCAGGCGTTTGCCTTACTTAAAGGGGTCGCGGAATTCCCACGAGAAGCGATGACAAATCGATTCTTCTGGCAGGGTGTTAAAACCAATGAGGAAGATTTGATCAAATCTATGAATGTCGCTGGGGACTATCTTGTTGCTGAGTATGGCGGACGAAAGGCAATGCGGTGCGCAGAAGACGAGCTGGATTTGATCAAACGACTTGAAGATGCGCCGTCCGAGTCGATTGAAAAGTGCAGGGCACTGTGGGCTTTGATCACCCAGGGGCGGGGCGATGCAGTCTTGGATCTGCTTCCAGACGTTTCGACTTGCAAGGTCGGTGATGGCATTGAAGGAGCAGTGCGGCAGCCAAGTCGTCCCGCATCGCAACCGATACGACCTTAAGTAGTGACCAGCAATCTCATCACGAGGCTGATCAAAGAGAAACAGCCGGAGCCCATGCGTTACATGATGTGATCCTGTCGCGAATATGTTCAATCCACGCTCACTCGTTTACGCACTTTATACCCATTGGGATACCGTAGAAGTGCTCGTGCGCCTTTCTCGTGAGTTTGCAGCATTTACGAGCGAACAGGCACTGAGTGCCATCTCGAAGGTTGCCCCTCATCTTGATGCAGAAGGACAAGGAGCGGTGCTGCGCTCGCTGGTCAACGCGGATGTTTTGCAAACCATGCCGCGGAGTAGCGACTTGCAACTCAATGCCTATGTGCTGGAGTTCGTTCGGGGCCTTACTCTTGAACATGAGCTGGGCTTGACCGAAGTGCTGCAGGCTCGGGTCGCCGCCATAAGGGAAGCTACTGAAGGCCTCAACGAGGGCATGAAAATATCGGACATGGATCTTGTTCGACGGTCAGTCTACAAACTGTCCGAGTTGTTTCGCCAGATCAGCTTGCAACTAGACCAGGACCGGCATGCCATCTTCGATCTGGCCGAAACCGCCAAGAGCGCGGACAGTAGCATGCCGCTGACACAGCGCTACCGGCGCGTACTGGAGGCGTTCGACCAGTATGTCGAGCCGATGAACCAAATGATGGATTCTGGGCCGGAGGGCACGTTCTATCACCACCTGGAAGATGCCGAGCGAACGCTGGACTTTGCCGCCGAGCAGCTGATGGTGCAGGGTGCCCTGTATTCCCACCGGCTGCAGCTGCGACAGGTGGCGCATTATGCCAAGGAGCTGCGCCGCTTCGGCAGGCAGGTGGCGCAGCAGTGTGCCGACACCCTCTTGCCGCTGCGTGATGAACTGCGTCAGCACAACGCCCTTAGCAGCGCGGTCAGTTCGCTGCTGGGCCAGGTGCGCAAGCGCGGCCTCAGGCGCACCTTGTCCCGAATGGTACCGGGCTCGTCACTACCGCTCTGGCGCAACGAGCGCGGTTTCAGGCTGCTATTGGGCGACGAGGTGCGCGGCATCATGGCTGCCGCGCGAAATTACGAGCCGCAGTCCGTGAGCTTTCCGCAGGATCTGTCGGCCGAAGCCCAAGACATGCTGGAGCAGGTCGATGAAGCCGAGATCAGAAAGCACCTGAAGCGCTGCCTGCCAGTGGACAGCCTGCTGGACTGGCTGAAGACACATTACAGCCATCTGCAGGACGCCACCTTACTTCGCATCTTCCACGACCTTCAGCACGAGCCGGCCTGGCCGTTCGAAGGCACACCTTGCATCAAGACCACGGATCTGCAGACGATCCGGGTCCTGCATTACCCCCATCGGATGAGCTCGGCCTCATGACTACTGCCTTTATCCTGGAAAGCATGCCGTCACTGGCCGAACTCTTTCGGCTGTTCTTGTCCGGCAAGCACCTGAACCGGATCGCCGAGCCTGCTCTCTGGGCCGAGCTGGAGAAACAGGAGGAGGTTTACCGCAGCCTGTTTGCCGCGTTGGGTTACGAACTGCGGCTCGACGCCCGTGGGTTCGCCTGGTTCCATGCGCCGCAGGCCAACAGTCTCATTGGCAAGACCAGCCGCCAACTCGCCTTGCTGTTCATGGTGATTTTCGATGCTCAGGCCAATCTCGGGAAACCGCTGCTGCGCTTTGGCGACTGGCGGATCGATCGCGACTGGCTCGATGAAGTCCATAAGCAGCAGCATGAAGTGCTCGATGCCGAGGGCATCAGCCCCGACGGGCTGGTTGACCTGATCAATCGGGCCGCCTCGCTGGGCTTTGCGTTGTCGGAACCAAACGGCTGGCGACTCCTGCCGGCCGTATCCCGCTATCTCGACCATTTCGAGGCATTAGCGGCCGCAGCGCAGGTGGTCGGCGACGAGGGTGAGGAGTCGATGGAATCGGACCTCGCCCCCGAAGAGACGGACGATGAGGAGAGTCGCTGATGCAGTACGGATTCCAACGCCTGGTCTTGCTCAACAGTGCCGGGTATTCACGGGCAGAGCTGCCCTTGGATGGAGCGGTGTCCCTGGTGGCGCCCAACAACACGGGCAAGACCAGCCTGATCAACGCCCTGCAATTCCTGCTAATCATCGATCGCCGCCGCATGGATTTTGGTGCGCACGACGTCGACAAGAGCCGGCGCTTCTATTTTCCGAATAACAGCGCCTACGTGCTGCTGGAGGTGTCGCTGCCGGAGTCCGGCACGGTGGTGCTGGGCTGTGTCGGTAAGGGGGTAAGCTTCGAATACGAGTACTTTGCTTATGCCGGCCAGCTCGACGTCGAGGAATTCCGGTTGCCGGACGGCTCGCTGGTGTCACAACCCCAGCTGGCCAGTCACCTGGCGACGCATCAGCGCCGGGTTTTCAGCTACAGCGGCAGTGAGTTTGCTGACATGGTCTACGGGGGGCGCACTCGCAAGCTAAGCGGCCAGCAGGATTTCTGCGTGTTCCGCCTGGAGCATGCCGGCGACGCCACCGCCTTCCAGCGCGTCCTGACCCGTACGCTACGACTGGACAAGTTACGTTCGAGTGAAGTCAAGGACTATCTGCTGCAGATCTTCAAGCGTGACCTGCCTGACGCCAATATCGACTTCAAGGCCGAATGGGATAAGGCATTTGCCGACCTCAATGCCGAGCGCAGCCAGTACCAGGCCGCCGTCACGCTGCAGGCGGTGCTGTCCGATCTGGAGCAGAAGCAGAATGATCGTTTGGAGCTGCGTGGCAAGCTGCTGGTCTGGCGGCCCATGATTGAAAGTGCGCTGACCCAGTGGCAACAGCATTTCGAGAGTCGCCAGCAGGAGTTGCAAGAACGACGGTCGCAGTTTGACAGCGAGATGCAGCGTCTGCACGAACAGGACATCCAGCGGGCTCGCGAGCAGGCCGTCCACGAACAGGAACAGACTAGGCTGCGGCAGGAGTGCGAACGTATGGCTGGCCTGCAACAGCGCTTCGCTCTGGTGCCGGAGCAAGCAGTGCTGGAAACTCGCCGCAACGAACTGCAGGCCGAGCGCGATGCCTTGATCGTGCGGATCGGCCAGGCACAAAGCCGGGAACCGAAGGCGATCCGGGGTGAACTGCAACGCCTGGAGCAGGAGTTGGTCCAGCTGGAGCAGGAAATACGTAACCAGGGCAGCAACCTGTACCAGCAACTGGCCTCCCACTTGTCACCTTCCCAACTCGCCGCGCTTAACAAGGTGCTGGCAAAACCAGTGCTGACGCTGGGTGCCGATGCTTTTGCGCTGGACGCCACGGCCTTGGTCAGGGCACTGGAAGAGGCTGGCGAGCACGCCCTTGTTTGGCACGGCCTGCAGCTGAATCTGGACAAGCTGCCCCTGCAATACCAGCAGCGCACACTGTTTGAACTGGACGAGTTGCAGGATGATCTGAAAAACCAGCGGCAGCTTCTCGAGCAGCAGCTGGCTACCGCCGAGAGGTTGGAAACCGTCAAGCAGCAGCGCCTGGGGCTGGATCAGCAGCTGACGCAACTAGATGCCGAATTGCGGGACTACGCCGAGATGCTGACTCTGCATCAGGGTGACGCCGTGCGCCAGGCCCGACTGGCTGAGCTGCAAGAACTGCTGAGCACGCTGACGTTGACGCTGTCGCAATCGATCGCTCGTCGTCAGGCGGTCGGCCAACAGCATCAGCAATTGCAGCAAGAGTTGCTCGAGATCGAGCAGCAACATAAGCAGATCGAGCAGCGGCGCAATCAACGGCAGGATCACGAAGGACAGTTTGCCTGGTTGGCCGAACTTCCCAACTATCCCTGGCTCGGGCAACCCGAGTTTGCATTGGAGCAGCTCGCGGAACGCTTACAGACCTATCTTTCAGACTGTCGCCGCCTAAAAGATCTGGATGACAAAATCCGCCATCTGCTCAGCGAGGTTCATGCAGGTGGTTTGACGAAATACCAGTTTGTCAGTGGTGGCGAGGAAGAAATCGCGCGACTGATCGAGTTTGCCAATCATTTGTCACAGGAGGCTGAAGCACTCGAAAAAAAGGCTCGTTCAGCCGTCGTGAATGTCGCTGCTTGCCTACGAGAATTGCGAGATGGTCTGCTTTCGTTCAAGCGGCGTATGCGCGAGTTCAACCGTAAGATCAGTGGGCGTCAACTCTCCGATCTGGCTGTGTTCAAGATCGAACCCGAGGACGAAACACCACTGGTCGAAGCCATTGAGCTTCTGATCAGTACTGCAGCAACTGTCGACGCTGGCGAGACTTTTGAACTCTTCAATCACAAAAGTGTGCTTGACGACGATCAGCTAAATCGCGCGAAAACCTTACTGATTGAGGAGGGGAACGCACGTCACGGATTGCGGGTTTCCGATCTGTTCCGGCTTCGCTTTTGGGTCGGTAAGGCAGGCCGCGAAGCGGAAGCGTTTGATGATCTCGATAGCGCTGCCTCAAACGGTACAGTCCTGATGGCCAAGCTGATTACCGGTCTGGCGATGCTCCATTTGATGCAGGATCAACGCCGACCCATTCAGGGCGTCTGTTATCTGGACGAGGCCTTGGCTTTGGATGCTCGGAATCAGCGTAGTTTGATTGAAGCCGCCGCAGAATTTGGATTCTCTTTAATCTTCGCTTCGCCTGCCCCTCTTACTACCGTGCGCTATTGTGTCCCGATCCATCATCGTCAGGGTAGCAACCAGATCAGCCGCCTAAGTTGGCAGATTCTTGAGCCATTGGACGCATGATGGACGACAAGGTGTTGTTAGCAGCGCTCGTCAAATTTCTTGGCAAAGCCGAGTTGCCAGCTAGTCAATTCACAACCATACAGCGCAACAGCCTGGATCGTTTCGCCCGCCAGACAGGTGCAGTGAGCTGCCAGCGCCAAGGCCGGGGTGAGACGTACAGGGTCGTCAATTTGGCCCTGTTCGAAACTCACCTGAAAGCACTTTCGCCTGGAATGAAGGGGCTCGACGAATGCGATGTCCCTCTACGTGCTCGGAATATTGCTGACAATCGTTACAGCAAAACGGGGGCTCATCGTCACGAACACTATTACCTGCTGCTCAAAGCTGTAGGTGACGATGTTTTGTGGCGGGAGACTGGACGGGGAGTTGAGTTACCGCTTACTCAAGCGACTCGCAATTTCGGTGCAGCGAGCTTGGCGGTAGATGCCAACGATTCATGGTCAACTGAGAGTGATTTATGGCTGGTGGAAAACCAGGGCCTTTTTGACAGGACCGATTGGCTTCCCGCGGGTACTGTGGCGACAGTGGCCTACTACGGAGGACAACTCAACGGTCTCTTGCTCAGGTGGCTGGGTAGTCGCCCTAGAGCCGCCAAGGTGATTCATTTTCCAGACTACGACGGTGTGGGCGTGGCCAACTTCGTTAGATTGCGTGCTGCGCTTGGCGAGCGCTGTAGTTTCTGGTTGATGCCCGACTGGGATTTAAAGCTTAATCGGTATGGGAGCACTCAGCTTTGGCGAGACACGCTTAGGGATTTCGCTTGTGCTAGTCCACTTCTTCCTGAGTATTTGGGTCCGTTGGCAGACCACATGCGTCAATCCGGACGGGCGCTTGAACAGGAGTCAGTCTGGTTACCTGTGCGGTAATGGTGGTCACAAACTGGCGTAACGATGCTGCTTTCCTCATAGGTTTCGATATCGGTTTTGCGATAGAGAACCCTGCCATTGAGTTTCAGGTACTTGGGGCCGATGCCTTCCGGTCTCCAACGTTCGAGGGTGGCTTCGCTGATGCTCCAGCGCGAGGCGAGTTCCTTCTGGTGTAAACGTCCGGCGACCACCGTCTTTCCGAGTTAAGTGCAATCAGGCAGCAACAGCGAGCTCGGTCTTGACGATCTGGTCTGCGATGTTCCAAGGCAGCAGGTCGTCGAGTTTGCTGATTCGGCAATCAGCAATTCGCTCGATGACGAAACGCAGATAGGCTTCCGGGTCGAGGTCGTTGAGTTTCGCCGAGTCGAATTAGCCTAACCACCAGAGGTAGAGCGCAGCGCCAACCGTCAGACCAACAGCGGCCACCAACACATTGGCCACGCGCTTGCCGAAGCGACGAAGCGCATCACGACGCTTGAAAACGGAGCGGGTCACGGCCTTGTAGTCGTCGGCAGCGGTCGCGCCGCGACCAACCATTCGAGCGATGCGGCAGAAGGCCGAGAGGGAGCGGGCACGAACGCTGGTGCCATTGAGGTGAGCCTTGACGCCGCGGCGATCCGTGGCAGCGAAGTCGGCCATGAACCTATTTTCCTCTGTTAACCGGCCTGTATGAGAGGGGGGGCCAAGGCAAGGCTGGCGGTGGTGTGATGTTTTTCGGTTTGGCGGCGAGGATTTTGGCAATGATGTAACGTACGAGAGCGGGCCAGCGTTCGGCTTTCGGCAACTGAGGCGCAGCAGCAAGAATGCTGTCCAACCCCGCCTTGACATTGGCCACCATGGTCTTGATCTGGTCACCTGCCGCATGCGTCAAAGTGAGGAGAAGGCGGGATTGGCCGGCATGCTGAGTCAGCCGCGCGACCCCGGCGAGCAGGAGCGGGCGGCTGGTAATCGCTTCGAGGCGCGTCTTCGGATGCGCCAGGCGGACATACCAGCTCCACCAGTTGTAAATCAACGCCACCGCCCGGGCCGAGAGATTGCAGCGCTCCAGATCCTGGGTGGTGTAGCCACCCCAGCCCCACTGATTTTTGAGTTCGTCGAAGCCGTTTTCACAATCGGCCCGGTCGCGGTAGAGCTGACCGATCGCTTCCAGCGCATAGTCGGTATTGGTCACCAGAACGGCATATTCCCAGAGTTTGACGGGTTGCAGTGGATCGGCAAAGTGCAGACTCTGCTGCCGCTTCGCACGTTTGCCCTCTGTCTTCTCCTCGGCCAGCAGGCTGTCCTTCACGGCGCGACGCATCACCACGACACGACGCGCCCGGCTCCAGCCGGAGAGTCTGAGCGTCGCCTCGACGGCGTCAAAGCCTTGGCCCACGTTCTGCCAGTCCTGGCGCGACCACTGCCGTTTGATCAGGCGTTTGACGCCCGCCGTCTGGCGCAGCTTGAAGAGATAGTCTTGTGCGAGCGCCTCCATCTGCGCCATGACGGGGTCGTTGCCGAAGGCGTTGTCGCCGCGCACCAGACGCGGACGCTTGTCGGCGGGCAGTGATGCCAGCACCTGCCGCAAGCGCGGCAGGCTGTGTTTGGCGGCATGGGCTTTGCCGTCTTGCACTTCGGCATCGAGCACCAGACGCACGTTGGCGATCCAGTAGGTATGAATGGTATGGCTCGGCCGCCCCGGCTTGGTCGGGTTGTAGCCGACTTCCGCGCCGTCCTGATAGCCGTACAGCAGTTTGACGGTGGCGTCGCAGTCGAGTATCCAGCCTGTCGTCAAGGCATCCCGGCTACTCTCGGCCAGCGCCGTGTCCATCCAGGCCGTACTCCGCGCCAATTGGGCTTCACGTCGCTCCCGCTCGGCTTCCGGACAGCGCTTGCCTAGCGTCGGCGCCAAATGCGCCAGGGCGCGCCGCAGACTTTCATCGCTGACGATCTTGTTCATGCCCAGGATCCGCGGCGCCACCGCATCACCGCGCAGGCCCGTGACGTGAGCATAGCGCCGCTGACCATCCAGAATCGACAGCAGCCACGTGCCCAGGACGTCGCGAACCGTCGGGGCGTTCGGACTGGTGTAGTCCATCGGACAGCCTTTTGCCCAACGATCAAAGAGTCCCGATACCTCCAGAAACTCGGCAAAGAAAGCCAATTGGCCCAAGGCGGTGGCACTGCCACCTTCGTCCCAACGTACCTGAAACCGGCCGCCGGGTGTCGCAATGCTCAACTCGGTAGCCTGTCTCTCCTGTTTCGCCACCGTTCCTTGAACTGCGGTCAACAGCCCTTTTGGCTCAAATTCCGTCCCACCCATTAGGTGATCCCCCTTTTTGCCGATAACCCTTTGTCAGGCTTCAGTTTGCCGCATTTTCGCAGCAGTCAACTGAGGAAAATAGGATGAATGCAGAGCGTGTAGTGCGATTACAGGTAGTCAATTTCTTTCTCCTGTTGATGTGTACACCAGCGTTTTATCAGGTCGAACACTGGTTACAAGCCCCAAAATCACACCGCTTGCGCCTGGCCGTCTAGGTGACCACCGAAGATCGCTGCGAGGTCATCCACATTAAAGAGCGTGTCGTCGGGAGGCTCAGCGTTGGCGAGGGAGGGGTCGCGTCGTTGCCGCTCGCTCGAGGCGACTGACGATGACGCTGGCGCTGTCAAATGCGCCATGGGCAGAGTGCCGACTCCAATCAGCCCACGCTCGGCCATCAAGCCGAGGTAAATCAACTGCCTCACCCGATCCCCACGCGCGTAGGCATCCCCAATAGAAGCCAGCGCCGAGTACGTCGGGCCGCCATCGTCGCGGATGCGCAGACTTAGGTCGATGTAATTGGCACCAGTCACCGGCGCCTCGCGCTTTGGGGCTTTTGTCCTGGGCGCCATGATCAGCTACGCCGAACAAGCTGGTCTGATAACTGCTGACCAGCCCGCTGGAAACCACGGAAAAATGTGCCGATCGGCTGCGGAATGTCGCGGCAGTTCACCACTTTCACCTTGCGCTGGCAAAGGCCGCCGCTCTTTTCCCGCAACGGCACGGGATGCTTCCCGATCACCGGCTTCGTCAGCGCCTGGCTGTACTTCTCGAAGGTATTGACCGGCAGACCAAGCACGAGGAGGTCAATCTTGGGCTGCCTCATGTAGAAGAGGGCGCCGCGGATCATCGCCATGTGCGCGTTTGTCATTGAGTAGTCCGGGTCAAGGACGCGGCCGTGGCTGGCATCGTGGGCCAGTCGGGCATCTTTGCCGACCTCGTATTTGACCCCATCCACTTCTACGACGACGGTGTTGCGACGCTGCATCAGGCCGGCGGCCAGATCGTGGCCAGAACTCGCCTGCGGGGCGAGGGATGGGAAAACGCCGCACTGAATATCGGCGTTGGTTACGAGCGAGGTGAACTTGGTATTGCCATAGCCAACATCGATGGCGCGAACGACTGTGGACATGAGGAACCTTTCGGTAGTGGTCAGATAGGCGTCACGATAGCCAGTCCGTTGGCGCGCTGCCACGAGCCAAAACTGGCCTTTGAGGGGGGTAAAGGAAAAGTATTGGCGAAGGATTGGGTAACTTAACCAACGCCGCTCCCTGGACAGGCCGTTGAGTGAAAGCGTCCCGAAGGATTGGCGAAGGCTTGGGTAACTTAACCAATGAGGGCATCGTGGACGGTGCGGCGGATGGACTCATCCCGAAGGATTGGCGAAGGATTGGCGAACTTAACCAATGACACTCCCTGGGCAGGCCGTTGAGTGAAAGCGTCCCGAAGGATTGGCGAAGGATTGGGTAACTTAACCAATGGGGTCTGCGCGCGCTTTGCCGGCAAGGAGGTGAAGGCCTGGACAAGAGATCAGTGGGCTCACCGGCGAGACTGCCAAACGGTTTCCGGCGGCTGATGATGATCCGGGAAAAGGGCAACAAAGCCTTGGAAAAAGTGCCCAGTCAAAAACGCTGGAAGCCGATTTCGGAAATAGGACGGACAGGGAGGACACCAGAAAACCAATATTTAAAAGGCAGAGCCTTAAGAATCGGACAGAGATTCGGTAGAGGGTTGAAAGTCCGCACCGGAAACTGATGTTGACACGAGCGGCAGGAACGGAATACGATTCGTCCTGCAAAAGGGTGGTGACCTACACTGGGCCAGCTGGAGTCAGCAGTACGTCTAGCATCGAAAACCGCAAGCGCGGGGCCAGCAAAGCGTCTGGCGATTCTGTAGCAACCCTCTGGACTCAGGGGAATTGAAGGAAAACGAGCGGGGCTCCCCCGTCGATAGCAACAAAGCGGTTCGCCGCCCCCCGTAGAGCCAAGCGTAGCGATAGTGCCGTCTTGGCGTGACCGGGGTCTAGCCGATCCAATGCGGATCGGTAATCTGCAGTACATCCAATTGATATAACCGAGCTGATCGATGGTCCCTTGTGGCGTATGCGTGCGCTAGACACTGGACACTGTCCCTTCGCGGCCCCCTTGTTGGGGTTGGTCGGACAGGACCGATCGCCCTTTACCCCGTGGTCGCAGCGGGGAAGGCTATTGGGAGCTTGGTTACCAATACACGTTGCCGGATCGGAACCGGAACAGCCCCCTTCATGCCACTCACAACCGAGTGCCGATGGAGGAGCCGCCTGGAGGCGGTGTTTGCCTGGACAGAAATGGAAGGGCAGGCAGGAGAGCACGATACTTACGGAACGCGAAGCCAGCAGGACGGCAGGTAGGCCGCAACACACTGTGAGCAGACACAGTGCGGGGAAATGGACCGGGGAGAAGGACGGCGTTATGCCGATGCAGGACTGATGTTGAGAGGTGACGGTATGGAACAGAAAGTGGTGGAAGTGCCGGTGAGCAGCGAGGATCTGCAGCGCATGTTGCCGGAAGAGTTTTATTCGGAGCTGATGACGCTGCTTCGCGAGCATGGCCGTATTGCGTTGCGGCAGGACAAGATCGTGTCGCATGAAACGATGGACAACCGCAAGGAACTGCTCGTGATGTCGATGCGCGAGTTGCGTGGTTTGGGCTTCAAGCTGGAAACGCCGCGCAACCTGCAGCAGCGGCACGTTGAGGCGCTGGCGAAATCGTGGGAAGAACGGGGCTTGGCGGCGTCGACGATCGCCAATCGCTTGTCGGCGCTCCGCGCGCTGTCCGTCTGGATTGGCAAGGAAGGCATGATCCAGCATGCGGCGGACTTTGTGAGAAACCCCGAGAGCGTTCGTCGGGCGCAGGCGACGACGGAAGACAAATCCTGGACGGCCAGCGGCATCGACCCGGAGGCGCTGATTGGGATGATCGAACAATACGACTGGCGTGTTGGCCTGCAGATAAAGCTGATGAAAGCGTTCGGGCTGCGGCGTAAGGAAGCGGTGATGTTCCGCCCCCTGAAAGCGGATCTTGGCCTGGCCCTACGGGTGCGAGACGGAACAAAGGGCGGTCGGGAGCGGCTGGTGGTGGTGGAAACCGCGGAACAACGTGCCATCTTGGACTTTGCCAAGAGCAAGGTCAGTCACGTAAATGAGCACATTGGCCATCCGGACCTGAGTTTGGAGCAGGCGATACGCCGGTTCAACTACGTGCTTGAGAGATTTGGTGTGACCAAGCGCGGCCTGGGGGTGACGTCGCATGGCCTGCGGCACCAGCACCTGAACGATCTGTACGAGAAAGTGGCGGGCGTGCCGTCACCGGTGCGCAGCGGATCTGTTACTGGCGAGCTTGATCGCCTGACGCACGACATAGCGCGTGCTCGGGTGAGCCAGGAGGCGGGGCATAGCCGGTTGGCCATTTCGAGCGCTTATATCGGAGCGCGGACGTCGGCCGCACGGACGCCGGAACAGAAAGCGGACTGGGCACGTATTCGCGAGTTGTCGGCCAAGGGGGATGTGTTGAGTGACGCCGACGCGGCTGAGCTTGGACGCATGATCCTCAAACTGAATGCCTCGCTCGATGCTGCAGCCGGTAGTCGACAAGAGGAACAGGAACGGAGGGACAACGTTGGGCGGACGGTCGTCGGAGCGGCGGCGAGTCTCCTGAAATGAGCGGCATGATGGGGGAGGGCCGCGATAAGCGACATCGGGCCTCGAGGGATAGTCGGTCGCGATGTGCAACATGGGCCGGCAACGGGGCTGGACGCAAGTGGTCCGCACCCCCGGGGCGGCGGCTTGATCAGCATAAATTTGCTTTGAGCCAAAAATGTGCTTAGCATCGACGCAGCGGTGATACCTCTCTTTATGTCCCAGGATCGGGTCCGGGGCGACGACCTAGTCGGTGAGGACGTACCGCTGCAGAATTGACCCGAACGTCAGTACAGACACCATTTTTAGCTTTGCTCCAAGCGCTTCCCTGACCCGAGGAAGTAATGGCTGTCCGTGCTGACTTAACCTTTAGGAGCCACAAATGAGTCACGCCTTGTCTAAAGCCGATATCGATCGTCGGGCTGAGCAACTCAATCCTGTTTCACCTCAGTACTACCGCGATCGAGGCTATACCCAGCAAGACGCTGTTGCGCTGGCGGCGCTCACGCAGCAACGCCGCCAGATCGAAGCCTCCTACCAGAAGCAAACGCAGAAACACGAGCGCGGCTGATCGTTCCTATTGCCGGAACTCCCCGCGAGGGGAGTCCCGGCTTGCATCGTGGACAAATCATGACAAAGACAATATTGGTCACCGGCTCATGTGGCCTGGTGGGAAGGCGGCTTTGCGCCTCCCTCAGAAGCCATGGCGTTCTAGTGAAAGAGTTGGATCTGCTTGGAGACGGCTCGCACAACGGCGACATCACCCGTACTGCTGATATCGAATGTGCCATTCAGAACTGCGTAGGCGTTGTTCATCTGGCAGCTGTATCAAGGGTGGTTTGGGGTCAGAGAGATCCTGAGCTGTGTTGGCGGACAAACGTTATGGCTGTTCAGAATTTAATCCAGGCAGCATTAGCTCAGAGCACCAAGCCGTGGGTTGTGTTTTCGAGTAGTCGAGAGGTTTACGGGCAGGCTCTCTCTCTCCCCGTTGGGGAAGAGACCCCGTTGAATCCTCTTAACATCTATGCGCGATCCAAAGCTGAAGGCGAACGCATCTTCTTAGAGGCACGCAAGCAAGGTCTGCAGACAGCAGTTGTCAGGCTTTCAAACGTCTATGGTTGCACCAAGGACCATGCGGATCGCGTCATTCCAGCCTTTGCGAGGGCTGCGATCCAAGGTCTGCCATTGCGCGTAGAAGGTAGCGATCACACGTTCGACTTTACGCACGTGGATGACGTTGTCCGGGCAATTAACTTTCTGATCGACGCTCTGTGCTCTAGACAGAAATTCTTGCCGCCACCAGTGCACCTGGTGACGGGCAATCAGACTTCTCTGGGGCAGTTGGCTGAGCTCAGTCTTCGACTGGCGAGGAGTGGGGCAGTTATCACTGAGGCCGCGCCCCGGTCCTATGACGTTGCCCAGTTCTATGGCGACCCAACTCGCGCTCACACGATTCTCGGCTGGAAATCCGAAATTTCTTTGGAGACTGGTCTGAGTCGTCTGATCAATGACTTCAGCCAGGAACTCAAATTACACCGCTCAGTGGAGGTTGCGGCATGAAGATTCTGAAAGTAATCCACGGCTATCCGATGCGCTACAACGCGGGTTCTGAGGTCTATAGCCAGACGCTCTGTCAGGGCCTGGCCGCACGGCACGAAGTCCATGTCTTTACGCGCGAGGAGGACCCCTTTGCACCAGACTACTGCCTCCGCAAAGAGAAGGATCCGGATGATGCACGGATCACCCTGCATCTGGTAAATAACCCAAGGCTGAAGGATCGATACCGAGCAGAAGGGATTGATCAGCGATTTGCCGAAGTGCTGGACGAGGTTCTGCCTGATGTCGTGCATGTCGGGCATCTCAATCATCTTTCGACCTCTCTACTCAAGGAGGCCGCCCAGCGTGGGATTCCGATCGTCTACACGCTTCATGATTACTGGGTCATGTGTCCGCGGGGCCAGTTCATGCAGACACTCCCGGAGGATCCGATCAATCTGTGGGCGGCCTGCGATGGCCAGGATGACCGGAAGTGTGCCGAGCGCTGCTATGCGCGCTACGTCAGTGGTGCGCCCGATGAATACGAGTCGGATGTCGCGTATTGGCAAGGCTGGGTCAATCGCCGCATGGCGCACATGCGTGAGATGGCCGAGCTGGTTGATCTTTTCATTGCTCCAGCGCGCTACCTTCAGGATCGCTATCGCAATGATTTCGGATTGCCACAACGCAAGCTTATCTATCTTGATTATGGCTTCGACAGAACGCGCTCTTCCGGACGCAACAGGGCTCAGGAGTCCGATTTTACGTTTGGGTACATTGGTACTCACATCCCGGCAAAGGGGATTCATGACCTGATTCGCGCTTTCGGACTCGTCACAGGAAAGGCGAGACTCAGGATCTGGGGGCGTCCTCGTGGCCAGGAAACAGCAGCCTTGAAAGACATCGCCGCGAGCCTTCCTGCAGAGATAGCGGGCCGGATTGAATGGATGCCTGAGTACAAAAATCAGGACATCGTTCGCGATGTATTTGATCGCGTCGATGCCATTGTTGTCCCATCAGTATGGGTGGAAAACTCACCGCTCGTCATTCATGAAGCGCAACAGGCTCGGGTGCCTGTCATTACCGCCAATACGGGCGGGATGGCGGAGTATGTCCATCACGAGGTCAACGGGCTCCTGTTCGAGCATCGCTCACACGTGGCACTAGCGGAGCAGATGCAGTGCTTTGTCGATGCCCCCGCGCTTGCCGCCAAGCTTGGTAGTCGTGGATATGCGTTCAGCCAGAGTGGCGACATTCCGGACATCGACACCCATGTTCAGGAAATCGAAGCCCTGTACCAGCGCGTCCTCCATCGGCGGGATAGAACACAGCTGGAACATGCTGACGCGCCTTGGCGCATCACGTTTGATACGAACCCAGACACCTGCAACCTCAAGTGCGTGATGTGCGAAGAGCATTCTCCGCACAGTGATTTGCAGCCACTGCGCAAGCTGAATGGGCGTCGCCATCGCCGTATGCCGTTCGAGATGCTGAAACGCATTGTTGAAGAGACTGCTGGGAGAGGGCTGCGAGAGCTCATTCCGTCAACGATGGGCGAGCCGTTGCTCTATGAGCACTTTGAAGACATTTTGGCGTTGTGTGCGAAGCATCAGGTCAAATTGAATCTGACTACCAACGGGACCTTCCCTAAACATGGGGCTCGGGATTGGGCCGAGCGCATCGTGCCGGTCAGTTCCGATGTAAAGATCTCCTGGAACGGAGCCTGCAAGACAACGTACGAATCCATCATGTCGGGGTCGAATTGGGATGAAGCGCTGCAAAACTTGCGGGAGTTCATCGCCGTTCGCGATGCGCATGCAGCAAGTGGCGGGAACCGCTGCCGAGTCACGCTCCAACTGACCTTCCTTGAGTCCAATGTAGAAGAGCTGGCAGATGTCGTTCGCCTTGGCATTGAACTCGGCGTAGACCGGATAAAGGGCCATCATCTCTGGCCCCACTTCCCTGAGATCGAACCGCTTTCGATGCGACGCAGTGCCGACGCAATCAAGCGCTGGAACGCGGCGGTTGAGACGGCCCATAAGTTCGCCCTGGAGGCACCCCTTGCTAACGGGAAGGCAATCTTGTTGGAAAACATTTTTCCACTTGACGAAAACTCCCCTCGAGAACTCGCGCCTGATGGCCTCTGCCCCTTCCTGGGGCAAGAGGCGTGGGTAAGCGCCCAAGGACGTTTTAATCCGTGTTGTGCACCCGATGCGCAGCGGCGAACTTTGGGGGAATTCGGTGACCTGAGTGATACGTCGCTGCTCGAAATCTGGCGTGGCGGCTCCTACCGTTCTCTGGTCGCCAGTTACAGAAATCGCTCTCTATGTACCTCCTGTAACATGAGACAGCCAGTGAGAGATGTTCAATGACATGGCATCAGCTGAACGTATCAGCCTCTGGGACCCA
Source organism: Candidatus Accumulibacter sp. 66-26 (assembly GCA_001897745.1). Lineage (GTDB taxonomy): Bacteria > Pseudomonadota > Gammaproteobacteria > Burkholderiales > Rhodocyclaceae > 66-26. The sequence continues at coordinate 33,319 of MKUH01000045.1, forward strand.
CCATGAAAAAGCTGGCCAAGCGGTCTATTCCGAGAGATTTGAGGAAGTACTCAAGTTCCACCCTCCAGGCCTGGCACCGGTAAGGCGAGGTGAGGATGCGTGGCATATCGGCCCGGATGGTCAGGCTGCCTATGTACGGCGATTCCTCCGTACATTTGGCTTCTATGAAGGGTTCGCTGCAGTGCAGTCCCTCGATGGCTGGCACCACATTCGGCCAGATGGGAGTGACGTTTATTCCGATCGGTATAGCTGGTGCGGAAACTTTCAGAGTGGGCGATGTACGGTAAGACTTCCTGACGGACATTATCGACATGTGCTCGCGGATGGGTCCCCTAACTCTCCGATGGTTTGGCGTTATGCCGGCGACTACAAGGATGGGTTTTGTGTCGTCCAGAACGATGCCGGCCTCTCTACTCACCTAGGTATGACTGGAGAACTGCTTCACGGTAACTGGTTCCTGGATCTGGATATCTTTCACAAGGGATTCGCACGGGCTCGTGATGAAGATGGCTGGATGCACGTCGATCTGCGGGGGCGGCCGATCTATGCCCGGCGTTTTGCCGCTGTCGAACCGTTCTATAACGGCCAAGCAAGGGTGGAGCGATCCGACAGCGGACTTGAAGTCATTGATGAGCAAGGGCAGAAGTTGATTGAGCTTCGCTCAGCCAGGCAGTCTGAATTTGCTGCGCTCTCGGCGGATATGGTCGGTTTCTGGCGAACCCAAGCTATTGCTGCAGCGGTCCGTGTCGGGGTCATCGAAGCTTTGCCTTGCACATCCAGTGCTCTCGCCGCGATGCGCGGACTAAAGGTTGATGGTGCGCAGCGGCTACTTCGAGGATTGGGAGAGCTGAAAATTGTTGAGTGCGATGCGGGAATATGGCGGCTGAGCGATCGCGGCGAGTTCTTGCGCGCCAACCATCCACTGACCTTGGCTGATGCGGCCCTTGAATACGCCGGTGCTCTTGGCGAACTGTGGTCATGCTTGCCCGAAGCACTAAGGCAGGGAGGCGATTGGCGAGCGCCTGATATCTTTGGTGATGTTGCAAGAGATTCGGTACGTTTGCATGGCCATCACCGTATGCTTCGCAGCTATGCCCGTCACGACTATGCGTTGATGCCTGGTGCGCTTGGCTTGCATGGTGATGAAATTGTCGTCGATGCGGGGGGCGGATTCGGGACGCTCGCGAAGAACATCCTGAATGTTTACCCCGGTGTTCGCGTGACGGTGCTCGACAAGCCCGAGGTCGTTGAGCAGGCCCGTAAGGATCTGAACTCTCCGGGCCTGCATTGGATGTCCGGCGACATCTTTGAGCCTTGGGGTGTCCGTGCTGATGTGGTGACTTTGGCCAGGGTGCTGCATGACTGGGACGACGAAGACGCATTGCGAATCCTCACGCAAGCTCGCGCAGCGCTTTCCAAAGGGGGGCGACTTTTCATCATTGAGATGTTGCTGTCTGAGCAGGGCGTCGCTGGCGCCCTGTGCGACCTGCACTTGCTGATGGCTACCGGGGGAAGGGAGAGATCCCAAGATGACTTCAAGAAGCTACTGGCACATGCTGGGTTTCGCCTTGTCGAAGTTCGCCGATTGGCTGCGCTCCCCGCTGTATTGCTGGCGGAGGCTATATGAACGACGAGATCGAATGGGTTGTCCCGCCATCGCTGGTACGTAACCTTGAAAAAGTGCCGACCGATCGCCCCGTTGTTTTGCTGTTGCGGCACTCCGTTCGTGGGCCGCTACCACTTGGTGATGCTGGCAACCATGTACCGATTACGGAGGCGGGTTGGGGTATCGCTCGTGAATTGGGCCGGACCTTAGGGGGCCGGCTTAAATCACTGCACAGCAGTCCGGTGCCGCGCTGCCTTCAAACTGCTCAAGCCTTGAAGGAGGGGGCCAATGTCTGTACAGATATCACAGAGAACAGGTTGCTTGGGGATCCTGGCGTCTACGTACTAGATGGTAGGGCTGCCTGGAACAACTGGGAAACTCTTGGACACGAGGAGGTGATGCGACATCTCGTTTCGGAGAGTGATGCATTGCCAGGCATGGCTCGGCCAGATGAAGCTGCTCGATTTCTGGCTTATCGCATGCTCACTTTGGCCGGCGATACTCCGGGTCTTCATGTCTTTGTCACACACGACAGTCTGATAACGCCTACAGTTGCGAGGCTGCAAGGCGTGCATCACTGCCGTTCTGACTGGCCATGGTATCTTGAGGGAGCGCTGTTCTGGTGGGGAGCAGAAGGCGTGCATATTGCCTACCGGGAACGTGAAAGCATCAATAAGAGGTGCAGGTTGCGCGATTTGAATGAGCGCGACGAACTATCGTGGTAGAGGGAGGTGAAACGTGCGGTTTTCCCGAATGTCAAGTTGCCTAGTGAATCGCCCCGGTAATTGAGGAGGCTCCATTTCTTGAGAGAATGGAGCCATGAGCAAGACGAA
>MKUH01000046.1 GCA_001897745.1 Candidatus Accumulibacter sp. 66-26
CCGCGGCGCCCGAAGCCGCCCTGCAGACGCAGGGCGACGCGCTCGGCGCGCGCCTGAAGCAGATTCTCGACGCGCAAGCGGCGCCCGCCTCTGCAGCAGGCGCCGACGACGCCGGCGAGGGGCACCCGGCCCTGGCCGACGCGGAAGTCGAGGTATCGGGCGGCGGCATCGTCGTCACCGACAGCTGGCACATCTCGGTGCGCTTCGGCGAAAACGTCCTGCGCGGCGGCATGGACCCGCTCTCCTTCATCCGCTACCTCGCCTCGCTGGGCGAGATACTCGGCATCGAAACGATCACCGACGCGATGCCGGCGGCCGCCGAGATGGACCCGGAATCGTGCTACATCGGATTCGAGATCCGCCTGCAGACGCGCGCCTCGAAGGCCGACATCGAACGCGTCTTCGACTTCGTGCGCGACGACTGCGACCTGCGCATCCTGGCGCCGAACAGCAAGCTCTCGGAATACATCAAGCACATCCAGGAACTGCCCGAGGACACCATGCGCCTGGGCGAAATCCTGGTGCGCTGCGGCGCCCTGACGCAGGCCGAAGTCGACCAGGGGCTGCTCGAACAGCGCACCGCGTCCGACACCGGAGAAACGACCGGCGAAGGCTCGGCCGCCCATCAGCTCGGCGAAATACTGGTGGACCACAAAGTGGTCCACAAGGAAATCGTCGATGCCGCCGTCGTCAAGCAGGCCCAGGTGCACGACAAGAAGGCGAAGGAAGCGCGACTCGTCCGCGTGCAGGCCGACAAGCTTGACCAGCTGATCGACCTCGTCGGCGAACTCGTGATCGCCGGCGCCTCGGCCAACCTGCTGGCGCAGAAGAGCCGGCAGAGCGACCTCGTCGAAGCAACCTCGGTGCTCTCGCGCCTCGTCGAAGACATCCGCGACTCGGCGCTGCAACTGCGCATGGTGCAGATCGGCGAAACCTTCACGCGCTTCAACCGCGTCGTGCGCGACACCGCGAAGGAGCTCGGCAAGGAAATCGAGCTGTCGATCAGCGGCGCCGACACCGAACTCGACAAGTCGGTCGTCGAAAAGATCGGCGATCCGCTGATGCACCTCGTGCGCAACTCGCTCGATCACGGCATCGAAGCCGCCGCGCTGCGCCTCGAACGCGGCAAGCCGGCCTGCGGCCGCGTCTCGCTCAACGCCTTCCACGACTCGGGCAGCATCGTCATCCAGATCGCCGACGACGGCGGCGGCCTGAACAAGGACAAGATCCACGCCAAGGCGCTCGAGCGCGGGCTGATCCAGCCGGGGCAGGCGCTCTCCGACAACGAAGTGGTCAATCTCATTTTCGAACCCGGCTTCTCGACCGTCGACAAGGTTTCCAACCTGTCGGGACGCGGCGTCGGCATGGACGTCGTGCGACGCAACATCCAGGCGCTGCGGGGAAGCGTGGAAGTCGATACGGTCGAGGGCCAAGGCACCACCTTCACCATCCGCCTGCCGCTCACGCTGGCCATCATCGACGGCTTCCTGGTCGGCGTCGGCAAGGCCGCCTACGTCGTCCCGCTCGACAGCGTGGTCGAGTGCATCGAACTCAAGGACGTCCCGGTCGGCCGCAGCTTCCTCAACCTGCGCGGCGAAGCGCTGCCCTTCCTGCGCCTGCGCGAGCTGTTCGAGATCGAAGGCGAAAGCCCGGTCCGCGAAAACATCGTCGTCGTGCATTTCGGTGGCCGCAAGGCGGGCATCGTGGTCGACCAGCTGATGGGCGAATTCCAGACGGTCATCAAGCCCCTCGGCGCCATGTTCCGCCATTTGCGCGGCATCGGCGGCTCGACCATCCTGGGCAGCGGCGACGTCGCGCTGATCCTCGACGTCGCGGCGCTCGTCCATGGCGCGACGCAGGCCGAGGAGCGACAGCTGCTGCCGACGCCGCAGCACCATTGAGCTTCACTGAATTACGCTTAGACCTTCCCCTTTGAGAGAAAAACCATGTTCAAGAATCTGAAAATCGGAATCCGGCTGGGCATCGGCTTCGGCTTCGTGCTCGTGCTCCTGCTCGTCATATCCACGCTTTCCTACACTCGCGTCATCGCCCTGAACGATGAAATCCACGGCCTCGTAAACGACCGTTTCCCGAAAACGGTCGCCGCCAACGACATCATCGACCAGCTCAACCTGGCTGCACAGGCCACGCGCAACGCCCTGCTGACCAGCAAGCCGGAAGAAGCGCAGGCCGAACTCGGACGCATCCCCGCGGCCAGCAAGATCATTTCCGAGCGTCTGGAAATGCTCGACAAGACGATCAACCTGGACGAAGGCAAGCGAATCCTCGGCGTCATGACCGAGATGCGCAAGGAATACGTCGTCGATCTCAACAAGCTGCGCGAACTGATCGCCGCGGGCAAGCGCGACGAGGCGACGACGCTGATGATGGGGCACATGAGCAAGTCGCAGGCCGACTACATCGGCTCGATCAACAAGCTGATCCAGTTCCAGACCGAACTGATGACGAGCACCGGAAAACGCGCCAACGAAGCGGCGGAAAGCGCCAAGAACCTGATCCTCGCGCTGTCGATCGGCGCCATCCTGATCGCCCTCGGCTTCGCCCTCTGGGTCACCCGCTCGATCGCGCGGCCGATCAACGAGGCTGTGCACGCCGCCAGCCGCCTCGCCGAAGGCGACCTCACCGTCAAGCTGGAAAACGACAGCAAGGACGAAGTCGGCATGCTGATGGGCGCCATGCAGAACATGATCGGCAAGCTGACGCAGATCATCGGCGAAGTGCGCAACGCCGCCGACAACCTGACCAACGCCGCCGGCCAGGTCTCCGCAACCGCCCAGTCGCTCTCGCAGTCGTCGAGCGAGCAGGCGGCCAGCGTCGAGGAAACCACCTCGTCGATGGAGCAGATGACCGCCTCGATCTCGCAGAACACCGAGAACGCCAAGGTCACCGACAACATGGCCTCGAAGGCCGCCAGCGAAGCGACCGAAGGCGGCGAAGCCGTCGGCCAGACGGTCGAAGCGATGAAGAGCATCGCCGACAAGATCGGCATCATCGACGACATCGCCTACCAGACCAATCTGCTGGCGCTCAACGCCGCCATCGAAGCGGCGCGCGCCGGCGAGCACGGCAAGGGCTTCGCCGTCGTCGCCGCCGAGGTGCGCAAGCTGGCCGAGCGCTCGCAGGTCGCCGCGCAGGAAATCGGCAGCCTCGCCTCGTCGTCGGTCAAGCAGGCCGAACGCGCCGGCACGCTGCTCTCCGAAATGGTCCCGACGATCCGCAAGACCTCGGATCTCGTGCAGGAAATCGCCTCCGCCTCGTCCGAGCAGTCGACCGGCGTCACCCAGATCAACGGCGCCATGGGTCAGCTAAACCAGGCCACGCAGCAGAACGCCTCGGCCTCCGAGGAACTCGCCGCGACCGCCGAGGAACTCGGCTCGCAGGCCGAGCAGCTGCAGCAGACGATGACCTTCTTCCACCTCGACGACAGCCCGCGCGCCGCCGCCAGCTTCGCTCCCCCGGCCCGCCCGCAGCACCGCGCACCGGCCGTCCGCACGGCCGCCCGCGCAGCGCCGGCGCAGATCAACGAGAGCGACTTCGAACGCTACTAAGGAACCGCCAGATGAGCCAGATGAATCAGCTCGTGCCCGCCAAGAGCGGCATCGCCCTGCAGGCGACCGAAGTCCCCGCCCAGTACCTCACCTTCACGCTGGGCGGCGAGATGTTTGCCGTCGGCATCCTCAACGTCAAGGAAATCATCGAGTACGGCAATCTGACCGAAATCCCGATGATGCCGCCCTTCATTCGCGGCGTGATCAATCTGCGCGGCAGCGTCGTGCCGGTCATCGATCTCGCGGCGCGCTTCGGCGGCCAGAAGACCGGGGCGACGCGCCGCACGTGCATCGTCATCGTCGAAGTGCCGGACGCCGACACCCGCCACGACATCGGCATCATGGTCGACGCGGTCTCGGAAGTGCTGGAGATCCCGGCGGGCGAAATCGAACCGCCGCCGGCCTTCGGCGCCAAGATCCGCGCCGACTTCATCTTCGGCATGGGCAAGGTGGCCGGCAAGTTCGTGATCATCCTCAATATCGACAAGGTGCTCTCGGTCGAGGAAATCGCCCTCCTCACCGGCAGCGAAGCCGTCCTGCCGGAAGCGGCCGCCCTCCCCGGCGTCGCCTAGCCGCCCGCTGTTCCAGCGCCCGCCGGCGCGCCCCCGGGCGCGGCCGGCGGATTCCAGAAAGCCCCGCGTCCGCCATGGACTACAGCAAGCTGCCGAGCAAGGAAATCGAACGCCTCGCGCTCAACGTCGCGCCCGGCGCCTGGGCCGTCGAGCGCGAGCGGCCGCTGTCGACCCTGCTCGGTTCCTGCGTCGCCGTCTGCCTGTTCGATCCGCAGAAACGCATCGGCGGCATCAACCACTTCATGCTGCCGAACCTGCAGCGCCACCGCCACGGCGACGTCGATTCGCTGCTTTCCGGCGCCTACGCCATGGAGGCCCTGCTCAACGCCCTGCTGCAGCAGGGCGCGCGCAAGCCGTGCCTGCAGGCCAAGGCCTTCGGCGGCGGCACCATCATCGAAAGCGCCGAGCAGTCGCTCGGCATCGGCCTGCGCAATGCGCGCTTCACCGAGGAATGGCTGGCGCGCGAGGGCATTCCGCTGCTCGCCTCCGACTTCCTCGGTCCCTGGTCGCGCAAGGTGCTGTTCCTGCCGGCCAGCGGCGACGCCTACTGCAAGCGCATGGTGACCAATATGGCCACGGCCGGACTGATCGAGCGCGAAGAGCGCGCCTACGCCGAATCGCTGCTCAAGAAACCCGCCGTTCCCGAGAAAAAGATCGAACTGTTTTGATGAACGAAACCGCCATCACCAACCAGGAATTCGCCCTCTTCCAGCGCCTGATCTACAAGATCGCCGGCATCAGCCTGAGCGACGCCAAGAAGGTGCTGCTCGTCGGCCGTTTGACGCGCCGTCTCAAGCTGCACGGACTGGAAACCTTCACCCAGTACTACCGCATGCTGGCGGACGGCGGAAACGCCGAGGAACTGCAGGCGATGGTCGATCTGCTGACGACCAACGAAACCTATTTCTTCCGCGAACCGCAGCACTTCGATTTCCTGCGCGACGACATCCTGCACCGGCGGCGCGGCGGCTCGCCTTTTCGCGTCTGGAGCGCCGCCAGTTCGAGCGGCGAGGAAGCCTATTCGCTGGCCATGGCGCTCGCCGAGCATCTGCCCGATACTCCCTGGGAGGTGATCGGCTCGGACATCAGCACGCACGTGCTGGCCAAGGCGGCGACCGGACACTACCCGCTGGCGCGCACCGACGGCATTCCCCCGGCGTGGATGAAGAAGTACTGCCTGAAGGGCGTGCGCTCGCACGCCGGCACGCTGCTGATCGTACCCGAGCTGCGCAAGCGCACCCACTTCTACCAGATCAACCTGACGCAGCCCGTGACCGCCGACATCGGCGAGTTCGACGTGATCTTTCTGCGCAACGTGATGATCTATTTCGACCCGGAAACGAAGCGCAAGGTCGTGCACAATCTGCTGCCCCGCCTGCGCTCCGGCGGCTATTTCATCATCGGCCACTCGGAAACGCTGAACGGGATCACCGACCGCCTGCAGGCCATCCGCCCGACCATCTACCAGAAGCCATGACGCAGCTCGCCACCCCGCCCGCCGACGAACGGCATGCCGTCTTCCTGGACCCCGGCGACTTCCATTTCGGCGGCGCCGGGACGCGCATTTCGACGCTGCTCGGCTCCTGCGTCTCGATCACCCTCTGGCACCCGCGCGCGCGCATCGGCGGCATGTGCCACTACATGCTCGCGGAACGTCCGCGCCGGATCGCCGCCGCGCCGGACGGACGCTACGCGGACGAAGCCTTCGCGCTCTTCCTGCAGGCGGTGCGCGCCGCCGGCACCCGGCCCGGCGAATACCAGGCCAAGCTGTTCGGCGGCGCCAACATGTTCCGCAGCGGCGCCGAGAGCAGCCTGGACATCGGCGCGCGCAACATCGACGCCGGCCGCCGCCTGCTCGCCGCGCACCACGTCACCCTGGTCGCCGAGCATGTCGGCGGCAGCGGTCGCCGCAAACTGCATTTCGACATCGGCAACGGCAACGTTTGGCTGGCTTTCCCCGAAGGATCGGGGGCACAGATCAGGAACACCTTCTATGGCTGAAAAGAAAATCACCGTCCTCATCGTCGACGATTCCGCGGTCGTGCGCCAGGTCGTCTCGCAGGCGCTGGCCGCCGACCCCGGCATCGAGGTGATCGGCACCGCGTCCGATCCGCTCTTCGCGCTCACCAAGATGAAAGCGCGCTGGCCCGACGTGCTCGTCATCGACATCGAAATGCCGCGCATGGACGGCATCACTTTCCTGCGCAAGATCATGGCCGAGCGCCCGACCCCCGTGGTCGTCTGCTCCTCGCTCGCCGAGCAGGACGCGCAAGCCACCTTCGAAGCGCTCTCGGCCGGCGCGCTGAGCATCATCACCAAGCCCAAGGTCGGCCTCAAGGGCTTTCTCGAAGATTCGTCGAACGACATCGTGCACGCCGTGCGCAGCGCCGCGCGCGCCAATCTGCGCGCCATCCGCAGCGCGCCGCCGACGCCGGCCGCCGGCGCCGCTGCGGCTGCGGCGCTCAACCGCCCCAAGCTGTCGGCCGACGCCATGCTCGCGCCGCCCGCCGGCAACGCCATGGCGCGCACGACCGACCAGGTGATCGCCATCGGCACCTCGACCGGCGGCACGCAGGCGCTCGAAGCCGTCCTCACCCGCCTGCCGGCGACCAACCTGGGCATCGTCATCGTCCAGCACATGCCGGAAAAGTTCACCGCGATGTTCGCCGCACGCCTCAACGGCCTGTGCCAGATCGAGGTGCGCGAGGCGCAGAACGGCGACCGCGTGATTCCCGGACGCGCCCTGATCGCCCCCGGCGGGCGCCACATGATGCTCAAGCGCAACGGCGCCCAGTACGTCGTCGAAGTCGTCGACGGACCGCTGATCAACCGCCACAAGCCCTCGGTCGACGTCCTCTTCCGCTCGGTGGCCAAGTTCGCCGGCGCCAACGCGCTCGGCATCATCATGACCGGCATGGGCGACGACGGCGCGCGCGGCCTCAAGGAAATGCGCGATACCGGCGCCCGCACCATCGCCCAGGACGAGGCCAGCTGCGTCGTGTTCGGCATGCCCAAGGAGGCGATCAAGCTCGGCGCCGCCGAGCAGACGCTGCCGCTCGACCAGATTCCGGGCGCCATCATCGCGCACGGCCGGCAATTTTCCTGAAGCGCGCGGGCAACCCGCCGCGCGGTGCCGTCCCGGCCGCCGGCGGCACCGCTTGCGGGGCGTGCGGGCTACGAGTACCATCGGCGCCATAAAGGTGTGCGCCGGTTGAAAATCAAACAATTAGCGCATTTTTCTCACGCGTTCATTGAAGTCGACAGCCATGCTCGAACATCCTTTGCAAGATCTGGAATCCTGGGTGCTGTATTTCAGTGGCGCGGAGCTGCCGATCCTGCGCCAGACCGCTCGCCGGCTCGAAGAGGCGCAGCGCAACATCGACGAAGTCAGCGGCCGCGACATCGCCCACATCGTCTTGCAGGACCCGCTGATGGCCGTGCGCGTCCTCGCCTACATCCAGCCCTTCGTCGGCAAGCGTTTGCGCTCGGACATCACGACGATCGGCAGCGCGGTGATGATGCTCGGCGTCGAGCCCTTCTTCCGCAAGTTCGAAAGCCCGGTCACCATCGAGGCCATGCTCGGCGACGAGCCGCAGGCCCTGCTCGGCGCGCTGCAGGTCATCCGCCGCGCGCAACGCGCCTCGCGCTACGCGCACGACTGGGCCTTCGCCCGGCACGACGTCAATGTCGAGGAAGTCGCGCTCGCCGCGCTCCTGCACGACCTCGCCGAAACCCTCCTGTGCTGCTTCGCGCCCAAGCTGACGCAGCGCATCCGCGCCATGCAGCAGGCCGACAGCACGCTGCGCAGCGCCGCCGCGCAGGAAACGGTTCTCGGCATCCAGGCCTTCGACCTGCAGCTCGCGCTGTGCCGCGCCTGGCACCTGCCCGAACTGCTCAAGACGCTGATGGACGACGCCCACGCCGACAAGCCGCGCGTGCAGAACGTTACGCTCGCGGTCAACCTCGCGCGCCACTCGGCCAACGGCTGGGACGACGCCGCGCTGCCCGACGACTACACGGCGATCGAGCAGCTCCTGCACATCAACCGCGAAACGCTGTTCGCCCGCCTGCGCATCCCCCCCGAGTTCCTGCCGCCGTCTCCGCCGGACGAGGACGAAGCGCCGGCGCAGTGAAGCCGCTTTCATCGTCAGGGAGAAAAAAATGACCACCGGCACTCTGCTTTTTTCCGCCGCCGCCGGCGTTGCCGCGATCTACGGCATCCTGCTCTACAACGGCCTGGTCGGCCTCAAGCACGGCGTCGCCAAGGCCTGGGCCAACATCGACGTGCTGCTCAGGCAGCGTCACGACGAGCTGCCCAAGCTGGTCGAAGTGTGCAAGCAGTACAAGCAGTTCGAGCAGGACACGCTGCAGCGCGTGATCGAGGCCCGCTCGCGCGTGCAGAGCGCGCGCGAAACGCAGGACATGGGCGCGCTCGGCCAGGCCGAAGGTGCCCTGCGCAAGGGGCTGGGACAGATTTTCGCGGTCGCCGAAGCCTATCCCGAACTGCGCGCGAACGAGCACTTCATGCAGCTGCAAAGCCGCATCACCAGCCTGGAGAACGGCATCGCCGACCGCCGCGAGCTGTACAACGAGGCGGTCAATCTCAACAACGTGCGCGTCGAGCAGTTCCCGGACGCCGTCCTCGCCCGCCTGTTCAGTTTCGAAGCCAAGCCGCTGCTCGAGTTCTCGGCGGCCGAGAAGGCCGACGTGAGCATGAAGCAGCTCTTCGACTGAACGTTCCGCGCCCGCACCGATGATCGTCCGCCTGCGGCGGGAGTACGGCCAGTTCATCACCTCCGGCGCCCAGCTTGTCCTGCTCGCCGTCGGCCTCAAGCTCGACTCGCGCGGCGGCTGGCTCGCCTGCCTCGGGCTGATGGCGCTCGTCAGCCTGTTCGCCTGGCTCTCGGCGCTGCGCCGGCGGCGCGCCATCGCCGACACGCCGACCTCGCGCGTCGCGTCGGCGGCGCAAGGCTACGTCGAACTGCGCGGCCGCGGCCGCCCGCTCGACGGCACGCCGCTCGTCTCCCATCTCACCGGCCTGCCCTGCCTGTGGTACCGCTACCGCGTCGAACGGCGCAGCGGCGACCACAAGTGGCAGACCGTCGACAGCGGCGAAAGCCGCGCCTCCTTCCTCCTCGACGACGGCAGCGGCTGCTGCGTGGTCGACGTCGAAGAAGCCGAGCTGCTCACGCGGCACAAGGAAACCTGGACGCGCGACGGTTACCGCAACACCGAATGGAAGCTGCTGATCGGCGATCCGGTCTATGCGCTCGGCGAATTCGCGACGCTCGGCGCCGGCGGCATCGAACTCGATGTCCGGCGCGACACCGGCGAACTGCTGGCCGAATGGAAAAAAGACCCGACCCGCCTGCTCAAGCGCTTCGACCTCGACGGCGACGGCAGCATCGATCTGCAGGAGTGGGCGCTCGCCCGGCGCGCCGCCCGCCGCGAGGTGGAAAAGCAGCACCGCGCGATACGCGCGGCGGCCGATATCCATCTCATGCGCCGCCCGGCCAGCGGCCAGCTCTACCTGCTCTCCAACTTCGATCCCGACCTGCTGGCCCGGCGCTACCTCGGCTGGTCGCTGTTTCACCTGACGGTCTTCTTCGCCGCCCTCGCCGCCCTGCCCGGCATCTGGCACGGGTATTTCTGAAGCGGCGGAAAGCGCGGCCGACCGCCTGTATTCGGGCCCGTTTTGGGGCGCATAAGGAAGGCTAATCCACTACCGTAAGCAAGGTAATCTATCGTAAGCTAAAGGTCATACCTCTCTGTTAGAATCAAGCGCTAGGCGTCGTTGTCAAGCGCCACCGATAATAAAGAAGAGAGCCCCCCAATGTCTCATCTGGCCGATGTCGTATGGCATAGGCTCACCGGCTTGATGCCGGGCGAGCTGAAGAAAGCGGAACTGACCTGGCTGGCGTTCCCGCAGCAACATCTGGCCCTGCTCGCCCGCCGCCGCGCGACGATGATCGTCAACCGCGTGCGCCTGTTCGCCTTCCTCTTCGCCGCACTCACGCCCCTGTGGAGCATCGTCGACTTCATCGTCTTCGACCACCCGCTGTGGCTCGCGCTGGCCGCCATGCGCCTGCTCGCCTGCGGCGCCTTCGCCACGCTGCTGCTCTGCTACAAGCCGTCGGGCAACCTGTTCGACGCCTACCGGGCGATGGCCATCCTGTTCGCCATCCCGACCGCCTTCTACGTCGCCTCGCATACGCTGCTCGGCACCCATCAGCTGACCGGCATGTCGGCCGCCATCGCGTCCGGCTACGCTTTCCTGCCCTTCGTTCTGCTCGCCGGTCTGTCGATCTTCCCGCTCACCCTGCTCGAAAGCCTGCTCGTCGCCAGCCCCATCCTGCTCGCCCAGGCGCTCGCCGGCTACCTGAGCTGGACGACGCTGAGCTGGCCCTCGTTCGCCGGCGCCTTCTGGCTGCTCGCGCTGATCTCCGCCGTTTCCTCGCTGGCCGGCATGAGCCAGCTCGCCTTCATGATCGCCCTCGTCCGCCAGGCCATCCGCGATCCGCTTACCGGCGCCTTCTCGCGCGGCAGCGGCGAAGAGGTGCTGGAGATGCAGTTCATCATTTCCGGGCGCAGCAACGCGCCGCTGGCCATCGCCTTCCTCGACCTCGACCACTTCAAGAGCATCAACGACGGCTACGGCCACGAGGCCGGCGACGAGGTCCTGATCGCCACCACCGAGCACATCGGCCATGTCCTGCGCCGCGGCGACATGCTGGTGCGCTGGGGCGGCGAGGAGTTTTTGCTGATCATGCCGAACACCGACCTCGGCCAGGCCGAAATAGCCATCGCGCGCCTGCGCGAGAACGGTTTCGGCAAGCGCCCCGACGGCAGCCCGCTGACGGCCAGCATCGGCATCGCCGAACGCGGCGCCGACCAGACGCAGGACTGGAAGGAACTCATCGACAAGGCCGACCAGCGCATGTACCAGGCCAAGCAGGCCGGGCGCGACCGCTTCGTCTCAAGCATTCCCTAATACCCCGCCACCCGGGGCAGCACCTCACTTCAGGACTCACGGCTATGAAGATCAACCTCCCCGTCACAAACGTCGAGAGCCATCTGCCCGAAGGCGAGTTCATCTACTCGCAGACCGACCTCAAGGGCGTCATCGTCGAAGCCAACGAAGCCTTCGCGGCGATCAGCGACTATTCGCGCGAAGAGATGATCGGCCAGTCGCACAACATCGTCCGCCACCCGGACATGCCCCCCGAAGCCTTCGCCGACCTCTGGCGCGACCTCAAGGCCGGCCGCCCGTGGCGCGGCATCGTCAAGAACCGGCGCAAGGACGGCGGCTTCTACTGGGTCGTCGCCAACGCCTCGCCGGTGCGCGAGAACGGCAAGATCGTCGGCTACCAGTCGGTGCGCGGGCGCCCGACACGCGAGGAAATCGCCGCCGCCGACGCCGCCTACAAACGCATCAAGGGCGGCGACCGCTCGCTGCTCGTCGAGCACGGCCGCGTCGTCAAAAAACGCCCGGCACTGGTCAACGCACTGCTTTCGCTGCGCTCGCAGATGATGCTGGCCGGACTGTTCGCGCTGCTGCCGGCTGTCGAAGCACTGTCCGGCCATCTCGGCGGCCCGACCCTGCCCAGGGGCGTCAGCCTCGGCGTCTCCGCCGCCACCGTCCTCTACGCCCTCTACTACCTGCTGATCTACGTCCCGCTCACGGTGCGCGACCTGAACGACACCTCGAACTGGCTGGAACGCCTCCTGAGCACCGGCGACCTGCGCCAGCGCCTCGACCTCGACCGGCGCGACGTGATCGGCGGCATCGCGCGCAAAGCCGACAAGTTCGCCTCGTCGATCCAGGCCACCGTGCAGGGCATCAGCGACGTCGCGCATCAGGTCGCCTTCGCCACCGGGCAGGTCAAGGGCGGGGTGCAGACCTCGCACGATGCGGCGCACATCCAGCACGACGCCTGCTCGTCGGCCGCCGCGGGCATCGAGCAGGTCATCGTCTCGATCGGCGAAGTGGTCACGCACACGCGCGCCACCATGGAAACCGCCGAACAGACCGGCAGCATCTCGCGCGAAGGCGCGCGCGTCACGCAGGACGCCTGCCGCGCCGTCGCCTCGCTCGCCGAAACGGTCCGCGTCTCGGCCGAGCAGGTCGAGTCGCTCGGCCAGCGCTCGGCCGAAATCAGCCGCATCACCGGCGTCATCAAGGAAATCGCCGAGCAGACCAACCTCCTGGCGCTCAACGCCGCAATCGAAGCGGCGCGCGCCGGTGAAAGCGGGCGCGGCTTCGCCGTGGTGGCCGACGAAGTGCGCAAGCTGGCCGAGCGCACGACCAAGGCGACGCACGAAATCAGCACCATGGTGCAAGGCATCCAGGGCGAGACGCGGGTCGCCGTCGACGGCATGCGCGCCGGCGCGCAGCAGGTCGCCGAAGGGGTCAGCCTGGTCAATGCCACCGAGGAAGCCCTGCGCCGTATCAACGAGGAAATGCAGAAGACGACGCACATGGTCGGCGACATCGCGCACGCCTCGGCCGAACAGCAGACGGCGATGACGCAGCTCGGCGAGGATGTCGAGCGCGTCGCCGGACTCACCGAACAGAACGTCAGCGTGGTGACCCAGACCGGCGCGATGACCGACTACCTCAACTCGGTCGTCGAACGCATGCACAAGTCGGTCAACCAGTACGGAATCTGAGCGCGCAGCGGCCCTCGGGCGCTGCGCGCCGCATATCGCCACGTATCGCCGCCCGTTCGGCGCATCGCCGCACGGGCGAAGGGGACGCCGGGCGCAAGGCCGGGCGCGCTACAATAGCAGGCTTCCCCATCCGCTCCGCCCCCATGCGCCCCCTGTCCCTGCTGCTCTGCCTCGCCGCGCTGGCCCTTGCCGGCTGCGCTTCCGCACCGCCTCCCCCCCCGCCCACGCCCACGCCCGCCCCCACAGTCAAACCGCTCAAGATCGGTCTCGCGCTCGGCGGCGGCGCCGCGCGCGGCTTCGCCCACATCGGCGTGATCAAGGTCCTAGAAAGCCAGGGCATCATGCCCGACCTCGTCGTCGGCACCAGCGCCGGATCGGTGGTCGGCGCGCTCTACGCGGCCGGCAACAACGGCTTCGAATTGCAGAAGCTGGCGCACCGCCTCGACGAATCGAAGATCAGCGACTGGTCGCTGCCCGACCGCGGCTTCCTCAAGGGCGAGGCGCTGCAGCAGTTCGTCAACGACGCCGTCGGCCAGCGCCCGCTGGAAGCGTTGAAAAAACCGTTCGCCGCCGTCGCCACCGACCTGCGCAGCGGCGACAGCGTGGTCTTCCGCACCGGCAACACCGGCAAGGCGGTGCGCGCCTCGTCCTCGGTCCCCGGCGTCTTCCAGCCGGTCGCGATCAGCGGTCGCGAATACGTGGACGGCGGCCTGTCCAGCCTGATCCCGGTGCGCGGCGCCCGCCAGATGGGCGCCGACTTCGTGATCGCCGTCGACATCTCGGCGCGCCCGAACGGCCAGCCCTTGCGCGGCACGCTCGACGTGCTGCTGCAGACTTTCACGATCATGGGGCAGAACCTCGCGCACTACGAACTGAAGGAGGCCGACGTGGTGATCCGCCCACAGGTCGGCGGCGTCGGCTCGACCGATTTCCAGGCGCGCCACGACGCCATTCTCGAAGGCGAAAAAGCGGCCCTCGCCGCCCTCCCTCAAATCCGCGAAGCGCTGAGAAAAGCCGGGCGGAACTGAGCGAGGAATAAAGCCCGAAGAGTACGAGGCGCGCGAAGAACACGGAGAAAAGCGCCCGCGACCGGAGCGAGGCCCCGGAGGCCAAGCCCGCTCTTTCGCACTCAGGCCCGGTTCTTCTTCGTGCGCGTTGCGAGCTTCGCGGTTTGAACGACGGTTTTCGGCCTCACTCCAGCCGCAGGCGCGCCGCCAGTGCGCGCAGGGCATCGATGCCCGGCTCCTTGCGCGGCCAGACGAGCCCCACACCGTCGTCGGCGTAGCGCGGTAGGACGTGCAGGTGCAGATGCGGCACGGTCTGCCAGCCGGCCGGCTTGTTCGCCTGCAACAGCGTCATGCCCTCGGGCCGGAAGGCTTCCTGCACGGCGCGCGCGATGCGGTGCGCCGCGCGCATCAGCGCCGCTGCCGTCTCCTCGTCGGCGTCGAGCAGGGTCTCGAAGGGCTGGCGCGTGGCGACGATGACGTGCCCCGGGTTGACCTGCCCGGCGTCCATGAAGGCAAAGACGTGCGCATTCTCATAGACCCTGGCGCACGGCAGTTCGCCTTCGATGATGCGCGTGAATACGGTTTTCCCGCTTTCCGACATATCCCCTCCCGAACAAATACAGGACAAACGATCTGCAGGCGCTCCGTCGCAAAATCGAGAAAAGCGCCATTTTGCAAAACCCCGGCGCGAACAACGGCCGCCGGCGCGGTATTCGCAGCAACGTTGCCGAACCTCACCCCTTGGCTTCGAGCGCCTCCCAGCGTTCGAGCAGCGCCAGCAGCTCGTCGTCGATCCGCGCCAGACGCGTCGAAATGTCCTGCGCCTCCTGCGGCGCCGACTGGTAGAGCGCCGGATCGGCGAGGCGCGCGGAGAGCGTCTTCTGCTCGTCCTCGAGCGCGGCGATGCTGGCCGGCAGCGCTTCGAGCTCGCGCGCGTCCTTGAAACTCAGCTTGCGCGGCGGCGCGGGCTTTGCGGCGGCCTGCGCAGCGGGCGCGGCCGGACGCTGGGCGCTGCGCGCCTTGGCGTCGGCGCTCGCCTGCGCCGCCTCGTCCTTGCGCCGCTGCGCCTGGTAGCTGGCCCAGTCGCTGTAGCCGCCGGCGTATTCGCGCCAGACGCCGTCGCCCTCGGCGGCGATCGTCTGCGTCACGACGTTGTCGAGGAAGGCGCGGTCGTGGCTGACCAGGAAGATCGTTCCGGAATAGTTCTGCAGCAGTTCCTCGAGCAGTTCGAGGGTTTCGATGTCGAGGTCGTTGGTCGGCTCGTCGAGCACCAGCACGTTGGCCGGCCGCGCGAACAGGCGGGCCAGCAGCAGGCGGTTGCGCTCGCCGCCGGAGAGCGACTTGACCGGCGAGCGCGCGCGCTGCGGCGCGAACAGGAAGTCGCCGAGGTAGCCGATGACGTGCTTCTTCTCGTTGCCGATCTCGACGAAGTCGGAGCCCGGCGAGATCACGTCGACGAGCGCCGCCTCTTCGTCGAGCTGCGTGCGGAACTGGTCGAAGTAGGCGACCTGCAGCTTGGTGCCGAGGCGCACGCTGCCCTCGTCCGCCTGCAGTTCGCCGAGAATGAGGCGCAGCAGCGTCGTCTTGCCGGCGCCGTTCGGGCCGATCAGGCCGATCTTGTCGCCACGCTGCAGGCGGCACGAGAAGTCGCGCACCACCGTCTTGTCGCCGAAGCGCTTGCTGACGTGCTCCAGCTCGGCGACCAGCTTGCCACTCTTGTCGCCCGCGTCGAGCGCCAGCTCGACCTTGCCCTGCCGATCGCGGCGCGCGGCGCGTTCGCGGCGCAATTGTTCGAGGCGCAGCACGCGGCCTTCGTTGCGCGTGCGCCGCGCTTCGACGCCCTTGCGGATCCACACTTCCTCCTGCGCCAGGAACTTGTCGAACTTGGCGTTCTGCACTGACTCGTCGTGCAGGATCTGTGCCTTCTTGGCCTGGTATTCGGTGAAGTTGCCGGGACACGAGAGCAGGCGCCCGCGGTCGAGCTCGACGATGCGCGTGCATACGCGGTCGAGGAAGCGCCGGTCGTGCGTGATGAAGAGCAGCGTCGTTCCGGACGCGATCAGCAGTTCCTCCAGCCACTCGATGGCGGCGACGTCGAGGTGGTTGGTCGGCTCGTCGAGCAGCAGCAGGTCGGGCGAGACGGCGAGCGCCTGCGCCAGCGCGAGGCGCTTCTTCTGCCCGCCGGACAGGCTGCCGACGCGCGCGTCGGGGTCGAGCGAGAAGCGCTGGATCACCTTCTCCGCCTGCGCCTCGAAAGACCACGCGTCGCGCGCCTCAAGCGCGCCCTGCAGTTCGTGCATGCGGGCGAGCAGCGTCTCGTGGTCGGCGTCGGCGTCGCCGAGCGCGTGCGAGACGGCGTGATACTCGGCGAGCAGCGCCGAGGTTTCGCCCATGCCGGCGACCACCGCCTCGAACACGCTGAGTTCGGGGTCGAAGGGCGGCTCCTGCAGGACGTAGCCCATGCGGATGCCGGGCTGGCGCCAGACGGTGCCGTCGTCGAGCGCGCCGACGCCGGCGAGCGCGCGCAGCAGCGAGGATTTGCCGCAACCGTTGCGCCCGATCAGCGCGACGCGCTCGCCCGGATCGAGCTGGAAATCGGCGTGGTCGAGAAGCGGCACATGGCCGAAGGCGAGCGAAGCGTCGGAGAGGATCAGGTGCGGCATGCGGGGCTATTGCTTTCCGGAAGTGGGACTGGGCGAATTGAGTGAATTCGGCGGATTGAGTTGCCGGAGGTCGGCGACGATCTCGGCGGAGTGCCGCGAGGTGTCGACCTTGAGATAGGTTTTCGCAATTTTACCCTGCGCGTCGATCAGGAAGGTGTAGCGCCTGGCGAAACGCGCCACCTTCCAGTCGGACAGCGCGCCGTAGCGGGCGGCCACGGCGCCGTCGGCGTCGGCGAGCAGCGGGAAGGGCAGCTTGTATTTCTTCGCGAAGGCGGCGTGCGAGGCGCTGTCGTCGACGCTGACGCCGACCACCTGCGCGCCGAGCGCGGTGAGCTGCGCGAGATCGTCGCGGAAGCTGCACGCTTCCTCGGTGCAGCCCGGCGTGTCGTTCTTCGGATAAAAGTAGAGAACCACCCACTTGCCGCGCCAGTCCTCGAGCCGGCGCACCTGCCCGTTCTGGTCGGGCAGCGTGAAGGTCGGCGCCATGCTGCCGGCCGCCGGCACGTCGGCGGCCCGGGCCAGACCGCAGAGCAGGCAGGCGCAGGCGAGGAACAGGGCGGCAATGGATTTGCTCATGGGGAATCTCCGGTCGATCGGGAATGAAAACCGCCGCCCCGGGCCGCGCTGAACGGCCCCGAAAGCGGCAGACGTGAAACCGGCCCGGCGGGCTCAGGCGGCCAGCCGCTGCGCAGTCATCGGCGGCGTGCCGTCCTTGAACATCGTGCGCAGCTGCTGGCGCAACTCGGGCGAATCCTGGTGTTTGTGCACCGTGACCGCATGCTGCACCGCGGCCTCCAGCAATTCGTCGGCACTGTCCGCGCAGAGCGCCACCGAGCAGTTCATTTCGCTCGGATACTCGCGGCAATCGATGTATTGGCGTGCCATGATAAACCTCCTTCTGACTCCTTGTGGTTCACGGGTGGACGAGAATCGGCGGGATGCGACGGGAATCGGCTGCGCGGGCGCGAAGGCCGCGTCGAGAACCGGGAACCGATCCTCGGAGGAAGACGGCGACGCCCTTCGGCCGGCCGCCGCCCATGCACTCTCTATAGCCGCTCGCTCGCCCCGGCGCAAGCGCGCGGGCACCGGATGCGTCGGACACGCCTGGAAAAAGCGCCTGCGCTCGCCTATCGTGAAAGCTCCGTCCCCCGGTTTGCGGATCAGGAAGGATTTCCGATGCTCATGACGTCCCCGCTCCCCGCCGACGATGCCCTTGTCGCCCCCCTTGCCGGCACCTCAGCCGACGCCGCTCCGGCGCAGCGCTACCGGGCGGTGCGCGCGTATTCGGCGGCGCTGGTCGAGGGGCTTTCCGACGCCGACGCGACCGTCCAGTCGATGGACGACGCAAGCCCGGCCAAGTGGCATCTGGCGCACACCGCCTGGTTCTTCGAGGAGTTCGTCCTGGCCGGCGCGCGGCCCGCCTATCGCAGCGTCGATGCGCGCTACCGCTACCTCTTCAACTCGTATTACGAAAGCGTCGGACCGCGCCATCCGCGCCCGCGCCGGGGCCTGCTCACCCGCCCGTCACTGGCCGACGTGCTGCGCTACCGCGCGGCGGTCGACGCGGCGATGGAAAAGTTGCTGGCCGGCCCCCTGCCCGGCGCAACGCTACGCCTGATCGAACTCGGCCTGCAGCACGAAATGCAGCATCAGGAACTGCTGCTCACCGACCTTCTCCATCTCTTCGCGCAGAATCCGCTGCGCCCGGCCTACCGGGAAGCCCCCGACCCGCCGCCCGCCGCGCCGGCGCCGCCGCTCGCATGGATAGGCCATGCCGGCGGGCGCTGCCGGATCGGCGCCGACACCGGTGCGGACGCCAAGGACGGCGCCGGCGCATCCGGCTTCGCCTTCGACAGCGAGGGACCGCGCCACGAGGTGCTGCTGCGCCCCTTCCGCCTCGCCGCGCGTCCGGTGAGCAACGCCGAGTGGAGCGAGTTCATCGCCGACGGCGGCTACCGACGGCCGACGCTGTGGCTCGCCGACGGCTGGAAGGCGGTGCAGGCCGAGGGCTGGACGGCGCCGCTCTACTGGGAAGACGAGGCGGGCGAGGCGTACCGGGAGGACGCCGGCGCGCCGCGCGCGATGACGCTGTTCGGCGTGCAGGCGCTCGACCCGGCGGCGCCGGTGGCGCATCTTTCCTACTTCGAGGCCGACGCCTACGCGCGCTGGGCCGGCAAGCGCCTGCCGACCGAATTCGAGTGGGAAATCGCGGCGCGCGACCTGCCCGTGCGCGGCAACTTTGCCGACAGCGGCGCGCTGCGCCCACTCGCCGCGCCGCAGCCGAGCGGCGGCGTTCCGGGCCAGATGTACGGCGACGTGTGGGAATGGACGGCCAGCCCCTTCGTCGCCTACCCCGGCTTCCGTCCCGCTGGCGGCGCCGTCGGCGAATACAACGGCAAGTTCATGTGCAATCAGTTCGTGCTGCGCGGCGGTTCCTGCGCAACGCCGACGGGCCACCTGCGCCCGAGCTATCGCAATTTCTTCTATCCGCAGCAGCGCTGGCAGTTCGCCGGCCTGCGCCTGGCCGAGGACGCTTCATGAACGGGCAGCGACTCCCCCGGGAAGCCGGCGCCGCCGGCATCGACGCCGCCTTCGCCGCCGCCGTGCTCGAAGGGCTGGCGCAGCCGCAGAAGCGGATTTCCAGCGCCTGGCTGTACGACCGGCGCGGCTCAGAACTGTTCGAGGAGATCACCGGCCTCGCCGAGTACTACCCGACACGCACCGAGATCGGCATCCTCGAAGCGCACGCGCCGGACATGGCGCGCCCGGTCGGCCGCGCCGCCGTGCTCGTCGAGATCGGCAGCGGCTCCAGCCGCAAGACGCCGATCCTGCTGCGCGCGCTCGCCGAGCCGCACGCCTACGTGCCAATCGACCTCGCGCACGACTTCTTCCTCGCTTCGGCGCATGCGCTGGCACGCGAATTCGCCGGACTGCGGATCTGCCCGCTGGTCGCCGACTTCACGCAGCCCTTCGCGCTGCCCGACGCGCTGCGATCCGACGCGCGGCCGCGCCTCGGCTTCTTTCCGGGGTCGACCATCGGCAACCTCTCGCCGGGCGGCGCCATTGCCTTCCTGCGCATCATGGCCGGCGCGCTGGGGCCGGGCGCCTACATGCTGATCGGCACCGACTGCACGCACGACCCGACGCTGCTGCTGCCGGCCTACGATGACACGCGCGGCGTCACCGCAGCGTTCAACCTGAACCTGCTGGCGCGCATCAACCGGGAGCTGGGCGACAAGGACGGCGTGAACGACGGAGATAGCGAGAGCATGGATGGCCGGGGCGCCGGCGGCGAGCGTTTCGCGCTCGCCGCTTTCCGCCACGAGGCGCGCTACCGGCGGGAGCGCGACCTCGGACGGATCGAGATGCACCTCGTCAGCCGCCGCGCGCAGAGCGTCCGCCTGTGCGGCCGGCGCTTCGACTTCGCGGCCGGCGAGACGATCCACACCGAGAATTCGTACAAGTATTCGCGCGACGATTTCCGCGCGCTGGCGCGCGCCGCGGGCTGGCTGCCGGAGGAATGCTGGAGCGACGCGCGCCAGCGCTTCTGCGTGCATCTGCTGCGCCTTTCGCCGCACGCTCCGCACCCGCGAACGATGCGGCGGGCGGAGCCGCCGGCGACGGCGCCTTCGTCGTCCTCCTTCTAGCGCCGCCCGCACGCCATCCGGGACGGCACGCCGTCCGGCGGGTCGATCAGACCTTGAAGCGCCCGAGCATGCCCTGCAGTTCGGCGGACATGCGCTGCAGGCTGGCGGCCTGTTCGCGGTTGCGTCCGGCGGTGGTCGCGTTCTCGTCCGACGACTGGGCGATGCCCTCGATCAGGCGGGCGATTTCCTGGCTCGCCGAACTCTGCTCGCGCATGCTTTCGGCGATGCTCTGCACGGTATGCGCGGTGCGCTCCGTATGCTCGTCGATGGCCGCCAGCGCCACGCCTGCGCCCTGCGCCAGTTCGACGCTGCCGGCCATCTGCCGGCTGACCGCCTGCATGCGTTCGACCGCCTTCCCGGTCTCGCCGGCGATGGCCTCGATGGTCCCGGAGATCTCGCGCGTCGACAGCGCCGTGCGCTCGGCCAGCTTGCGCACCTCGTCGGCGACCACGGCGAAGCCGCGGCCGGTTTCGCCGGCGCGCGCCGCTTCGATGGCGGCGTTGAGCGCCAGCAGATTGGTCTGCTCGGCGATCTCGCGAATGACGTTCACCACGCTCGAAATCTGTTTCGAACGCTCGCCGAGCAGCCCGATCTGCTCGGCCGACTGGCCGATCTCGCCGGCCACCTTCTCGAGTTCGGACATGGTGCGCCCGACCACCGTCCGGCCCTCCTCGGCCGAAGCCCGGGCTTCGCCGGAAATGCGCCGCGCCTCGCGCGCGCTGTCGGCGACGTGGGTGATGCTGACCGACATTTCCTCGACCGAGGCGGCGATTCCCGAGGCCGACTGCGACTGCTGCTCGGAACTGGACATCGTCGCCTGCGCGACGCCCTGCAACTCGTCGGCCGACACGCTCACGCGCTCGGCGGTGCGCGCGATGTCGCCGACCAGCGTGCGCATGTTGCCGGCCATCGCGCCGACCGCGTTGCGCAGGACATGCACCTCGTTGCGGCTGTCCGCCGCGCCGCCGCCGATCTCGACGCGCAGGTCGCCGTCGCCGAGGCGGGAGACGTCGCCGACCAGCGAAACCAGCCCGGCCAGCTGCCGCCGCACGAGCACGAACATGAAGACGCAGAGCAGCGCCACCGAGCCGAGGGCAACGACGATCAGCGCGTTGCGCAGGCGGACGCTCTCTTCGAGGTATTCGTCGAGCCAGCTGCCGGCGACCAGCGTCCAGTTCCATTTCTCGGAGGTCGCCGCGTAGGTCAGCTTCTCGCGCCGGCGCTGTTCGCCGTCGACCGCGATATAGCGCGCCGAACCGTTCTTCAGCGCGAGCATTTCGGCGAGGCGCGCGCGCACCTCGGGGGTCGTCGCCGTCGCGTCGACGGTGCGGCCCTGGAAGCGCGGATGCAGGACGTATTCGCCGATCTCCTTGGCGTCGAGCTGGCGCACGATGAAGACGTAGCCCGTCTTGCCGCTCACCACCTTGCCGAAGAGATCGCGGATCTGCTTTAGCTCGGGCTCCAGGTTGATGCGCACCGAGGTTGCCGCGAACACCTTGCCGTCGGCATCCTTGAAGGCCTTCACCGTGCTGAAGTGATAGTTGCCGTTGCGCACCGTCATGCCGCTGTAGTCCTCGCCCTTGAGCAGCGCGCGCGCCACCGGATCGCTGTCGGGAATCCGCGAGCCGTGCATCGGCTTACCGTCCTTCATCAGCAGGGTGGCGACGCGATAGACCTTGCCGTCGTGCACCGCCAGCAGTGCCGCCTCGTCGCCGGTCAGCTCCTTGAACGCTTCGAGCCACGGGCGATTGGCGTTGGCCACCTCGCGCCCGGCATGGATCGCCGGCAGCTCGATCTCGCCCGTCGGCACGCTGCCCGGCCCGAGGGTCAGCTTGCCGCCGAAGCTCTGCAGGAAAAAGCGCGACTGGCGCTCGCCGCGCGCCTTGACGTTGTCGAAGAAGGTATCGAGGGTGCCGGCCATCAGCCGGCTTTCCTCGGCCAGCGAGTGCTCGGCCTCGGTGATCGCGGCCCGCTCGGCCATCCGGTAGACGAGCGCGGTCATCGTGTAGAAGACCAGCAGCAGGAGAACGACGGATGCAAGAATGATTTGCTGCGCGATCGGCAGGCGGCTGTAGCGTTTGAACATGATCTTTCCTGGCCCGGGGTGAAATTCTATTGTCATTGATCGTCCGAAAATATTCCAGACGGGCGCTTCAAAAAGTAGGCGCCGGGACCTCATCTGCGCCCCGTCCGCCCCGGCGCGCCGAGGAAAAGGGCGCCGCGCTGGCATCGCCGGGCGCCGGCGGCTACAATACGCGCCCTATCTCTCCGTAGTTCAATGGATAGAACGGGCGCCTCCTAAGCGCCAGATACAGGTTCGATTCCTGTCGGGGGGACCAATCAACGTTACGGGACCTTACGAGACCGCCCGCAAAACCCGCACTAGTGCGGGTTTTTCTTTTTCTGTTGTACGAGACGTTACGGGACGAAGCAACACCAGCCGGCAAATTTTGGGGGTATATTTAGGGGTACATTGAATGACATTTGCAATACCTGCTAAAAACACCCCCATACATCGTTGAAATAACCGCCAATTAAAGGGATAAGCGAAATCACTGGCCTGCTTTCTAAGGCCGCACTTCGCCACCACTGAGGATTTCCGATGCCACTTACCGATGTTGCCGCCAGAAACGCGAAACCGAAGGAAAAGCCCTACCGGCTCGCCGATGAAAAGGGCATGTACCTCGAAATCCAGCCCAACGGCAGCAAATATTGGCGCCTCAAGTACCGGATCGACGGCAAGGAAAAGCTCCTCGCGCTGGGGGTCTATCCAGGAACGACGCTGGCAAGCGCCCGCCGCCAGCGAGACGACGCCCGCGAACTGATCGCCGCCGGCACAGACCCGGGGAAGACCAAGAAGGCCGCTAAAACGGCGCAAGCTTCTGCTGCCGCCAACACCTTCGAGGCCGTCGCCCGGCGCTGGCACGCTCGGGGCAACCCGAAAAAGTCATGGGTGCCGGAGTACGCTGAGAAGATCATGCGCTCGCTGGAAGTCGACGTGTTCCCGCAGATCGGCGATCGCCAGATCAACGACCTCCGGCCGCCGGAGATCCTGACGATGCTGCGCAAGATCGAGGCGCGCGGCACGTTGGAGACACTGAAGCGTGTCCGCCAACGCGTGCGCGATATCTTCACCTTCGCCATCGCCGAAGGGCTGCGCGAATTTGAGAACCCGGTTGTCGGCTTGGAGAAAGCGGTTAAGACGCGCCAGGCCGAGCATTACCCGGCGCTGCATGCCCGTGAGCTGCCGGAGTTTTTCATCCGGCTGGACGCCGCTCGCCTGTCGATGCCGATCAAGCACGCGGCGCGGCTAACGACCCTGCTCTTCCTGCGATCGTCCGAGCTGCGCTGCGCACGCTGGCAGGAAATAGACCTCGAGGCCGCAACCTGGGTCATCCCCGGGGAGCGCGACCGATCACGCGGCCTGCTCGGCATGAAGATGAAGCGCGCCCACACCGTCCCCCTGCCCCGGCAGGCGGTCGAAATTTTCCGCGAGCTGCAGGCCTACTCCGGCGAGCGTGAGCTGGTATTCCCGAATCGCAACAACCCAACCCGGCCAATCAGCGATGGCACCATCAACAGTGCTCTGCGGGCGATGGGCTACGCCGCCAAGCAGGTCAGCGGGCATGGCTTCCGGGCGACGGCAGCCTCAGCGCTGGCGGAAATGGGATTCCGGAAGGAAGTCATCGATCGCCAGCTCAGCCATCAGGAACAGGACCAGGTGCTCGGAGCCTACGTGCATCAGGCTGAATATCTGGAAGAGCGCCGGGCAATGATGCAGCAGTGGGCGGATTATCTCGACAGCCTGCAAATCGGCGGCAAGGTGCTCCCGATCAAGCGCAATACGGCGGAGTAAAGGCCTTCTTCGTCCGTCCGGATGCGCCAATCTCACCTGCGGTGCAAAAGATTCCTGCCGGCGCCGCCCCGGATAATCGACTGATGCAGCTCACACTAGCGGGTCATTGCTATACAATGCATTCATCTATTCATTGATGCATTCATTGCCCATGCCATCCCACGCCGATTCGATCCGCCTTTGCTTGCGGCAAGGGCCGATGCCGGCACGCCAACTCGTTGAACGGCTTGGAATAAGCCAACCAACGGCGTCGCGTGCTCTGTCGGCGCTCGGCGATGAGGTCGTGCGCATCGGGGCGGGCCGTGCCATTCAGTACGCGCTACGCGACCCCGGCCGCGGGCTTGGCGCCATTCCTGTCTATCGCATCGCCGCCGATGGCACCCTTCGCCGGCTCGGCGTGCTGACGCCGGTTTGCCCCGGCGGCTTCGTCATGCAACAGGAAGATGGCCGCACCCTGTACAGCGACAGCCTGCCCTGGTGGCTGCTCGACATGTGCCCGCAGGGGTTCCTCGGCCGTGCCTATGCGAAGCACCACGCCGCCGCGCTGGGGCTGCCGCCAAGCCTTGCCGAATGGTCGGAGACCCACATGCTGCGCGCCCTGCTGGCACACGGCGAGGATGTCGTCGGCAACCTCTTGTTGGGCGACATCGCCCGCGAGCACTTCATCGATGCGCCGCCGCCTGCGCCCGTAGACCAATCGCAGTATCCGGCGCTCGCGGAAGCGACCGAGCGCGGTGACGTTCCGGGATCTTCGGCCGGTGGCGAACAGCCGAAATTCACCGCCTACACCGGACAGCATGTCCTCGTGAAATTCACCGCTGCCGACGACAACCCCATCGCCCAGCGCTGGCGTGATCTCTTGGCTGCGGAGCACATTGCCGCACAGGTGCTGCTCGCCGCCGGCATTCCGGCATCGCACTCCCGGCTGCTCGATATCGCCGGGCGGCGCTTTCTGGAAGTCGATCGATTCGATCGCGTCGGGCCACTGGGGCGGCGCGCGCTGCACTCGCTGACGTCGGTCGAGGCCGAGTTCGTCGGCGATGCGCAATCGCCGTGGCCGGTGTTGGCCGCACGCTTGGCGGCACTGGGCATCATCACCGACGAAGCCGCGGCCGGTGCGGCGCTCCTGTATGCCTTCGGTGCGCTGATCGGAAACACCGACATGCACCACGGAAATTTGTCCTTCGTGGCGGAGCACGGGCGCCCGTATCACCTAGCTCCCGCCTACGACATGCTGCCGATGGCGTTTGCGCCGCGGAGCAGCGGCGCCTTGCCTGCCGATTTGCCGCCGGCACGGCTGCATGCCAGCGTGGAGCCGGATACCTGGCGGCAGGCGCTCGCACTCGCCGATGAATTCGTCCGCATCCTGCGTAGCGACGGCAGATTCTCCGCTGGCTGGGCGCCGTGTGCTGAAGCGCTGGTGTGGCATGTTGAAGATGCTCGGCTTCGGATTGCCAGGCTGGGCTGACGATGCGGCAGTCGCCACACCCGAAATCCGCGGACAAACACAATCGCCAGCAAGCCCATCACCAAGCCTTGCAGCGCATTTTCCAACCACCGCATAGCAAGGCACTGACAAACCACCAATAAGCACCCACAAGCCCGCACAGACCGCTTGGCGGGGCTTTTGTGGGAAAACCTCGCGCTCGCCCTGCGCGCGCAATCGAGACCCCGCCTCGCCTTCCCGCTTTAGGGGGCGAAAAGCATGCACCCATGCACACTCGCTGCCGCCAGCCCTGCAGCAGCCATCGGCTGGCACAGGTGCTATTGGAAATCATGCGAATTCATGCACCACAAAGCGGGTTTGATGCACCTCCGGCAAGGCGAGCAGAAATGCCTTGAGGTGCAAGAAGGAATTTTCGCGATTCCCTTGTGCAAGCGGCATCGCTGCGTATCGGGAGATTCCATCTCCGGGCTTGCGAAGCGGCCGGACCGCGAGGCAAACTGGTACTCGCCGCGCCTAGGGTGACGACCTGAAACTCCAGCCCCCTTGTTGGAGTGGCGTGGCAACCACATCCAAGGGAGCGAAGGGGAGCACATGACTTCGAATAACGAAGGGACGCTCGTTGCAGTTTCCCGGTTCTACAAGCAAGCCCTAGACCACGCGGCGGCTGGCGAGATCAAGCTATCCAACATTCAGCAGCAAATGTTTTCGATTGGCGCTTCGCTTTATCGACGCCACAAAAATGATGCCGTAATGCTCGCCGCCATCGGCCGAATACCGATGGATGCATGGCTCGATGGCTCCTATGAGGATGAAACACTCGGCGAGAATTCGCAGGAGTTAAAGGCTGCTGGGCACGCGATAACCGAAAACGCCAAGAGTGATATATCGAACGGCAAATTGATTGTTCGCGACCCTGTCACGCTCACATCGGTGAATGGACTTGATACCGTGAGGGATTGGTGCGCTAACAGCATGGGGGATTTCGACGATCCTCGAATCGCAAATCTGGTCGTCAAAAGAGCCGAACTGATCGCTTGGCTCGATCGTCATGGAACCTTTGTTCCGGCGTGGCTGGGCAACTCTGAACCAAGGAGTAATGAACCGGCTGCCAATACCAGCCGGCAGTTCGATCCGATGATGGAGATGCTGTGCGGCATTGCAATGCTCTACGGATTCGACCCAAAAGCTGCGCGCAACAAGGCGACAGGCGTAATCATGGACAAATTGAAAAGCTCCACAACCTTCAGCGACGACACTGTTCGCAGATGGCTGAAGCGCGCATTCGAAGGAAAGCCGCCAAAAAACGAAGAGGGGAGAACGGATGCTCTTCTTCTGATTCTTCACCTATCAAAAGGCTACTGGCCTCCCCCCCTATGTCCAAACGATATATCGGCAGAATTGGCACGTCTGGCGATAACGGTCACCCCAGATGAGGCTTCGAAAATTCTGAAAGAGGCCGAAGCCATTTAACCCCCAGAATTTCGATAACTGCAAAACCGCAATGCGGTAACCGCAAAACCGCATTGCGTCCTAATCGGGCGCCCGCCCCGGTCTAATTCGGTCCATTCCGTACGTCATCGAGACCTTACGAATGGACCGACAGCCTCCCCCGCAGAACGTAAGCACGCCGCCTGAGCGATTCCTTCGAATCGCCGAAGTCAAACTCCGCACTGGGTTGGCGCAAACAACCATCTACGAAGCCGTCCGCAAAGCCACTTTCCCCGCGCCGATCCCGCTCCCCGGTGGTCGCGTGGCCTGGCTGGAGTCCGAAATTTCTGAATGGCAGAAAACCCGCATCGCCATCCGCGACGCGAAAAAAGCAGATTTCCAACCACAGCCCGAGAAAGCAAAGCGATGACTTCCACGACCCAGCCGAACGAATCCGTCAACAATGTTGCCGGCGACGCACTGTTGCAACAGCAACTCACCCAACACCTGGAAAACATAGCGGCCGGCCGCGCCGCGTTCAGCACAGCCAAGGAACGACATGGCGTGCTTTGCGAGCAGATTGCGTCCCAAGAGAAAGCCGCCCAGGCATCGGAAGCCGAAGCCCAAGAGGCAAGGCGGAAGCTTCGCGATGCCCTGCGCGAATGCGTTGGCCGCCCCACCAAGAAGCTCTTCGAACTGAAGGCCGATGCCCGCGCGGCATATAGCCTGGCTGAGGAATACCGCAGCCTCAGCCAAGACATTGCTATCGAGCGCGACCGAGTTGAAATCGCAATGCACGAGGCCGCCCGTGATGTCCGGGAAGGAAGACTCTTCGCAACGCGCATTCTGGCCGATCATCTTCTGGAAGTTGGCTTTTCCAAGCTTCCCATCGAACTGCTGGCCGGCCTGAAGCTGCAACATGACATTCAGTCCTCACCCATCGGGAAAGTGCACACCTTTGCCTCGAACAAGGATTACGTACTGGCCAATGCCACACACCGGTTGAGCGCTTGGTTCGATGCGTCGAACGACAATTTCTCCCATCTGCTGCCAGCTGAACTGACAGTCCCTTTGGACGCCTCCGGTTACGGGGCGCTCACCCATTTGGGATTGCAGAAGCTCAAGGATCGGCTTGAAGCAAACGAGCGCGAGCTGATGAACCACGAACCGGCACTCGCGCAAGGCTGACCTGCGCCCTCTCTCTTTCTCACCACGATCACATCAACGAAAACCGGAGTAACACCATGAACAAATGCATTGCAGTGGATCTGGACGGAACACTGTCCAAGAGCACCAGCGACGGCAGCATCGGCGCCCCCGTAAAAGCGATGGTCGACCGCGTCAAAGGCTGGCATGGCGCCGGCCTCACTGTCGTCATCTTCACCGTGCGTGCCGCGTCGGATAGCGGCCTGCGCGCGGTAAGCAACTGGCTGAAGCAGCACGGCCTTCCAGAACTCCATGTCACCAACGTTAAGGACGGCGAGATGGTCGAGTTCTGGGACAACCGAAGCATTCGCATCGAAACCGACACGGGGGAAATTTGCTCCCGGTGCGACTCGGCGCGAAAGAACGCCGGCAGCATCTCGAAGGACTACCGCTGCATCACCGACTGCTGATCGGCTACGCAACCGCAATGCGTGAAATGCTGCTGCTACAGACAGCCTGCGTGAATCCGGCCGAGACGGCTTCGACCGCCCGGCCGGAATACAAAAACCTGCTCGCACAAATCAAATCGGGAGAACCGGGAATGCATATCACGTGCCCCCACTGTGGCCACCGGGCGACCATCCGCACGTCCAAAGCCATCACCAAGGTAACGAGAGAAGGCTTCTGCCAATGCACCAACCTGGCCTGCGGCCACACGTTCGTCGCGGTGACGGAAGTCGTACGAACCATCTCGCCCAGTGCGGTTCCCGACCCGTTGATTGCGAGCCAGTTGCAGCAGTCGCAGCGGGCGATCGAAATACGCGAGAGGGATGCGGCGGGGTCCGCTGCTGCAGGCTGACTGCGCACGCAGCACCGCCAGCCCTCTTCAACCAACAGACGAAAAAAAGCCCCCAGAGAGGGGGCAAGAGTGATCACTTCCAATGACAATCGAAACTATAGACCATCACGCGCGGCTTGACAGCGCCGCCGAAGCCCTCAAGAATGTCGCCGTTGCGCCCACAAACGCAACCGGGATTGGCGTCCCGAAGCAAAGGCGGATGAGCCGCCACCACTGCGGCTATTTTTTCGTCCGTCGACATGGCACCACCTCCTATGGGCGGGCCGTGCGGGGCAGCGCAAGCTGCGCCGGCTCCTTTGCCCGGTACGCCAACCTGCACGGTTCCGCCCACCCCGATTGGCGTCGGGGAGAGCGGAAATATCTGACCGCTGCAAAGGAGGCAACCATGCCAAAGTCCATT
Organism: Candidatus Accumulibacter sp. 66-26; assembly: GCA_001897745.1. Taxonomy (GTDB): domain Bacteria; phylum Pseudomonadota; class Gammaproteobacteria; order Burkholderiales; family Rhodocyclaceae; genus 66-26. The sequence goes on from MKUH01000046.1 coordinate 29,265, forward strand.
TCCCGCGCCCTGCGGGCGCTGTTTCCGCTTCACGCCGTTCCCATTTCCACCCTGCCCACGCACGCCGAGGCTCGCGCCCTGGCCGCGTTACTGACCTGTCGCGGCAAGCGTGCCGTCATCTACCCGGCCCAACGCGGTTACACGGTATCGGAGGTGGCAGCATGAGCGACAAGTATCTTGAGTTCCAGAAGCGTCTGTCCGCGCCACTGTTCAGCCGCGATCCATCGGAGAACGGCAAGCAGGAACTTGCCCAACTGCGCCGCATGATCGAGAAACTCACCGGCCTCGTTTCTTCCCTTCCGCTCCCCGACGGAGAAGCTAACGAGGAGCTTCGGGAGCTGCTGCAATCGGCCACCTATTTGATGGACGACATCGGAACTGCAGCCGAGGAAATCCAGGGCGCCATTTCGGAGACGGCAATGTGCCTCAGCTTCATCGCCGAAGGCCTGAACATGGCCGAGGATCGTCGCGTTTCCTCCGACAACCTCTGCGCGCTGATCAAGCAGCAGGCACGCCAGCTCAACCATTCAGACGACATTCTCAGGGGGATGCTATGAGCGTGAATTCCATTCCTCAGCCGACGCAAATCGAAGCCTTCGAGAACCGTCGTGAATGGGCCTACCTGTGCGGTCAAAACCTTTCCCGCATATTGTTTTCGACGGTTATTTCCTTCAAGCAGATGCCACCTATTGAAGGCAATACCCACCCGGCAGATTACGACGTCGCGCGAGGTTTCGCTGATGGCCTGAATGTTGCCCTCGAAGATGCCATGTCCCTGCTACCCGCCGCACGCCGCGAGCACTTTCTGCCTTGCCTGCGGGACGATTTGGCGTGCAATGCCGAGAAGGCAATCCGGATACTCGGCGAAGGATGGATTTCGCCCTGGATCATCCACTCAGACAAGCTGCAGGCGCCTGGTGCAAGCGGGCGACGCCTGCAGGCATTGACCATTGGACTCTACCGGCATCTTCAACCCTTCGAGGCGGGGCGCTGCTTGACCGGTCTCGATGAGGAATTCCGCATGGCGGCAATAGAGATGCTGGAAAGCTTCTCCCGCTTTGGCAGGCACGATCGCGCCTTCATGGATGCGGCAGAAAAGTTGCTGCGGGAGGATGAATCATGAGCCGCCTGTCTGTCAGCGAACTGCGTGCCGCCGCACGCGGGCGGTGGAAGGAAATTCTGACCGCGCTTGGGATCCCGCCGGACAGCCTGACGCGGCAAAACAAGCCCTGCCCGGCGTGCGGCGGTTCCGACCGCTTCAGCTTCACCGACAGCAACGAGAGCGGTGCTTTCGTCTGCCGTGCGCTCGATCGTCAGGGCGGCGATGGCTTCGAGCTCGTCATGCACTGGCATGGATGCGATTTCCGGGCGGCACTGGCGAAGGTTGCCGAGGCGCTCGGACAGCCCGGAAATGCCCCAGCCGCCAGACGGCAGGCGGCACCGCAACCGCGCGAGCAGATGCGTGACGATGGAGAAGCCCTGCGCGTGCTTTGGGAGGAAGCGTCTCCGGTGAATCCTGACGACCCCGTAGGGCGCTATCTGTCCGGACGCGGCCTGACCTTGACGATCTTTCCGGCGGTGCTGCGCTTCCATCGGGGCATCCCCTACTGGCACACGGTGCACGGGCATCCGTGCCGCCTCGGAACCTTTCCGGCAATGCTGGCAGCAGTACAAGGGAAGGAAGGGCGAACGGTCGCCTTGCATCGAACCTACCTGACAGCGGACGGCATCAAAGCCACGCTGCAGGATCCAGAAACCGGCGAGGCGCTGGCCGTGAAAAAATTGAAAACCCGCGCCACCCGTGTGATGCCAGGTGCGGCAGTGCGCCTCTTTCCACCGGCCGCCGGCAGACTCGCATTGACCGAGGGTATTGAAACCGGCCTCGCGGTGCACTTGGCCTGCGGACTCCCAGTCTGGGCCTGCGTGTCGGCAAACGGACTAAGCACGGTGATCCTGCCTCCGGAAGTGGGAGAGGTCTTCATCGCCGCCGACAACGATGAGAACGACACCGGACAGCGTGCCGCCCAGGTGCTTGCGGATCGCCTGCGGCATGAGGGCCGAAAGGTCGACGTGCTCTCACCATCACAGCACGGCAAGGATTGGCTCGACATTTTGACCGACTGCAGGGATCTTGCCGCATGAGTGCCCAAGCCGACATGCAGCACCTGAAGCTGGCAACGTCATCCCCGAAAAAGTCCGCGAAGCCTGCCGCCCCCCTATCGCCACGGACTGAAGTCTGGAAGGAAGGGGTGTTCTACATCGGGACCAAGGTTGACCCGCAGACTGGCGACACCAGCGAGCTGCCGCCGCTGTGGTTGTGCGACCCGCTCGAAATCATGGGGCGCGGGATGGACGAAAGCAGCGAGCACTACCGCATCCTTCGCTGGAACAGCCGCGGGAATCACCATGAGCAGCAGCACGCCCTCAACCTCGGAATCGTCGGCGACCGCCAGTCGTGGGGAATTTTGCGCGCAGGGGGTTTGGCCTTGGCGACGAGCCGGCGCGCGCTCGAATGCCTTGCCGCCTGGCTGCAGACCGGCGACGGCGACACCATGCACACCGTCAGCCATCGCGGCGGCTGGAATCTTGGTGCCTACGTGCTCCCCAGCGGCGAAGTCATCGGCAACCCTTCGGCGCCCCTCTTCTACAACGGCGACCGCAGCCATGCACCGGCCTATCGCGCTCGAGGAACGGTCGAGAGCTGGCGGGAAAACGTCGCCCGTTTAAGCAGCGGAAACTCCCGCCCAATGCTGGCCATCGGTGCCGCACTGGCGGCACCGCTGCTCCACCTGGTCGGACTTGAGTCAGGCGGCTTCCACTTTTTCGGCCCTTCCGGGTGCGGCAAGACAACCTCGGCCAACGTGGGAGCATCGGTCTGGGGAATGCCTCGCGAACAAGTGCTGAATTGGGATGCCACGGCGCTTGCACTCGCCAATGCGGCAGCAGCCCGCAACGACGGCTTGATGCTGCTCGATGAAATCGGCCAGGGTAATCCGGATGCGGTGAACATGGCCGCCTATCGGCTGTTCAACGGTACCGGCAAGATGCAGGGCGCCCGCGAAGGCGGAAACCGGGAAATGCTGCGCTGGCGGATTCTGGTGCTGTCGACCGGCGAAATCGATCTAGCCAGCTTCATGCAAGGCGGTGGGCGGAGGACGCGAGCCGGGCAGGAAGTTCGCCTAGCCAGCCTGCCTGCAGATGCCGGCGGCGGCATGGGCGCGTTCGAACGATTGCACGGCATCTCGGATTCAAACCGCTTGGCGAAGGCGCTGGAAAAAGCAGCCGGCGAAAACTACGGAACCGTCGGCCGGGCCTTCGTCGCATTCGTCGCTGACAAGGCCAGCGAGATCGCGCTCCGGCTGCAGATTGCGATAAGCGAGCTTTCCGACTCACTTCCGGACGAAACCAGCGGCCAGGTACGCCGCGTGGCCGCAAGGTTTGCAGTGACCGGCGAAGCCTTGGAGATCGCGACCGAGGCAGGATTTACCGGCTGGCAGACTGGGGAAGGACGTGCTGCAATCCGGCGGTGTTTCTTCGCCTGGCTGGAGCGCTACGGCGTCGGCAATCGGGAAGACGAGCAGATCATCGACCAGGCAGAGGGATGGTTCAGTGCGCACGCCTACGGCCGTTTCATCGATTGGGCGGATGCCGCCGGCGACAAAGAGCCGGATGTGTTCAATGCGGCCGGCTACCGGCGCCGGGACGGCGGGGATATGACCTGGCTGATTTCTCCATCGGTGTTTGCCCTTGAGATTGCCGAGGGCTACGACAAGACGGCGGCGGCCGACATTCTCGCCAAGGCGGGCATGCTGCAGAAAGGCAAGGACGGGAAGGTGACGACGACTCACCGCACGCCCGACATGCAAACGCCGAGGCGTTTCTACAAGTTCGTCAGTCCTGTGCGATCGAATGGCAAGAACGAACCGCCGCCGCTGATCGAGTAGATTCGGAGAGCCTGCCAAGCTCGCACAATTTCCCGGATGGGCGGCATCAACAAAATCGACGTATGAGCGATTTTTTTACGCTGCCCCATACCCAACACACCTCTTCAGCAAAAAATCGCGCCACAGCCGCACCATGCGTGCGCAATCGGGCAATTGATCGGCCGGCACCACCGCAAATCGCAGAAATCCCGTTTCCCCCCGCGAATACAAGGCGAGAAGAAAGTTTTTTAGGCACGCGACTTGCTACGCGTACGCACGATCGCACACGCGAGGAAAATCGGTATTACTAGTGTTACGGTGTTACATGAACATCGAACTCCTTATCTACCAATGGTTTTGGCTGTAACACCGATGTAACACCGAAGAGGAACGCGGTGTTACAAAACCGAAGTAACACCCGAAAAAGTCCCTTGGTGTTACGACGGCGTTACACGCAAAGCCCCTATTCGCAAGGCTTTCAGCGATTTGTAACACCGTAACACCTGTAACACCGGGTTTTTGCGTGCCCACCTGTGTGCGCACGCGTGTACACGCGAGAGGGAAATCCACCCCTTCTCGCCCTGTACAGTGCTGCGCTTCCCGTCAGGATCCGCCCAGGATGAACGGAAAACGGTTTCGCCCCCTCCAAGGCGAGGCGGCGGCGGACGTCCATCGCAAATCGGTAGCCGGTGACGTTGATCGCCACGACCAGCGCCGGAAGCGACTCGCCGCCGTGGCGCACCTGTCGGAAGCGGCAGATGGCGCACCGGCCAGCCGAGCGCACGCACGCGCTCGCATCCGATAGAACATGAAATCCATCAGTAGACCACCCAAGGGCAATGAACGAGGGGGTATTTCTGGGGGTATTTTTCCAGACGACAAAACACAAAACCTCATAAACAGGTAGCCATAACGTTATTTTAGATTCCTGTCGGGGGACGGCGCCACGCCGTCCGGGAGATCACGCCGACCAGAGCGGCGGTTCGTCCATCAGCGCGATCTGCTCGCGCAATTCCAGAATGCGGTCCTGCCAGTAGCGCTGCGTGTTGAACCACGGGAAGGCGGCGGGGAAGGCCGGATCGTCCCAGCGCCGCGCCAGCCAGCCGGCGTAGTGGATCAGGCGCAGCGTGCGCAGGGCTTCGACGAGGTGCAGTTCGCGCGTGTCGAAATCGCAGAAATCCTCGTAGCCGGCGAGCACTTCGGCGAACTGGCGCACCTGTTCGCCGCGTTCGCCGGAGAGCAGCATCCACAAATCCTGCACGGCCGGCCCCATGCGCGCGTCGTCGAAGTCGACGAAGTGCGGCCCGGCGTCGGTCCACAGAACATTGCCCGCGTGGCAGTCGCCGTGCAGGCGCAGCGTCGCCACCTTGCCGGCGCGGTCGAAGCAGCG